>NZ_JBIAMU010000010.1:0-341771 GCF_042874215.1 Streptomyces sp. NPDC004111
GGCTGCACACCTACAATCACCACCGCGGACACACCGCGCTCAAGGGCCAACCACCCGCCAGCCGCGTCCCCAACCTCACGGGTCAGTACACCTAGACCGCCCGGAGGATGCCCGCCGGGCCCGGGTCGGCCAGCGCGCGGGCGAGGGCGGCCCGGCCCGCGGGGCCCCAGCTCGGTTTGCCGCCCGGCTCGCCGAGGTCCCCGGCCCGGCCGATGCCGATGAGGGCGAGTGCCCGCAGCACGGCCCATCCGCGGGCGCGGCGGACGGTCGCCGCGTCCAGTCCGCCGGCCATCGCGTCGGCGAGCACACCGGTACGGGCGTACGCCGTGAAGAACCGCTCGGACGCCCCCGAAGGCAGCAGCACCCACGCGGAGGCGAGGTCCACCGCGGGGTCGCCCGCGCAGAGGTCGCCGAAGTCGATGACCCCGGTGAGCGTGCCGTCCGCCGTGACGACGTTCGCCGGGTGCAGGTCCGCGTGCACCCAGCGCGGCGGCCCGGCCCAGCCGGGTGCCGCCAGCGCCTCGTCCCACACCCGGTTCACCTCGTCGGCGACCTCCGCGGGGGCCGCCGAGGTGACGTGGTCGCCGTACAGGTCCACCAGGGCGGAGAGCTGGACGGGCCGCATCGGGTTGAGCGGCGCGTCGGCGGGGGCGGGCAGGTGCAGGGCGCCCAGGAACTCCGCCAGGGTGTCGGCCGAGTGCGGGCCCCTCCCGTCGCTCACCGGGGCGAAGTCGGCGGGAGTGCCGGGCACCCAGCTCGCCACGGTCCAGGGCCTCGGGAAGGCGGTGGAGGGCGTACCGATCCGCAGCGGGACAGGGGTCGGCAGCGGGAGGCGCGGGGCCAGCTCGGGCAGCCGGCGGTACTCCTTGTGCAGCAGTTCGGTGGCGCGGCCGGTGAGCGGCAGCCGTACCGCCAACTCCTCGCCCAGCCGCCACAGTTGATTGTCCCAGCCGCCGTCGACCAGCCGCAGGCCGAGGCCCGAGAGGTCGGGATGCTGCTCCTTCAGCAGGGTGCGCACCAGCTCCTCGTCGATGAGGAGGTCCATCCGGTCGCTCTGTCCGCTCGCATCGCTCATGCGGGCCAACCTACCGAGCACGGCGGGCGGTTGCCCCGGCCGGGCCCGGGGGTGCGGTCCGCCGTGCCCCGGCCCGCAGGGGGCAGAATGCGCGGCATGCTGCATGTACGAGTGATCGCGCCCGCCGGACGTACGGACGAGGTGCTGCGGATCACGGCCGAGTCCCCCGCCACCGCCAACGTGCTGAAACTGGCCGGTGCCGCGCACGACCCACCCGGCGACCTCGTCGAGTTCGACGTGGCGCGGGAAGGCGCCAACGGCGTACTGGCGGCCCTGCGCGGACTCGGTCTGAAGGAGACCGGCGCGATCACCGTCGAACAGTTGGACCTCTCCATCTCCACGGCCTCCGAACAGGCGGAGGAAGCCGCTCCGGGCGATCCCGACGATGCGGTGATCTGGGACGAGCTGACCGCGCGCACCGCCGCCGAGACCCGGCTGACCTGGGCCTTCCTTGCGTTCCTGGCACTGGCGACGCAGATCGCGGCGATCGGTGCGCTGCTCGACCAGCCCATCCTGATAGTCGGTGCGATGGTGCTGGGGCCGGAGTTCGGCCCGGTGGCGGCGATCTGCTTCGGGGTGCTGGCCGGCCGGGCGGTCCTGATCGGCGCCGCCGTCCGCACCCTGGTCGTGGGCTTCACGGCGGCCGTGCTGATCACCATGGCGTGCGCGGCGGTGAGCCGGCTGCTGGGCTGGATCACCCCGGAGATGCTGGGTGACCGGCCGCTGACCAGCTTCATCATCCACCCGGACCGGTGGTCGTTCATCGTGGCGCTGCTGGCGGGCGTCGCGGGCATCCTGTCGATGACCGCGGGCAAGTCCTCGCCCCTGGTCGGAGTGTTCATCTCGGTGACCACGGTGCCCGCGGCGGGCAACCTGGCGGTCGCCGTCCCCCTCGGCCACTGGAACGAGGTGACCGCCTCCCTGATCCAGCTCGGCGTCAACCTCGCGGGAATGCTGGTCGCGGGCACCGCGACGCTCTTCCTGCAGCGCGCGCTGTGGGCCCGCTACGGCCTGCGCGTGTCGGTGGCCCGCCGGACGACCCCGTACTGAGCGGCGCCCGTACGGGGCAGGGGGCGTCGGCTCCGTACGGGGAACGCGGAAAGGCACTGCGGCGAAGAGGAGCCGCGGCGAAAAGGAGCTGCGTACGGCGCCGGAACGTGATCCAGTGGCGGCGTCGGAAGTCAGTGCGAAAGCCGGGGGATCCCATGAGCAGTCGGCCCTTGCTCTTTCTCGACGTGGACGGACCGCTCAACCCGTACGCGGCGAAGCAGACCAGACGGCCGGAGGGTTACGTCACCCTGCGCGTGCCGCGGGAGGCGGAGCCCGGGGTGCGGCTGACGCGGGAGAAGCCGCTGCGCGTGTGGCTCGACCCGGCGCACGGACCCGCGCTGCTCGCCCTCGACTACGACCTGTGCTGGGCCACCACCTGGATGGACCTGGCGAACACCTGGATCGGCCCCGTCCTCGGCCTGCCGGAACTGCCGTACGTCGACTTCGGCGACGCCCGGCTCGTCGAACGCCCCGACGGGATCCACTGGAAGACCGACCCGCTCGTCGCTCACGCCGCGGGTCGCCCCTTCGCCTGGGTCGACGACGAACTGAGCAGCCGCGACGACCACCGCGTCGCCACCACCCACGACGCCCCCGCGCTGCTCCATCACGTCAACCCGCGCATCGGCCTGCTGCCCGCCGACTTCGCGGCCCTCGCGGAGTTCGCGGCGGGTGCGGGTGCGGGTGCGGGCGCCGGTGCTGGTGCAAGTGCCGGTGCGGTCGCCGCTGCTACGGAGTCGGCTGCTGTTCCCCCGGCACCTTCGGCACGAAGCAGGCAGTGATCGCCTTCCCGTGCTGCTGGTCGTGCGTCTCCCAGCTGTCGGCGAGCGCGTCGACGATGGCGATGCCGCGCCCCGACGTCGCCCCGGTGGAACGCGGCCTGCGCACCGGCCGCCCGCCGTGCCCTGCCTCGTCGTGCACCGAGACGTGCACGCACCTGCTGTCCCAGGTCAGCACCAGCTGGGCATCGCTCCGCGCGTGCAGGTGCGCGTTGGTGAGCAGCTCGGACACCGCGAGGACGATCGCGTCCACGGTGTCCGGACTGCTCTCGTACCAGGGCAACTGCGCCAGGTGCTCCTCCGTCCACCTTCTGCCCTCCCGCACACCCCCGGACATCGGGAACGTCCTCGCCCAGCCGACCGCCCGCATCGACATCGTGTCCTGCCCCTTTCCGCCACCGCATCGACTCGCCCTGTACGCCACTTCGCGGTACGTGTACCCGCGAACGCCCGCGCGAAGAGGGCGGGGGCGGGGAGAAAGCGGAAGGGAACGGAGGGGAGGGGCGCCGGGAGCGGGCGGGCCGGTGGCCGGGGGTGCCGGTGGCCGGGCGGTCAGGCCGCGCCCGCGTCCCGGCCCGGCTCCCGTACGACGCGAAGCCCGCGCCCCGCGTGGTTGATCCGCCCGCCGGGGCCGCCGGTGTCCACGGCCGTCCAGTACGGGTGCTCGTTCACCGCCATGGTCAGCTCGCGGATCCGCTCCCAGAGCTCCTCGACCTGGTCCACCTGTTCCTCGGTGAAGACGGGTGTGGCCTCGGGGCCCCAGGGCGGGGCGGTGGCGAGCGTGTGGAAGTCGGCCTGTGCCTCGTGAAGCTGCTGCTGGAGGGCCAGGAGGTCGTCGGGGAAGGGGGAGGCGTAGGAAGACATACCAGAAGCGTACGTCTGTTCGATTTACGAATGCCAGCCGACCGCCGACCCCGACGGACACGATTCCGCGTCGCCCGGGGAGCGTGGCCGGTCAGGCGCGGCGGCCCCACGCGGAGACCATCGGTGCGGTGGCCAGGTCCAGCCGCCCGGAGGCCACGTTCGCCAGATGGCGGTCGATCTCCTCGTCGGTGGCGAGCCCCTCCGCCACCAGGAGCCCGCGGATCTGCCGTACGGTCGCGGCCTCCAGGACGGCGCACGCGGGCGAGGTGATCGGGAAGTACGCGTCCGCCCGTACGTCCTTCAGGCCCGCCTCGCGCAGCAGCCGGGGCAGGGTGCGCCCGTAGGCGAGGTCCGCGCCGCGCCCCGCCATCAGGGTGCGGAAGCCGGACCGCAGCCGGTTGGCGAGCCGCTGCTCGGGGCCCGACTCGTCCGGGCACAGCAGCGGCTGCAGCCCGGGGTCCGCGTCCTCCAGGAGCAGGTGCCCGCCGGGCCGCAGCGCCCGGACCATCCGGCGCAGCGCCTCCGCGCGGTCGGTGACGTGCACCAGGACCAGCCGGGCGTGCACGAGGTCGAAGTTCCCGGGCGGCGGCGGGTCGGCGGCCACGTCGTGGCGCACCACCTCGATCTGCCCGCCGGCGATGTCCGCGGTCCAGGACACGTCGATGTCGGTGGCGACCACCGCTCCCGTTGGGCCGACCCGCTCGGCCAGCCCGAGCGGCACCGAGGGGCCGCCGGCCCCGACCTCCCAGCAGCGCATCCCGGCGGTGATCCCGAGCCCGTCCACGTGCCGGAAGGTCACCGGGTCGAACAGTTCGCCCAGGGCGTCGAAGCGGGTCCCCGCCTGCGACTGCCGGTTGTCCAGCAGATATCCGCGGTCCTTGCTCGGCTCGGCCATGAGGGGATTCTGGCAGGAGCCGTCCGCCGGGGCCCTCCGCCGGGGCCCGCCGCGGGCCGTCGTTCCGCAGGCCCGTCACCGCCCCGCGCGGCGGCTACTTCGACCGTTCCGGTTCCACCGGCAGCCACAGCTCGGCGTCCGCCCGCGTGCCGTCCGCGGACAGCCGGGTGCGCAGGATCTCCGGGCCCGGCCGGCTGCGGTACGGGTTGGAGGGGAACCACTGGGTGAAGGCGTCCCGCCACAGTTCCTGGACGGCCTCCGGGGCCGGGCCCGAGGTGGCGAAGACCGCCCAGGTGCCCGCCGGGACCGCCAGGGCGACCGTGCCCTCGGGTGCGGGGGCCGAGGTGACCACCCCCTGGTAGTAGTCCAGCTCCGTGCCCTCGGCGCGGCTCGGGTCCAGGTCGTCGCAGACCGAGAGGATGCCGTCCGGCTCCTGGTCCGCCAGCTTCTCCAGCGCGGCCAGGGCGGGTTTGTCGAGGCCGCGCACGAAGTCGATGATCGACCGGTTCGGACCCGAGTGCACCAGCGGCACCCGGGCCCGGAAGCCGACGACGGTGAAGTCCGGCCTGTCCGCGATGCGGTAGCGCATGCTGCTGTTCCCCTCGATGGTGAGCCGGAAGGACATCCGGGGCTGCGAGTCGAGGCCGGCGCGGGTGCGCCGCGCCTCGCCCGGACCGACCCCGTGCATGGCGCGGAACGCCCGCGCGAACGCCTCGCCCGAGCCGTAGCCGTACCGGACCGCGATCTCCAGCAGGGTGTCCGGGCCGGCGAGCACCTCCGCGCCCGCGAGAGTGAGCCGTCGGCGCCGTACGTACTCCGACAGCGGCATCCCCGACAGCGCGGAGAACATCCGCCGCAGGTGGTACTCCGAAGTGGCCGCGATCCGCGCCGTCTCGGCGATGTCCACGGTTCCTTCGAGGTGCTGCTCGATGTACTCCATGGCCTGGTTGAGCTTGTCCAGCACGTCCCGCTTCCTTCCTCGTCGCGCCCACCACGCTAGGCGGCGGTGCCGGCGCCGCACCCGACATCCTGTGCCCGATCGGGTCGGGTGTGCCCGCCGTGCCGCCGGGGGTCCGGGGCGCGGGCGTGGGTTCAGCGGCCGTCGCCCAGGCCCAGCAGCAGGCTCCGCAGCGCACCGGCGAACTGTTCCAGCTCCGCCGGGGGGAGTGCGGCCAGCAGCCGCCGCTCGGTGCTCAGGTGGTCCGGCAGCGCGGACTCGATCAGTTCCAGCCCGGCCCCGGTCAGGGCCACCTGGACCACCCGCCCGTCGGTGGGGCTCGGGGTGCGGGTCACCAGGCCGCGCTCCTGGAGGCGGTCCAGCCGCTGGGTCACCGCACCGGAGGTGACCATCGCCGAACGCATCAGCTCGGCGGGGGTGAGGGGGTTGCCGGGCCCGTTGCGGCGCAGGGTCGCCAGCACGTCGAAGGAGGCCGAGTCGAGACCGTGCGCGGCGAAGGTGCGCTTCATCTCCGGCTCCATGAGCAGGATCAGCCGCTTGAGCCGTCCGATCACCGCCATCGGTGAAACGTCCAGGTCGGGGCGCTGCTCCGCCCACTGGGCGAGTACGTGGTCCACATGGTCGGCGGCGTCGCCGGCGCCCGTGGCGGGGGCCGTGCCCTGCTGCCGCCGCGCTGCTTCCTTCTTCGTCATGGGAAACACCCTAGTGGTTCTCTTAGTGGTGAGATATGTTGTCTTAGTGCTAAGAAATCGAAGCGTCCTCGTGCTCCTCACCGCCCTCGCCCCTGCCGTCTGGGGCTCCACCTACCTCGTCACCACCGAACTCCTGCCCGCCGACCGGCCGTTGCTCGCCGGCGTCCTGCGCGCGCTCCCGGCGGGGCTGCTCCTCGTCCTGCTCACCAGGCGGCTGCCGAAGGGGAGCTGGTGGTGGAAGTCGCTGGTGCTCGGCGCGCTCAACATCGGCATCTTCTTCGCCCTCCTCTTCGTCGCCGCCTACCGCCTCCCCGGCGGAGTCGCCGCCACCGTCGGCTCCGTACAGCCCCTGCTGGTGGCGGGCCTCTCGGCGGGGCTGCTCGGCCAGCGGCTCAGCCTGCGCACCGTACTGGCGGCCGTGACCGGCATCGCCGGAGTCGCCCTCCTCGTACTGCGGGCGGACGCCCGGCTGGACGCGCTGGGAGTGGCCGCGGCGCTCGGCGGCGCGATCGTCATGGCGACCGGCGTCGTCCTCAGCAAGCGCTGGGTCTCCCCTGCGCCGCTGCTCGCCACCACCGGGTGGCAACTGGTCGCGGGCGGTGTGCTGCTGGTGCCCGTGGCACTCCTCGTGGAGGGCCCGCCGCCGTCCTCGCTGACCGGCGAGAACCTGATCGGGTACGGATATCTGACGCTGATCGGCGCCGCCGTCGCCTACGCGCTCTGGTTCCGCGGCATCAAGGCCCTCTCGCCGACCGAGGTCACCTTCCTCGGCCTGCTCAGCCCGCTGGTCGCCACCCTGCTCGGCTGGCTGGTCCTCGGCCAGCAGCTCACCGGGCTCCAGCTGGTGGGCGCCCTGCTCGCCCTGGCGGCGGTGGCACTCGCCCAGCTCAGGCCGCGAACCGGCCGAGGAGTCGTGGCGACGGGCCCGGCGGCGGGCGCCCAGGCCCCGCCGGATGCGGCGGGCGCTGCTCAGCCGGATGCGGCGGGCGCTGCTCAGCCGGATGCGGCGGGCGCGGCGCGGACGGTGCGGTCCGACGCGGCGGCTCCGGCCAACTGAACCCACGTATCCGGCCAACTGAACCCACGTACCGCCGAACCCGCCGCCCCTGACCCACACCCTTGCCGCACCCCTCCCCACACACCCCGCCGTACATCTCCGTCCGTCACACAAAGGAACGAGAAGAACCATGCGCATCACCGTCCTCGGAGCAACCGGCGCCGCCGGAAGCCGCATCGTCAGCGAAGCCCTCGACCGGGGCCACGACGTCACCGCCGTCACCCGCGACGCGGCACGCTTCGCCGCCCTGGACCCGCGCGCCCGGCGCCGTACCGGAAACGCACTCGACCCCCGGAGCGTCGCGGAACTCGCCGCGGGACAGGACCTGCTGATCAGCGCCACCAGACCCGTACCAGGGCAGGAGTATCAACTGCCCGCCGCCGCGCGGGCGTTGTTCACCGGACTGTCCGGCACGGGCGTACGGCTGCTGCTGCTCGGCGGCGCGGGCAGCCTGCGCCTCCCCGGCAGTGCTGACCTCACCGTCGTCGACGGGCCGGACTTCCCGCCCTCCTGGCGTCCCATCGCCCTCGCCTGCAACGAGCAGCTGGACGTGTGCCGGAGTGCCGGCCCGGACGTCGACTGGGCGTACGTGAGCCCGGCCGCGATCTTCGAACCCGGCCCGCGCACCGGCTCGTACCGCCTGGGCACGGACGAACTGCTCGTCGACGCCGACGGCGACTCGGCCATCTCCATGGAGGACATGGCCATCGCCCTGCTCGACGAGGCTGAGCGCCCCAAGCACCACCGCACACGCTTCACGGTGGGTTACTGATGGCGCCCCTGCCGGGTCCGCGCGAGGAGCACCAGCTCCGGCAGATCGCGGAAACCGTGCGCATCGCGGACGGACGGGGAATCACGCTCTGGCTGCGCGGCGGCTGGGCGATGGACTTCCACCTCGGCGAAGTCACCCGCCCGCACGGGGACATCGACTGGTTCGCCCGGGTTCAGGACGCCCCGCTCCTCGCCGATGCGCTGCTGGGGCACGGCTACCGGCCGGTGCCGGGCCCGCCGCCCGACCTCCAGCTCGACTTCGAGAAGGAAGGGCTGGAGAGCAGCTTCACCCTGGTGGACCGGGACGCGCAGGGGCGGGTCGTCGTCGCGGGCGGCCCCTGGAAGGGCGAACCCTGGCCGGCCGGAATGCTCGACCCGGACGCGGGACCCGGGAGGCTCGGGGACGTCAGCTGTCCGATCGTGGCACCACGGGCCCAGATCGAGATCAAGCGGATGATGCCGGTCTGGGACCCGTCGAGGCCGCGCCGTCCGAAGGACGCGGCGGACATCGCGCGACTGGAGGCGGCGCTGCGGGCGGAGGGGGAGCGGGCGGAGGAGGAGCGGGGTTGATGTGGCCAGTGTGACTCGGGCGGGTGCGGAGAGAGGCTGGAAAGGGGGCGGTTGCGTCAACTCCGCGCACGGATGCGCCCCTTCGTGGCAGGGGCGACGGCTACCGTGGAGGCAGACTCGCCTGGAGGAGCCCATGAGCGTACGGCCGGAACGCCCCGAGGACGCCGATCGCGCCGACTTCGCAGACCGGGCCGACCTGGGGGAACGCGGCGAACCCTGGGGGGAGTACGGGGATTCCCGGCTGAGTACCGACCTGGCCGGGACCGACCTGGCAGGGACCGACCGTGCCGGAACTGTCGGCGCCGCGAGTACGGTCCGGGCGGGTGCGTGCCGGGCGGCCGCGCCTCCTTCCGTGCCCGAGCCCGCCGCCGCCGCCCGGCTGCTCGTCCGGATCCGGGCCGACCGGCGTGCCGCGCGGTGGGTTCCCGCCTTCGAGCGGGACTGGGACAAGGCCCTTGAGGACTCGCGGCACAGTTACACCTTCACTCCGTTCCACGAGGTCGTCCGCACCTGGCAGGCACGGCTCGACACCGCCCCGGCGGTCGACGCGTTCCTCGACTCCGGCGCGGACGAGTCGGACCACATCGCCCTGGAGGACGTGTTCGGCGGCTGAAAAGCCCCGGGCACGCGGCGGACGCGACGGCGAACCCGTGCCGCACCACACGCGGCGGAGAACCGGTGCTGCGCACCACAGGTGACGTACAGTCCGCTCGTGAACGCTTTCAGTGACCGTCCGTGCGAGGGGCGGGACCCCGTGGAATCCCTTGGTGCGCCCGAGGAAAGAGAGGAAGTGAAGACCCTCCGCCAGCGGCGCGAACACCCGCGCCGGACCCTCGCGACATTCGTCGCGGCACTGGCCGCCAGTACCCCGCTCCTCCTCGGCACCCCTGCCCAGGCGGCCCCGATCCCCCTGCCGGGACCGGCCGTTGGCTTCGACGTCGCGGACGCCCGTCCGGCGGACGCCCGCCCGGCGGACGGCGACCTCGGCGAGATCCCGGCCAACTCCCGCAAGAACTGCGGCGAGAAGCCGTGCCGTACGGCCTGGGAACTCCTCGACGACAATTGGTTCAAGAAGTAGTCGCGGTGCGAAGCGACCGTGACGGGAGGAGTGCACATGGCAACGACGATGTACGTCGCCGTCCTGCTGACCGAGGCGACATCCGAAGCGGAGGGTCATGATCCGCTCTATGCCGAGGACTTCGTTTTGTTGTCCGCGGACAACGAGGAGGAGGCCCGCGCCAAGGCACTCGCTCGCGGCAAGGCGCAGGAGACCAGTTACCGCAACGCGGACGGCGAGCTGATCACCTGGAGACTGCTGCACGTCGTCGACGTCAACGAGGTCCTCGACACCCCCCTCCACGACGGCGCCGACCTCTACACCCGCCACTTCAGGGACTACCGCTCGTACCGCGCCTTCGAACCCCTCCTGTCGGGCGAACCCCTCTGACACCGCCTCACACCCTTCGACGGATCTCTCTCCTGCGGGATCCCGGCCGCCGCCGGATCAGCGCGACTTGGGGAAGGCCGTCCGCAGTCCCGGCCCGTTGACGACGAAGGCCGCCGGGACCAGGGCGAGCGCGCACACGCCCTGCACCAGGACGAACCACGTCGGGAGAGTCCCGGGGATCACGTCGATGGCGACGATCGCGGCCGGCATGACGACGGTGAGGAGCCGAATCCGTACGAACGCCCAGCGCGCTCCGCGTGCGGCGACGACGGTCAGCCAGTACAGCACTGCCGCACTTGCCAGCACCCCTCCCGTGCGGCCCCACATGAACGCGGTGACGGTGTGGCCGGTGGCCCGTAGGAGCACGACCGCCACGAGTACGGCCGTGCCGAGCGCGGCGTAGGCCGCGACGAAGGTCTTTGCCTTGCTGAAGTTCCGTGTGGTTTCCATGCCTCGACGCTAGAAATCGCCGCGTGCGGCCGGTATCCGGCTGGACCCACGAGGGGGTGGGGCCAGACCCACTCCGCGGCCGATGTGTGCGCAGGCGGGCCCCGGTGCGGTGCAGAGTTGAACGAGCGAGCCGGATCGGTGGTTGAACGAGCGAGCCGGATCGGCGAAGGCCGCGGCGTCGGAACAACAGAGCACCGAGGCAGTGGAGCAACAGGGCAACAGGGGCGACCGGAGGAGGAGAGGGCCGTGCGGCGGTTGGGGCGGTGGGGTGCGGAGGTCTGCGTGGGGTTCGTGCGTTCCTGCGCGGTGGTGGTCGTCAGCATGGCGGTCCCGGCACTGTGGACCGGTGCGGTGGCGTGGGGGATCCGGTGGGGTGCGGGCAACCCGTGGTCGTGGCTGATGCCGGTGGTGCTGGTGTGCGTGGGGACGCTCGGCCTGTCGCGGCCCGTGTGCCGGATGTTCCGCTTCCTGGTCGCCCGGTGGACCGGCACCGTAGTCCCCGCCGGATACCGGCAGCCGGGACCCGTGACACAACTGTCCACCGGGTACTGGTGGAACGGCTTCGGCTACGAACGCACCAGCCGTGACGCGCTCATGGACCAGAAGTGGCGCGTCCGCAGGCACGACCCCGCCAACTGGCGCGATCTGCGCTTCACGGCCGTGGCCCCGTTCACCGCGGGCGCGGTCGCCGCGGTGCCGTTGGCCGGGATCGCGGCGGCGGTCCTCGGACTGGGGCAGGAAGGGCCGCTGCCACGAGCCGCCGGGGCGCTCGCACTGGTGGTGGCGGTGGCCAGCGCCCCGTACGCCTGGAAGGTGATCGGGCCGGTGGCCGTACGGTTTCTGCGTCCGTCGGCCGCGATGGTCCTGGCGGAGCGGGTGACCGAACTGACCGCCCAGCGCGCCGACACCACCGTCGCGCAGGCCGCGGAGATCCGCCGGATCGAACGAGATCTGCACGACGGCGCACAGGCACGCCTGGTCGCCCTCGGACTCTCGCTCGCCACGGCGGAGCGGCTGATGGCGTCCGACCCCGAGCGGGCGCGGGAGCTGATGCGCGAAGCGCGGGCCGGTGCCGCCGGATCACTGGCCGAACTCCGCGACCTGGTGCGGGGAATCAACCCGCCGGTCCTCAACGACCGGGGCCTGGTCGACGCGGTACGCGCCCTCGCCCTGGACAGCCCGCTCGAAACGACGGTCGACGCCGACAGCACGACGGACCACGCCCCCGGCCTCGACCCACCCATCGAGTCCGCCCTCTACTTCGGCACCGCCGAACTCCTCACCAACGCGGTGAAGCACGCGCATGCCACCCACGCTCGTATCTCCCTCACCAGGAGCCACGCCCGTATCACCGTCGAGGTCGAGGACAACGGCCGGGGCGGCGCCCTCGACGGCACCTCCACCGGCGCCCCGGCGAACCCCGCCGCCGGGTCCGGCGGCGGACTCGCCGGGCTGCGCCGCCGCCTCGCCGTCTTCGACGGCACCCTGGACATCAGCAGCCCGGTGGGCGGCCCGACCCGTGTGAGGATGACGGTGCCATGCGAATCCTCGTAGCCGAAGACCTCTACCTCCTGCGGGACGGGCTGGTCCGCCTCATCGAAGCCTGCGGACACCAGGTCGTCGCCACGGCGACCACCGGCCCGGAGACACTCGACGCACTTCTGCGGTGGCGGCCGGACGTCTCGCTCATCGACGTCCGGATGCCCCCGACCCAGTCCGACGAGGGCCTGCGGGCGGCCCTTGAGGCCCGCCGCGAAGTGCCGGGGCTGCCGGTCCTGATCCTCTCCCAGTACGTGGAGCAGTTGTACGCCCGCGAACTCCTGGCGGACGGCTCGGGCGGCATCGGCTACCTGCTGAAGGACAGCGTGTTCGACGCCGACCAGTTCCTCGACGCGCTGGAACGTGTCGCGGCGGGCGGCACCGCCATGGACCCCGCCGTCATCGCCAGACTGCTCGCCGGCGGCCCCTCCAAGCGCCGCCTCGGCGGCCTCACCGAACGCGAACACTCCGTGCTCGCCCTCATGGCCGAAGGCCTCTCCAACCAGGCCATCGGCCGCCGCCTCTTCCTCAGCGAGAGCGCCATCAGCAAGTACACCACCTCCCTGTTCGGCAAACTGGGCCTCACCGACGACGAGAACGGCAACCGCCGGGTCCTCGCCGTCCTCACCTACCTGAACAACCCCTGACCCCAACCACGGCGGAGCCGCCGGCCCGCTCAGACCCAGGTGTACGTCTCGTCGGTCACGGCTCCCAGGGAGGCGTCGCCGACGGGGGCTCGCGGGTGTTCCAGGGCGGCGAGGGCGGGAGGCCGGCGGTTTGCCGGTAGCGATCCACTCGACGACGCCGATGCCGGTTCCCCTGTCCGTACCTCCCCGTATGCACTCCATCGGCCCAACGCTCCCCGCGCCCCGAGTGCGGCCCCTACCGCCTCCAGCAGCACAAACGTGCTGGTGACGTGATGCGCGGTGGGGAGTGGTGTGCCATGTTTCCAGGGAGAGAAGGACGGTCAGGGTCTCTTGGCGGTCCCCCGTGTCGCGGCCCTGGAGATGGCTCATGTCCTTCGACACCGACCCCGTCGTCGTCCGTACCGTCGAGCGCGTCGTGCCGCGCACCATGGTCGGACCCGACAGTCAGGTCGACAACAAGGCGCTGGTCATCCCGCCCGGCGACTTCCGGCGGACCGACCCGTTCCTGCTGATGGCGGAGGACTGGTTCTCCAGCCCCGGCTTCGACTGGCACCCGCACCGCGGCGTGGAGACGGTCACCGTCATGCTCGGCGGAGTGCTGGAGCACGGCGACAACATCGGCCACGCGGGCACCCTCGTGGAGGGCGACACCCAGTGGATGACGGCGGGACGCGGCATCATCCACCGCGAACTCGCCTACCAGAACGAGTACGCGCACCTGCTCCAGCTCTGGATCAACCTCCCCGCCGCGAAGAAGATGACCGGCACCCGCTACCAGGACCTGTACGCCAAGAACTACGCCACCTACGCCGAGCCCGGCGTGCAGGTGAAGGTCGTCTCCGGCGAGTCCGGCGGCGTCACGGGCCCCGCCCTGAACCAGCACCCCGTCCTCGGCCTGCTGATCACCCTGGACCCGGAGACCGATTACTCCCAGCTGCTCGCCGCCCGGGACCGGGCCTTCGTCCACGTCATCTCCGGCGACCTCACGGTCGCGGGGCGCAGGGTGGAGGAGGGCGAAACGGCCTGGAGCGATCCGGTGGCCACCGGCGAGGCGGGCCCCAGCGTCCTGCCCATGGCCACCGAGTCCACTGACGCGCAGACCCGGGTGATGCTCTTCGCGGGCGAGCCGCTGCGCGAACCGGTGGTGGCCGGCGGCCCGTTCGTGATGAACAGCGAGGCCGAGATCTACCAGGCGTACGTCGACTACGAGAAGGGCCGTTTTGGCCCCGTCCCCAGGCTCGGGCGCCTTCAGACGCGCTGAGTTCCGGCCGGTCGTGTCACAGGGCCGCGGGCTGTCTCGTCCCAGAGATGTCAGCACGCCACACGACAACGGCAGAGGAGCCCCTCGTGGAAACCCGCCTCAACCTCTTCGGCAGCCCGCTCATCGGCAAGCTCGTCAAGCACTTCACCTCGGTCGGCAGGATCCTCGCCGATTCCGGGCTGCCGGCCGCGACCCAGGAACTGGTCAAGATCCGCATCAGCCAGATCAACGGCTGCGCGGGCTGCCTCGACATGCACACCAAGGAGGCCACCGCCGCCGGTGAGACCCCGGTGCGCCTCCACCTCGTCGCCGCCTGGCGCGAGGCCACCGTCTTCACCGACGCCGAACGCGCCGCCCTCGAACTCGCCGAACAGGGCACCCGGATCGCCGACGGCGCCGGTGGCGTCGGCGACGACGTCTGGGCGAACGCCGCCAAGCACCACGACGAGGACCAACTCGCCGCCCTGGTCGCCCTGATCGCGATGCTCAACACCTTCAACCGGCTGAACGTCATCACCCAGCAGCCCGCGGGCGACTACCGGCCCGGCCAGTACGCCCAGCTGTCGGCCACCTGACAGCCCCGGCCCGCACCACCTCCGCGCGCCCCCCGGCTCAGCGCGGCGACCGTGCGACGCGGAAGCCGACGTCGTCGATGCGGTACGTGGGGTGGCTGCGGCGGCGCACCGAGGCCCGGCAGCTCCACGGTTCGTCGAACCAGCCGCCGCCGCGCAGCACCCGGTAGGTGCCGTACACCTCGGGGTCGTAGAGGTCCCAGCACCACTCCCACACATTGCCCAGCATGTCGTGCAGGCCCCACGCGTTGGGCTGTCGGCCGCCGACCTCGTGGAGACGGTCGTCCGAGTTCGCACGGTGCCAGGCGATGTCGTCGAGCGGCCCGTACCGGGGGCCGGTCGTGCCCGCGCGGCAGGCGTACTCCCACTCGGCCTCGGTGGGCAGCCGGTAGCCGTCGGCGGAGGAGTCCCAGCGGGGCGGGGTGTGGGGGCCGGTACCGGCCCCCACGTTTCCGTCGGTCCCGATCGTGTAGGCGGGCGTCAGCCGCTCCGCCTCGGACAGGGCGTTGCAGAAGCGGACCGCGTCCTCCCAGGAGACGCCCTCCACGGGGAGACGGTCACCGGGGGGCGCGCTGCCCGGCCGCCGCCCGGTGATCCGGGCGTACGTGGACCGGGTGACGGGATGCGCCGCGAGCAGGAACGGAGCCACCTCGACCGGCCAGCTGCGCTGTGTCCGACGGTCCGTCAGAGTTACTTTGCCGGCGCGGAGTTGGATCATGGGGAGGTCGGTTCTGGGGAGTTCCGTCATCGCGGTACCGCCGCATGCCGGGGCGTGCCGGGCAGGTCACGGGCCAGGGCGTCCACGACCTTGAGCAGGTCGGCGGTGACGGACAGGCCGCCCAGTACGATGATCTTGAGCGAGGCCCGCTCCTCGTCGTACACGGTCTCGACCCGGATGCGGTCCTCGGGGCGTTCCGCGACGATCCCGCCGGACCCGCCTCGGCCGCCCGCCCGGCCCTGACCGCCGTGCCGGCCGCCGACTGTCGCCATGACCGCGTTGGTCAGCCGGGACACCTCGTCGGGGCCGATCGCGTCGATCTGCACGATGCTCGACGCCTCGACGTACCGGGTGGCCCGGTCCGCGGCGGGGGAGGCGGAGGCGGGTGTCACGGGCGCGCCCGTGAACGCCTCCAGATCCTCCCTGGCGATCCGGTACTGCTTGCCGATCCGGGTCGCCCTGAGCCTGCCCTCGCGGACGTACGCCCGCACGGTCTTGACGTGCAGGTCGAGCAGGCCCGCCACCTGGTCGACCGAGTAGAAGTGCTGCACTGTGCTCCCGAGCCGGTCCGCCGATACTGGTCGGCAGGTAGCTTAACCTTCCCCAAAATTCCCTTAGAGGCGGGATGATGGGGAAGTTCGGGGAATGATGCGCCGCTACAAGGTGGGAGGATGGGTCGGGTCGGGAAGCGCCAGGCGCGCGCCGCACCAACTGCAGTACGGCGCGCTCGCCTCCGCCCGCATCCGTCCGCACTCCGGGCACACCCGGTCCATCGCGCAGGGAGCCTCCCCGCCCTCCGCCTGCGCCGCCGACGCGGCCGGGCCCACCGCCGTACCCGCCTCCGCGACACGACGGCCGCCCACGCTCATCCCCGGGCGCCGTACGTGCACGGAGAGGTACGCCAGTCCGGCCGGGCCCGCCGACAGCCCCCGGGCCGCGCCCTTCGGCAGCCACACCAGGCAACCGGGCCGCAGCTCCCGGGAGTTGCCCGTGCCGTCGTCGAGCAGGCCGCCGCCGTCCACCACGGCGACCAGCACGTCCAGCACGCCCTCCGAGTGGCGGGCCACCGAGGTGCCGGGAAGGAGCCGCACCAGGTTGGCGTCGAGCTGGCGGCCCTGTTCCGCGAGCCGCCACAGGGCGCCCGACTGCCCCTCCCGCGCGGCGGCGAGACAGTCGTCGACGAAGGCGAGCACGCGAGCGTCGGATTCCGGGGGAGGCAATTGCGGCTCCTCGGGGGTGAAGGAGGGAGTGGCGGACACCAGTTGCCGGGGCGGGGCGGGGCGGGGCGCTTCGGGGCGAGGTGCGGTGTGTCGGGCCGAAGCCCGGGGGTCGGCAGGTTCTGTCCCCTGCGCGGCCGACCCCTGTGGGGCAGGCTACGGCGTTCCGGCTCCTTCCTGTTCAGCCCTGCGGCGGGGTGGTGAGAGGCGGGTCCGTGAGGTTGGTGATCCTCAGGTCGGAGAGGCGGACCGTGTACCAGACCTCGGTGTCCGGGCTGCCGCCCCAGATCTGGGTGACGACCACGGTCGCCGTGGTGGCCGAGGAGCCGACGTTGCGAACCTTCCAGTTCTTGGGGATGTTCTGCGCGCGGAACACCGGGTCGGCGTGGTTCTGCTCGGCCCACTCGGTGAGGCGGGCGTCCAGCTGAGCCGTGAGGTGCGCCTTGCGGACCGCCTCCGGGGTGCTGGAGCCGACCCCCTGGACGGCCTTGCGGTATGTCTTGAAGAAGTGGTTGACCTCGATGGCGGGCGTTCGTGCCTCGGCCCGGGGAGCGGAACCGGCGGCGGCAGGGGCCGGTGCGGCACCGGCGGGCGCGGCGGCGAGCGGGGCCGCGAGGGCGAGTGCGGCGATCAGGGCGGTACGGGAGAGAAGGGTCAGGAGCTTGCGCTGAGTGGTCATGCGAACAAGAAAAGCAGGAAAAGCGCGTTCGTGTCATCACTCACAGTGATGAATCTCCTGGTTCCCAGACCGCGTCCTCGTCCGGTTCGCCGCTCGGGCGCACCGCGCCCGCGAGAGGGCCGTTCGGCTGCGGGTCCGTCCAGCCGGCGGGGCGTGGCAGCGGCCACCCGTCATACGTCGCGAACTCGTCGTAGAAGCCGAGCAGACCCAGCTCCGCCGCCTTCCCCGGTACTGCCTCCGGCATCCGTCTCCCCCTCGGCTGGCCTGCCCCTGCCGACCCGCAGCGCCCATTCCGCCGTGTAGCGGTCCGCCACCAGCCGGGCGATCCGGGGGTGGTCGGCGATCGGGGCCGACACCGTCCACGCCCCGCCGTCCGTCACCCCCTCCGCCAGCGCCAGCGTGAAGCGGCCCGGGGCCAGCAGGTGCGCGGCGACCGCGATCCGCCGGTGCCCCTCCGCGCGCAGCCCCGCCACTGCCTCCGGCACGGTCGGCTCCGCCGCCGAGCAGTACGCCGGGACCACCGGTACGTCCCGCAGGTCCCGGAGCTGTTCGGCCACGGTGAGCGTGCCGTCGTTCCCGCCGGGCCTGCTGGACCCCGCCCCCGCCACCACGATCGCGTCCGCCCACGCCCCGAGCGGCGTCTCCGCCTCGCGCAACCTGGCGTGCACCGCCAGCGCCACGTCCGGCTCGCCGGACAGGCCCGCGGTGACCGTGCAGTCGTACGCCCGCGCCACGGCCGGCACGTCCACCCTGCGGTGGTAGCCGTCGCCCAGCAGCAGCGGCACCACCACCGCGCCCGGATGCTCCGCCAGCACCTCGCCGAGGGACGGCCGCTGCACGTCGAGGTGGCCCACCGCGGGACGCACCCCGGTCGTCTCCGTCAGCCGGTGGACCAGCCTGCGGATCGTCGCGGCGGCCGCCGGGACCGCGCTGCCGTGTACGGCGAGGACCAGCATCCGTGCCTCCAGGGCCGGGGGAGAGGGCGGAAGAAAGAGAGAAAGTCGCTGTTCACGCTATGCCCGCGGCTCCTTTCGCGCCGCCGTCGAAGGACCCGGAAGAGTAGGGACCGTCGCCCCTGTGACCTGGGACTTTTGTCGAAGATCAGGAGCTTCCGGGACGTCTAGCGTCGAAAGGGTCCGGCACGGTACCGGACGGCAGTGACGGAGCGGAGATCCGGACATGACGCACGCACGCAGGGCCCAGGGCCCCGGGGCGCAGCGCCCCGAGACGCAGACCCTGGTGGTGATCGGCCACGGCATGGTCGGTCACCGGCTGCTGGAGGCGCTCGCCGAACGCGGCGCCCTCACCCGGCCCGGTTCCCCCGGCTGGCACGCGGTCGTCCTCGCCGAGGAGGACGTACCGGCCTACGACCGCGTCCATCTCTCCTCGCTGTTCACCGGCACCTCGACGGGCGAACTCTCCCTCTCCGACCCGGAGTTCCTGACCGCGCACGGCGTCGACCTCCGGCTGGGCGACCCGGCCGAGCACATCGACACCACCGCCAGGACCGTCACCACCGCGTCCGGCGCGACCCTCGCCTACGACGCCCTGGTGCTGGCCACCGGCTCCTACCCGTTCGTCCCGCCCATCCCCGGCGCGGACGCCACCGGCTGCTTCACCTACCGCACCCAGTACGACGTCGAGACCCTCACCGCGTACGCCGACAAGGCCCGCGACGGCGTCGTCATCGGCGGTGGACTGCTCGGCCTGGAAGCCGCGGGTGCCCTGCGGACCCTGGGACTGCGCACCCACGTCGTCGAGTTCGCTCCGCGCCTGATGCCCCTCCAGGTGGACGACGGCGGGGCCGCCGCGCTGCGCGCCACCATCGAGTCGATGGGTGTCGCCGTGCACACCGGGGTCGGCGCCGCCGAGGTGGTCCGGGACGACGCGGGCGTCGCCAGCGGACTGCGGCTCTCCGACGGGCGGGTCATCGACGCGGAGATGGTCGTCTTCTCGGCGGGCGTACGGCCCAGGGACCGGCTCGCCCGCGAGTGCGGCCTCGCCGTCGGGGACCGGGGCGGGGTCGCCGTGGACGCCCACTGCCGGACCTCCGATCCGTACGTCTACGCGATCGGCGAGTGCGCGCAGACCGTCGACGGGCGGGTCTACGGACTGGTCGCGCCCGGCTACCAGATGGCCGAGGCAGTCGCCGACGCCCTCGCCGGGGAGGGCGGCACCGAGTTCACCGGTGCCGACACCTCCACCAAGCTCAAGCTGATGGGTGCGGACGTCGCCTCGTTCGGCGACCCGTTCGCCGTCGAGGACGACGCGGTCGCGGTGGTCTTCTCCGACGAGCGCGACGGCGTCTACAAGAAGCTGCTGCTGGGCCCCGACGGACAGCTCCTCGGCGGCATCCTGGTCGGCGACGCCGAGGCGTACGGCTCCCTCAAGCCGCACGCGGGGCGCCAACTGCCGGGCCCGGCCGAGGCGTTCATCGTCCCGAACAGCGGCGGCGCCGAGCTTCCCGGCGCCGACTCCCTCCCCGACGACGCCGTGGTCTGCTCCTGCCACAACGTCACCAAGGGCCGGGTCACGGCCGCCGTCACCGAGGAGGGCGTCACCGACATCGGCGGCGTCAAGCGCTGCACCAAGGCCGGCACCGGCTGCGGCGGCTGCCTCGGCACCCTCCAGGCCGTACTGGACGCCGCCGGGGTGGAGAAAGCGCGCGGCCTGTGCGAGCACTTCCCCGAGCTGACCCGCTCCGAGATCTACGGCCTCGTACGCACCGAGCGGATCCGCTCCTTCAGCGAGCTGCGGGACCGGTACGGCGCGGGCGGCGACGGCTGCACGGTCTGCAAGCCGGTCGTCGCCAACGTGCTCGGCACCCTCGGCCCCGACCTCGGCCTCGACCACATCCTCGACGGCGAGCAGGCCTCCCTCCAGGACACCAACGACCTCTTCCTGGCCAACATCCAGAAGGACGGCACCTACTCGGTCATCCCGCGCGTCGCGGGCGGCGAGATCACCCCCGACCAGCTCGTCGCACTGGGCCAGGTGGCCGAGGCGTACGGCCTCTACACCAAGATCACCGGCGCCCAGCGGATCGGGCTCTTCGGCGCCCGCAAGGACCAGCTCCCCGACATCTGGCGCCGGCTGTCCGGCCACGGCTTCGAGTCGGGTCAGGCGTACGGGAAGTCGCTGCGCGCCGTCAAGTCCTGTGTCGGCGCCCGCTTCTGCCGCTTCGGCCAGGGCGACTCCATCCAGCTCGCCGTCGACCTGGAACTGCGCTACCGGGGCCTGCGCACCCCGCACAAGTTCAAGGGCGGCGTCTCGGGCTGTCTGCGCGAGTGCGCCGAGGCCCGCGGCAAGGACATCGGCGTCATCGCCACCGCGGGCGGCTGGAACCTGTACGTCGGCGGCAACGGCGGCACCAACCCCCGGCACGCCGACCTCCTCGCCCAGGACCTCGACAGCGCACAGCTCTTCGCCCTCGTCGACCGGTTCCTCATGTACTACCTGCGCACCGGCGAGCGCCTGGAGCGCACCGCCGCGTGGATCGAGCGCCCCGACGGTGGCGGCGGCATCGACAACCTCAAGAAGGTCCTCGTCGAGGACTCGCTCGGCATCTGCGCCGAGCTGGAGGAGCAGATGGAACGCCATGTCGACGCCTACCGCGACGAGTGGGAGGCGGTCCTCACCGATCCGGCGAAGCTCGACCGGTTCGGCGAGTTCACCGGGCGCACCGAGGACCTGGAGCCCGGCCGCGGCCGGGTCGCCTTCCTCCCCGACGGCGCGGGACAGGCCGCCGTCTTCCGGGACGCGGCGGGCGAGGTGTACGCGGTCGGCAACCGCGACCCGTTCTCCGGGGCCGACGTCCTCGCCGACGGAATCATGGGCACCGTCGGCGAGCGCACCGTCGTCTCCTCCCCGATGCACAAGCAGGCCTTCGACCTGCGCACCGGGCAGTGCCTGGACGACCCCGAAGTCTTCATCCCCGTACACGAGTTGACCCTCGACGGTCCTCGGACGCACCAGACGCACAGGAAGCAGTCATGAGTTCCCTCGCACAGGCACCCCGCACGGGTGACGACGCGGCCGAGGCCGCCGACCCGGCACAGTACCGCCCCGGGCGCACCATCACCGACTGGCGCCCCGAGGACCCCGCGTTCTGGCGCACCACCGGCCGCAAGGTCGCCCGCCGCAACCTGTGGATCGCCGTTCCGGCACTGCTGGTCGCCTTCGTCGTCTGGCAGGTCTGGTCGATCACGGCCACGAACCTCACCGACGTCGGATTCGGGCTCAGCCAGAGCCAGTTGTTCTGGCTGACCGCCATCCCCGGCATCACCGGCGGCACCGCCCGCATCCTCTACACCTTCTGGGGGCCGATGGTCGGCCAGCGCACCTTCACCGCGCTGTCCACCGTCGTCCTGGTGATCCCGCTGATCTGGCTCGGCATCGCCATCCAGGACCCCAGCACCCCGTACGGCGTGCTGATCACCATCGCCGCGCTCTGCGGCATCGGCGGCGCCAACTTCTCCTCCTCGCTCGCCAACATCGGCTTCTTCTTCCCGAAGAGCGAGAAGGGCAACGCGACCGGCATCAACGGCGGCCTCGGCAACCTGGGTGTCTCCGTCGTCCAGCTGCTCACCCCGATCGTGATCACCTGGTCGACGATCGCCATCGGCACCGCCCAGCACAAGGCCGACGGCACCCCCGTCCACCTCCAGAACGCCGCGTTCCTGTGGGTCCCGGTGCTGGTGGTGCTCGCGGCCCTCGCCTGGTTCGGGCAGAACAACCTCAAGGTCGCCTCCACCCCCTTCTCGCGCCAGAAGGTCATCTTCAAGCGCAAGCACAACTGGGTGATGACCTGGCTGTACGTCGGTACCTTCGGCTCCTTCATCGGCTTCGCCGCCGCCCTGCCGCTGCTCATCAAGACCACCTTCACGCCGATCGACGCCGCGTACTCGGCGGCCACGTACGCCTGGATGGGACCGGCCCTCGGCGCGCTCGCCCGCTGGGCGGGCGGCTGGATCGCGGACAAGCTCGGCGGCGCCCGCGTCACCATCCTGTCCTTCGTCGGCATGGGCGTCTCCCTCGTCGGAGTCATCAACTTCCTGCCGTCGGGCGGCGACAACGGCTCCTTCTGGGGCTTCTTCCTCTGCTTCCTCAGCGCGTTCCTCTTCTCCGGCATCGGCAACGGCTCGACCTTCCGCCAGATCCCGGTCATCTTCCGCACCACGCACCTCAGGGGCCTCACCGAAGGTACTCCCGAGTACGACCAGGCGCTGAAGCAGGCCGAGATGGAGTCCGGCGCGGTCACCGGCTTCACC
The DNA here is from genome assembly GCF_042874215.1 of Streptomyces sp. NPDC004111. Lineage (NCBI taxonomy): Bacteria > Bacillati > Actinomycetota > Actinomycetes > Kitasatosporales > Streptomycetaceae > Streptomyces > Streptomyces sp. NPDC004111. The sequence goes on from NZ_JBIAMU010000010.1 coordinate 22,512, forward strand.
GCCGCCATCGCCGCGTACGGCTTCTTCTTCATCCCGGCGCTGTTCGGGTCGGTCGCGGTGACCAGCGCGATGTGGGGCTTCGTGGCCTTCTACGCGAGCTGTGTGGTCGTCACCTGGTGGTTCTACGCACGCAAGGGCGCGGAGGCGCCGAGCTGACCGACCCGGACGGCGGGCCCGGAAGGCTCCGGACCCGCTGGCCACCAGGGGCCCGGGTGCGACCGCACCCGGGCCCCTCGGGCTTTCCCGGCCCCTCGGGCTACGCGGACCCGCTCGGCTCCTCCTGCCGGGCCGGCGCTCCGGGCTGCTCCGGTTCGCGCAGCCCGCGCAGCAGCAGCCCGCCCACCGCGGGCAGGAGGATCAGCGGGGCCAGCGCGACCTGGAGGGACGTCGCGTCGGCCACCGCCCCGATCAGCGGGCTCGCGAGCCCGCCGACGCTGACCGTCAGCCCGAGCGTGACCCCGCTCGCGGTGCCGACCCGGTGCGGCAGATAGTCCTGGCCGAGGGTGACGTGCAGCGAGAACGGCACGTACAGCCCGGCCGAGGTCAGCGCCACGCACACGTACAGCAGCGGGCCCGGCACGAACACCACTCCGGCGACCGCGGGCACGGTCAGCGCGTACGACCAGCGGACCACCGCGATCCGCCCGAAGCGGGTGGCGAGCCTGCCGCCGAACACGGTCCCGAACGCGCCGCCGAGGTAGAGCGTGAACAGGGCGCCGGTTCCGACGAGTTCCCCCGTGTGACCGCCGCCGACGCGCTCGTGGGCGTACAGCGCGACGAAGGCGCTCAGCCCCATGAAGACGACCGACCGGCAGACGACGGCACCGGACATCCGCAGGAACGAGGGCCAGTCGTCCTTCCCGGCGGGCCCGCGCACGGCCGCCGACCCCGTGCCGGCGGGCCCGCGCAGCGCCCGTACGGCGGCCACGCACAGCGCGGCACCCGCCAGCGCCGGCACCACGAGCAGCGGCGAGGCGCGCAGCCCGCCGGTCGCGACGACACCGGACACCAGCAGCGGGGCGGTCGCGAACCCGAGGTTGCCGCCGAGCGAGAACCAGCCCATCGCGGTGTGGCTGCCCCGGCTCGCGATCCTGGCGACGCGCGCGGACTCCGGGTGGTACGCCGCCACCCCGATCCCGGACAGCGCGATCACCACCAGGGTCAGCGGGTAGGAGCCGCCGATGCCGCCGACCCCGCTGAGCGCGACCCCCAGCCCGCCGACCAGGGTGGCCACCGGCAGCAGCCAGGGCATCGCCCACCTGTCGGTCAGCGCCCCGAACAGCGGCTGCGCCACGGACGACAGGAGCGAGGCGGCCAGGACGATGCCGGAGGCGGCGGCATAGGTGTAGTGGTGCTCGGCGATGAAGAACGGCACCAGGGCGGCGACCGCACCCTGGTAGACGTCGACACAGGCGTGGCCGAACGCGAGAAGGGTGAGGGGTGCGCGGGAGACGCGGGCGGGCGTACCGGCAGCGGGCGGGCGGGGGACGGGATCCGGCGTGGGCGGGGCACCGGTGGCAGGTGAAATGGACACGTCCCGATCGTGGGTGTCGCGGCAGCTGTCGCGCTTCCGATAAATTGCCAGCCGATGCCGAAGAACCGCCAACCACCGCCACCCGCCTCCGGCCCCGCCCTGCGCACGGCCCCGGACCCCGCCGCCCGCACCGCCCCCGCGCCCGTGGTCGCCGACCCCACGACACCCACGGCCCCCAGTGCCCCCGTGGTCCCGCCCGTCGAGTACATGCCGGATGCGCCCACCCACACCCGGCCCCTCGTCTCCGGCGACCGGATCGATCCGCATCGGCACGACGACCACCAGATCGTCTACGCCGGCTCCGGCTTCCTCGCCGTCACCACCGACGCCGGTACCTGGTTCGCGCCCGGGACCCGCGCCCTGTGGGTGCCCGCAGGGACGGTCCACTCCCACCGCGCCCACGGGAACCTCGACATGCACACCCTCGGGCTGCCCGTCGAGGAGAACCCCCTCGGCCTCACCGTCCCCACCGTGCTGTCCGTGAGCCCGCTCCTGCGCGAGCTGATCCTCGCCTACACCGACGCCGCCCGGTACGGGACGCGCACCTCGCGGCCCGCCCGCGCGCCCCGGGTCCCCGGCCCGCCGACTCCCGAGCGGCTGCGGCTGCGGGCCGTGCTGCTCGACCAGCTCAGGGCCTCGCCCCAGCAGCCGGTCCACCTGCCCGCGCCCGCCGACCCGCGTCTGGCCGCCGTCTGCGACCTGCTGCACGCCGACCCCGCCGACCCCGCCACGCTCGCCGAACTGGGCTCCCGTACCCACACCGGCGAGCGCACCCTCAGCCGGCTCTTCCGCAGCGAGCTGGGCATGACCTTCCCCCAGTGGCGCACCCAGCTGCGGCTGTTCCACGCCCTGCGGATGCTGGCCGAGGGCACCCCGGTCACCGCCGTCGCGCACCGCTGCGGCTGGGCGTCCGCGAGCGCGTTCATCGATGTCTTCCGCCGCGCCTACGGCCACACGCCGGGCGCGCACCTGCGCGGCGACACCGCGCCCCGGCCGGTCGGCCGGGGCGGCGGTGGCGGTCCCGCGGAGGGGAACTGACGGGCGGTCAGCGGCCCGCCTTGCGCTTGTTCCAGATGTCGAAGCCGACCGCGGCCAGCAGCACCAGGCCCTTGATGACCTGCTGGTAGTCGGTGCCGATGCCGACCAGGGACATGCCGTTGTTGAGGACGCCGAGGACGAGGCCGCCGATCACGGCGCCCATCACGGTGCCCACGCCACCGCTCATGGACGCGCCGCCGATGAACGAGGCGGCGATCGCTTCGAGTTCGAAGTTGAGACCGGCCTGCGGGGTGCCCGCGTTCAGCCGGGCCGCGTACACACAGCCCGCGAGCGCCGCCAGGAGGCCCATGTTGACGAAGACGAGGAAGATGACGCGCTTGTCCTTGACGCCGGACAGCTTCGCCGCCGCCTTGTTGCCGCCGAGCGCGTACACATGGCGGCCGACGACCGCGTTGCGCATCACGTAGCCCAGGCCGATCAGCAGCGCGCACATGATCAGCATGACGACGGGCACGCCGTGGAAGCTGGCGAGGGTGAGGGTGAACGCGATGACGGCGGCGGCGATGGCCACGCACTTGGTGACCCACAGCCCGGTCGGCACGACCTCCAGTTCGTACGCCAACTGCCGCTTGCGGTCGCGGACCTCGCGCAGGATCAGCACGACCAGGGCGAGCAGCCCGAGGAGCAGGGTGGGGTTGTGGTACTGGGTGTACGGGCCCATCTCCGGGATGAAGCCCTTGGCGATGTTCTGGAAGCCCTCGGGGAACGGGGCGAGGGACTGTCCTTCGAGGACGATCTGCGTCAGACCGCGGAAGAGCAGCATTCCGGCGAGCGTGACGATGAACGACGGGATGCCCACGTAGGCGATGAAGAAGCCCTGCCAGGCACCCGCGACCGCGCCGATGAGGAGCGACAGGACCAGGGCCGGTACCCAGGGCATGTCGTGCTTGACCATCATCACGGCGGACATCGCGCCGACGAAGGCGACCAGGGAGCCGACCGAGAGGTCGATGTGGCCGGCGATGATCACGATCATCATGCCGATGGCCAGTATGAGGATGTAGCCGTTCTGCTGGATCAGGTTGGAGACGTTGTTGGGCAGCAGCAGCGTCCCGTCGGTCCAGATCTGGAAGAGGACGACGATGAAGAGCAGGGCGACGAGCATGCCGTACTGGCGCATGTTCGACCGCATGCTGTCGAGGAGCGCGGTGAGGGCCGCCGGGCGCGCGGGCGGCGGCTCGGCGGGCGAGTCCTTGCGGAGTGTGGTGGAGGTGGTCATGGGAGGCCTCAGCTTCGGGTCATGGTCGTCGTCATGTGGCGCATCAGCGATTCCTGGGTGGCCTCCGCGCGGGTGACCTCACCGGTCAGCCTGCCTTCGGCCATCGTGTAGATCCGGTCGCACATGCCGAGGAGTTCGGGCAGCTCGGAGGAGATGAAGAGCACCGCCTTGCCCGCGGCGGCGAGTTCGTCGATCACCGTGTAGATCTCGGACTTAGCGCCGACGTCGATCCCGCGCGTCGGCTCGTCGAGGATCAGGACCTCGGGGTCGGCGTGGATCCACCGGCTCAGCACGACCTTCTGCTGGTTGCCGCCGGAGAGCCGCCCGACCTGTTCGAAGACGGTCGGGGTCTTGATGTTCATGGAGGTGCGGTAGCGCTCGGCGACCTGCCGTTCGTGGTGCTCGTCGACCACACCGCGCCGCCGCATCCCGGCCAGGGAGGCGAGCGAGATGTTGCGGTTGATGTTGTCGATGAGGTTGAGGCCGTACTGCTTGCGGTCCTCGGTGACGTACGCCAGCCCCGCCCCGATCGCGGCGGGTACGGAGCGGACGTCGGCCTCCCGCCCGCCGACCTCGACCGTACCGGACACGTACTGGCCGTAACTGCGCCCGAAGACTGACATCGCCAGCTCCGTGCGGCCCGCGCCCATCAGGCCCGCGATGCCGACGATCTCGCCCCGCCGGACGGTGAGGGAAACGTTGTCGACGACCTTGCGCTGGTGGTCCACCGGGTGGCGGACGGTCCAGCCGGAGACGGCGAGCGCGGTCGTGCCCGCGTCCGCGCCGGTGTAGGCGGTGCGGTCGGGGAAGCGGTGGTCGAGGTCGCGGCCGACCATCGAGCGGATGATCCGTTCCTCGGACAGTTCGGGCTCCGCGTCCGCTGACTGACGCACCGTCAGGGTCTCGATGGTGCGGCCGTCGCGGAGCACCGTCACCGTGTCCGCGATCCGCCGGATCTCGTTCAGCTTGTGCGAGATGATGATGCAGGCGATGCCCTGCTCGCGCAGTTCCAGGATCAGGTCGAGGAGCCCCGCGCTGTCGTCGTCGTTGAGGGCGGCCGTGGGCTCGTCGAGGATGAGGAGCCTGACCTCCTTGGCGAGGGCCTTCGCGATCTCCACGAGCTGCTGCTTGCCCACCCCGATGTCGGAGACCGGGGTCTGCGGCTTCTCCCGCAGTCCGACCCGCCGGAGCAGGGCGCCCGCCTTGCGCAGGGTGTCGTTCCAGTCGATGAACCCCCGCCTGCCGCCGGTCTGTTCGTTGCCGAGGAAGATGTTCTCGGCGATGGACAGGTAGGGGACGAGCGCCAGTTCCTGGTGGATGATCACGATGCCGTGCTGCTCGCTGGCCCGGATGTCCCGGAAGGCGACGGGGCGGCCCTCGAAGAGGACCTCGCCGTCGTAGGAGCCGTGCGGGTGGACCCCGCTCAGCACCTTCATCAGGGTGGACTTGCCCGCGCCGTTCTCGCCGCAGACCGCGTGGATCTCGCCGGGCCGGACGGTCAGGTTCACCTCCGAGAGGGCGGTGACGCCGGGGAAGGTCTTGGTGATGGAGCGCATCTCCAGCACGGCGCCGGTCGCCGCACCGGCCGTGCCGGGCACGGTGGGTGCGGCCGTCACTTGAGCTGTCCCGCCGTGAAGTACCCCTCGTCGACGAGGAGTTGGGTGTTCGACTTGTCGATGCTCACCGGCTTCAGGAGGTAGGAGGGGACGGTCTTCTTCCCGTTGTTGTAGTCGGTGGTGTTGTTGACCTGCGGCTTCTTGCCGTTCAGTACGGCGTCGCCCATCGCCACCGCCTGCGCGGCCAGCTTCCGGGTGTCCTTGAAGACGGTCTGTGTCTGTTCGCCGCCGATGATGGACTTCACCGACGCCAGCTCGGCGTCCTGTCCGGTCACCACGGGCAGCGGCTGGCTCTTCGACCCGTAACCGGCGCTCTTCAGCGCGGAGATGATGCCGATCGAGATGCCGTCGTACGGGGAGAGCACCGCGTCCACCCGCTCGTCGCCGTAGTTCTTGCTGATCAGGTCGTCCATCCGCTTCTGCGCGGTGCCGCCGTCCCAGCGCAGGGTGGTGGCCTGGTTGAGCCGGGTCTGCTTGCTGCGGACGACCAGCTGGCCACTGGCCAGGTACGGCTTCAGCACCTTCATGGCGCCGTTCCAGAAGTACTTGGTGTTGTTGTCGTCGGGCGAACCCGCGAACAGCTCGATGTGCTTCGCGGCCGAACCGCCCTTCGCCGGGGCGCCCAGCTTGAGCTTGTCGACGATGTACGTGCCTTCGAGCTCGCCCACCCGCTCGTTGTCGAAGGAGGCGTAGTAGTCGACGTTCGGGGTGCCGAGGATCAGCCGGTCGTAACTGATCACCGGGATGCCCGCGTCGTGCGCGCGCTGGAGGACCTCGGTGAGCGCGGAGCCGTCGATCGCGGCGACCACCAGCAGCTTGCGCCCCTTGGTGATCATGTTTTCGAGCTGGGCGATCTGGTTCTCGACCTTGTCGTCGCCGAACTGGAGGTCGGTCTCGTAACCGGCCTTCTGGAACTGCTCCGCCATGTTCTGGCCGTCGGCGATCCACCGCTCGGAGGACTTGGTCGGCATGGCGAGGCCGATGGTGCCGCCCTTGCCGGTGTCCGCCTTGTACCGGCTGCCGCCCCTGGCCTCCTGGCCGCAGGCGGTGAGCGAGACGACGAGCAGGGCGGCCAGGGCGGCACTGCTCAGGATGCGGGTGTGGTGCATGAGGTCACTTTCCTTCCGGTACGTCGACCGACTCGGCCGGTGCGGCGAACCGCCGCAGTGCGCCCGGCAGCCGTGAACCCAGCGGCGACATCCCGCCGTCGGCCCCGTGCCGGGCCAGCAGATCAAGCACCAGCCGCCCCCGCCGTACCCGCTCACGGGCCGACGCAAGCGCGGTGTCGCGCAATTGGGCGCCGTACGGGTAGATCCCGGGGGAGCGGCTCAGCCCGAACTTCAGGTACAGCGGGGCGCCGCGCCGGATCAGCTCGGCGGCCTCGTACATCCGGATGTAGCCGCCCAGGTCGTCCGGGGCCTCCACGTACATGTCCATCGGCGCCCGGCTGACCCGGCGGATCTCGGTGAGGTGGCCGAGGGTCAGGTCGGAGGGCACGTTGAGGGAGTCCGCGCCCAGTTGCTCGTACACGGCGTACGAGGCCGGATTGACCGGACCGGTGAGCGCGGACAGCTTGAAGGTGACGTCGGCGGGGAGCACCCCGGCGACGCGCATCCGGTGCAGGGTCCACAGCACGCCCTCGTCGGCGACCAGCAGACAGCGCACCCCCAGTTCCGTCGCGCGCAGCGCGTCCTCGACGCAGCCGGCCAGCGCGTCGTGCCCCCGGGCGCGCAACCCGGCGCCGCCGGAGTCGGTCCGGGTGGAGCCGCCGATGTCCCAGGTGCCGCGCGGCCCGGTGAACAGGCACAGCTCGATGTCGCGGGCCGCGCATGCCCCGGCCATCTCGGCGATCTCGGTGTCGGTGAGCATCCAGACGCCGGACCCCTGGCTGATCCGGTGCACGGGTACGTCGAGCCGCGCGCTCTCCTCCAGTACGACGGCCAGCGCCTCCGGGCCCTCGACCGAGGGGATCTCGGTGCGCCAGGTGCCGCCGTCGGGGAAGGCGTGCGCGGAGGAGTCGGCGGGATCGACGGCGGGGAAGCGGTGGCCGACGCGGGCCAGGGCCTCGGCGCCCGGACGACGGGGTGCGGTCGGGGCGCGGGACGCGGAAGTGGTGGGGGACTTGGACGTGGTGGGGGACGTGGAGGTGGTGGGGGGCATGGTTGAAGCGGGGGACATGGGGCTCCCGGGGTGCAGTTGTTCGACATTTCGGACGTTGTACGGGTGTGTGGGTGCGGGGCGGCGGGTGAGCGGGCGCGAGGACGCGGCCGGGGGCGGGCGGGCGGCCCGGAGGCCCGCGCACGCCCTACGGCCGGAGCAGGACCTTCCCCGTCCTCGGATCGCCCCCGCCCACCAGCGCGATAGCCTCCGCGAACCGCTCCAGCGGGAACTCGTGGGTGATCAGCGGCGCCGGGTCGAGGAGCCCGAGCCCGAACGCACGGACCGCGTCCGACCAGGCGGCGGACGGTGCGCCGAAGACGCTGCGGATCTCCAGCTGGCTGAGCGAGAGGTGCACCGGGTCGATGCCGAGCGCCCCCGGCGTGAACATCCCGGTGAGCACCACCCGTCCGCCCCGCCTGGCCAGCAGGCAGGAGGAGGCGGCGGTGGTCGGGGCGCCCGCCGTCTCCACCACGAGGTCGAAGTGCCCTTGCGCCGACTCCGCCTCGTCCGGGGTCAGCGTCCGTGCCGCGCCGAAGGCACGCGCCTGTTCGCCGCGCTCCGTCCGGGGGTCGATCACCGTCAGGGCGTCCGGCGAGGAGGCGGCGAGGAGCTGTACGGCGAGCAGGCCGAGCGTGCCGGCCCCGACCACCGCGATCCGCTCGCCGGGGCGCGGCCGTGCGGCCCGTACCGCCGCGGCGACCACGGCGGCGGGCTCCAGGAGGGCGGCGGCACGCAGGTCCGCGTCGTCGTCCAGCGGGTGCAACAGCCTTGCGGGGACGGTGAGGTGGTCGGCGAAGGCACCCGGTTCGGTGAACCCGGTCTCCGCGTAGCCGCCCGCGCACAGGCTGGTCTCCCCGCACCGGCAGCGCGCGCACGTGCCGCAGGACCGGAATCCCTCGGCGACGGTCCTGCGGCCGACCAGCCCCGGGTCCACCCCCGGGCCGGCCGCCACGACGGTCCCCGACCACTCGTGCCCCGGCACCACCGGGTAGCGGACGAAGCCCGGGTCGCGGTGGCCGTCGTACAGCTCGCGGTCGCTCATGCAGATCCCGGCGGCGGCGACCCGGACCAGGACCTCGCCGGGGCCCGGGGCGGCGGGTTCGGCCTCCGTCAGCCGGTGGCGTCCCGGCGCGTCGACGACCAGTGCCCGGCCCGCCCGGCCGCCGGAGCGTGCGGTGTCGCGGGCACTCACTTCGGGGCCCTCTTCTCCCAGCCCTCGGCCCACAGGTCGAACCGCGCCTGCTGCTGCGGGAACTCGGCCGCCGCGTCCACGTCCAGCTCCACGCCGAGGCCCGGGGCGTGCGAGACCTCGAAGCAGCCGGTCTCGGGGTCGACCTGCGGGGCTCCCTTCACGACCTTCTTGATCTCCGCGTCCGCGAAGTCGTTGAAGTGCTCCAGGATCTTGAAGTTCGGTGTGCAGGCGGCGAGCTGGAGGGAGGCCGCGGTCAGTACGGAGCCGCCGACGTTGTGCGGGGCGACCATCAGGTAGTGGGTCTCGGCGGTCGCGGCCAGCTTGCGGGTCTCCAGGATGCCGCCGATGTGGCCCAGGTCGGGCTGGATGATGTCGGCGGCCTGCGACTCGAAGAGTTCGCGGAACTCGATGCGGTCGTGGATGCGCTCGCCGGTCGCGATCGGCATGTCCACCTTCGCCGCCACCTTCTCCAGCGCCTTCAGGTTCTCCGGCGGGACCGGCTCCTCCAGCCAGGCCGGCGCGAACGGGGCCAGTTCCCTGGCCAGCCGCACCGCGGTGGCGGGGCTGAAGCGGCCGTGCATCTCCAGCATCAGTTCGGTGTCCGGGCCGACGGCGTCCCGTACCGCCTCGATCAGGGAGACGGCGTAGCGGCTCCGAGCGGCGTCGAGTTCGAAGTGCCCGGTGCCGAAGGGGTCGATCTTCAGGGCCCGGTAGCCGCGCTCCACGACGGCCTGCGCCGCCTTGTGGTACGCCTCCGGGGTGCGCTCGGTGGTGTACCAGCCGTTGGCGTACGCCTTGACGCGGTCGGTCACCTTCCCGCCGAGCAGCTGCCAGACCGGCACGCCCAGCGCCTTGCCCTTGATGTCCCAGCACGCCATCTCGACGACCGCGATGCCCGACATGACGATCTCGCCGGCCCGCCCGTAGTCGCCGTACTTCATCCGCCGGACCAGGTCCTCCACGTTGAACGGGTCGGAGCCGACGATGTGATTGGCGGCGGCCTCGCCGAGGTATCCGGTCAGTGCGTCGGTGCGGCCGAGCATCCGGGTCTCGCCGACGCCCGTCAGGCCCTCGTCGGTGTGCACGAGGACGTACGTGAGGTTCCGCCAGGGTGTCCCGACGACATGGGTGGTGATTCCCGTGATGCGCACGGCAGTTGCTCCTCAGCAGGATCGCTCTTGTTCGATATTTCGTCATGCGTTCGAAATGTTGGCGTGACCGTAGTCAGCGGCTTTCCGGGGTGTCAATGGGTCGTGCACAGAACGATGTCCGGCACCGGAGCGTTGCCCGTGGAACGGCACCGGGCTAATCTCCGTTCGTGATACCGGTCGTCGACCGTGATTTCGAACGCGCTCCTCTTGGACGGAACGCGCATCCCGGTGAAAGAGGGGGAGGCCCATGGGACGCCACGTTCCCGCCGTGACCAGGGCACTGGACATACTCGAACTGTTCCTGGAGGGCGACGGCACGCTGTCCGCCCCGGACATCACCCGCAAGCTGGGCCTGCCCCGCACCACCGTGCACGAACTCGTCACCACGCTCGCCGCCCGGAACTACCTGGTGGCCGTCGACGAACAGCCCGGACGCTACCGACTGGGCGTCCGCAACCACCAGTTGGGCAGCCGCTACGCCGAGCAGCTCGACCTCGCGGCCGAGGGGCAGCGGGTGGCCCGGGAGGTCGCCGAGAGCTGCGGCGAGACCGTCCACGTCGCCGTACTGGAGGACCTCGACGTCATCTACATCGCCAAGGTCGACTCCACGCACGCCGTCCGCATGGTCTCCGCCGCCGGACGCAAGCTTCCCGCGCACTGCACCTCCGTGGGCAAGATGCTGCTCGCCTCCCTCCCGGAGGACGAACTGCGCGCCCGCGTCGACGGCCGCGCGCTGACCGGCATGACCCCGCACAGCATCACCGACCCCCAGGCCCTGTACCCGGCCCTGGCCGGCATCCGGGAGCGCGCCCTGGCCACCGAGCACCGCGAGTCCAACCCCGACGTCAGCTGCGTCGCCGCCCCCGTCCGCGACCGCACCGGACGGGTCGTCGCAGCCCTGTCGGTGTCGGTCCCGGTGATCCGCTGGAGCGAGGAGCGGGAGAAGGAACTCGCCGAACTGGCCACCCGGGGCGCCGCGGACCTGTCGGTGCGGCTGGGACACCGGGGAAGCGGGCGGCAGGGATGAGCGCCGCACGCCCGCCCCGGGCCGAGATCGTCGTACGGGAGCGCGCCGCGCTCGGTGAGGGGCCCACCTGGGACCCGGCCGGGGACCGGCTGATCTGGGTGGACATCCTCGGCTCCCGCGTCCACACCTACGCCCCCGGCACCGGCCGCCGCACCGTCCTGGCCACCGAACAGCACGTCGGCGCCGCGAAACCCCGGCGCGGCGGCGGCCTGATCGTCAACCTCCGCGACGGCGTGGGCGCCTACGGCCCCGACGGCACCTTTTGCTGGCTGCACCACGACCCGGTGCCCGGCCGGCGCGGCAACGACGCGGCGGTGGCCCCCGACGGTTCGCTCTGGGCCGGCACCATGCGCTACGACGAGGCACCCGGCGGCGGCCACCTCGTCAGGATCGGCCCCGGCGCGGCCGGACCCACCGTGCTCCTCGACGCGGTGACCGTCAGCAACGGCATCGGCTGGAGCCCGGACGGCCGGCGCGCCTACTACGTGGACAGCCCCACCCGGCGCATCGACATCTGCGAGCCGTCCGGACAACTCCCGCTGGAGCGGCGGCCGTTCGTCGAGATCGAAGCCGGCGCCGGCTTCCCCGACGGCCTCGCCGTCGACGCCGAGGGCTGTGTCTGGGTCGCCCTCTGGGATGGCGGCCAGGTCCGCCGCTACACACCGGACGGGCGCCTGGACCGCACGCTCCCGCTGCCCGTCCCGCGCCCCACCGCCTGCGCGTTCGGCGGCCCCGGCCTGCGCGACCTCTACGTCACCACGGCCCGCACCGGCCCGGCCGACCCGCACCCGTACGCGGGCTCGCTGCTCGTCGTGCCGGACGCCGGACAGGGACTGCCGGCCCCGGCCTTCGCGGGGTGAGCGGGCCGGGAGCGCGCGTTCGCCGGGCGTGCGGGCCGGGAGCGCGCGGTGGCCGCTCCCGGCCCTGGTGTGCCGCCCGGGTCAGGACTCGGGCAGCTCCGACCGTACGGTGCGGGCCGCCGCCACCAGGTTCTCCAGCGAGGCCCGGGTCTCGGGCCAGCCGCGGGTCTTCAGTCCGCAGTCCGGATTGACCCACAGCCGGTCGGCCGGAATGGCCTCAAGTCCCTTGCGCAGCAGGGCCGCCGCCTCCTCGGCGGAGGGGATCCGCGGCGAGTGGATGTCGTACACGCCGGGGCCGGCCTCGCGCGGGTAACCGTGTTCGGCCAGCTCGCGCGCCACCTGCATGTGCGAACGGGCCGCCTCCAGGCTGATGACGTCGGCGTCGAGGTCGTCGATGGCCTGCACGATGTCACCGAACTCGGCGTAGCACATGTGCGTGTGGATCTGGGTCCGCGCACGCACCCCGGAGGTGCTCAGCCGGAACGACTCCGTCGCCCACGCCAGATAGGCGCCGTGGCCGTCGGCGCGCAGCGGCAGGGTCTCGCGGAGCGCGGGTTCGTCGACCTGGATGACCGAAGTGCCCGCCGCCTCCAGGTCGTTGACCTCGTCGCGCAGGGCGAGCGCGACCTGCCGCGCGGTGTCGCCGAGCGGCTGGTCGTCCCGTACGAACGACCAGGCGAGCATGGTGACCGGGCCGGTCAGCATGCCCTTGACCGGCCGGTCGGTGAGGGAACCGGCGTACGACGTCCAGCGCACCGTCATCGGCTCCGGCCGGGAGATGTCCCCGGCCAGCACCGGCGGGCGGACGTAGCGGGTGCCGTAGGACTGCACCCAGCCGTGCTGGGTGGCGAGATAGCCCGTCAGCTGCTCGGCGAAGTACTGCACCATGTCGTTGCGTTCGGGCTCGCCGTGCACCAGGACGTCGATGCCGGCCTTCTCCTGGAAGGCGAGCACGTCGCGGATCTCGGCCTCGATGCGCTGCTCGTAGCCCGCCGCGTCGATGCGTCCGGCGCGCAGGTCGGCGCGGGCCGTGCGCAGTTCCGCGGTCTGCGGGAACGAACCGATCGTGGTGGTCGGCAGCAGCGGCAGGCCCAGGTGCGCGCGCTGGGCGGGCGCCCGCTCCTCGTACGGGGCCGAGCGGCGGCCGTCCGCGTCGGTGACGGCCGCCACCCGGGCGCGCACCGCCGGGTCGCGGGTGATGGGGGAGTGCGCGCGGGAGGCCAGATCGGCCCGGTTGGCGGCGAGTTCGGCGGTGATCGCGGAGGTGCCCTGCGTCAGCCCCTTGGCCAGGGTGACGATCTCGGTCGTCTTCTGCTTGGCGAAGGCCAGCCAGCGCAGGATCTCCCGGTTGATGTCGCGCTCGGCCGCGGCGTCCAGCGGGACGTGCAGCAGCGAGCAGGAGGCGGCGACGTCGACCCGGTCCGCGAGGCCCAGGAGGGTGCCGAGGACACCCAGCGACTTCTCGAAGTCGTTGATCCAGATGTTGCGGCCGTCGACGACGCCCGCGACCAGCCGCTTGCCCGGCAGCCCGCCGACGCCGGCCAGCGCGTCCAGGTTGGCGGCGGCGGGACCGGTGAAGTCCATCGCCAGGCCCTCGATCGGGGCCCTGGCCAGCACGGGGAGCGCGTCGCCGAGCCGGTCGAAGTACGACGCGACCAGGAGCTGCGGCCGGTCGCTCAGCCCGCCCAGGTCGCGGTAGGCGCGCGAAGCGGCGTTCAGTTCGGCCGGGGTGCGGTCCTGGACCAGGGCGGGCTCGTCCAGCTGCACCCACTGCGCCCCGGCCGCCCGCAGGTCGGCGAGCACCTCCGCGTACACCGGCAGCAGCCGGTCGAGCAGGGTGAGCGGCTCGAAGTCCGCGGCCACACCGGGGGCGGGCTTGGCCAGCAGCAGGTACGTGAGCGGGCCGACCAGCACGGGTCGCGCGCGGTGCCCCAGCGCGAGGGCCTCCGTCAGCTCCGCGACCTGCTTGGTGGAGTCGGCCGTGAAGACCGTACCGGGCCCCAGCTCGGGCACCAGGTAGTGGTAGTTGGTGTCGAACCACTTGGTCATTTCCAGCGGCGCCACGTCCTGGTTGCCGCGCGCCATGGCGAAGTACCCGTCGAGCGCGTCGGCGTCGACGGCCGCGCGGTGGCGGTCGGGGACGGCACCGACCATGACGCTGGTGTCCAGCACATGGTCGTAGTACGAGAAGTCGCCGGTGGGCACCTCGTGGATGCCGGCGTCGGCCAACTGGCGCCAGTTCGCCCGGCGCAGGTCCTGTGCGGTCCGGCGGAGGGCGTCGGCGGTGACCCGGCCCTTCCAGTAGCCCTCGACGGCCTTCTTCAGTTCACGGTGCGCACCCTGGCGGGGGTAGCCGTGCACGGTGGACCGTGCTGCCGCGGCTGCGGGCTTCGCTGTCACGGAAATCTCCTTCGCGAGACGACTCCTGAGAGCCCCGGCGACGGGACGCGGACGCGAAGGGATGACGAAACCGGACGGAGTGTGCCGCGCGCGACGAGCGCGGTCCTCCGCCTGCTGTGTACGCCGACCCGCCCACGAGGTCACCGGGACATCCGCACGCGATCGGTCGCGTGCGGGCAACGGGCAGGTCTTCGGACTCGCGGGCACACCCACCGGAACTCCGGCGGATTCCTACTGGCCGTCGCTTCCCAGGTCCTGGCCGGACCCAGTGCGTATGACGGCGGTCGTTCCCGCTCACCGCTGCGGGGCAGTCCCGGATTCCCACCGGGTTCCCTCTTGCGACGCGCCTGCCTGGCGGACAGGGCGAACCAGCTGCACCGCACACAGTAGGCGCCGGAGCGGCTTTTGGGCACCACGGCTCGGATGCCGGACGGTGACATGGGACACCTGCGGCGATCCGGACGGCCAACACCTGTGTACAGGAGGGCAGTTGATCCGCGCGCGCGAGTGCGGCGGGCCGGGCGGGGGAGTCCCCGGGGAGGGGGTGGACTTACTAGGACGTCCAACTATATGTTCGTGGCACAAGGTCCGCGGTGCAGGGAAGCCGGTGTGAATCCGGCACGGTCCCGCCACTGTGACCGGGGAGTGTGCTGTCACCACTCGCCACTGACCGGGCCCCGCCAGGGGCGGTCGGGAAGGCGGGCGGCACACGGAGATCCGGGAGTCAGGATACCGGCCGCGGAACGTTCCGTGTTTTCCACGAGGATGGAGCAGACACGCATGGCACCGGTTTGTACCCACGGCCCCGGTGGTCCGGCGGAGCGCGCGCCACTCACCCCGCACTCGTAGGACTGCGGCACCCGTACCCGGCGTCCGGCCGCACGGCCCTCGCGCGCCCGGTCCCCCGTACGGGCGCCCCCGTCCGCTGTCCCACGACGCCCGCCGGCCCCGCACCCACCCGTGCGCCCCGTCGGCGGTCCGCCGTGCCCTCCCCGGATCCCACCTGACGAGAGCAGGCACCCCATGGTCCGTGAACTCGGCCACTTCACCGGCGGCAAGCACACCGCCGGCACCTCCGGCCTCTTCGGCGACGTCTACGACCCCAACACCGGCACGGTGCAGGCCCGCGTACCCCTCGCGGGCCGCGCCGACACCGAGGCGGCCGTCACCGACGCCGCCGACGCCCAGCGCGAATGGGCCGACTGGAACCCGCAGCGGCGCGCCCGCGTCCTGCTCCGCTTCCTCCAACTCGTCGACGAGGAACGCGACACGCTCGCCGCCCTGCTGTCGTCCGAGCACGGCAAGACCGTCGCCGACGCCCACGGAGACCTCCAACGCGGCCTGGAGGTCGTCGAGTTCGCCGCCGGGATCCCGCACCTGATCAAGGGCGAGTTCACCGACAACGCGGGCACCGGCATCGACGTCCACTCGCTGCGCTCCCCGCTCGGCGTCATCGCCGGAGTCACCCCCTTCAACTTCCCCGCGATGATCCCGCTCTGGCAGGCCGCCCCCGCCCTCGCCTGCGGAAACGCCTTCGTCCTCAAGCCGTCCGAGCGCGCCCCCTCGGTCCCGCTGCGGCTCGCCGAACTCTTCCTGGAGGCCGGCCTGCCGCCCGGCGTCCTCAATGTCGTCAACGGCGGCAAGGAAGCCGTCGACACCCTCCTGGAGGACCCCCGCGTCGCGGCCCTCGGCTTCGTCGGCTCCACCCCGGTCGCCGCCCACCTCTACGCCACCGCCGCCGCCCGCGGCAAGCGCGCCCAGTGCTTCGGCGGCGCCAAGAACCACATGGTCGTGATGCCGGACGCCGACCTCGACCAGGCCGTCGACGCCCTCGTCGGCGCCGGGTACGGCTCGGCGGGGGAGCGCTGCATGGCGATCTCGGTGGCCGTACCGGTCGGCGCGGAGACCGCCGACCGGCTGGTCGCCGCGCTCAAGGAGCGCGTCCAGGCCCTGCGGATCGGCCGCTCCGACGACCCGGAGGCCGACTTCGGCCCCCTCGTCAGCAGGGACGCCCAGGAGCGGGTGCGCCGCTACGTCGACATCGGCGTCGTGGAGGGCGCCGAACTCGTCGTCGACGGAAGGGACTTCACCCTTCCCGGCCACGAGAACGGCTTCTTCGCCGGAGCCTCCCTCTTCGACCGGGTCTCCCCGAAGATGCGGATCTACCGCGAGGAGATCTTCGGACCCGTGCTCTGCGTCGTACGCGCCCGGAACTACGAGGAGGCCCTGCGGCTGCCCAGCGAGCACCCGTACGGGAACGGCGTCGCGATCTTCACCCGGGACGGCGACACCGCCCGCGACTTCACCCGCCGCGTCAGCACCGGCATGGTCGGCGTCAACGTACCCGTCCCGGTCCCCGTCGCCTACCACACCTTCGGCGGCTGGAAGCGGTCCGGATTCGGCGACCTGAACCAGCACGGCCCGGACGCCATCCGCTTCTGCACCCGCACCAAGACCGTCACCTCGCGCTGGCCGTCCGGCGCCAGGGAGGGTGCCAGCTTCACGATGCCGACCATGGGATGAGCGCCATGACCACCTCCACCCCGCTCACCGAGGACCAGCGGGCCCTCGTCGAAACCACCCTGGACTTCGCCCAGGACCACCTCGCCCCGCACGCCGTCCGCTGGGACCGGGACAAGCACTTCCCCCTCGACGTGCTCCGCAAGGCCGGCGGCCTGGGACTCGGCGGCGTGTACGTCCGCGAGGACGCCGGCGGCAGCGGCCTCGGCCGCCTCGACGGGGCCCTGATCTTCGAGGCCCTGGCCTCCGGCTGCCCGTCCGTCGCGGGCTACCTCTCCATCCACAACATGGTCGCCTGGATGATCGACACCTACGGCGACGAGGAGCAGCGGGCCCGCCGGCTGCCCCGGCTGTGCTCCCTGGAGGACCTCGGCAGCTACTGCCTCACCGAACCCGGCGCCGGCTCCGACGCCGCCGCGCTCACCACCCGCGCGGACCGCGACGGCGACCACTACGTCCTCACCGGGGTGAAGCAGTTCATCTCCGGGGCGGGCGTCTCCCAGGTGTACGTCGTCATGGCACGCACCGGCGGCACGGGCCCCGGCGGCATCTCCGCGTTCCTCGTCGACCGGGACGACCCCGGGCTCTCCTTCGGCCCCGACGAGCGGAAGATGGGCTGGAACGCCCAGCCCACCCGCCAGGTCGTCCTCGACGGGGTGCGCCTGCCCGCCGGCCGGCTGCTCGGCCGGGCCGGCGACGGCTTCCGGATCGCCATGCGCGGCCTCAACGGCGGCCGGCTCGGCATCGCCGCGTGCTCACTGGGCGGCGCCCGCAGCGCCCTGAACCGGAGCCTGTCCCACCTCGCCGACCGCGAGGCCTTCGGCGGCCGGCTGCTCGACGCGCAGGCACTGCAGTTCAGGCTCGCCGACATGGCCACCGAACTCGCCGCGGCCCGCGCCCTGGTGCACCAGGCCGCCCAGGCCCTGGACCGCGCGGATCCGCAGGCCCCGCAGCTGTGCGCGATGGCCAAGCGCTTCGCCACCGACACCGGCTACTCCGTCGCCGACCGCGCACTCCAGCTCCACGGCGGATACGGCTACCTCCACGAGTACGGCATCGAGAAGATCGTCCGCGACCTCCGGGTCCACCAGATCCTGGAAGGAACCAACGAGATCATGCGCGTCATCGTGGCCCGCGGGCTGACGGAGGTGTTCCGGTGACCGCCGACGACGACCACGTACTGCTCCGCACCGAGGGCCGCTCGGGCCTGCTCACGCTCAACCGGCCACAGGCGCTCAACGCCCTCACCCCCGCCATGGTGCGCCGCGTCGACGAGGCGCTCACCGCGTGGGAGCACGATCCGGCCGTGGAGAGCGTCGTCCTCACCGGGGCGGGCCCGCGCGGTCTGTGCGCGGGCGGCGACATCCGCGCCATCTACGAGGACGCGCGTGCCGGGGGCGGCGCCTCCGCCGCCTTCTGGCGCGACGAGTACCGGCTCAACGCCCGTATCGCCCGCTACCCGAAGCCGTACGTCGCCCTGATGGACGGCATCGTGATGGGCGGCGGCGTCGGCCTCTCCGCGCACGGCAGCGTCCGCATCGTCACCGAACGCTCCCGCATCGCGATGCCGGAGACCGGCATCGGCTTCGTGCCCGACGTGGGCGGCACCTACCTGCTCGCCCTCGCACCCGGGGAACTCGGCACCCACCTGGCACTGACCGGTGCCCGGATCGGAGCGGCCGACGCCCTGCTGTGCGGGCTCGCCGACCACTTCGTGCCCGCCGCGGACCTGCCCCGGCTGCTGGACGACCTGGCCGCGCACCCGGTGCACGAAGCACTCCGCCGCCACGTGCGGCAGCCACCGCCCGGCGAACTGCCCGCCCTGCGCGAGTGGATCGACGACTGCTACGCCGCCGGCACCGCCGAGGAGATCGTCGCCCGGCTGCGCGGCCACGGAGCGCCCGCCGCCCAAACGGCGGCCGACACACTGCTGACGAAGTCGCCCACCGCCGTGAAGGTCACCCTCGCCGCGCTGCGCCTGGCCCGGCGGCCCGGCCCGCTGGAACGGGTCCTGGAACGGGAGTACCGGATCTCCTGCGCCGCGCTGGCCTCGCCCGACCTCATCGAGGGAATCCGGGCGCAGGTCGTCGACAAGGACCGCACACCCCGGTGGTCACCGGCCACCCTGGCCGAGGTGACCGACGCGGACGTGGCGCGCTGGTTCGCCCCGCCCGCCACCGGTGAACTCCACCTGACCGCAGACCCGCAGGAGGTGCCGTGGTGAACGGCAGGCGCACGATCGGCTTCGTCGGACTGGGCCACATGGGCGGACCCATGGCCGCCCGCCTCGCAGGGGCGGGCCACCGGGTCGTCGGCCACGACCTGGTGCCCGAGCTGCTCGCCACGGCCGTCGCAGCCGGAGTGGAGGCCGCCGGATCGGCGGCCGAGGTGGCCGCCGGCGCGGACGTGGTGATCACCATGCTGCCCGCGGGACGGCACGTCCTGGGCCTGTACCGGGAGGAGGGACTGCTGGCCGCGGCCCGGCCCGGCACCCTGTTCGTCGACTGCTCCACCATCGACGTGGCAGACGCGCGCGCCGCCCACGAGGCCGCGGGCGCCGCCGGGATGCGCGCCCTGGACGCGCCGGTCTCCGGCGGAGTCGTCGGCGCCGAGGCCGGCACGCTCACCTTCATGGCCGGGGGCGGCGAAGCCGAGTTCGCCGAGGCCGAACCCGTCCTGGCGGCCCTGGGCAAACGTGCGGTGCACTGCGGCGGCCCCGGCGCCGGGCAGGCCGCGAAGATCTGCAACAACATGATCCTGGGCGTCTCGATGATCGCGGTCAGCGAGGCGTTCGTCCTGGGCGAGCGCCTGGGCCTGTCCCACCAGGCCCTGTACGACGTGGCCTCAGCCGCGTCCGGCCAGTGCTGGGCCCTCACCACCAACTGCCCCGTCCCCGGCCCGGTCCCGGGCAGCCCCGCCAACCGGGACTACCGCCCCGGGTTCGCCGCCCCGCTGATGGCCAAGGACCTGGGGCTGGCCGCCGACGCCGCCAGGGCCGCCGGGGTGGCGACGGAACTCGGCTCCCGGGCAGCCGAGTTGTACGCCGCGTACGCCGAGGGCCCGGGGCAGGCAAGGGACTTCTCCGGCATCGTCACCACGCTCAGGGAACACCCCGTACCCCCAGCGGCGGGGGCCCCGCACACCGCACAGGACGGAGACGGCGCATGACCGAGCAGACCCCCGCCACGACCACCGGGCCGGACGCGACGACCGGGGCACCCGCGAAAGCCGGGACGCCGGGGACGCCCGGGGAGACCGGGCACGGACCGGGACCGTACGAGACGATCAGGGTCGAGCGCCGGGGCCGCACCGCGCTCCTCACGCTCGACCGCCCCAAGGCCCTCAACGCGCTCGACCTGCGGCTGATGAACGAGGTCGTCGACGCGACGGCGGCCCTGGACCGGGACCCCGGCATCGGCTGCATCGTCCTCACCGGATCGCCGAAGGCGTTCGCGGCCGGGGCCGACATCAAGGAGATGCGGCCCCGGGACTATCCGGACATGTACCTGAGCGACTGGTTCACCGCCTGGGACCGGCTCGGTGCGCTGCGCACCCCGACCCTCGCGGCCGTCTCCGGATACGCCCTGGGCGGCGGCTGCGAACTGGCGATGCTGTGCGACATGCTGCTGGCCGCCGACACCGCCGTGTTCGGCCAGCCCGAGATCAAACTGGGCGTCATTCCGGGCATCGGCGGCTCCCAGCGCCTGACCCGCGCGGTCGGCAAGGCGAAGGCCATGGAGATGTGCCTGACGGGGCGCACCATGGACGCGGCGGAGGCGGAACGGGCGGGTCTCGTCTCCCGGGTGGTGCCGGCCGGTGAACTCCTCGACGAGGCGCTGGCCGTCGCGGAGACCGTCGCCGGAATGTCCCTGCCCGTCGCGATGATGGCCAAGGAGGCGGTGTCCCGGGCCTTCGAGACGACCCTCGCGGAGGGGGTCCGCTTCGAGCGCCGCCTCTTCCACGCCGTCTTCGCGACCGCGGACCAGAAGGAGGGCATGGCGGCCTTCGTCGAGAAGCGACGGCCCGGCTTCACCCACTCCTGAGAGAAGCGGCGGCCCGGTTTCACCCACTCCTGAGCGGGCCCGGCGGGCCGGGGAAGGCCACCCGTCGGGCCGGTCCGCCGGTGCGTGCGGCCGGGGCTTGACCCTGACACCGTGTGAGGCCCTCAACTCGGAGACATCATGTTCACCATCGGAGACTTCGCCCGGCACGGCCGCGTATCGGTCCGGATGCTGCGCCACTACGACGCCACCGGACTGCTGCGCCCCGCCCGGGTCGACCCCGTCAGCGGCTACCGCTACTACACCGCGGCCCAGCTCTCCCGCCTCAACCGCCTCATCGCGCTCAAGGACCTCGGCTTCACCCTCGCGCAGGTCCAGGAGATCCTGGACGAGAAGGTCGGCACCGAGGAACTGCGCGCCATGCTGCGCCTGCGGCAGGCCGAGCTGGAGACCACGATGAAGGCGGCGGCGGCCCGGCTGGTCCGGGTCGAGGCGAGGCTCCGTACGATCGAGAGCGAGGGACACATGTCCACCGAAGACGTCGTCCTGAAAAGCCTGCCGAGTGTGCGGGTGGCCGAACTCACCGGTGTGGCCAAGGACGTCGAGTCCATCGGCCCGGTCATCCAGCCGCTCTACGCGGCGCTGCTGCCACGGCTGGCGGAGGCCGGCATCACCCCGACGGGCCCCGGGATCTCGTACTACGAGGACGCCCCCGGCGGCGGCATCGTCGTGCACGCCGGGGTGCAGGTCCAGGCGCCCGTACAGGCCGTCGGGGAGCTGCGGGTCGTGGAGCTGCCGCCGGTCGACGAGGCGGCGACGGTCGTGCACCGGGGCAGGCCCGAGGCCGTGCTGCCGGCCGTGCAGACCCTCGCCCGCTGGATCGACACCAACGGCTACACCTCCGCCGCCTACCCCCGCGAGATCAACCTGGAGTGCCCGGAGAACCACGGGGACTGGGTGACCGAACTGCAGGAGCCGGTCACCCGCCCCGCCTGAGGCGAACGGGCGCTACGGGTACGGGGGTTCAGCGGGCGGAGCGCCGGTTCGCGCGGCGTACCGCCCACGCCCACACGGCCAGCGCCACCACCCACAGCGGGTAGTTCATGGCGATCTTCGCGAAGGCAAGCCAGCCCGCCAGGTCGCGGTCGTACAGCCAGTACTGAACGGCGAACCGGGCGCCGAAGACCAGCGCCAGGACGGCCGTCGCCAGGTCGTAGCCGAACCGGGACGGCGGGTCGTACCGCCAGGTCATGGGGGTGCGGTTGGCCGCGCTCCACAGCACCCCGGCGAGCGGCCGGCGCAGCAGCAGGGAGAGCACGAGGGCGGCGCAGCAG
Source organism: Streptomyces sp. NPDC004111 (assembly GCF_042874215.1). Classification (NCBI taxonomy): domain Bacteria; kingdom Bacillati; phylum Actinomycetota; class Actinomycetes; order Kitasatosporales; family Streptomycetaceae; genus Streptomyces; species Streptomyces sp. NPDC004111. Next base: position 44,585 of record NZ_JBIAMU010000010.1, read on the forward strand.
CCCAGGCTCCACCAGATGTCGGTCACGAAGAAGTCCCGTGCCTCGCCCGAGCGGGCGGCGAAGTACGAGGAGATCGCGACGCCGACGATTCCGGCGAGCGCGGGCTTCACCGGCTGCCGGCGCACCGCCCGCAGCACGGTGAAGGCGATCACGGTGCCGACGGCCGCTGCGATCCCCGCCCGCAGCCCGAAGGAGGAGTTGACCAGCACGAAGGCGACGGAGGGGAAGGAGGAGAGGAAGAGCCCGACGGGTCCGCCGGTCTCCTCCCAGAGGGTGGGCCGGCGCCTGGGCGCCTCGGCGGGGGCGAGCCGGCCGCCGCGCGGGCCGGGGCCCTGTTCCGGCCGGTCGTGGCGACGGTCGTCGGGAGCGTCGGGATCGCGGCCGGTGGGCCGGTCCGCGCCGGGTCCGGGCGCGGGGGAGCGGTCCTGCGGAGGGCGGGTGCAGTAGCTCAGTGCCATGACGGTGCCTCTTCGACCTCGGATACGTGGCCACGTGCGCGAACACGTGGCTCGGCTGCGGCGTACGTGCCGGACTCCGGTGCCCGGCGGCCCGGCCGCCGGACCGGCTCAGCCGCCGGGCGGGGCGACGGCCCTGCGGTACAGCGTCTGCAACTCCGCGACGAAGGCCTCGGTGTCGACGTCGGGGTCCGCGCGGAACACCTCGTGGAACCCCTCCACCGAGCACTGCACGCTCTGGGCCACCCACACCGCGTTCAGCTGCCGGAACTCCCCGGACGCCGTGCCGCGCCGCAGGATCTCCTCGACGGGCCCGGCGAGCACCCGTGTGTCGAACGCGTCGGTGCGGCCCGGCGCCTTCCAGCCCGACGACAGACGCCACAGCGCCCGTACGCCGTCCCGGTTCCGGTCCTGGAAGCGGACGAACGCCCCGATGTACGCCAGCAGCGCGGACATCGCGTCGGGCGCGTCGGCGAGCGCCGTCTCCACCTCCCGGGCGCACTTGCCCAGCAGGTCATCGACCAGGGTCACCAGCACGTCGTCCTTGTCGGCGAAGTGGTAGGTGATCAGCCCGGGACTGGACAGCCCGGCCTCCTCGGCGATCCGGCCGAGCGAGGTCCGCGAGAGCCCGTCGCGCGCGAGCACGGTGACGGCGGCGTCGATGATCTGCCGCCGCCGGACCTCGCTCACGACCGAGGGCCGCCGTCCGGAGTTCTTGTTTGTACGCACAACCTAAAAATAGCTCGCCCGAACAAGAATGTCTCTGCCACGGACGCGCCGAGTGCGGCGAACTTGTTCGTAACGAACATGTTCGTTACGGTGGAGTCATGTCCACTTCCTCCCCTTCGCCCGAGGCTTCTCAAAGTTCCCGGGGCGCCGTGAGCCCCAAGGGCCCCAGCGGTCCCCGGAGCCGTCGCGAGCGCCCCGCCAAGTCCGCCCTCAGCCTGGACGCCATCGTCGAGGCCGCCGTCCGGATCATGCGGGCGGAGGGCCTCCAGCGGGTCACCATGCGCCGGCTGGCGAAGGAGCTCGACACCGGACCGGCGTCGCTGTACGTGTACGTGGCCAACACGGCCGAACTGCACGCGGCGATCCTGGAGGAGTTCCTGGGCGCCGTGGAGCTTGGCCCGGCGCAGGAGGCCGGCGCGGACGGGGGCGACTGGTGCGACCGACTGGTCGCGCTGCTCGTCTCGTACACGCACGTCCTGTTCGAGCACCCGAGCCTCGCGCACTCCGCGCTGGTCGCCCGCCCCGCGGGGCCGAACTACCTGGCGCTGGTCGAGGCGGTCCTCGCCCTGCTGCACGAGGGCGGGGTGCCCGACGGGCAGGCCGCCTGGGGCGTGGACGTACTCCTCCAGGTGGCGACTGCCACGGCGGCGGAACAGGCCACCCGCGACGAGACGGTCTCGGCGGACGACGAGGACCAGGCACTGATCCGGAGCCTGCACGGGGTGTCCGCCGGCACCCACCCCCGTATCGCGGCCCTCGGCGGCGACCTCTACTCCGGCACTCCCGGACAGCGCATCGCCTGGATCTTCCGCGCGGTGATCAACGGAACGCTGAACACCCCGAGGACGCCCGCCTGACCACCCCTCCTCTCCCCCTCACCCCCGTACTCGCAAGGAGCCCCCCCATGACCTCCTCCACCAGCACTCCCACCCCCCACCACCCCATCGCCGTGATCGGCGGCGGTCTGGGCGGGCTGATGCTCGCCCGGATCCTGCACGTCCACGGCATCGCGGCCACCGTCTTCGACCTCGAACCGTCCGCGACCGCCCGCACCCAGGGCGGCATGCTCGACATGCACGAGGAGACCGGTCAGGCGGCCCTGCGCGAGGCGAAGCTGCACGACGCGTTTCTGGCCAGGGTGCACCCCGGCGGCGAAGCCATGCGGGTCCTGGACAAGCAGGCGTCCGTACGGCACGAGGAGGCCGACACCGGTGACGGCGGCCGGCCCGAGATCGACCGCGGCGACCTCCGCGAACTGCTGCTCGCCTCGCTCCCCGAGGGCACCGTCCGCTGGAACGCCAAGGCGGTGGCCTGCCGGGCGCTGGGCGAGGGCAGGCACGAGGTGGCTCTCGCGGACGGCACCGTCTTCACCACGGACCTGCTGATCGGCGCCGACGGCGCGTGGTCCCGGGTACGCCCGCTGCTCTCCCCGGCCAGCCCCGTCTACACCGGCATCTCGTTCGTCGAACTCGACCTGCACGACGCCGACTCCCGGCACCCCGAGTGCGCGAAGCTGATCGGCGGCGGCATGTTCTTCGCCCTCGGCGACGGCAAGGCGTTCCTCGCCCACCGCGAGACCGACGGCAGCCTGCACGTCTACGCGGCCCTGCGCGCGGACGAGTCCTGGCTGGACACCATCGACTTCTCCGACCCCGCCACCGCGAAGACGGCCCTCCTGGGCCACTTCACCGACTGGGCGCCCGCCCTGCGCGCCCTGGTCACCGAGGCCGACGGGCCGCTGGTGCCGCGCCACATCCACGCCCTGCCCCTGGGCCACGACTGGGCGCGCACCCCGGGCGTCACGCTCCTCGGCGACGCGGCACACCTGATGTCGCCGTTCGCGGGCGAGGGCGCCAACCTCGCCCTGATCGACGCCGCCGACCTCGGCCGCTGCCTGGCGGCGCACCGGGACGACCCGGAGGCGGCCCTCGCGGCGTACGAGGAGATCCTCTTTCCGCGCGCGGCGAGCACGGCCCGGGACTCGGCCGAAAGCCTGGAGCAGATCTTCGCACCGGACGCCCCGGACCCCCTGGTCGAGATGTTCACCGCCGCACGGCCCCGCTGATCCTCCCCGTCCTCACCCGTCCAGGGGCCTTCAGGGGGCCGTCCAGAGGAGTCCGAAGTGCGCGGGTAGGGTCGGATAAGTACATGATCATGAAGGAGTGACGCAGGACCGCACGCAGTGCGTCACGCAAGTGCGATCTGGGAGCGGGCCGCCGGCATGGAGGGACAGGACGCGATGGACGGCAGGGCAGAGGAGAGCGGTACGGGCGGCCTGGACGCGCGCCCCCTGGACAAGGGGTGCGTGCCCGCCTGGCTGGAACTCCACGAGGCGGTCGAGGAGGCCGACCGGTCCGGGGAGCACACCGACGCCGGTGAGCTCGCCGAGGAACTCGACGACCCCAAGCTGGACCTCGCGCGCGACACCGTGTCGCTGTGGGACGGCCCGCGCATGGCCGCGTACGCCGTCCTGCACACCCCGCACGGCGCCGTGGACGCCGCGCGCTTCCACGGCGAGGCGACCGTGCACCCGAAGTGGCGGCGGCACGGCATCGGCACCCGGCTCGTCGCCTGGCTGGAGGAGCGCGCCCGCGCCCGGCACGCGGCGGAGCCCGAACTCGCCTCCCTGCGCGGTGAGTTGCTGATCGACGGGACGGCCGGGAACGTCGGGGTGCGCAAGCTGATGGAGCTGCGCGGCTTCACCCCGGTCCGCTGGTGGTTCGACATGAAGCGCCCGCTCACCGGGGCGGCGGGCGCCGACCTGCCGGAACCGCGCCCCGCCCCCGAGGGCACCCGGCTGGTCCCCTTCGAGGAGACGTACGACGAGGCCACCCGGCTCGCCCACAACGACGCCTTCCGGGACCACTGGAACTTCGCCCGGTTCGACACCACCGACTGGCGCACCTGGGTCACCGGCGCGGGCACGTTCCGCCCCGCGATGTCCCGGCTGCTGCTGTCCGGCGACGAGGTGGCCGCGTACCTGCTGGCCGAGGAGAACGAGGCGGAGACGGCCGCGACCGGCCGCCGGGACTGCCACGTCGGCTACCTCGGTACGCGCCGCGGCCACCGGGGCAGGGGCGCGGCCCCCGCGCTGCTCGCGGACTTCCTGCGGGCGGCGGCCGACGCCGGGTACGACTCGGCGTCCCTGACCGTGGACACCGCCAACCCGTCCGGTGCGCTGGGCTTCTACGAGCAGACCGGGTTCGCGACGGAACGCGAGTGGGTCACCTACGCCCGCCCGCTGGAGGAGACGGGCCGCGCGTAGGGTGCGCGGATGCCGTGGGTGAGGGAGCCGTCCTCGGGGCCGGTGCGTCCGGCTCCTTCGTACCCCGCCCTCACCTGCGGCGGGCGACCCACACCGCCGCCGCGACGCACGAGAGGGCCACCAGGAGTTCGCGGTTGTCGCGCAGTAGCTCCGCGCTCCTGGCGGTTCCCCGGAGCACCGGGTCGACCGCCCGGGTGGTCAGCTCGCCGGCCTGCTCCTTCACCTCCGCGGCCTTCTCCTGGGCGCGGGCCTTGACGTCCGCCCTGGCCGCCAGCGCCTGGACCGTTTCGCCGAGTTCGGCACGTGTCTGCTCGATCCGCTCGCGCAGTTCCTCGGGGCTCGCCGCGTCCCCGCCCTCGTGCGGCCTGCTCGTCCCGTCGTGCGGCGACTGGGTCATCGGTGCGCACTCTCCTTGATCTCGGCCACGTCGGCCTTCACGTTCTCGATCGTCTGCCGGGGTGCCGCCGGAGCGGCCCTGGCCACCTGCTTCTTGCCGCTCCTCGCCATCACCGCGGCGATCACGCCCAGGACCACGGTGACGGTCAGCGCCGCCGCCCACACCGGCAGCACCAACGCCAGCGCGACGATCGCGGTGGCCACCAGCGCCTGGAGCATCAGGAAGCCGACCACCCCGGCGCCGCCGAACAGGCCCCCGCCCTTGCCGTACCGCTTGCCCTTCTCCTTCATCTCCGCCTGCGCCAGCCGCAGTTCCGCGCGCACCAGCTCGGTCAGCTGCTGCGAGGCCCGCTGCACCAGCTCGCCCACCGGCTCCTGGCCGGGGTCCTGCCGCCGGGCGTCCGGGTGCGTGTCGGGCCGCGCACCGGACCCCGTGTCCGTCCTCGTGCCCGGCTGCGCTTCCGACCTCGTGCCCGGCTTCGTGCTCGACACGACGATCACCTCCCACCTGTCGTCCTCGCGCCCCGGCCCGCCCGGTGGCGGTCCGGTCGTCCGTTCGGGACGCGAGTACCCCGAACGGGCCGGTTCAGGACATCCGGACCGAAGTCGCGGAGCCGGGGACCGGACCGCGCCGGGGGAGAACCGATGTGACGTTACGTCAGGTCGTGCGGGGCCGCGTCCGGTGCGGACTGCTTGCGCGCACTCGGGGCGGTTGGTTAGGTTAGCCTTGCCTGACTGAACGGGGGGCGGGTTCCGGTCCGGAACGCGCGTGTGCGGTCCGGTGCGTCCGCGCGCTGCCCGGCCGCCGCCGGCCGGAGTCCTCTCCCGGCAACGTCACGATCCGGTGCGCGCGTCGGCGCCGTGCCGTCGTGACCGCCCACACCGCCCACACCGCCGATGCGCCGATCGCGCCGACCCTGCTGGAGCCCGCCCGATGAACCAGAACTCGCCTGCGACCGCGCTCCCGACGGGCGGCGCCGCATGAGCAGGGACGACCACAGGCACCGTCATCGGGAGCGGATCGCGGAGGTCCGCGCGGGCCTGCGGGCCGAGGACGTGGCGTACCCGATCCGCATCCGGGAGACCGAGGTGATCCGTACCGCCGCGGTCGGCTCCGGACTGCTGCGGGTGACGCTCGGCGGCCCGGGAACCCGGGGGTTCGAGTCCCATGCGCCCGACGAGCACGTGAAGTTGTTCTTCCCCGACGAGAACGGCGCACTGCGGCTGCCCGAGCCCGACGGGCTGATGCTGCGCTGGGCCGGAACGGCCGCCGCCACCCGGCAGTACACCGTGCGCGAGTACCGCCCGGACACCGGCGAGATCGACATCGACATCGCCCTGCACGAGGGCGGACTCGCCTCGGATTGGGCGGGCACGGTCGAGCCCGGCGCCGTCATGCCCGTAGCGGGACCGCCCGGCGGACTGATCGTCCCGCACACCTACGACCGCTACCTCCTCGCGGCCGACCTCACGGCGCTGCCCGCCCTCGCCCGCTGGCTGGAGGAACTGCCCCGGCACGCGCGCGGCTGGGCGTTCGCCGAGGTCGCCGACGCCGGCGAGGAGATCGAACTGGCCGCTCCCGACGGCTTTGAGGTGCACTGGCTGCACCGCGGCGGCGGCCCGGCCGGCACCGGCGACGCACTCGCGAAGGCCGTGACCGCGGTGGACGTACCCGCGGACGCGCGGTTGTACGTGTGGGCGGCGGGCGAGGCCGGACAGCTCAAGCCGATCCGCCGCTGGGTCCGCGACGAACTGCGCCTGGCCAGGGCCGACCACGACATCACCGGCTACTGGAAGTGCGGCGTCTCCAACTTCGACGACGACGACCACGCGCACTGAGCACGCGCACTGAGCACGCGCACGCGCACCGAGAACGAACACGTCCGCTGAGTACGCGCACCGAGCACACGCGCACCGGGCCTCCGGCCGGCCTCCCCGCCCGCGGCAGTGAGCCCCGCAGCAGCAAGTCCCCAGCAGTAAGCCAAGGAGCACCCCATGTCCCCACGCAGAACCCCGGTCCTGGCCGCCGTCGCGGCACTGGCCCTCGCCCTCACCGGGTGCGGGTCGTCGGACGGCGTCTCGGACGCCTCCGGCTCCTCGGGGAAGGGCAAGACCCGGGTGTTCGCCGCGGACAACGGGAAGATCACCATCCCGGCCGAGCCGAAGCGCGTGGTGGCCACCGGCTACGCCGTGCCCGCCATGATCGAGGCCGACGCGCCCCTGGTCGGCATCTCCTCGTGGAAGCGCGGCGAGCCGATGATGAGCAAGGAGGACCTGGCCACCTACCGGAAGCTCACCAAGGTGGCGGGCGAGCAGGCGGCCGAGACCAACTACGAGGCCGTCGCCGAGGCCGAACCCGACCTGATCGTCATCGGCGTGCCCGCCCCCGTGCTCGGCGACATCGACGTCAAGCGGCTGGAGTCCATAGCCCCGGTCGTCGCGATCGGCCCGACCGTGCCCTCCGCCTGGCGCGAACTCTCCCGCAAGCAGGCCGACGCCGCGGGCGCGCTCGGCGAGTTCGACGCCGCCAGGAGCACCTACGAGGCCAGGGCCGCCGAACTGAGGAAGAAGTACAAGGACGTACTGCCCCGGCTGAAGATGGGCCACCTCGGCGGGGCGTACGGCGAGGTCCCCAAGGGCTCCTTCCAGCGCGAGTTCGCCCGCTCCTGGGGCACCAACATCGCCGAGGACACCGGCGCCGCGTACTACGGCAAGGTCAAGAAGCCGGGCCCCGGCTCGAAGGCGGTCAGCGAGTACCCCTCCATCGAGGAACTCCCCGCCTCGCTCGGCGAGGCCGACGCGATCACGTACTCCGTCAAGGCCGACGGCAGCATCCCGGAGTCCGTCAAGTACGCCATGGAGTCCGCGCTGTGGAAGAACCTCCCCGCGGTCAAGGCGGGCAAGGTCTTCCCGGTCCGCTACACCGAGGCCGCGACCTACAGGTCGGCGATGCTCACCCTGGACGCGATCGACACGTCGTTCGCCCCGCTGCTGAAGCGGTGAGTGCCACCACCCGTACACCGGCGGCAGCCGGGAAGGGGCGGGCCGTACCGCGGCCCGTCCTCCTCGCCGCCGGCCTGCTGCTGCTCGCGGTGATCGGCGTGCTCAGCATCGGCATCGGCGCCCGTCCGGTCGCGCCCGCCGAAGTCGTCCGCGCACTGCTGGACTTCAGCGGCACCGACGACCAGGTGGTGGTGCGCGACGTCCGCGCACCGCGCGCGCTGCTGGCCGTCGCGGTCGGCGCGGCCCTCGCGGTGTCCGGCGCGCTGATCCAGACGCTCGCCCGCAACCCGCTCGCCGAACCCGGCGTCCTCGGGGTCACCGCGGGCGCCGGATTCGCCATCACCCTCGGCTCCGGGCTCGGCCTGGCCGCCGGACAGGGCGGCCAACTGGGCTGGGCAGTCGCGGGATCCGTCGTCGCCGCACTGCTCGTCGCCGCCGTCGGCCGCCGCTCCCCGCTGCGCCTGGTACTCACCGGGGTCGCCCTGACCGCGGTCCTCAGCGGACTCGCGCTCGGCATGCGGCTGATGCTCCCGGACGTCTTCGACGCGTACCGCTTCTGGTCGGTCGGCTCCCTCGCCGCCCGCGAACAGGCCCCGCTGGCACTGCCGTTGACCGCCATCGGGCTCGCCCTGGCCGGTGCGCTGCTGCTCAGCCGGGCACTCAACGCGCTGGCGCTCGGCGAGAACGTGGCCCGGACGCTCGGCGCGGGCGTGACCCGGGTACGGGTGCTCGCCCTGGTGCTGATCACCGTGCTCAGCGGGGCGGCGACGGCGGTGGCGGGCCCCATCCTGTTCGTCGGACTGATCGTGCCGCACCTGGTGCGCAAGCCGGCCGGCGGCTCGGTGCCGTGGCTGGTCCTCTACACCATGGTGCTCGGCCCGGTCCTCGTACTGGTCGCCGACATCGGCTCGCGCGTACTGCTGCCCACCGGAGAGGTGCCCGTCGCCATCGTGACCGCATTCCTCGGCGGCCCCATGCTGATCTGGGCCGTCCGGCGCTACGGGGCGGGGACGCTGTGAGCACGCCCGCCCCGAAGCCACCCGTACCCGATCCCCACGGGGACCTCCACGCACCGGAACCGCCCGCGCCCGGGGCTGAGTCGTCCGCTCCGAAGCCGCCCGCTCCGAAGCCGTCCGCGTCCAAGCCGTCCGCGACCCCCGTGCCGAAGCCCACGGTGCCGCGTGTTCCGCGCCGTACCCTGACGCTCGTCGTGGTGCTGGGCGTTCTGATGCTGGGCCTCGGCCTGCTCGGGCTCTGTTACGGCGCCACCTGGTCCAGCCCCGGCCGGGTGTTCGCCGTACTCACCGGAGCCGAGCGGTCCGTCGTCATCTCGGAATGGCGGCTGGCCCGGGTGCTCGCCGCCCTCGTCCTGGGCGCCGCGCTCGGCGTCGCCGGAGCCCTCTTCCAGAACCTCACCCGCAACCCCATGGGCAGCCCCGACGTCATCGGCCTCGACGCGGGCGCCTACACCGGCGCCCTGGTCGCCCTCACCGTGTTCTCCGGTACGTCGGCCCAGCTGGCGGTCGGCTCGGTGCTCGGCGGCCTGCTCGTCGCCGCCGCGATCTACTTCCTCGCGTACGACCGCGGCTTCTCCGGACTGCGCCTCGTGGTCATCGGCATCGCCCTCAACGCGATGATGACCGCGGTCAACTCCTGGATCGTGCTCCGCGCCGACCTGGAGGTGGCGATCGCCGCGGTCGGCTGGAGCGCGGGCTCGCTCAACGGCATCGGCTGGGGCGACCTCGGCATCCCGTTCGCGGTCATCGCCGTACTGCTGGCCCTGATGGCCACCCGCGCCCACGCCATGCACCAGGCGGCGCTCGGCGACGCCGTCGCGGTGACCACCGGCGTCCGGCTCGACCGGCTGCGGCTGCTGATGGTGCTGGTCGGCGTCGGCTGCACCGCCACGGTGACCGCGGTGGCCGGGCCGATCGCGTTCATCGCGCTGGCCGCCCCGCAGATCGGCCGCCGCCTCGCGGGCGCGGCCGGAGTGCCCCTGCTCCCGGCCGCGCTCACCGGGTCCGTACTGCTGCTGGGCGCCGACCTGATCGCCCAGATGCTGCTGGCCCCCGTCGCGCTGCCCGTCGGCGTGGTGAGCACCGCGATCGGCGGCTGCTACTTGATCTGGCTGCTCACCAAGGAGGTGCGGCGCACATGAGTACTCCCCGTACGGGTGGTACGCGCCTGACCGCGCGGGAACTCACCCTGCGCTACGGCGACCGGGTGGTCTCCACCCGGCTCGGCCTGGACGTTCCCGACGGCGCGTTCACCGCCATCGTCGGCCCCAACGCCTGCGGCAAGTCCACCCTGCTGCGCGCGCTGGTACGGCTGCTGCGCCCGGAGTCGGGGCAGGTGGAGTTCGACGGCCGCGAGGTCGGCGGCTACCCCGCCAAGGCCCTGGCCAAGCAGCTCGGCTTCCTGCCGCAGGACCCCCTCGCCCCGGACGACATCAAGGTCCGTCAGCTGGTCGGCCGGGGCCGCTTCCCCCACCAGTCGCTGCTGGCCCTGTGGTCGGCGGACGACGCGACGGCCGTCGACGACGCGATGGCCGCCGCAGGCGTCGCCGACCTCGCCGAGCGGCCCGTCCAGGAACTCTCCGGCGGCCAGCGCCAGCGGGTCTGGGTGGCCATGGTGCTCGCCCAGCAGACCCCGTACCTGCTGCTCGACGAGCCCACCTCCTTCCTGGACATCACGCACCAGTACCAGCTCCTCGGGCTGCTGGCCCAGTTGCGCGACGAGGGCCGCACGGTGATCGCCGTGCTGCACGACATCAACCAGGCGTGCCGGTTCGCCGACCACCTGGTGGCCATGAAGGACGGCCGGGTGGTCGCCGAGGGCGTCCCCACGGACGTCGTGGACGCCGCACTGATCAAGGAGGTGTTCGACCTGCCGAGCATCGTCGTCCCCGACCCGGTGACGCACACCCCGATGGTCGTCCCCACCCTGGAGCCCCGGTGAGCGAGAAGCCCGTACCCGCCGCACCCGGTGCACCGGCCGGGGCGCCGCCCGCCGCCCGGATCGACGCGGCGCTGCTGCGCGTCGCGTTCATCCTGGTCCTGGGCACCTTCATGGCCACCATCGACGCCACCATCGTCAGCGTCGGGATCGACACCCTGGCAGGCGAGTTCGGTGCCTCGGTGGCCCAGATCCAGTGGATATCCACCGCCTACCTGCTGGCCGTGGTGGCCGCCGTGCCCGCGTCCGGCTGGCTGGCGGGACGGTTCGGCGGCCGTCGCGTCTGGCTGGCGGCCATCGGGGTGTTCCTGCTCGGCTCGGTGCTCTGCGCCCTGGCCTGGTCGGCGAACAGCCTGATCGTCTTCCGGGTGGTCCAGGGCCTCGGCGGCGGCCTGCTGCCCGCCACCGGGCAGGCCCTGCTCGCCCGGGTGGCCGGCCCCGGCCGCACCGGGCGGGTGATCAGCGTCGTCGCCGTCGTACCGCTGCTGTCCCCGGTGCTCGGCCCGCTGGCCGGCGGTTCCCTGCTCGCCGTGGCCCCCTGGCAGTGGCTGTTCCTGGTGAACCTGCCGATCGGCGCGGTGGCCGTCCTGCTGGCCCGCCGGTACGTCCCCGTGGTCCCGCCCGCACCCGGGCGCACCGCCTTCGACCTGCGGGGCGCGGCACTGCTCTCGCCCGGCCTGGCCGTACTGGTCTACGGGCTGACCGAGGTCGCCCACGGCCGCACCCTGCCCGCCGCCCTCGGCATCACGGCAGGCGTGGCGATGCTCGTCGGCTTCACCGTGCACGGCCTGCGCACCCGGGGCACGCCCCTGGTCGACCCCCGGCTCTTCACCCGCCCGCCCTTCGGTGCGGCGGCCCTCGCGCTGGTGGTGCTCGGCGCGTCCGTGTTCGGCACGATGTTCCTGCTGCCGCTGTACTTCCAGACCGGGCGCGGACTCACCGCGTGGGAGGCCGGACTGCTGCTCGCCCCGCAAGGTCTGGGCGCGGCGGCGGGCTCGGTCCTCGTCAACCGCACCATCGACAAGGTCGCGCCGCGCAACCTGGTCGTCACCGGCATCGGGCTGATCCTCCTCGGCACCGTCCCCTTCACCCAACTGGGCTCGCAGCCGGGCGACGTGACGCTCGTCGCGGCGCTCGCGGTCCGGGGCGCGGGCATGGCCATGGTCGGCGCGCCCGTGATGAACATCGTCTACAGCCGCATCGAGCCCGCCCAGCTCCCGCGCGCGGCCGGAGCGCTCAACATGCTGAACACGGTGGGCGGTTCGGTCGGCACGGCGGCCCTGGCCGTGATCCTCCAGAACCGGCTGACCGCCCGTGGCCCGGACGTCCCGCAGGCGTTCGCGGACACCTTCTGGTGGGTCCTCGGCTTCTGCCTCCTCGCGGCGGCGGGCGCCACCCGCCTGCCGCGTACACAGCCGGGCAATTAGGAGTACGAGTACGGGGAAGGCGGCCCGTGGCCCCGGGGCCCGGGTCGCCTTCCCGGCGGCGTCGGCTCCGGTCTCCGTCGGGCCCCACGCGCCTTGCGGTTCCGTCCCGCCTCCGCCCATCATGGGGGGCCGCCATGATCGTTCGGACGACCCCGGGGAGGCTGCCGTGTCCGAGGAGCCGGCCGAGCCCGTGGAGGCCGCCGTCACCGCCGCGGCCGACGAAGCGTCCTTCACCGCCCTCACCGAGCCCCACCGGCACGAACTCCGGGTCCACTGCTACCGGATCCTCGGCAACTTCACCGAGGCCGAGGACCTCGTGCAGGAGACCCTGCTGAAGGCGTGGCGCAAGCGTGCGGACTTCCAGGGCCGCTCCACGTTCCGCGCCTGGCTCTACAAGATCGCCACCCATGCCTGCCTGGACGCGCTGGACGCCCCGGCCCGCCGCCACGAACTCGCCCCGGCAGTGCACAGCACGGGCGGCGCGGCCGGCTCGGACCTGGCGGAGGTCGGCTGGCTCCAGCCGTACCCGGACCGACTGCTGGACCTCGCGGCGCCGGAGTCCGAGGAACCGGACGCGGCCGTGATCGCCCGGGAGACGATCGAACTCGCCTTCCTCGCCGTGATCCAGCACCTGCCGCCCCGGCAGCGCGCCGCGTTCGTCCTGCGGGACGTGGTGGGCTGGCCCGCGGCCCGGACCGCCGAGGCACTGGACCTGAGCGTGGCCTCGGTCAAGAGCGCGCTCCAGCGGGCCCGCGCCACGCTGCGCGAACGGCTGCCCGAACGCCGCGCCGACTGGGCCGCCGCCACCGCCCCCAGCGAGGCCGAACGCGCGCTGCTGCGCCGGTACATGGCGGCCTCCGTCCGGGCCGACCTGTCGGCGCTCGGCGCGCTGCTGCGCGAGGACGCCCGGCAGACCATGCCGCCCGCCCACCTGGTCTTCGAGGGCCGCGCCGCGATCCTGGACATGTGGCGGCCGGTGCTCGAAGGCGCCCACGCCTGGGGCGAGTGGCGGACGGTCCCGCTGGCGGTCAACCGGCAGCCCGCCGCGGCCGGCTACCTCCGCCGCCCCGGCGAGCGCGACTTCACCGCGATCAACATCGACGTGCTGCGGGTCGAGGACGGCCTGATCGCCGAGATCACCACCTTCGGCCCGGAACTGCTCCCCGCCGCCGGGCTGAGCCGCACCCTGGCGGGAGACGACCCGGACATGTGACGCGGGTCACACCGATTGCACCGATTCCTTTCTCCGGGGCCGCCCGTCACACGGGCGACGCCAACGACCCGCGCGCGACAGTGCGCGGCAGGAGAAGGGAATTCGCCATGACCGACGCCCGAGACCAGCTGCCCGCGGAACCGGCCGCCCGGCCCGTCGACGGGCTGCGTGCCCTGGAGAGGCTGATCGGCACCTGGAAGGTGACCGGTGGCGCCGAGGGCACCGTGACCTACCGCCTGCTGGAGGGCGGTCACTTCCTCGTCCAGGACATCGCCCTGGAGCAGTACGGACAACCGGTCGCGGGCGTGGAGATGATCGGCCGGGATAAGCCGTTCGGCGCCGGGCACGCGGGCGAGGACATCAAGTCCCGCTACTACGACAGCCAGGGCAACACCTTCGACTACGTCTACGAGCCCGACGGCGACGTACTGACCATCTGGGGCGGCGAGAAGGGCTCCCCGGCCTACTTCAGGGGGACCTGGAGCGCGGACGGGAACGTGCTCGGCGGCGCGTGGGTCTACCCGGGCGGTGGCGGCTACGACTCGGTCATGACGAGGACCGGCTGAGCACGCCCGGCCGCAGCACGCCGGGCGGCCGCTCCTCCCGGTGAGGGAAGGAAACACGCCAGGGGCCCGCTCCTCACCGTAAGGAGCGGGCCCCGCGGGCCGTACCGGCCGCAGCGCGTCAGCCGGCCGAGGGGGTGATCATCTCCCGCAGCACCGTGCGGAGGTCCTCGCCCGGCGCCGGGCGCAGGGCACCCGCCAGCCGGTCCGCGCGGTAGTGCCAGTGGTGGTCGAGGTCCGGGTGGACCCTGGCGTCCGGGGCCTCGAAGCGGACCTCGCTCCCGCTGCCCAGCAGTTCGCGCAGTGCGGCCGTCAGCTCCGGCCAGCCCACGTGCCCACCGACCGCGTTGGCCACCCCGTGCACCGGTGCGTCCAGGCACGAGGTCACCGCACGGGCGAGCGCGGCGGCGTGCACCCACGGCGCGCCGTACCAGTCGTGGCCGCCGGTGCCGGGCGACGGCAGCGCGATCGGGCCGCCGCTCAGCGCGGCCTGGTACAGCAACCCGGTGGCGCCCCAGCGCAGTTGGTCGCGCAGCCGGTCGTGCGGACCCCAGACGAGCGGCGAGCGCACCGCACTCGCGCCGCCCCGGCCACCGGTGCCGGCCGCGTGCAGCAGGAGCTGCTCGCAGTCGACCTTCGCCTGGCCGTACGGGCTCAACGGCGCCCGGGACGGGGCCTCTTCGGCCACTTCCGCACCGTCCGGGTGCCCGTAGGCGTCCACGCTGCTGACGAAGACGAAGGGCCCGCTGTGCCAGGCTTCCGTCATCGCCCGCATCGCCGCCACGTCCACCTCGGGACGGGTGAAGGTGGACGCCGCGTGGATCACCGCGTCCGCCCCGGCGACCGCCTCGCGCAGGCTGTCGAGGTCGTTCAGGTCGCCCGCCACGACCTCGACGCCGTCCCCGCCGGGCACCAGGTGCGCGGACTCGGGGCGGGCCAGCGCGAGCACCGGCCTGCCGAGCCTCGCCAGCTCGCGCAGCACGAACGCGCCGACGCCGCCCGTGCCGCCGGTGACCAGCACGGTCCCGGGGCGCGTGGCACCGCGCCGGTGGGACGGCCGTACGCCCGAGGAGGGCGAGCCCGCCGCCTCCCGGCGCGCCGTCGCCGCCAGCCGGTCGGCCTCGCGGGTGTCGAGGAGCGCGGTGAGGGCGCGCGGGGTGCGCGACTCCATGACGTCCAGCCCGGTCAGCGGGAGCCCGAGCGCGGTACGCAGCCGCTCGGCCAGCTGCACGGCGGCCAGCGAGTGCCCGCCGAGGACGAAGAAGTCGTCGTCGGGGGCCGGACGCCGGCCCAGCAGCCGGGCGAACTCCGCCGTCACGGCCTCCGCGCGCGGCCCCCGCGGCGCGGGCGCCACCGGAGCACCCGGCAGCCGGGCCGCGTCCGGCGTCCCGTCCGCCCGGCGTGCCAGCACGTCCACCAGGACGACCGCCGCGGGCACCGCGTCCCGCTCCAGCACGGCCCGGAGCCCGGCACGCAGCGTCGCGGGCGCCGGGGCCAGACCGCGGTCGCGGTCCCGCAGCACGGCGTACGCGAGCAGCGGCCCGCCCGCCGGGTCGAGCACGGCGGCGTCGGCGATCCGCGGGTGGGAGCGCAGGGCGGCCTCGGCGGGATGCGGGGCGGGAGCGGCCGGAGTGTCCGCCGCCGGGTCCGCACCCCGCGCCGGTGTCTCCGGGAGGCCCGGAAGCTGGGACAGCCGGCGGGCGGGGTCGGCGGCGACCTCCGTCAGCAGGGCGGCGAAGGCCCGGCCGAGCGCCGTCCCCGTGGCGTCGTCCAGCGCGGCCCGCCCGTACTGGACCAGCCCCGCCGGAGCCCCGGTGTCCACCAGCCCGAACGACAGGTCGAACTTGGCCTCGCCCAGGTCTACGTCCACCGGCTCGGCCCGCAGCCCCGGCAGCCGCAGCGCGGTCGGCTCGCCCAGCACGTCGGACGTCACCCGGACCAGCGCCGCACCGTCACCGCCGCGCGCCGCCGCGCCGAGCCGCTCCGTGATCAGGTCGTAGGGCACCTCGCGGTGCTGCTGCGCCTCCAGCAGCGCCTCCCGGACGCGCTCCACCAGCTCCCCGAACCCGGGGTCGCCTGACAGGTCCACCCGTACCGGCAGGGTGTTCACGCACAGCCCCACCAGTCCGCGCATCGCCTGCCCCTCGCGGTGCCCCGACGCACAGCCGATGACCAGGTCGTCCTTGCCGGTCAGCCGGTGCAGCGCGGCGAACGCGGCGGCCAGCTGGACGGTGAACAGGGTGGCCCGGCGCGCCCGGCCCAGCTCCCGCAGCGCGGGCAGCACCGGGGTGCCCAGCGGTTCGAGGCGGGTGGCGGACGGCCGGGCGGCCAGGTCGGCGGGGGTGCCGGTGGGCCGCGGCAGCGCGGGCGGGGTGGCTCCCGCGAGCCGCCGCGCCCAGTGGTCGAGGCCCCGGGCGAGCCTGCCGCCCGGCTCCGCGGCGCCCGTGTGCTCGCGCCGGGCGAAGTCCGCGTACTGCGGCGGCGCGGGATCCAGCTGCCGGGCCGGTACGGCAGTGCCCGCGGCAGCCGCGTACAGCAGGGCCAGTTCGTCGGCGACGGTCTCCAGCGAGCCGCCGTCCAACGAGATGTGATGGAACGTCAGCAGGACCGTGTGGTCCTCCGGGCCGTGCCGCAGGACCAGCGCGCGGGGCGTGCTGCCCCGGGACAGGTCGAAGGGGAGCCGGGCCTCGGCGGCCAGCAGCTCGGCCCAGGCGGGGCTGTCCGGGCCTGCGGGACCCCGGCTGTCGTCCGGGGTTTGCGCGGTGTCGCCGTCCGTGTCGACCACCCGGACCGGGAACGGCCGCGGGACGGCCTGTACCTCCTGGTACGGCACGTCGTCGCGCTGTCCGTAGCGGGTGCGCAGGACCGTGTGCCGCCCGACCAGGGCGGACAGGGCCTCGCCGAGGGCGTCCAGGTCGAGCGGGCCGGTCAGCCGGGTGGCGAAGGGCACGCTGTAGACGCCGCCACCCCGGCCGAGCCGGTCCATCAGCCACATGCGGCGCTGGGCGTGCGACAGCGGTGCGGGGCCCGGGTCGGTCACCGGCGTTCCCGCCGGGCGGGCGCCGCCGCGCGCGTTGTCGCGGGTACGGGACCTGGCCCTGCGCAGAAGCTCTTCCTGGAGGGCGGCGGGGGAGGTGTCAGCGGACATCGGAGTGCTCCGGCACGTCGGGGTGGGCAGCGGGCAGGTGCGGCAGGTCGGCGTGGGCGGACAGCAGTGCGCGTTCCACGAGGGCGGCGTGTCCGGCCACGGTGGGCGTGGCGAAGAAGTCGGCGAGCGACACCTCGACGCCCAGGTCCTCGCGGAGGTCGTCGGTGACGACCAGCGCGAGCAGGGAGTGGCCGCCGAGGGCGAGGAAGTCGGCGTCCGCGGAGGTCACTTCGCACTCCAGCGAACGCGCCCACACCTCGGCGACGGCCTGCTGGAGCGGGGTGAGCGCGGCCGGCTCCCCGGCGGCGGTTTCGTGCGCGCCGTCCCCGGCCCCGGCCGCCGGGGCGGGCACCGCGGCGGGGTCGAGCGCGGCGAGCGCACGCCGGTCCACCTTGCCGGTCGAGGTCAGGGGCAGCCGCTCCAGCACGGTCAGCTCGTCCGGCACCAGATGGGCGGGCAGCAGAGCGGTGAGGCGGGTGCGCAGGTCCTCCGGGTCGGGCGCCGCACCTGCCGCGCCGACCACGAAGGCGGCGAGCCGGGCGTCGTCGGGCGTGGGCCGGCGCACCGTCACCGCCGCGTCGTCCACCTCCGGCAGGTTCCGCAGGACGTGCTCGATCTCGCCCGGTTCGATCCGGTGACCGCGCACCTTGACCTGGTCGTCGGTGCGGCCGTGGTAGTCCAGGGCCCCGTCCGTCCGGGTCGAGACGAGGTCACCGGTGCGGTAGACGCGGCCGAGCGCGGGGTGCGCCACGAACCGTTCGGCGGTCAGTCCGGGCTGCCCGTGGTAGCCGAGGGCGAGGCGGCTGCCGCCGACCCACAGTTCGCCCTTCGTGCCGGCCGGGACCGGTTCGCCGGACTCGTCCAGGACGTGGGCCGTCGCGCCCGCGACGGGGCGGCCGATCGGCACCGGGCCCTCGCAGTCCGCGTCGGTGACCCGGTGCGCGGTGGCGAAGGTGGTCGTCTCGGTCGGACCGTACCCGTTGACCAGCTCCAGCCAGGGGAAGGGCCGCAGCACCGACCTGGCGTGCTGGGCCGACAGGGCCTCGCCGCCGACGATCACCGTCCGCAGCAGGGCGAAGACCCGGGAGCGGCGGGCGGCGAGCTGGTGGAAGAGGGCGGTGGTGAAGAACGCCACGGTGACGCCGTGCCGCTCCACCTCCTGGACCAGGTCCTCGAAGGTGGGCCGGTCGGCCGGGCAGACCACGACGGCCGCACCGTTCGCGAGGGCGACCCACACCTCGAAGGTCGAGGCGTCGAACGTCGCGGGGGAGTGCAGCAGCACCCGGTCGCGCGCGGTCACCGTGAGGTACGCCGGGTCCGTCACCAGCTCGGCGACGGCACCGTGCCGGACGGCCACCCCCTTGGGGCGGCCCGTGGAGCCCGAGGTGAACATGAGGAACGCGGCGGCGTCCGGGCCGGGACCGGAGTGCGGCCCCACGGCGGCGCTCGCCGCACCCGCGTCCGTACCCTCGTCCGCGTCCGTACCCGCGTCCCCGAGCGGCGTAGGTGCGGGCGGCAGCGCCAGCACCCGGCCGATCCCGTCGTTCGCGGCCAGCAGGTCCTCGTCGCCGACGGTCAGGACGGCCCCGGCGTCGGCGAGCATCGCCTCGGTGCGCGCCCGGGGGTGGGCCGGGTCGAGCGGCACGCACACCGCGCCCGCCCACCACAGCCCGAGCTGCGCGACGACGGTCCGGGCGGAACGCCGGGTCAGCAGCGCCACGATGTCCCCGCGGCGAACCCCGTGCCCGGCCAGGTGACCGGCGAAGTCCCATGCCGCAGAATGCAGTTGACGGTACGTCAGTGCGGTGTCGCCGTCGATCAGGGCCAGCGCGTCGGGCGTGCGCTCGGCCCGCAGGGCGAACAGTGTGGGCAGATCGAGCCGCTCCACCGGACAGGACTGCGTGTGCGCGTCCGGCCTCTCCCGTACCTCAGACACCTGCGGCCTCCTCGGTGCGCGCACCGGTCCACCGGGCGTCGAGCACGGCGGCAACCGCCCGCAGATCGGGCTGGCGCAGCACCTCGGGAGCGCGCAGCCGCACCCCGGTCTCCCGCTCGACGGCGGCCAGCAGCCGGCCCGCGACGACGGAAGTGCCGCCCACGTCGGTGAAGTTGTCGTCCAGCGTGATGTCCGCGCCGGTGAGCAGCCGCCGCACCGTGCGCAGGACGAGCCGCTCGGCGGCGGTCGCGTCCGCCGGCAGCCCGTCGCCCGACGCGGAGGGCCGGGCCTCCTCTGCCGACCGCTCCTCGGTCCGGGCCTCCTGGGCCAGCAGCGCCGTCCGGTCGACCTTGCCGTTCGCGTCCAGTACGAAGGAGTCCACGACCCGTACCGCCGAGGGCACCGCCTGCTCGGGCAGCCAGGCCCGCACCCCGGCCAGCAGCGCGGTCGCGTCCGGTGCGGTCGCCGCGTCGGCGGCCGGCGTCACGTACGCGACGAGCCGGGCGCGGCCCTCGGCGTCCCGGGGCGCGACGACGACCGCGCTGAGGACGGCCGCGTCCTGCTCCAGCGCCGCCTCGACCTCGGCCGGTTCGATCCGTACACCACTGATCTTCACCTGGTCGTCCAGCCGCCCCAGGAAATCGAGCAGCCCGTCGGCCCGCATCCGCACCCGGTCTCCGGTGCGGTACATCCGGTCCGCCCCGGCGTCCGCAGCGAGCCCTTCGTCGGCGGGCGCGGCGAACCGGTGCGCGGTCAGCTCCGGGTCGAGATAGCCCAGCGCCAACTGGACACCGCCGATGCACAGTTCACCGTCCTCGCCGCGTGCCACGACGCGGCCCCGCGGGTCGGTGACCGCGAGGGTCACGCCCGGCAGGGGGCCGCCGATCGGCGGTGCGGCGTCCTCGTGCACACCGGCGTCGGTGGCCCGCATGACGTGGGTGGTGGTGACGACGGTCGCCTCGGCGGGCCCGTAGGCGTTGTGCACGGCGGCGGTCACGTCGGGGCCGGGGCGGCGGCGCATCCGGTCGCCGCCCACGAAGAGGTGGCGCAGCACCAGGTCCCGGGGCCAGGGGCGGTCGAGCAGCGGCTCGATCATGGGAGTGGCCGTCACCGCGACGGTCACCGCGGCGTCGCGCCACCAGTCGGTGAGCGCACCGGGGTCCCAGCGGACCGCGTCCGGGGCGGGCACCAGGGCGGCACCCGAGGTCAGACCGGCCCACAGCTCCATCACGTGCGGGTCGAACGCCACACCGATGAGCAGGGACTGCCGGTCGCCGGGGGCCAGACCGGTCTCCGCCCGGAACCAGGCGAGCAGTGCGGCCAGCGCGGGCTCGGCGACCGCGACGGCCTTGGGGCGCCCGGTGGAACCCGACGTCAGCACCGCGTACAGCGACCCGGGCAGGGCCGGACGGGCGCCGTCGGCGGGCGGCGCGAAGGCCGCGACCACGTCGGGGACCGCGTTCGCGCCCTCGGCGGGCAGCGGCAGCGGCAGCTCCGCCGTCCCCCGGTGGGTGTCGGGCAGCACGTCCCGGGCGCCGATCAGGCACACCACGCCGACGTCCTCGCCGACCGCGGCGAGCCGGCGCTCGCCCGGACGCGGGCCGAGCGGCAGGTAGACCGCGCCGACCCGGGCCAGCGCGACGGCCGTCACCACGAGCGCGGCCGACCGGTCCAGACAGACCCCCACCAGGTCACCGGGGCGGATCCGCCCCTCCCAGGCCCGTACGACGGCGTCCGCCGCCTCGTCGATCTGCCGGTACGTCCAGGAGTGGCCGCCGTCGACGACCGCCGTGGCCAGGGGGGTGCTGCGCACCCACTCCTCGTAGCGGGCGAGCACACCGCCGACCGCGGACGGGTCGACCGGCCGTCCCCGTACGACACTTGCCGCGTCCGGCGCGGGTACGGTCCGCTCTTCGTTGAGTGTCTCGGTCATCAGGACTCCGTGGATGCGGTCGTGGGGGTGAGGGCGCGGGCCTGGTCGGCGAGCACCGGGTTGCGGAAGAGCAGCCGCAGCGGCGGGCGCTCCCCGAGGCGGGGCTCCAGCCAGGCGGCGAGCTGCGCGGCGAGCAACGAGTGGCCGCCGACGCGGAAGAAGTGCGAGTCCTCGGCGAACCGGCCGTGCCCGAGCACCTCCCGCCAGCCCTCGGCGAGCAGCGCGACCGCCGGGTCGGCGGCCCGTGTGAGGTCGGGAAGGGCGGTGTCGCCGGTGCTGACGTCCTCGGACGCCCCGGTGGTGGCCTCGTCGGCGGTCACCGGGACCGCTGCCGCCGCCACCGGCTCCAGCTCCGCGGCCATCCTGGTCAGGACGGTCCGGTTCGGCTTGCCGCCGGGCAGGGCCGGCATGGCGTCCAGCCGCACCCAGCGGGCCGGCACCAGCGCGCCCGGCAGCCGGCCGCTCAGCGCGCCGTGCAGCGCCTGCTCGTCCCAGGCGTCGTCGACGCCCTCCAGGAAGCCGACCAGGCGGGGGTCCCCGCCGGAGGTCCGGTCCAGGACGACGGCGCAGGACCGGCCGCCCAGCACCGCGGAGGCCGCGGCCTCCACCTCCTCCAGCTCGATGCGGTATCCGCGCAGCTTGATCTGGTTGTCCCGCCGCCCGAGGAACCGCAGCAGACCGTCCCGCCCCCGGTAGCCGAGGTCGCCGGTCAGATAGACGCGCGCGCCGTCGAGCGCGGGGACCCGCACGAAGCGGGCCGCGGTGACCTCCGGATTGCCGACGTACCCCTCGGCGAGACCCACGCCCGCGACGGCCAGTTCGCCGACCGCGCCGTCGGGCAGCGGCTGCAGACCCGCGCCGAGCACGTGGACGCGCTCGCCGGGCAGTTCGGTGCCGAGGGGGATCTCCGCGCCGTCCGGCAGGTCCGCCGGGTCGATCTCGTGCACGGTGGAGCTGATCGAAGCCTCCGTCACGCCGTAGGCGTTCAGCACCCGCACCCCGGTGTCCGTACCGGTGCCGGTGTTGGCGAGGAAACCGCGCATCACGTCCGCCGGGATGCGCTCACCGCCGAGCACCAGGAGCCGGGGTGCCCAGTGGCCGTCGCGCAGCGCGGGCCGCAGGTCCTCCTGGGTGGCGAGGAAGTAGCTGGTGGGCAGGTTGGCGACGGAGACCCGGGCGGACGACAGGAGCGCGGCCAGCTCGGTGCCGGTGGGCACCTCGACCTCCGGCACCACCAGACAGGCCCCGGCGTACAGCGACGGCAGCACCTCTTCGAGCGCCACGTCGAACGACGGCTGCGCGAACAGCAGCACCCGGTCGCCTGCGGCCAGCTCGAACCGGTCGGCAACGCCGGTCAGATGGTTGCGCAGGGCGTCGCGGCCGACCGCGACGGGCTTGGGAACACCGGTCGAACCGGAGGTGTGGATGATGTACGCCGCCGAGGGCACCGGCGCGGCCGGTGCGGCGGACGGCAGTACGGCGTCCCCGACGGTGGCCGTCGGCAGCCCGGCCCGTACCGCCACCTCCGCCACGTCCGTGGCACCGGCACCACCGCTGTGCGCGGCGACGAGCACCAACGCCGGGCGCAGCCGGCCGAGCAGCAGCTCCAGCCGGGCGGTCGGGTCGGACGGCGACAGCGGGCAGTACACGGCGCCGGTCCGCAGACAGGCGAGGAGCGTCACCACCGACGCCACGCCGCGCGGCAGCACCGCCGCGACCGGCTGCCCCGCCGTCACCCCGGCGGCGGTCAGCCGCTTGGCCAGCGAGCCGACCTGCTCGTCCAGTTCGCCGTAGGTGATGCGGCGCGCGCCGATCAGCAGGGCGGGCAGCGCCGGGTCCTGGGCGGCGACGGGGTCGAGCGCCTCGACTCCGGGCGCCGTCGCCTTCCCGGACTCGGCGGCGGGGGCGGCCGGCGCGGGCGCGAGGGCGGCGAGCACGGTGTCCGGCGCGTCGAGGTAGGCCCGCAGCAGGTCGAGGAACCGCCCGGCCAGCAGCCGCGCCACCTCTTCGCCGAACATGTCGGCGTCGTAGTCCCACACCATCGTCATGCCCGCCGCGCCGTGCCGGGGGCCGACCCCGCGCCGGTCGTCGGGCAGCAGCACCACGTCGAGGTCGAAGCGGGTGGTGCCGGTGTTGAAGCCCTCGAACAGGGACACCTCAAGACCCGGCACCTCCAGGTCGGGCAGCACCGCGTCGTGCGCGCTGAACATCACGCTGAACAGCGGGTTGTCCGCGCCCGAGGTGTGCAGACCCAGCGCCCGGGTCAGCTCCTGCACCGGGACCTCCTGGTACGGCAGCGCCCGCAGCAGGGTGTCGGTCACCTCGTCCATGGTGTCCTGGGCCGGGGCGTCGGGGTCCAGCCGCAGCCGCAGCGGGATGGTGTTGACGAACATCCCCACCGCGTCCTCGAAACCGGGCGGCCGGTTGCCCACGGCGGTGCCCACCACCATCTCGGTGCGCCCGCTGTGCCGCCGCAGCAGCTCCGAGAACAGCCCGAGCAGGGTGGCGAACGGGGTCAGCCCGCGCTCCCTGGCGTGCGCGCGCAGCCGCTCCGCGAGGTCCGCGCCGATCGACTGGCGCAGCTGTCCGCCGTGGTGCCGCCGCCGGGCGCCGGGCCTGGTCAGTCCGGGCAGCGGCATGTCGTACGAGGCGTCGGCCAGCTCGGCGGTCCAGAACTCCAGCCCCTCCCGCACCTCTTCGGCGTGCGCGGGGCCGGTCTGGGCCCGGACGTGGTCGGCGTAGGACGAGGCGGGCGGCAGTACGCCACCGCTCCCGGCACCCGTCCCGCCCGTACCGAGCACCTCGGCGCGGTAGACGCCGAACACGTCGGCGAGCAGGATCGCGAACGAGTGACCGTCGTGGATCAGGTGGTGCTCGACGTGGATCAGCCGGTGGTGCTCCGGGGCCAGCCGCACCAGAGTCCAGCGCAGCAGCGGCGCCTCGAAGGTGTCGAGCGGGCTCTCCGCCTCGGTGCGCAGCAGCTTCTGGAACGCCGCTTCCGGGTCGCTCTGCGCGGACAGGTCCACGGTGTGCAGCCGGGGCGGGCACACCTCGGCGACCCGCTGTCCCGGCATCGCGCCCGGCACGGGTACGAGTTCCAGCCGCAGCCCGGGGTGGCGGTCCAGCGTGGCGGCGAGGCCCTTGCGCAGGGCGTCGGTGTCGAGGGTGCCCCAGAGGTCGAGGGAGGCGGTGAAGTTGTAGGCGCGGCTGCCCGGCTGCACTTGCTCGTGCAGCCAGACGATCTCCTGCGAGGAGGAGAGGGGGAGCATGGCGATCCCTTGGGTTGTCGGGTCGGAGGGTGAAAGGAGAGGGCGGGGGTACGGTCGTGCCCGCCGCCCGGCGGTGCCCCGGCCGGCCCGCGGATCGCGCGGGCCGCCACCGGGCCGTGAGGTGGTGGAAGGGTGCGGCCGGCCCGGCCCGCGGGCCGGGAGGTGCCGGAAGTGAGGGTTGGGGCCGGCCCGCGGGCCGGGGGCGCGGGAGCGCGCGGTGGTGCGGCGGCCGGCGAGCGGGCCGGGTCAGCCGACGGGCTGTGCGGTCCGCAGCTCGCCGCACAGCGCGGCGAACGCGTCCCGGGCGGCGGCGTCGTCGAGCACCGCGCGGTCCCACACCATCCGCAGCTGCGTCTCGGGTCCCTGGACGACCGACACCGCGAAGGGGGCCCGGACGGCGCGGCCGTCGACGTGCACCTCGCGGCCGGTGGTGCCGCCCAGCCCGAGCACCGGCCTGCGCCGCGCGTCGTCCACGGTCAGCAGCCCGTCCAGCTGCCCCGACCAGCGGGAGCCCGCCGCGCGCGCGGCCCGTACGACCTCGTCGAACGGTGTGTCGGCCCGGTCCAGGTCGTCCCACCACTGGGTGGCCGTCAGCTCGGGGGCCGGCCGCGGGCCGTGGGTGGCGGCGGGGAAGGCCACCGTGTTGAGGAAGCAGCCGAGCACGGGCGCGGCGGCGGCCGGCCGGCCGCCCCACGGGTAGCCGATCGGCGGTACGTGCCCCGTCCCGTACAGCACCTGTGCGGCGGCCCGGCACGCGTCGAGCAGCGTGGCGAACGGCATCGCCAACTGGTCCGCGGGAAGCGTCAGTTCGGCGGCGCCGGTCGGGAGCGCGGTGGTGTCGGCGCTTCGCGCGGCGGGCTTCGGCGCCCGCTCGCCCACGTCCCGCAGCCGCTCGCCCCAGTACGCCAGCGCGTCGGGCGAGGAGGCCCGGTGCTCGGCGTCCAGCTGCAGCAGCACGGCCTCGCGGTAGGCGGCGAGTTCGGCGGCGACGTCGGCGGGCGCCGCGTCGTCGGGACCGAGCCGGTCCCGGTAGGCGGTGCCCAGTTCCTCGACGATGCGGGCCAGCGACTGCCCGTCGCAGGCGGCGTGGTCGAGCACGATGGCGAGCACTTCCTCCGCCCCGTCCTCGTGGCCCTCACCCGTCCGCCCCGTGCCGCTGCCGTGCTCCTGCCGGGCGAGGAACAGCCGCAGCGGCGGCCCGTCGGCGGACCAGGCGCCCACCGCCCGGCGCAGCGCGTCGTGCACGTCCTCGCCCGGGGCACAGCCGACCCGCTCGACGGGTATCTCGGGCGCCGCGTGCCGCAGCACGGGGGTGCCCCGTACGACGAACGCCTGCGAACGGAGCGCGGGATGGACCGCGGCGAGGTGACAGGCGGCGGCACGCAGCCGTGCGGTGTCCACGGTGCCGCGCGGGAACGCGAAGAACATCGGCACGGTGTCCGGGCGGCCGGCCGGGTCCATGGCGCGCACCAGGACGAAGCGGCGCTGCGCCCCGGTGACGGGCAGCAGCCCTGCCCCGTGGCCGCCCGCACCGTTGCCCTCCTCGGCGGTGAGACGCTGATAGCGGGTCAGATACTGACCAGTGATGCTGGAGTGCACGTGATCCTCTTCAGTCGTTGGCGGCGGACTTCGCCGCGGGCTTGTCGTGGGGCTCGTCCTCGGGCGCGGTGGCCGGCAGGTCCCGCATCGTTCTCAGCGGGGAGAGGAGCAGCGGCAGCGGTACGAGGAGGAAGCCGGCCGCGCACACCCACAGGGCGGCCCGTGCGCCGAGTCCGTCCGCGACGGCTCCGCCGATCAGGGCGCCCAGGGGCAGGGTGCCCCACATCATGAACCGCAGGGTGGCGTTCATCCGGCCCAGCAGGCGCGGCGGGCACAGCATCTGACGGAAGCTCACCTGGGCGACGTTGTAGACGACCGCGCCGAAGAAGACCATGCCGGACGCGACGGCGAACAGCGCCGCCGCCATGCCCTTGCCGGCCAGCGGCCACAGCACCGCGAACGGCCCCGTCACCAGCGGGGACAGCCAGATGAGCCGCGCCTGCCCGAACCGTGCGGCCAGCCGTCCCGCGCAGAGCGCACCGGCGAGACCGCCCACCGCCGAGGCGGCCAGCATCAGCCCGAGGACACCGGGCTGGATGCCGAGCACCCGCACGAGGAACACCGTCTGGGTCGCCATCAGCATCGCGCTGAACAGGTTCGCCAGTCCGGTCGCGCCCGCGATGACCCGCAGCAGGGGATGGCCGAAGACGAACCGCAGCCCTTCCCCGACGTCCTTGCGCAGCGACGCCCCGGGCACCGGTTCCGGTTTGCTCTCCGGATTGCGTATCGCCATCAGGAACAGCGCCGAGATCGCGTAGCCGATCGCGTCGGCCACGATCGCGAGGTGCGCCCCGACGAGCTGGACCAGCCCGCCGCCGAGCCCGGGGCCCGCCACCTGGGCGGACGAACGGACCGTCTCCAGTGCGCCGTTGCCCGCCACCAGCTGTTCCCTGGGGAGCAGCTGGGGCAGATAGCTCTGGTGCGCCACGTCGAAGAAGACCGTGGCGATCCCGGTGACCAGGGCCACCACGTACAGCTGCGCCATCGTCAGTACGCCGCCGACCGCGGCCAGCGGCACGCTCGCCATCGCGGCGGCCCGCACCAGGTCGGCCCTGATCATCAGGGCCCGCTTGCGCATCCGGTCCACCCAGGCGCCGGCCGGCAGCCCGATGAGCAGGAAGGCGGCGGTCTCCGCGGCGGTGAGCAGCCCCACCTGGAAGGCGGGCGCCTTCAGTTCGAGTACGGCGACGAGCGGCAGGGCGACCAGGGTGACTTGGGCGCCGACCTGTCCGGCCGCCGCGCCTGCGAGCAGCAGGCGGAAGTCACGCAGGCGAAGCAGGCCGCCGGAAGCGGCACTTGGCGAGGTGGGCATGCCGACGACCATCACCAAGCGAAGATCAAGAGTCAAAACAAAAGGGAGACTTCCAGTCGAATATCCGGCTCTCGGGCCCAACTTCCGCAAATTTTGTGGCAGATATGGGCGACCGGCAGATGAACTGCACCTATGGACAGCCCTGGGGTGAGGGCTCCGGGGCCGTTCCTGGCGGAGTCCGGCACGGCTCGCGAGTCTCCCAGGCCAGCCACGCGCACGTATGTCCGAAAATAGTCACTCCATACGGAGCTTAAGCCGATCTGGGAACCCCAACGCCCCCATCCGCGTCCCGAGTTGACCGAACCCGCCACCGTGTGTGGCGTTTCGGGCCGTTCGCTGGAGATGGGTGGGTGCGTCGGCGTACCGGGCACCCGCTCCCGCGGACGGCGATCAGCGGGTGCGGCCGTCGTCGTCGCCCTCGTGCGGGTGCAGCGACTCGTCCGCCGACTGCCAGGAGTCCGCACCCCGCTGCGGAGTGGTGGGCAGGTTCGCCACATGCCGGGTGTTGCGCCGGCTGCCGTACCAGAACGCGATGAGCAGGACGACGGCGATGAGAAGGCCGATCACCAGGATCCAGAGCACGGAGGATCCCTCGACGGCGAGTGGGCTGAGGACTTCACTGCTCGGAATGGTCACCCCGTGGGCCTACCACCCGGACGGCCCCCGGTACCGCTCGACGGCCACTGCCCCTCGGATGGCGCACCCGGGTCCCCTGTCCGGGACGCACCCCGCTCCATTCGGGGCCGACGGCTTTCGGCCGCGGAGACGACCGGCGCAGCGGGGCCGCCGGGCGGGTCGCGACCGGCGTGCGCAGGGGCCCGGCCGGGGTCCGCGCCGAGTGCCCCCGCCGCTTCAGAGCCAGGCCAGTGAGGCGGCCCGGTCCAGGACCGCCGCGGCGGCGCCGGCATCGCCCCTCGTGGTCCGCGGCACCCGCTCCGGGGCGTACCGGCCGCCGATCAGGAGGCAGAAGTCGACCGGATCCAGGACGAGTTCGGCCACGGCGGCCCCGTTCTCCGTCGTGCCCAGCACCCACTCCCCGGCACCCAGGCCCGTACCCGGTCCTGCTTCGACCCGCAGCAGGACCGGCGTCGCGCTGTCCCCGACCGCCAGGCCCAGGATGTGCGCGGCCAGCCGGACCAGCCGGGTCAGGTGCCGATCGGGCGGAACCGGCACCGGAACGTCCAGCGCCCGGCCGATGTCCGCGGTGTGGATCCAGGTCTCGAAGGCCCGGACCAGGAAGTGGTCGGCCAACGGCATCCGCAGCCCCATCAGCGTCGTCGTACCGCTTGCCGCCACCGTGTCGCGGGCGGCCGGGGTGCTCAGCAGCGCCCGTGCCTGGGCACGCCAGAGCTCCGCCGTCCGCGCCGGAGGCTGCTCCTTCGCGTGGGCGACGACCTCGCCGGTGCGCGCCGCCCAGCCGGTGCGCCAGTCGGCGCTCCGCGACAGCCACCCGCCCGGCACCCGCGCGGGAAGGCCGAGCCGGAGCGCCAGGGACTCGTCGGCGGCGGTCAGATGGGCGACGGTGCCGTGCACGTCCCAGTCGTGGACGACCGGCACGGCCCAGCTGCCCCGTGCCGCCACCTCGCGCAGCAGCGCGTCGAGTGCGCTGACGGCGGCGGCGTACGGCGCGGCGTGCGCGGCCACCTCCCGGACGGCGGGACGCTCGCGCAGCGCGGCCGACACCACCGCCCCGGCGCCCGCACGACCTCCCGGCACGGCCCCCCGGTCCGGCACGGTCCGGCCCTCGGCTCCGCCCGGACCCTCGGTCCTGCCCAGGCTCTCCGGTGCGGTCCGGTCCTCGGTTCCGCTCCGGTCCTCGGTCCCGCTCCGGCCCTCCGGTCCGCCCGGCCCGGCGCCGGAGAGCGCGCCCGCATCCGGCCGGCCGGCAGCACCGGCGGGCACGCCCTCGCCGTCCAGCAGCCGTACCGCCTCGCGCAGTTCGGCCGCCTCCGCCGCGCACGCGTCGCAGCTTCCCAGGTGGCGCCGCACCCGGGCCGCCTCGTCCGGCAGGACCGCCCCGAACGCCCAGGCGCCGAGCAGGTCCCGTACCTCGTCGTGTTCGGCCGGCATCACAAGCCCCTCTCCACGGCCGTGTCGGGCAGTTCGGCGAGACTTCCCGCCAGGGTGCGCAGGGCGGCCCGCAGCCGGCCCTTCGCGGTGCCCTCGGGAATGCCCAGTTCGGCGGCGACCTGACGGTACGTCCGCCCCGCGAAGTACGCCAGGTGCACCGCTTCGCGCTGCAGGGGCGGGAGTTCGGCCAGGGCGGCGTGCAGCCGCAGCGAGGACTCGGTGGCGACCGCCGTCTCGGCCGGGCCGGGACCCGGCGCGGGCAGGTTCTCCCACACGTCCGCGTCCGCGTGCTGCGCCTTCCGGTGCCGCGCCTCGGCCCGCAGCCAGTCAACCGCCCGCCGGTGCGCGAGCATGCTCAGCCAGGTGCGCAGCGAACCCCGGCGGGGGTCGTAGGCGTACGGGCGGCTCCACAGGTGGGTGAAGACCTCCTGCGACACGTCGTCGGCCGCCGTGCCCGAGCAGGTCACACGCAGCGCGACGTGCCGCACCAGGCCGCCGAAGGCGTGGTAGGCCTCGGTCAGCGCGGACTCGTCTCCGTACACGAGCCGTTGGTGAAGATCGGCCTCGACCGGCACGCTGCTGGCTGTCGCGTCCACGGGCACCACCTCGTCTGACTTTCGTAGCGCACCGCCGCCCCGCGCGCCAGCCCCTCACGGAGGCGGCACCGAACGAAAGCCGAGATTCCGCATCCGGTCCCGGCCCGGCCTTCCCGCCGAATTTCCCCCGGGCCGCATCCGGGCCGCATCCGGATCGGGCCCGCGCACGAATGCCCCATGACATCCCGCTGCCCCACGACCTCCGGACGGGCTGGACGCCCACCCCCCTCGGGCGCGCTTGCCCCCTCAGCGGGCCCGCCCCGAACGAGGACCGTTCCGTTCGGGGCGGCGCCGTACCACCCGGCGCCCGCCGGGGCCGTTCCCACGGCGCCTGCACCTCCGGCCCGCCCCGCCGCCCGCGCCGTCCTCCGCGCACGCCGTCCGCCCTTGTTACCTGTGCGTTCCGCACGGGTGGATGGTGACAGTTGTGACTGTCCGGCCCCTCCCGCCCCGTGAAACTCTCGGTCCGTCAACGGGACGAGGCCGAACACGAAGGCGAGGGAGTGCGGGTGAACAAGGGGTACGCCGTGTTCTGCGACGCGGACCGGCACTTCTACGACGCGCCCCACCGGGTGGCCACCCAGGAGCAGCTGTACGCGGCGGCCCGCCTCCCGGTGCCCGAGGGCTGGCAGCGGCACCGCACCGGCGACTGGCTCGCCCTGCGTCCGGTCGCGGCCCGGCTTCCCGCACAGGGCTGGAAGATCCACGTGTCGGCCTGCCTCGACAACGCCGAGGCGGTGCTGGAGCGGGTCATGGGGTACTGCGTACCGCGCGGCATCGCCTTCAAGTTCGTACCGAGCCGGTACCTGCTGCACACCCGCAACGCCAAGTACGCCGACCGCAGCGCCAGCGGCAAGTTCGTCACCGTCTACCCGGCGGACGAGGAACAGTGCCGCACCGTCGCGACCGGCCTCGACGCGCTGCTGGCCGGTGAGCCGGGACCGTACGTCCTCAGCGACCTGCGCTGGGGCGCGGGCCCCGTCCACCTCCGGTACGGCAGCTTCACCCGGCGGCACTGCTACGACGAGCGCGGCGAACTGTGCCCCGCGCTGGAGAACCCGGACGGCGTCCTGGTGCCGGACGTGCGCGGCCCCGCCTTCCGCACCCCGGACTGGGTGAGCGTCCCCGAGTGGCTGCGGCCCCACCTCGACGCACGGTCCTCGGCGAGCGTCACGGACATCCCGTACGAGATCGAGAAGGCACTGCACTTCTCCAACGGCGGCGGGGTGTACGTCGGCCGCGACACCCGGAGCGGGGCGAAGGTCGTCCTGAAGGAGGCCAGGCCGCACGCGGGGCTGGCGGCCGACGGCGCGGACGCGGTGACCCGGCTGAAGCGCGAACAGCAGGCCCTGGAGCGGCTGTCGGGACTGGGCTGCACCCCCGAGGTGCTGGACAGCTTCGTCCTGGGCGAGCACCACTTCCTGGTCATGGAGTTCATCGAGGGCAGTCCCCTCAACTCCTTCTTCGCGCGCCGCCACCCGCTGATCGAGGCGGACCCCGCACCCGAGCGGCTCGCCGCGTACACCCGGTGGGCGCTGCGCATCCACGCCCTGGTCGAGGAGGCGGTGGCCGCCGTGCACGGGCGCGGCCTCGTCTTCAACGACCTGCACCTGTTCAACGTGATGGTCGCGGAGGACGAGTCGAGGGTCGTGCTGCTGGACTTCGAGGCCGCAGCCCCCGCCGCAGACAACCGCCGTCAGACCGTCGCCAACCCGGCGTTCGTCGCCCCCGCCGACCGGCGCGGCCTCGACGTCGACCGCTACGCGCTCGCCTGTCTGCGGCTGTCCCTCTTCGTCCCCCTGACGAGCCTCCTCGCCCTGGACCGCGAGAAGGCCGTGCATCTGGCACAGGTCGCGGCGGAAGAGTTCCCGGTCCCGGAGGACTTCCTGGCGGAGGCGGTGGCGGAGATCCTGCGGGACCCGGGCGGGGGCCCGGCCCCGGACGCGGACGGAGGCCCGGATCCGGCGCCGGACGCGCAAGGTGCTGCCAGGCCCGCCCGCCGTGCGACGGCGGTGTCCGCTCCGCCCCCGCGCGAAAGCCGGCCGCCGGCCCCCTACCTCCCCGTCCACCCCGGCGACTGGCCGCGCAGCCGTGACTCGCTGGTCCGCGCGATCCTCGGTGCCGCCACACCCGGCCGCGAGGACCGCTGCTTCCCCGGCGACATCGCCCAGTTCGCCACGACGGGCGGCGGACAGAGCTTCGGCCACGGGACGGCGGGCGTCCTGTACGCACTGCACGCCAGCGGCGCCGGGCGCTACGAGCCCGGCGAGGAATGGCTGCTCGCCCGCACCAAGGAACCCGACTCCGGCACACCGCTCGGCTTCTACGACGGACTCGCCGGACTCGCCTGGACCCTGGACCTGCTCGGCCACCGCGCCCGCGCCCTGGAACTCGCCGAACTCGCCCTCGCCCAGCCCTGGGAGGACCTCGCGCCCGACCTGTACAGCGGCCTCGCCGGACTCGGCCTCGCCCTCGACGCGCTCGGCGCCTCGACCGGTGAGCAGGCCCTGCACCGGGCCGCACTGCGCTGCGCGGACCTGGCGGCAAGGCCCCGGCAGGAGCCCGCCAGGGCCGGCCTCCTGCACGGCCACAGCGGCCCCGCCCTCCTCTTCCTGCGCCTGTACGAACGCTCCGGGGACACCGCGCTGCTCGACCTCGCCGCCGACGCGCTCCGCCGCGACCTGGCGCGCTGCGTACGCGGCGCGGGAGGCGCCCTCCAGGTGAACGAGGGGTGGCGCACCATGCCCTACCTCGGTGCGGGCAGCGTCGGCATCGGGGCGGTGCTCGACGACTACGCCGCGCACCGGCCCGGCCCTGACGCCGGGGACGACGCCGACGCGTTCACCCGCGCCCGGCGGGAGATCGTGGCCGCGGCGCAGGCGACCTTCTACGCGCAGCCCGGACTGTTCAGGGGCGCCGCGGGCATGGTGCTGCACCTGAGCCGCACCACCGCGGGCGGCCCCGGAACCCGACCCGCCGACGTACGCAGGCAGGTCGACGCGCTGGCCCGGCACGCCGTCCCCTACCAAGGGCAACTCGCCTTCCCCGGCGAGCAGATGATGCGCCTTTCCATGGACCTCGCGACCGGTTCCGCCGGTTGCCTGCTGGCCCTGGCGGCCGCGTGCGACGAAGGCCCCCGGCCCGCCGCGCAGCTGCCCTTCCTGCCGCCGCTCCGGCGGCCCGAGAACCGGCCCCGCACCGGGGCCGTACAGAAAGACACCGTCCCCCAAGAGAGGAATTGACATGAGCGTTCTTGACCTCCAGTCGATGGAGACCCCCAAGGAAGAGGCGTTCGGCGACGTCGAGACGGGCAGCCGCGCCAGCCTGCTGCTCTGCGGCGACAGCAGCCTGAGCGTCACCACCTGTCACTGACGTTCGCCGGGCACGGCACCGAAGCCTGCCGGCCGGGCCCCGCACGGGACTTCTCCGTGCGGGGCCCTCGGCAGGAGCGAGGGAGGGAAGGGAGTGCGTGTGCGGCCGATCCCCGCAGGCCCCGCCCGCCCGACGGGACAGAAGCGGCCTGACGATCCCCGCGGGCCCCGCCCCGCCGACCCCGGTGACCGCCTGCTGATCGCAGTGGCCCGGCGCGGCACCTGGCGTGCGGCGGGAGTGTTCGCCGCGTCCGCGCTCGGAGCCGGGGCGGCCGTTGCCCTGCCCGCAGCCCTGGGGCGCGCTCTCGATCTGCTGCTGGCCCGCGATCCGGCGGCCGGACGCTGGCTGGCGCTGTGCGCCGTCCTGGTGGCCGCGGAGATCCTGCTGGAGGCCGCGGAGGCGCTGTGCGCCGGCACCGCACAGGCCGGGGCGACGGCATGGCTGCGCACGCGCGGCGTGTCCCGGCTGCTGGCGGCGCCGCCCCGGACCGCCGCCGCCCGCTTCTCGCCGGGCGACGCCGCGACCCGGCTCGCCGCGAACGCGACCGAGGCCGGAGCCGCGCCCGGGACCGCCGCGGCACTGGCCGCCGCGCTGTTCGCCCCCGCCGGGGCGCTGGTGGCACTGGCCCTGGTGGACGTGTGGTGCGCGGTGGCGTTCGTGGCGGGGCTGCCGCTGCTCCTGCTGGTGCTGCGGGCGTTCGCCGCGGGGTCGTCCGACAGCGTTGCCCGCTACCAGCAGGTGCAGTCCGCGCTCGCGGCACGGCTCGCCGAGGCGCTGGCAGGCGCCCGCAGCATCGCCGCGGCGGGCACGCTGGCCCGTGACCGCGCCCGGATCCTCGCCCCGCTGCCCGAACTGTCCGCCCACGGCTTCCGCATGTGGCAGGTGCACGGCCGCGCGGTGGCCCGCAGCGGGGTGCTGCTGCCGCTGCTGACGACGGCCGTGGTGGCGGTCGGCGGGTTCGGCGTGGTGGCGGGCCGTACGAGCGTGGGCGAACTCCTCGCCGCCTCCCGCTACGCGGCGCTCGCCGCCGGGCTCGGCACGCTGGCCGGCCTCCTGGGGACTCTCGTACGGAGCCGTACGGCGGCCCGCCGGACGGCCGAGCTGCTGTCGCTCCCGGAACTGCCGTACGGGGCACGGCGTCTGCCGCCCGCCGCCCGCACCCCCGCTCCCGGCACGCTCGAACTGCGCGGCGTGGCCCTGACCCACGACGGCGCACGCGTCCTCGACGGGGTGGACCTGGTGCTGCCGGGCGGCACCACCACGGCCGTGGTCGGCAGGTCGGGGGCGGGCAAGTCGTCGCTGGCGGCGGTCGCGGGGCGGCTGTGCGACCCGGACGAGGGGAGCGTGCTCCTGGACGGCGTACCGCTGCCCGAACTGTCCGAGGGGGAGCTGCGGCAGCAGGTCGGGTACGCCTTCGAACGCCCCGCGCTCCTCGGCGACTCGCTGGGCGCGGCCCTCGCGTCGGGCGCGCGGACGGCTTCGCCCCGGCAGGTGCGCGAGGCCGCCGTGTCCGCCGACGCCGACGGCTTCGTGGCCCGGCTGCCGCAGGGATACGACACCCCGCCCGACGAGGCCCCGCTCTCGGGCGGCGAGCTGCAACGGCTCGGCCTGGCACGGGCGTTCGCGCACGCCGGGCGGCTGCTCGTACTGGACGACGCGACGTCGAGCCTGGACACGGCGACGGAGCGCCGGGTGCAGGAGGCCCTGGCCCGGGACCTCGGCCCCCGCACCCGGCTGGTCGTCGCCCACCGCCTGTCCTCGGCCGCGCGGGCCGACGTCGTGGTGTGGCTGGAGGAGGGACGGGTACGGGGCGTGGGAACGCACCACCGCCTGTGGGAACAGCGGGCCTACCGGGAGGTCTTCGCGGCGGGGGGCGGGACATGAACGGATTCCGCAGGACGACCGGAGGGCTCCGGCGGACGACCGGACGGCCCTGGCGGACGACCGGCCGGCTCCGGAGGCCGACCGGCCTGCTCCGGCGGACGGCCGGACTGGTCCTGGGGAGGAGCGAGGTGCCCCGCTCGACGGCCGGGGAGACGGGTCGCGCGACCGGAACGGCAGGGCCTGCGGCTGGAACGGCAGGGCGGGCGGCGGGAACGGCTGGGCGGGCGGACGGGGCAGCAGGGCCAGCGCCCGGACCGGCGGGGCGGGCGGATGGGACGCCAGGGCCTGCGGCCGGACCGGCGGGGCGGGCGGACGGGACGGCCGGAACGGCATGGCCAGCGGCCGGAGCGGCGGGGCGGAGGGCCGGGGCCGCAGGTGCGGCGGCCCCGCCGGGCGCCGGTCTGCCGCCCCGCACCGACCCCCGGCGCTCGCGCCGGGCGATGCGGCGGGAGGGTTTCCGGTTCCTCGGCAGGCACCGCGGCGCACTGGTCCGGCTGGGCGGCTGGTCGCTCGCGGAGGCGGGCCAGACGTTCCTGGGCGGCTACTGCCTGGCCCAGGCACTGGACCGGGGGTTCCTGGCCGGGCGGGCGGGTGCGGGAACGGCCTGGCTTGCGGTGGCCGCGCTGGCGGTGCTCGCGGGCGGGCCGGTGGCACGCGGTGTGTTCGCCCAGCTCGCGGCGCTGGTCGAGCCGTTCAGGGACGGACTGGTGCGGCGGGCCGTCGACCAGGCACTGCGGCGGGCCACGGGGGAGGAGCGCGGGGAGGCCACCGGGAGGCGGCAGGGAGCGTCCGGGAGCGCGGTCTCGCGCCTCACCCACCAGACCGAGATCGCCCGGGACAGTTTCGCGGGGCTGGTGCTCACGGTGCGGTCGTTCGTGTTCACGGCGGTGGGCGCACTGGCCGGAATGCTGGCGCTGGCACCGGAACTGCTGCTGATCGCGCTGCCGCCGCTGCTCCTCGGCCTGGCCCTGTTCGCCGCGACGCTCCGCCCGATGGCCGCCGCCCAGCGGGCCTTCCTGGACGCGGACGAGGACTTCACCGAACGGGTCAGGAGCGCGGGCGAGGGACTGCGCGACGTGGCGGCCTGCGGGGTCCGCCACGAGGTCGCCGCACGCGCCGCCGAAGCCGCGCAGCACGCACGCCGGGCCTCGTACGCACTTGCCCGCTGGACGGCCCTGCGCACCCTGGCGCTGGGGGTGGCAGGCCAGCTCCCCCCGTTGCTGCTGCTCCTGGGGACACCGTGGCTACTGGACCGGGGCCTGACGGCCGGTGCGCTGACGGGCGCGCTGGCGTACCTCGTGCAGTCACTGCTGCCCGCGCTGCACGCGCTGATGACCGCTTTGGGCGCGGCGGGCACCCGCCTGCTGGTGGTACTCGACCGCTTCACGGAAACCCCCGGGGAACGAAGCGCGCCCACGACGCCCCCACGCACCCCCCGACCGCACCCCACCCCGACACCGGACGAACCCCCCGCCCAGGACCGGCCCCTTCCACCCACCAGGACCACTCCACCCGGCCGATCTCCCGCACCACAGCGGCCCTTTACGTCCGACAGGGCCACTCCACTCAGCCGAACTCCCGCCCCACAGGGGCCCTCTGTGCCCGACGGGACCACCCCGCCCGGCCGAACCCCCGCGCGAAAGGGGTCCTTTACGCCCGACGGGGCCACCCCTCCCAGCCG
The DNA here is from genome assembly GCF_042874215.1 of Streptomyces sp. NPDC004111. Taxonomy (NCBI): domain Bacteria; kingdom Bacillati; phylum Actinomycetota; class Actinomycetes; order Kitasatosporales; family Streptomycetaceae; genus Streptomyces; species Streptomyces sp. NPDC004111. Next base: position 81,391 of record NZ_JBIAMU010000010.1, read on the forward strand.
AACCGCCCCGCCGCAACGGACCTTTCCACGCACCCCGGCCACCCCACCCTGCCCAGCTGCTCCCGCCCCCCGCCGCACACCTCCCGCAGCCGAACTCCGTGCCGTCACCTTCGCCCACGGGCCCGGTGCGCGCCCCGTCCTGGACGGTCTCGACCTGGTTCTCGCGGACGGGGAGCACCTCGCCGTCGTCGGGCCCAGCGGCATCGGCAAGTCGACCCTCACCCACGTCCTCGCCGGGTTGCTCCCGCCCACCCGGGGTGCCGTACTCCTCGCGGGCGAATCCCCCGCAGGGCGGAGCGCCGCCGAACTCGCCCGGCTGCGCGCGGTCGTCCCCCAGCAGGCGTACGTCTTCACCGCCTCCGTCCGCGAGAACCTCACCCACCTCCACCCGGACGCCAGTGCCGCCGAGGTCGCCGCGACGGTCGACGCACTCGGACTCGCCCCGCTGCTCGCCCGCCTCGGCGGACTGCGGGCCCTCCTCGTGCCCGACCGGCTCTCGCAGGGGGAACGGCAGCTGCTGGCCCTCGCCCGCGCGCATCTGGCGCCCGCCCCGCTGCTCCTGCTGGACGAGGCCACCTGCCACCTGGACCCGGCGGCCGAGGAGCGGGCCGAACTGGCCCTGGCCGCCCGGCCGGGAGCGCTGGTGGTGGTGGCGCACCGGATGTCCTCAGCCCTGCGCGCGGACCGGATCCTGGTACTGGACGGAACCAGCGCGCGGACCGGCACCCACCCGGAACTGCTGGCGTCCTCCCCGCTGTACCGCGACCTGACCGGTCACTGGGGCACCGGGAACGGGGAGGACGCCCGCGACGACGGCGTCCCCGCCGTGCCGTGAGCGTCCACGCGGGCCGTGCCGCGAGTGGACCGGAGGGCCCCGCCATGAACGTCGCGGCGGGGCCCCGCAGCCCGTCACATCCAGCCCGCGCTCCTGGCGATCCGTATCGCGTCCACCCGGTTGCGGGCGCCCACCTTGCGGACAGCCGCCGCCAGGTAGTTCCGTACGGTGCCCCGGGAGAGGTGGAGGACGTGCGCTATCTCCGTCACGCACGCCCCCTGGGCCGCTATGGACAGCACGCTCAACTCCCTCGGCGTGAGCGGGACCTCGGTCGCGTGCAGCAGACCGACCGCCAGCGACACGTCGACGTAGCGCTCGCCCCGGGCCACCGTGCGGATCCCCTCCACCAGGCTGCTGGGCGGGCCCTGCCGGTCCACGTAGCCGAGCGCGCCCGCTTCGAAGGCGCGTCTGAGCACGCCGGGCCGGTGGGCGGCGGCCAGGACGAGTAATCGGGTCCCGTCGGACGTGTCGACGGCGGGCCGGCCGCCGCCCGGCAGCGGGGCGAGTTCCTCCGCGTCGCTGACCCGCACGTGCGAAGGACAGGTCCCCGAGGCGCGCGTGTCCGCGGGCGAGCACGTCACGTCGAAACCCCCTTCCGTCCGCAGCAGTGCGGCCAGGGCGGAACTGAACAGTCCTGCGGAGCAGGTGACTTGCACGCGAATCATGCCGTTCTCCTTCACGGTGGCGCGGCGACGGGTGTGGCGCCGGAGGGGCGCCGCAGCTCCAGTTCCCGGAGAGCGCGCCGAGGAACGCGGCTTCTCCCCTCCCGGGAAGCACTCGGGAAGCACAAGGGGCACGAGAAACGCCGATGTGCGCCACCGTGCGCCGTGAGCAGATGTTCGAGGGGCCGTCGCCGGAGGCGCCGGCGCAGCCGCGGACGACCTCGAACCGGTGGCCCCGGCGCCGCCGGGAACAGGCCCGTACGGGGCCTGCGCGCCACCCCGAGCAGGCCGCGGCCATCGCGGACCGGGTTCTCCGAGGGGGCGACCGGAACCGCTGAGCGCGCCCGCCGCGCCGCGGCGGCGTGACACAGAGACACGTAGGCGCGTAGGCACACAGACACGTACACACTCAGATGTGACCCCGTGTAGTCGATCGAGTACGGTGTGCGGATGATCGGACAGCGTCGTGGCCCCACCGCCCCTCGTGGGCGAGGGGGCCGTGCCGCTTCCCTGGTCGCTCTCGTGGTTCTCGTACTCGCCCATCTCGCGGGCACGGTGCACGCCACGGCCCCCGGCGGCAGCCACCTCGAACTCGCCGCCGCCGTCTGTGCCCGGAGCGCGGACGCGGACCCGGCACCCTTCCGGCCGCCGGGCCCGAACCAGCAGGCCGCGCAGGCGGACACGGAACCCGCGCGAGCGAACGCGGCACCGGCACCGGCCCCGGGATACGCGCCCCGGCCGGCCCCCGGCCCGTTCCACCCCACCGGGACCGCGCCCCCCGCCCACCACCACTCCACGGGCGAGGGCCACATCGAGCACCCGGCCGACCGCCCCCGCGCGGCTGGCCCGGACGTACGCGACACCCCGGACCCCGACGCCCCGCCACTGGCCGAATCGGCCCTCCCGGCGGGGGAGTCGGTCACCCCCGGGTCGTACGATCCGTCCCCTCGGCACTCCGCCCCGGTCAACCCCTCCGGCCGTTCGCTCCTCTGCGTCTGGCGTCAGTAGCGCGGCCCGGCACATCGGTCCGATGTGCCCGCGCGCCACCTGTACCCGGATACTCGGCCTACCTCGCCCCGCAGTGCGCTGCGCGGGCGCGAAGGAGCGTACGCCCCATGGAACTCTCCCTGCTCGAAACCTCGTTCACCCTCCCGCCCGCACCCGCGGGGGCCCTCGCCCCGGCCCCGTTCTGCGCCCAGCGCCCCGCCCAGCTGGTCGGCAACACACCGGTGCTGTGGATCGGTGAACCGTTCGCCCCGGCCGGCCTCGGCTTCCACGCCAAACTGGAGGGCGCCAACCCCGGCGGCATCAAGGACCGCCCCGGCCTGCACATGGTCGGCGAGGCCCGCCGCAGGGGCGAACTCGCCGCCGGAGTACCCGTCGTCGAGTCGTCCAGCGGTACCCTCGGCCTCGGTCTCGCCCTGGCCGGACTGACGTACGGGCACCCGGTGACGGTCGTCTCCGACCCGGGGATGGAACCCGCGATGGTGCGGCTGCTCACCGCCTACGGGGCCCAGGTCGAGCAGGTCACGACCGCGCACCCGGAGGGCGGCTGGCAGCAGGCCCGCCGCGACCGGGTCGCCGAACTGGTCGCCCGCACCCCCGGCACGTACTGCCCCGACCAGTACCACAACCCCGACAACGCCGCCGCGTACGCACCCCTCGCCGCCGAGCTGATCGCCCAGCTCGGCCGGGTGGACGTCCTCGTCGCGGCGGTCGGCACCGGCGGTCACTCGGCGGGCACCGCACGGGTGCTGCGCGAGACCTTCCCCGGACTGCGGCTCATCGGCGTCGACTCGGTCGGCTCGGCCATCTTCGGCCAGCCCGTGGGGACCCGGCTGATGCGCGGTCTGGGCTCCAGCATCCACCCCACGAACGTCGACTACGCCGCCTTCGACCAGGTGCACTGGGTCGCCCCGCGCGAAGCGGTGTGGGCCTGCCGCCAACTGGCCCGCCGCCACTACGCGTCGGGCGGCTGGAGCGTGGGCGCGGTGGCCCTCGTCGCGGGCTGGGCGGCCCGCGCCTTCCCGCCGGGCACCCGGGTCGCCGCGGTCTTCCCGGACGGCCCGCACCGCTACCTGGAGACCGTCTACAACGACGCCTGGTGCCACGGCCACGACCTGTTCGGCGACCGGCCGCCCGCCGAACCGGCCGAGATCGCCGAACCGGACGCGTACGCGGTCACCTCCTGGACGCGCTGCGACAAGGTACGGGACCCACTGGGCCGGACGGCGGACACGGCCGACACGGCGGACACGGCAGACACGGCGGACACGGCAGACACGGCGGACACGGCAGACACGGCGGACACGGCCGCCGCGGCCGACACGGGCGCGCGGCCCGCCGGTAACCCGGCCGCCCTCGGTGACGGCCTCGCGCAGCGGGCCGCCCGATGAGGAATTTCCGCGCCCAGGTGGCGTCCTTCGACCGGCCCGCCCGACTCCTGATGGTCAATCAGTTCGCCATCAACCTCGGCTTCTACATGCTGATGCCCTACCTCGCCGACCACCTCGCGCACGGCCTCGGCCTCGCCGCCTGGACGGTCGGCCTGGTCCTGGGCGTACGCAACCTCTCCCAGCAGGGCATGTTCCTGATCGGCGGCACCCTGGCCGACCGCTACGGCTGCAAGCCGATGATCCTTGCGGGCTGCGTCCTGCGCACGGTCGCGTTCGCCCTGCTCGGCGTCGTCGACTCGCTGCCCGCCCTGATCGCGGCCTCGGCGGCGACCGGGCTCGCCGGGGCGCTGTTCAATCCGGCCGTACGGGCCTACCTCGCGGCGGACGCGGGCGAGGAGCGGCGGGTCGCGGCGTTCGCGACCTTCAACGTCTTCTACCAGGCGGGCATCCTGGTCGGCCCGCTGGTCGGACTCGCCCTGCTGGCCTGGGACTTCAGGGCGGTGTGCGGCAGCGCGGCCGTGGTCTTCGGCGCGCTCGCCGTGCTCCAGTGGCGCGCCCTGCCGGCCCGCCCGCCGCGCGACCGCACCGCGGAACCCGCCTGGCGCGCGGTGGCCAGGGACTGGCGGACCGTCGCCGCGAACCGGCCGTTCCTGCTCTTCGCCGCCGCGATGACCGGCTCGTACGTCCTGGCCTTCCAGATCTACCTGGCACTGCCACTGCGTGCCCGCGAACTCTTCGGCGACCGCACCGGAGCGGTCACCGGGGCGATCTTCGCGGTCTCGGCGGTGGCCGCCCTCTCAGGCCAGCTGAAACTGACGGCGTGGGCCCAGCGGACGATGCCGGGAGCCCGCGCCATCGCCTGCGGACTGGCCCTGATGGGCGCGGCGTTCCTGCCGCTGCTGGTACGCCCGGCCGCGGACGGCAGCACGGGCCTGGTGCTCGGCGTCCTCTCGCTGACCGCCTGCGCGGCACTGCTGGCCTGGGGAGGCGCGCTGCTCTACCCGTTCGAGATGGACACCGTGGTGCGCCTGGCGGGCGACCGGCTCGTGGCCACGTACTACGGCGCCTACAACACGGCCTCCGGCATCGCCATCTCCGTCGGCAACCTCGCCGTGGGCGCCCTCTTCGACACCGGCTCCGCCTGGCTGCCCTGGGCATCGCTGGCCGCGACGGGCCTGACCTGCGCGGCCCTGGTGGCCTGGCTCCACCGAACGGGCCGCCTGGAACCGGGGAAGAGGGAGGGGGCGGTGCTGGCGGGCTGATGGAACGCGGCTGAAGAGAAGGGAACACGGAGCTGACGGCCGCCCCTGTGAGGTGCACCCGCCGAGGGTGTGGCCGTCAGCTCCGTCCGGGGCCCGCCGAGGGTGTGGCCGTCGCTCTGTCCGGGGCCCGCCGAGGGGTCGGCCGTCGCTCCGTCCGGTCGGCCCGGCAAGGGGGCGACGTCGCCCGCCCCGTCCCGCGCCCCGTCCTGCGGCCCGGCAAGGGCTCAGCCGTCGCCCCGTCCGGACTCCTCGCCCCGTGCCCTGATGCGTACGGTGCCGGCGTCCAGGTCCACCCGGAGGGGCGGGTCCGCGGCGGGGCGGACGTTCTTGCGTACGCGTTCCTGTTCCATGGCCCGCTTGGTGGCCTGGGAGCCGGGGGCGACCTCCTGGACGAAGTCGGAACCGATCGACGACAGGCTCTTGGTTCTGCGCCAGTAGATCCAGCCCCGCGACTCCATGGCCAGCAGCACCCGGTCCGCGAGGAAGCCGGCGGCGGCGAGCGCGGCGAGCACCGCTACGACGGTCAGCACCGTGTTCACCGGTCAGCGCCCCGCCCTCAGCCGCTCGACCCATCGGCCCAGCCCCCGACGCGAGCGGCCGGGGCGCCGCACCGGCCGACGGCCCCGCGCACCGGCCGCGCCGGTACACAGGGGGCCAGTGCCCCAGTGGTCGTCCGGGGAGAGGAGCGGAGCCTTGCGTTCTGCCTGGGCCCGGACCTCCACGTGGGCTTCGTGGGAGGTGACGCGGAACGCCTCCTCGTAGGAGGCCAGGGCCCCGCTCATCGCCCCGCCCGCGAGGCCCCGGCGGCGCACCAGCACCGCCAGCCACGCGAAGAGTCCCAGCACCGCACCGAAGCAGCCGGTCATGATCAGGAACGGTATGAGCACATCCATGGGCACGAGCGTACGGTCCGGGGGAGCCGTCGCGGGGGCACCCGCCCGCACCGGGAGGTCCTTCAGGACCTGGCTCCGGCGGCCGTGACCCCTGTGACCTGCGGGGCCCCCGCGTCCGTGGGCCCGGCGGGCCCGCCGAAACGTGCCAGGCAGTGCCACACCTTCTTGACCGCCTGCGGGTCGTGGCGACCGGTGCCGGCCGCCACGCCGACCAGCCGCGGATCCAGCCTGCCGCCGACGGCCAGCCGCGCGCCCAGGTCGACGAACTCCTGGCCCCGGTAGTCGGGGTGGCGGGACAGTTCACGGACGGTGAGGGCGAACCCGTGGTGCCATTCCAGCGGGCACGGCAGCCGGGCGGCGGCCTCCTCGACGGCCGTGCCGCGGTAGCTGGGGTCCAGTACGAGCGCCTCCACGTCCCGGTCCAGCCGGACCGGACCGTGCACCTGCGCCTCGACGTAGTCGTCGAGGGCGTCCTGCTCGTCGGCCAGGGCGAGTTCGATGAGCCCCATCAGGTCCGCGGTGCCGAAGTCCGTCGGCTCCAGGAAGCTGTCCGGATAGCAGAACGTGGTCCGCGCCAGCGCATCGGCCGTCAGCCGGAAGTGCGCGGAACCGAACCGCGGCGCCGCGCCGACCGCCCTGTGGCGGAAGTTCAAAGCCCCGTACACCGGCCGGTCGTGGGCCGGGGCGTGGTCGTAGGCGCCGTTGAAGATCCGGCTCTCCCACCGCCACCGGTCGCCGCCCGGGTGGGCGGTCAGACCGCCGTTGCTCGTGCCGGTGACGAACTGCGAGAGGTAGACACCGCCCTCCGCGAGAGCGTCGAGGATCGGCCTGCCGCCGGTCAACCGGTCCGGATGGAAGTTGAGCGTCACCCGGAGCCGCGGATCCATGGGCGCCCCGGAAGCGAGCCCGGCGACATGCGCCAGGGCCCGCTCCTGCGGCGTCGACAGGGCACTGGAACCGGCACCAGCACCGCCACCGGAATCGGCTGCTGAAAAGGCATTTGAAACAACATCGGGATCTGCGCTCATGCGCGCAGTGTCCCCGAGCCGATCAACCGACGCACGTTTGTTTCCGCACGTTACGACGCCGGGTCCCCGGGGGCGAACACGCAGCCCGGCCAGGCCCCACCCCAACTGCCCCACCCCCACCGCCGACCGCCCCCCCCCCGGGGGGCACCTTCCCCTCAGCCCCACACCTCCGACAAGTCCTCCTTGCTCAGCACGAGTTCACCCGCAGCGAGGTTCTCCTCCAGGTGGGCGAGCGACCCGGTGCCCGGGATCGCCAGCACCGACGGCGACCGGGCCAGCAGCGCGGCGAGCGCGACCTGCGCGCGGCTCGCGCCTAGCCGGGCCGCGACTGCGCCCAGCCGTTCCCGGGCGGAGGAGTCGCCGTCGACACCGCCGCCGAGAGGGAAGTACGGCACGTACGCCATGCCCGCCCGCTCGCACTCCGCCAGCAGGTCCGCGTCCCCGCCGTGCCGGTTCTGCACCGCCGCGACAGGAGCGGTCCGACGGGCCTCCGCCAACTGGGCGGAGTCGACGTTGCTCACCCCCAGATGGCGGATCAGCCCCTCCTCGCGGAGCCCGGCCAGGACCGCGAACCGTTCCGCGACCGACTCGCCGCCCGGCCCGGTCATCCCGCCCACCCGCAGATACACCAGGTCCAGCCGGTCGAGCCCCAGCGAGCGCAGCTCCTCCTCGACCAGGCCGCGCAGCTGACCGGCCGTCGCCTGCCCGCTCGGAACGCCGTCCGGGCCCGGCAGCGGCCCCACCTTCGTCGCGATCACCAGGTCTTCGCCGTACGGGGCCAACGCCGTACGGATCAGCTCGTTGGCCCACACCGCGTCCCTGCCGTAGAACCCGGCCGTGTCGATGTGGTTCACGCCCAGCTCCACGGCCCGGCGGAGCACCGCGCGGCCCGTCGCCGGGTCCCGTGCCGGACCCGCGAAGGTGCCCATCGCCAGGCGCATCGCGCCGAAGCCGAGCCGGTTGATCGTCAGTTCTCCGCCGAGGGAGAAGGTCTGGGTGGTCATGCCGTTCATGCTGTCCGCCGCCACGGCACCCGGCGAGTCCGTGACATCTTGCTGCCAGACTGGCGGGATGCGGAACGAAGAGGTGTTCTCGGTACGGGGAGACGCGGAGCTGATCGCACGCGCGGGCCATCTCTTCGAGTCCGCACGGACCGAGTTCCTGTGCGCGGCCCGGGATCTGCGGACGTGGTCGCAGCCGGGCGCGCGGGCAGCGATCCGGAACCGGGTGCGGGCGGCGGCCCCGGACTTCCCGCCTGCCGAGAACACCTCTCGGGACTCCGCCGGCGCACCCGACGTCGGCCCCGGCGCCGCGGGTTCCGTCGGCCTCGTACCCCGCAAGCTGCTCAGCCCGGTGGCGCTCGCCGACGAGGACGCCCGCGCGCATCTGCGGGAGGTGCGGAGCCGGGGCGCTCTCGTACGGATCAGCCGTTCGCCGCTGCCGCACGAGACGATCCTCATCGACCGGCGGGTGATGATCCTGGCCGGCCGGGAGACACCCACCGGCCGCGAGTACACCGTGACCACGTCAGCGGTCCTCGTGGACGGAGTCCGTTCGCTGTACGAGGCGGTCTGGGACACCGCCGTCGACCTGGAGACGTATCTGCGCGGCGACGTCCCGCACCTGGACGCCGACGGCCGCAGGATCCTCCGCGCACTGGGCTCGGGCCTCACCGACGCGTCGGCGGCCAGGCGGCTCGGTGTCTCGCTGCGCACCTACCGGCGGCGGGTGGCCGAGCTGATGGCCGACCTGGAAGCGGACTCCCGCTTCCAGGCGGGGCTGCGCGCGGGGGAGTTGGGCCTGCCCCGCTGAACTTCATGCCGCCGGTGCACTTCTGTGATCATGTCACCGGTCTGTGACAACGGTGTCGTGTTCCGGCGACGCCCGTATCCAGGCAGCTCACGGGCCCTCCATAGTGATCGGGCAAGCACCGGGAGCCGCAGCAGCTCCGGTTCCCGCCACTGGATTCTCTAGGGGTTCTCCATGTCTGCCAGCCGTCGCAAGGCCTTCCTCGTCTCCGTAGCCCTCGTGGGCGGCACGCTCCTCATGACGGCGTGTCAGGACACGGACGGGAACGCGGCGCCGAGCGCGCCCTCGGCCGCCGCGGACGACAAGGCCGCCACCCCGCCCGCCGCGTCCGACGGCGGCGGCGACAAGGGTTCCGCCGAGCAGGGCTCGGGCGCCCCGGCCGGTTCAAAGGACGGCAACAAGGTCGAGAAGTGCCGTACGAACGGCCTGAAGATCACGGCGACCGACGCCACCATCGACGGCGACGGCGAGAACACCGTCGCGGTCGAGCTGCGGAACACCAGCGGCAAGGACTGCGCGATCTCCGGGTACGCGGGCGTCGACCTGAAGACGAACCAGGGCGCGCTGTCCGCGAAGCGCAGCGGGGAGCCGGTCGTACCGGCCATCCTCAAGAACGGTGAGATGACGGCCTTCGGCATCCACTACCCCGAGAACAAGTCGGGCGGCTCCGGCGTCCGCATCACCGGCCTGGTCGTGACGCCGCCGGACGAGACGAACCCGGTCACCCTGAAGTGGCCCGGTGCCGCCACGCTGCCGGTCACCGACGGCTCCGGCTCGCCGGTCAAGATCGGCCCGATGGGCAGCGCGGGCCAGGGCGGCGCGGGCAGCTGACCGGCAGCCCGGGGCGACGAGCGGCCCGGTGCGTGCGGGAGAGACACCCCCGCGCCCCGGGCCGCGCCCGGCTTCGTCACCGTCTCCGCGTACCCGGAGGCCGGTGTGGTCACCGCGTGCGCAGCCGCTCCAGTGCCAGCCGGCTCGCGTCGTCCGCCGCACGGTGGATCACCAGCAGCTGGTCCGGGTCCTGGAGCGGCGCGAGCACCTCGAACCGCACCGTGACCACACCGATCTCCGGGTGCCGCAGCACCTTGGTTCCACGGCCGTTCACCTTGATGTCCCGCTCGGCCCACCAGCGGGCGAAGTCCGCGTCCAGTGCGGTGAATTCGGCGATCCGGGCGGCCAGCTCCCGGTCCTGCGGATGTGCGGCCCACGCGGCACGCAGATGGGCGACCCCCTCCCGTACGACCTGCTCGCGGTCCTCGTAGAGCTCGCGCGTCCCCGGATGCAGCAGGCACAGCCACATCACGTTGCGCTGCGACGGGGGCAGGGTGTCGAAGTCCAGCAGCAGCCGGGCCATTTCGCCGTTCCAGGCCAGGATGTCGTAACGGTGGTTCATCAGCATGGCGGGCTGCGGCGACAGGGCGGCGACCAGCTCGGCCAGGGCGGGCGGCGCGCTGGTGGCGGGCTGCTCGGCGTCGCGGGGGCGCTGCTGGGCCAGGTTGAAGAGGTAGCCGCGCTCGTCGGGGGTCAGCCGCAGCGCTCGGGCCAACGCCTCCAGCACGTTCACCGAAGGCCGCAGCCCGCGCCCCTGTTCCAGACGTACGACGTAGTCGACGCTCACCCCGGCCAGCTCGGCGACCTCCTCGCGGCGCAGCCCCGAGGTCCGCCGGGCCCGGGACCGAGGAGGCAGCCCGAAGTCGTGCGGGTCCAGGCGTTCGCGCCGCGCCCTCAGGAACGCGGCCATCTCCTGCGTGGAGTCCACGGTGCGGGCCGGGTTCGCGGCGTGCGGAGGATGGTCCACGGTGCGGGTCGTCATGCCCGCTGCAACAGCCGGGGTGCAAGTGGTGTTCCCCGGAGGTCCGGCCCACCGGCCCGCGCCCACGAGGCTGGCGGACTCGAACGTGGCGTTCCGTACGAGCGACTGCGACTGCGACTGCGACTGCGACTGCGATGGCGACTGCGACGGCGGCCCTGCGGACGGCATCCGCAGGGGGACGCCGGATGTCCGGATGTCAGGATGGGCCGATGACGAAGAATCATCCCTGGTCAGGGGTGCACGACGACCTGCTGGCCGCGCAGCGGTACGTGTACGGCCCGAGCGGATTCGCCTGCTCCCGGCCGGTGCCCGAACCGGAGAGCGCGGAGTACGCGGCGTACGGCTTCACGCTCGACGGGCGGTCGGTCAGGTTCCGCGTGGCGAAGACCACGCCGACGAAGGCCGGCCAGTTCGTGACCGTGTGGCAGCGGTCCACGGCGGGCCCGATCCGGCCCTTCGACGTGGACGACAAGGTCGACCTCTTCGTCATCAGCAGCCGGGACGTCGGCGGCCGGGACGACGGCCGGTTCGGCCAGTTCGTCTTCCCGCGCGAGGTGCTGTGCCGCCGCGGCATCGTCTCCCGAGCCGGCACCGGCGGGAAGCGGGGGTTCCGCGTCTACCCGCCATGGGTGACCCCGACGAGCCGACAGGCGGCCGGCACGCAGGAGTGGCAGGTGAACCACTTCCTGCGTCTCGGGGAGGACGGGACGGCTGTGGACCTGGGACGAGCCGCGTCTCTGTACGGCGCGTAACAGGGGGAGACGTCCGTGCGCTCCAGGCACCTGGAGTCCCGCAGACACCAGCAAGCCCAGGCGTGCAGGGGCAGCGGCAGTCGTCCACGTACGGCAGTCGTCGACGAGCGGGACTCTCCGACGAAACCACGCGACGACGAGCGGCGGTCACGGGCGAGCGGAAGTCATCCATCGGCGGTGGGCACTCGATGGGCACTCACGGGTGCGCGGCCCCCGCGATCCGACGCCCTGCTCGGATCAGCGGTGATCCGGCCGCGTGCTCGAATCAGTCGTAACCCGGCCGCCTGCTCAGATCAGCCACGCCCCGGCGGCCCACCCGGACGGGCCTTGTCCCGGCTACCCACCCGGACGGGCCGTGCCGTAGCCGCCCACCCGGACCGGCCCCGCCCCGGCTGCCCGTTCAGATCAACGGTGCGCAGGTTCACTCCAAAGCACCAAGCAGCGGCTCTGACCTGTGCCGTTGGCGCGGCCGTTCGTACACGGGGATCGGGTGGGAGCACGTGCGGTTCTGCGTGCGGTGCCCGGAGCGGGTTGCTTCGGAGGGACGGCGGTTTCATCGGCGGCACATCGTGTGCGGTCGCCGCTGTCCTTGGAGGAAGCCTGATGCGTTCGCTGAAGATAGCCACCGGTACCGCCCTGGCCAGCACCGCCCTGCTGTTCACCGCCCCGCTGGCCTCGGCCGCCGACACCCAGTGCGACCCCGCCACCGCTGCGGCGATGGAGGCGGAGTCCGCGTACAAGGCTGCCCTCGCGGACTATCAGAAGCAGGTCGACGGCGGCGGACACCCGGGCAAGGCCGAGCAGGACAACGTCGACCAGCTCAAGCAGAAGTCCGACTCGGCAGCCTCCGAGGCCCAGCGGATCTGCGGCGACACCACGATGAACCCCTCGCACAACACGCACCCCCGCGGAGCCATGCACACCGGGACCGGCGGATCCAGCGACGGCAGCGCCACACCGATCGCCCTGGGCCTCGGAGCCGCCGGGGTGCTGGCGGCAGCCGTACTGATGAAGGGCCGGCGCCGAGGCGACAGCCAGGCCTGAGCGGCGCCCTCCCGGGTCGGACCGGGCGGCGGCCGGGGGCCCGGCGGCATTCCCGCCGGACCCCCGGCCACCACCCGGTTCACCCCACCCCACACGCGTACCCGTGGACGAGAGCAGGCAGGCAGTGGACCACGCCCCACCCGGATTCCGTACCCGAGTCGACCGCGCCGCCCGTACCGTCCTCGCCCTCGTCGTCCTCTACTGGGGCCTCACGCTCCTCGGCGACCAGCAGCCGGCCGGGCCGCCGCCGCAGCCCGGCGCCGCGCAGGCGTTCGGCACCGAGCAGGCCGGGGCGGCGGCCCGCAACCACGCCCAGGCACCGCTGCCGGCGGCGGACCCCGTCCGCGTCGTCATCCCGCAGATCAAGGTGGACGCCCCGCTGATGGGCCTGAACCTGGACGACGACGGACGGCTGGCCGCACCTCCGGACAGCGAGCGCAATCTCGCGGGCTGGTACCAGGAGGGCACATCCCCCGGAGCCTCCGGCACCGCGATCCTCGGCGGCCACGTCGACACCGCGATCGGCCCGGCGGTCTTCTACGCGCTGGGCTCCCTCAACAAGGGGGACACGGTCCAGGTACCGCGCACCGACGGGATCACGGCCGTGTTCACCGTCGACGCGGTGGAGGTCTACGCCGCCGACGACTTCCCCGACACCAAGGTGTACGGCCCCTCCACCACCCCGCAGCTGCGCCTGATCACCTGCGGCGGCGGCTACGACAAGAAGGCGGGCCGCTACCTCGGGAACGTCGTCGTCTACGCCCACCTCACCGGCAGGGCCTGACCCCCACAGGGCCGCCCGGACCGCCCCGGCCCGGTACGGCGGACCGCCTCTGTTTTACCCTCCGCCCTCCGCCCTCCGCCCACCGTCAGCGCGGCCGGTCCTGCGAGGGGAGGACCCCGAAGCGCTGCTTGTAGTAGGCGGAGAAGCGGCTGTGGTGGAAGAAGCCCCAGCGCACGGCGATCTCCGCCACGGTGGTGCCGGGCGGCTGTTCGCTGTGCAGATCGGCGTGGGTGCGGTCCAGCCGCAGGTTGCGCAGATAGGTCATCAACGGCTGGCCGTGATGGGCGCGGAAGGCGTTCTGCAAGGAGCGCAGCGGAACGCCGGCGATGCCGGCCAGTTCGGTTTGGGTGAAGGGGTGCGCCGGGTCGGCGTGCATGGCGTCGGTGACCCGGCGCACCGGTGCCGGGCCGGGACGCGCGCTGTTGCTGAGGGCCTCGGAGTACTGGTGCGGCACGCTGTGCAGCATCGTGCTGACCAGAGCGGCACCCATCCGCTTCGCCACCGAAGGGTGCTTGAGCAGTCCGCCGGGATTCTCGATCTCGGTGCCGATCAACTGGGCCATCTGGTGGAAGAGTTGCAGTCCCGGTGTCCGGTAGTCGAGGCCGAGGTCGGGGAAGCGCAGGTACTGCTGCACGGAGTGCCCCAGCTCCTCCTCCAGCTCCCGCGCGACGGTGTGGTGGTCGATGTAGACGGCGAAGAACCCGCTCTGCGGGGAGAACCGTGCGCCGACGACGCCGTCGGGCTCCGTGGCACACATCGCGCCGGCGTCCGGGCGGAGCCCGACGGTGTCCCCGCGCTGCTCCACCGTGAGGATGCCCCGGTGGGGCAGGGCGAAGGCGTAGCGGTCCTGCAAGTCGGGTGTGTACACGGTCATTTCGGTGCGTGAGCTGAAGCTGCCGACGTAGACAGGGGCCACGGAGGTCGCCCGCACCTGTAAGTCGAAGTTCGACTGATCGGTGTGCCTGGGATCGCAGACCGAGGCGAACCCGAGGAGGTTGCGGAACAGCTCCCGCGCCTCCTCCATGTCGCGGGAGCGCAGCCACAGCGGCGCATCCGCGTCGTGCGACGCCGTGTCGGCCCCGGCACCCGGTGCACTCTGTGTATCTACCAATTTCAGCTCCTGCCACCCGGACGACTGCGCCGCGAAGGACCACGGCGTGAGGACCGCGCCGTGAGGCCCGCGCGATGAGGACCCACGTGATGACCTCTGCGCTATGTGGACAAGCATGGTGCGAAACGGATGGAGTTGGGTGCTGGAGCGGGAATTCACTGAAAAGGTGGAAGAAACTCATGCCCTGCGGGCGGCCGTGCCGCGCCCGGAAAAAGCAGAAGGCCCCGAGGCACACCTGCTGTCCCAGCTGAGGCGGGAGATGGCCGTGCACGGGGAGGAGCCGCATGTCGCTCTGGTGCTGCCCAGGCCCTGGAAGGTGGTGAACGCGACCGAACCGGCCCGAGCGCTCCATTACCTGCAGCCCGAGACGCTCCCCGACGACGGCCCGCGCGGCCACAAGAGGTCCTCGAAGGACGACCGGGCAGAGCAGTGCGGCGACCTCACCCGGGCGGCGTTGGCGGGCATTCCGGCGCACGACGTGGTTCTGCCCGGAGTCGCCGACGGGCGGGACCTACGGGTCACCGCCCTGCCGCTGACCGGGACGGCGGACCTGGTCGAGCCGCCCGGCGAACGGCAGGTCCTGGGCGCCCTGGTGCACTACCGGCTGCATCCCGAACCGCTGGACCCGTCCGCCGCGCAGTCCCTCTACGGCGCCGCGCACACCATCGGCCTGCACCTGCGCCTGCGGGAGTTGGCGAAGGAGAACGCCCAGATGCGGGAGGCACTTGTCTCCCGGGTGGTGATCGAGCAGGCCAAGGGCGTCCTGGCCGAGCGCTGGCACTGCACCCCCGACGAGGCCTTCATCGCCCTGCGCGACCACGCCCGCTCACACCAGCGCAAACTGGCGGACCTCTGCCGCCACGTCATCGACGGCACGGAAACGCTTCGCCAACTCCCCACCCCCCAAACCCCACCCACACACTGACCCCGGCCCCCCGACCGCACCACGGGTGAAGGCACGACCACCAGGTGGTGGCATGCCGGTGGGCCGTTCCGGTGGTGGGGAAGGGGAACGGCCCACGGGGGTGTGGTCCCGCGCGGGGGAGGGGCGCGGGGGTGGGTTGGGAGGGGTTAGCGGCCCTGGAGGGTTTTGACGTTGTTGCCGAAGGTCCAGTTCTTGGAGCCGTCCCAGTTGAGGGACCAGGTCATGAGGCCCTTGAGCTGGTTGTTGTAGGTGTTCCAGGCCTGGGCGACGAGGGAGGGGCTCATGTGGCCGCCGCCTGCGCCGGGTTGGGCGGGGAGGCCGGGGACCTGTTTGTCGTAGGGGACTTTGATGGTGGTGCCCTGGATGACGAGGCCCTTGTTGAGGCAGTCGGTTTGTTTGGTGAAGCCCTGGACGGTGCCGGCGGAGTAGGAGTCGCCGGAGCAGCCGTACATGCTGCCGTTGTAGTACTGCATGTTGAGCCACCAGAGGCGGCCGTTGTCGGCGTACTTCTTGATGATGGGGAGGTAGGCGCCCCAGATGGAGCCGTAGACGACGCTGCCGCCGGTGACGTAGGCGGTTTCGGGGGCCATGGTGAGGCCGAAGTTGGAGGGCATCTGGGCGAGGACGCCGTCGATGATGCGGATGAGGTTGGACTGGGAGGTGGAGAGCTGGGTGATGCTCCCGCCGCCGACGAGGCCCGTTTCGATGTCGATGTCGATCCCGTCGAAGTTGTACTTCTTCAGGATCGGGACGATCGTCGCGATGAACTTGTCCGCCACCGCCGTGGAGTTGAGATCGATGCCGGCCGTCGCGCCGCCGATCGACAGCAGCGTGGTGATTCCGGACGCCTTGGCCTGGCACATTTCTGCCGGGGTCGCGACCTTGACGGTGGCGTCCATGCCGTCTTCCCACAGGGCCGTGCCGTCTGAACGGATCACCGGGAACGCCGCGTTGATGACGTTGTAGCCGTGCTGGGTGATGCGCGGATCGGTGATCGGGGTCCAGCCGAAGGGCGGGTGGACCCCGTTCGCGGCGCCGTCCCAGTTCTCCCAGTAGCCCTGGAGGACCTTGCCCGTGGGTTTGGACTTGACCGGACAGGTGTCCGCGGCGGCCTTGATGGGTGTGGGTGAGGTGGCGGAAGTGGTCTTGGTGAGCGGGGAGTTGGGCGCTGCTGCGATGGTCAGCGGTACGGCCAGAGCGGCGGCCAGGGCTGCCTGCAGCAGTCGGGAACGAGAGGGACGGGGGTGCGGGGAGGAGGTGGTACGGGTGCGTGGGGGCATGCGGGGGAGACCTCCTGGGTGGGGACCGGGAGACGCGGGGAGGGGAGCGGGCGGGGAAGGACGGAGCGCCGGGTGGCCCTGTGGCTGTGGAAGCGTGGTGCGGGGACGGGTGGTGCAGCGGTGTGATGGGCCCACACGCTAGGGAGGTCCAGACCAATGGTCAAGAGGTCTGGACCAGGTTGGGGGCATGTCATTCAGGTATGTCGTCCAGGGATGGCTCAGCGGGGTGGGGTGGGGTGGGGATGGGATAGGAGCTGGTGTTGGGGGTGGGGTTGGGGTGGTCTGCTGGGTCGGTGCTTCGGGGGGCTTTGTGTGGGGCTTTCTGTGATCTCGGGCGGGGCGCGGAGTTTCTGAGCTCGGGCTGTCACGTTTTCGGGTGCTGCTCTGTTCGACATACGTCATGGAGTCAGAGGTGCGGGAGCCGGATCCGGATTTCGGATCCGAGGTCCCCGGCGATGTCGAGAGGGAGCGGTCGTCATGCAGGCAATCCTGGTGACCGGCGGTACGGGAACGTTGGGGCGCGCGGTGGTGCGTTGTCTGGTGGAGGGGGAAGGTGCCGCAGTCGCGGCTGAGGTGGGCGCGGGGGGTGCCGCAGGCGTGGCGGGTGCGGGTGCGGGTGCGGGTGCGGGTGTGGAGGGCGCGACAGGCGTGGCGGAGGCGGGTGCGGATGCAGAGGGTGCGGCAGTCGCGGCGGAAGCGGCGGACGCTGGGGTGGAGGTGGACGGGGAGCGGGAGATTCGGGTGCTGAGTCGGCGCCCGTTGCCGTCGGGGGTGTCGGCTTCCCGGCTCGGTTCCGGGACTTCCGGGACTTCCGGGGCTCCCGACCCGTCCGCCGGACGCCCCTCCGGAGCCAACGAGCCTCCCGTCGGCCTGCCCGGTACCCCGTACCGCCACCTGGTCGGTGATCTCCTGAACGGGGACGGGGTGGACGCCGCCGTCCGGGGCGTGCGGGCGATCGTGCACTGTGCCTCCATGAACGGCAAGGACGACGTCCTCGCCACCCGGAACCTCATCGACGCCGTCCGGCGCTCCGGCGGTCGTCCGCACCTCGTCTACATCTCGATCGTCGGCATCGACGCCATTCCGCTTCCCTACTACCGCGCCAAGCTCGCCGCCGAGCGGCTGGTCATGGAATCGGGGCTGCCCTGGTCGATACTGCGGGCCACGCAGTTCCACGACCTGCTCGCGACGGTCTTCGCGTACCAGCGGTGGCTGCCGGTGACGCTGGCGGTCAAGGGATTCCGGTTCCAGCCGGTCGACGTCCGCGACGTCGCCGCGCGGCTGGCCGGTCTCGCGCTGGGCGAGCCGGCCGGGAAGGTGCCCGACATGGGCGGGCCGCAGGTGCGGGACATACGCGATCTCGCGGCGACGTACGACCGGGCGTACGGGCGACGGCGGCGCGTGGTCTGCCTCCGTGTGCCGGGCGGGATCGCACGCGGATTCGCCAGCGGCGCCAACCTCGTCCCGGACCACCGCGTCGGCACGACCACCTTCGACGACTTCGTCGCACGGGAGAGGGAGAGGGAGAGGGGCAACAGGCAGGGCAAGGGCAAGGCGGCGGGGCGGGTGCGTGGCGTCCGTGGCCCGGGGGCGGAGAAGTGAGTGGCGTGCGGGCCCGTTGGGTGCGGGGTGGGCTCGGACTCCTCTCGCTGCTCTCCCTCGTCCTCGGCGGCTACGTCCTCATCTCGCCCGAGGGCTTCTTCGGGTGGTCCTGGGTCGGCATGGGCATGGCCTACAACCCGCACCTGATGCTGGACGTCGGCGCGATGAACCTCGCCGTCGCCGTCCCGCTCGGTGCCGCCGCCGTGACCCTGCACCCCGTGCTCGTCCGCAGCGCCCTGGGTGCGTACGCGGTCTGGTCGATCGCCCACTTCCTCATCCACCTCCGGTTCCGCTCCCACCTCGCCGCGCACACCTCCCTCGCCGACGCGAATCTGCTGCTGGGGCTGCTGGGGCTGGGTGTCGCGGTTCCGCTCGTGCTGCTCCTGCTCACCTTCGGGGGAAGGGGCGAACGAAAGACCTCCTGAATCCTCTTTGCATGACCATGCGGGATCATGCATAATCTTCCTATGTCCAAGGTTCTCACTTCCCTTCCGGCCGGCGAGCGCGTCGGCATCGCCTTCTCCGGCGGGCTCGACACCTCCGTCGCCGTCGCCTGGATGCGCGACAAGGGTGCCGTCCCCTGCACCTACACCGCCGACATCGGCCAGTACGACGAGCCCGACATCGCCTCGGTGCCCGGCCGCGCCAAGGCGTACGGTGCCGAGGTCGCGCGCCTCGTCGACTGCCGGGCGGCGCTTGTCGAGGAAGGGCTGGCGGCGCTGACCTGCGGCGCGTTCCACATCCGCTCCGGCGGGCGGGCGTACTTCAACACCACCCCGCTGGGACGCGCCGTCACCGGCACCCTGCTGGTGCGGGCGATGCTGGAGGACAACGTCCAGATCTGGGGCGACGGATCGACCTTCAAGGGCAACGACATCGAGCGGTTCTACCGCTACGGGCTGCTCGCCAACCCGCACCTGCGGATCTACAAGCCCTGGCTCGACGCGGACTTCGTGACCGAGCTCGGCGGCCGCAAGGAGATGTCGGAGTGGCTGGTCGCCCACGACCTGCCGTACCGCGACAGCACGGAGAAGGCGTACTCCACCGACGCCAACATCTGGGGCGCCACCCACGAGGCCAAGACCCTCGAACACCTCGACACCGGTGTCGAGACCGTCGAGCCGATCATGGGCGTGCGGTTCTGGGACCCGTCGGTGGAGATCCCCACCGAGGACGTCACGATCGGCTTCGACCAGGGCCGCCCCGTCACCATCAACGGCAAGGAGTTCGCCTCCGCCGTCGACCTGGTGATGGAGGCCAACGCCATCGGTGGCCGGCACGGCATGGGCATGTCGGACCAGATCGAGAACCGGATCATCGAGGCCAAGAGCCGGGGCATCTACGAGGCCCCGGGCATGGCCCTGCTGCACGCGGCGTACGAGCGCCTCGTCAACGCCATCCACAACGAGGACACCCTCGCCCAGTACCACAACGAGGGCCGGCGGCTCGGCCGGCTCATGTACGAGGGCCGCTGGCTGGACCCGCAGGCGCTGATGGTGCGCGAGTCGCTCCAGCGCTGGGTCGGCGCCGCCGTCACCGGAGAGGTCACCCTGCGGCTGCGGCGCGGCGAGGACTACTCGATCCTCAACACCACGGGTCCGGCGTTCAGCTACCACCCGGACAAGCTGTCCATGGAGCGCACCGAGGACTCGGCGTTCGGCCCGGTGGACCGGATCGGTCAGCTCACCATGCGCAACCTCGACATCGCCGACTCCCGCGCCAAGCTGGAGCAGTACGCGGGCCTTGGCCTGATCGGCAGCAGCAACCCCGCCATCGGCGCCGCCCAGGCCGCCGCGACGGGCCTGATCGGCAGCATGCCGGAGGGCGGCGCGGAGGCCATCGCCTCGCGCGGCGAGGTCTCCGGCGACGACGAGATGCTGGACCGCGCGGCCATGGAGTTCGGTACGGACTAGGAAGGACCAGGGCGTACTGGTACGGAGTGGGACGGGTCGGGGTGCGGGCGGCGGGTCTGCGGCGTGGCCCGGGAAGGTGACCCCGTGCGTGACCCGGGGGTGTGATCCGTGGTGCGGCGGCCGGGAAGAAATGTGCTCTACCGGCCGCTGTACTCCGTATGACATCTCAGCACGGAGCGAGCAAGGGCCACCGGATCACCGTCGAGCAGGGCTCGACGCATGTGCGTGTCGTGCGGGACGGGCAGGTTCTCGCGGAGAGCCGCCGTCCCCTTCTGCTGCGCGAGACCGGGCTGCCGGTCCGCTACTACCTGCCGCCCGAGGACGTCCGCACCGAGCTGCTGACCGCGTCCGACACCACGACCCACTGTCCCTTCAAGGGCGACGCGTCGTACTGGTCGGTGCCCGGCAAGGCCGATCTGGTGTGGGCGTATCAGGAGCCGCTGTCCGAAGTCGCCGCGATCAAGGGGCACTTCTGCTTCTACGACACGGAGGTCGTGGCGGGGGAGTAGGGGCTGCGGTCCGTCCCGGAGACGGAGCGGGCCGGCCGAGGCGAAACGCAAGGGCCTGCCGGGGGTAAACGGGAGGTCCTGCCGAGGGAAAACGGAAGGAGGGCCTCCCGGTCGGATACCGGGAGGCCCTCCGTCATGCCTGCTGTCAGACGTTCGACGACTCGTTGCCGAAGGCCGGGTTCAGCACGCCGATGACGTTGACCGAGTTGCCGGTCAGGTTCACCGGGACGTGGACCGGGACCTGCACCAGGTTGCCGGACGCGACGCCGGGGGAGTTGGTGGCCTTGCCGTTGGCGTCCGCACCGCTGTGGGCGGAGGCGGCACCGGCGCCCGCGGCGATCATGCCACCGGCGATCATCGTGACGGCAACGGCCTTGTTGAGCTTGCGCATTGGGGGTTCCTCACTGGATATTCCTGCGGCCAGCCAGCCGCAGCACACAGGGAAGAACGGTCGAAGTCCCCCGGAGGACACGCCGTTTGGCGACATAGTTGAAGGCGGATGTGTTCGAGCGGCGCGTGGGGGTCCGGCTCAGCGCTCCGTACCGTCCGGCTCGCGCCGCTTGTCCTGATTGGTCTGGCCGGTCCGCTGGTACCTGCGGGCCATCGCGTGGAAAACCTCCCTCGGCTCCCAGCGCTCGCTCTCCCCTTCCCGCACCCGGACCACCCCGTACGAGCCGAGGTCCGCGTCGCCGTCGGTCCTGCCGTAGCCGGCGAAGGTGAACCAGAACGAGCTGTCCACCCCCACCTCCTCGAAGGCGTCCAGGAGTTCGTTGAAGTAGCGGACCTGTTCGCCCTCGTCGGCGACCGCGCCGTCCGGCACCTGCCACGCGGTGCCGCCGCGCTCGCCCGCGCCCTGGTAGGGGCAGGTGCCGTACTCGGTCACCGCCACCGGCTTGCCGTGCGCGAAGTGGCCGCGCAGTTCGTCGTGGAAGGCGTCCTTGTTGTACGAGGCCCGGTAGGCGTCGGTGCCCACCAGGTCGAACGGGCTCCAGTCGATGTGCTCCCAGGGGCCCGCGGCGTACGTGAGACGCCCGCCGAAGTGGGCGCGGACGGTGCCGGCCACCTCGGCGAGGAACGCGCTGAGCCGCTTGCGGACCGGGCCGAGGGAGGTCCACCACTCGTAGTCCGCGTCGGCCATCACCCGCAGCCGGTCGCCGTAGCTCGCGCCGGGTATGAAGTCGTGCCCGAACAGGCTGAGTTCGCAGCCCGCCACGAAGACCACCTCGGCGCCGGAGCGGCGTATCTGCGCGGAGTGGCGCAGGGCCTCGGCGCGGCGGGCGCAGTCGGCGAAGAAGGGGAGCAGTGCGTCGGAGGGCAGATCCACCGGGAAGGGCGCGTACCAGACTTCGAGTCCGGCCTCGGCCGCCAACCGGGCTGCGGTGTCGAGGCGTTCGGGATCGCGTCCGCTGATGCGGACGGCGTCGCAGTGCAGTGCGCCGGAGATCACCGCCATGTCGTGCCGGACGGCCTCCGGTGTGAGGACCTTGCGGGAGAGTTCCTCCCCGGGGAGGAAACCGGTGTCGTAGTTGATGCCGCGTGCGCGCATGTCGGTCACTTTCCGTCGGTGTGGCGGGCGGGTTCCGCCTTCTCGGGCGGTTCGGTTCCTTGACCGGTTCGGTTCCTTGGCCGGTTCGGTTCCTTGGCCGGTTCCCGTGTTCTCGGGCGATTCCGGATACTCGGTCGGCTCGGGAGTGGGTGGTGCTCCGTGTGAAGCGCTGCCGACCGGGAGGTCGGGGCGCGGCAGCCGGAGGGGCGGCGGCGTGCCGGTGCCCCGGGCCGCCTTCGGCCTGGCCGTCCGCATGCCGTGTTCCTCGGCCGGTACGCCGGGCCGGGCGTGGTTCCGCTGGTGGAGCAGGCTGTGCGTGGTGCCGCAGAACGCCGGACTGCCGAAGGTCGGGTACAGCCCGGCGTTCACTCCGCCCCGCTCGACTTTCGTCAGCCGGCCCGGTTCGACCGGATCCGGGCGCCGTCCCGGTCCCGTCGGTGACCTCCCTGAAGGCCGCCGTGTCCGAGCCGCGCCCGGCGAAGAGCTTCACCGTCGCGGCGGCCAGTCATGGGCAGAACTCATGGGCAGAACCTAACCGGGACCGGTCCCGAACTGAACCGGGGCCGGAAGGTTCCCGCCGGGAAGTCACCCGGCGGTGCCCGAGGGCCCGGTCCCGGGGAACCCTCCACGGGACCGGGCAGCCGTGCGGTGCGCGGAGGCCGCGCGCCAGGTGGTGCGGCAGGTGGTGCGGGCGGGGTGGGAGATGCGGTAGTCCGTCCTGCTTTCGGCCCCTGTGGCCCGGGTGGCGCAATACCGGTCGGCCGAACCGTCCGGGCGCACCTACCGTGGCTGAATGACCGTCACCTCCGCGTCAGGCAGCTCGTCCTGTCGAGTCGTCACCACGGCCACCGCCACCACCGTCGCCCTGCTGCTCGTGCTGCCCGCCTCCGCCGGACTGCTCGCGGCACCGGCCGGGGCCGTCTCCGGCCCGGCGTCGGCAGCCGCACCCGGCCCCCGGACCCCCGCGCTCACGGGTGCCCGGGAAGCGCAGGGAGCCCGAGGAGCGCAGGCAGTCCCAGAGGCGCAGGGAGCAGTCCAGGAACCCCAGGGGGCGCAAGGAGTCCAAGGGGCCCAGGGAGCCCCCGGTGCGCTCGCCGGTGCGCCCGGCGGCCTCCCCGCCAGTACCGTCTCCGCCAATCGCACCGTCTCCGCGCTGGGCTGGATCGTCGCGGACGCACGTACCGGTGATGTCATCGCCGCGCACCATCCGCACCTCAGGCTGCCGCCCGCCAGCACCCTCAAGGCCCTGTTCGCGGTGACCGCCCTGCCCCGCGTCCCCGGCGGCACGCTGCGCAAGGTCAGCAAGGCCGACCTGGCCGGGGTCGGCGAGGGCAGCAGTGTCGTCGGGGTGAAGGCCGGGCGGGTCTACCGGACGGCCGACCTGTGGCGGGGCACCTTCCTGCGCTCCGGCAACGACGCCGTCCACGTGCTCGCCGCGATGAACGGCGGCTGGAAGTCGACCGTCTCCCAGATGCAGGCCAAGGCCCGCGCCCTGGGTGCCCGCAACACCCGGGTCGTCACCGCCGACGGCTACGACGCCAAGGGCCAGTACTCCACCGCGTACGACCTCGCGCTCATCGGCCGGGCCGGGCTGAAGGACGGCCAGTTCGCGAAGTTCGCCGCCACCGCCCACGCCCGCTTCCCCAGCAGCACCCGGGCGAACGGCAGCCACCTCGCCTCGTACCCGATCCAGAACACCAACCGCCTGCTCACCGGGGCCAACGGCGTCGGCCGCTACCCCGGGCTGATCGGCATCAAGAACGGCTACACCAGCAAGGCGGGCAACACCCTCATCGCCGCGGCCAAACGCGGCAACCGGACCCTGATCGTCACCGTCCTCAACCCCCAGCGGGGCAACGGCCTCGCGGTCTACCGCGAGGCGCGCGCCCTGCTCGACTGGGGCTTCAGGTCGGTCGGCCACGTCAGGGTCCTCGGTACGCTCAACCAGCCGAACCGGTAGCCGCCCCGGGGCCGCGGACAGGGCCGTCCGCCGTCAGGCGGCGGCCTCCTCCTTCTCATG
The DNA here is from genome assembly GCF_042874215.1 of Streptomyces sp. NPDC004111. Taxonomy (NCBI): domain Bacteria; kingdom Bacillati; phylum Actinomycetota; class Actinomycetes; order Kitasatosporales; family Streptomycetaceae; genus Streptomyces; species Streptomyces sp. NPDC004111. The sequence goes on from NZ_JBIAMU010000010.1 coordinate 105,575, forward strand.
CGGGGACTCGTACGGGGACTCGTACGGGAAGCGGGCGAGCGGGGCCGCTCCCTGGAAGAACGTCTTCGCGCGGAGCAGCGCCTCCTCGTCCTGCCGGATCTGACCGGGCCGGGAGGCGCTGCCCAGCAGCAGACCGCCGAACCCCATGCCCATGTACGCGGCCGAGTTCCGGAGCGTGGCGACCATGCCGTCGGCCACCTCCGGCTCGCTGTGCGCCATGACGGAGACGGCCCACAGCCGGCGGCCCGTCATCCGCGCCTTGAAGTCCGAGCCGGGCGCCGTCAGCCAGCCGGACCAGTAGTCGAGATAGCGCTTGACCTGCGCGGAGACGGTGTACCAGTACAGGGGTGAGGCGATCACCACGTCGGTCGCCGCGAGGGTGGCCTCCCGCAGCATGTCCTCGGTCTCCCCGGAGCTCCAGTTCTCGGCGTCGTGCCTGCCGTCCTGGAAGTCGGGCAGCGCGAGCCGGTTGAGGTCCACCCAGTTCTGGGCGAAGCCTGCGGGCAGTTGCGCGGCGGCGGCGCGGGCGAGCAGTTCGGTGTTGCCGTCGGGACGCGAGCTGCCGAGGACGAAGAGGAAGGAGCGGTCGGTGGGGGTGCCGGTGTCCGTGCCGGTGCCCGCGTCGGTGGTGGCCGTGGAACTGGTCTCGGTGGTCATGACATGGCCAACTCGCCTGCCACCGGAGTCTATTCCGGTATCCGGCGTCGGCCTCCGTTTCCTCTGCGGCGCGGCTACGGGGTCGGCCGCCGCAGGGTGCGTTCCCAGAGGTCGCGCAGGTGTGCGTGGAGGATGTCCTGGGCCTCGGACGCGGTGAGGTGGCCGACGAGGACGTGGGTGGTGAGTCCGTCCGCCAGGGCGAGGAGGGTGCGGGCCCGGCGCCGCGCGGACCCGGCCCCGGACTCCGCTGTCGCCCTGGTGCCGGGCGGTGCGGCCCCGCCGCCCCTCCCGGTCGGCACCGCCGCGTCCGTCCCGGGCGACGCGGCCGTCTCCGGTGCCGCGCCCGTCCCGGACGTCCCTGCCTCCGCCTCCGTGAACAGGCGGGTGAACATCTCCTCCAGCTCCGCGTAGTTCGCCCGCAGCGACTTGGCGAGCGGTTCGCTGACCGCCGCCTGCGCGACGAAGGCGAGCCAGACCCGGGCCTCGGCGCGGTGCTCCGCCCGCAGCAGCGACACCTCCGTGGCCGCGTGGCCCAGCGCGGTCCCGGCCGACTGGGCCGGGCTCCGCAGGAGACTCGCCCGTACCCGTTCGCCAATCCGGTCGCCGACGTGTCCGAGCGCGAAGAGGAGCATCTCCTCCTTGGTGCGGAAGCAGCGCTGCACCGCACCCATCGAGACCTCCGCCTCGGCCGCGACGTCGCGCAGAGTCACCCCCTCCAGCCCGCGCGCGTCGGCGAGCCGGCACACGGCCTCGGCGATGAGGCGGCGCCGGCCCTCGTGATCCACCTGCTTGGGCATGTTCCGCCGCCCTTCCGCGGTCCTGGGGTCCCGAAGTTCCGGGGCCCGAGTTTATCCGATGCGATCGTATCGGTTGACGGGGTACGGTGCGTACCGATGCAAGCGCATCACTACGGACGGGAGAGGCAGAGAACCATGCACGACGACGCCCTGTGGAAGCTGTCGGCCGCCGAGCAGGCGAAGGCGGTGCGCGGCGGGGAGGTCTCCGCCGCCGAACTGATCGACAGCCACCTGGACCGGATCGCCGAGGTCAACCCCCGGGTGAACGCGGTCACCCAACTGCTGGCCGAGGGGGCCCGCGAGGCCGCGGCGGAGACGGACCGGCGGCGGGCCGCGGGCGAGGAACTGGGGCCGCTCGCCGGGGTGCCGTTCACGGTGAAGGAGAGCACCCCCGTCGCGGGTGTGGCCACGACCTTCGGGGTGCCCCGGTTCCGTGCTGCGGTGGCGGCGGCCGACGCGCCGCCGGTGGCCCGGCTGCGGGCCGCCGGAGCCGTCCCCGTCGGGCACGCCAACCTGCCCACCCTGATCCTCGCGGGCATGCACACCCGCAGCGAGCTGTACGGCGACACGGTCAACCCGTGGGACGCGGGTCTGACCCCCGGCGGCTCCAGCGGGGGCGACGCGGTGGCCGTCGCCACCGGCATGGCCGCACTGGGTCTCGGCAACGATTCCGGCGGCTCGGTGCGGGTCCCCGCACAGTTCTGCGGAGTCGCCGCGCTGAAGCCGACCACCGGGCGCTTCCCCGCCGACCATCGGGTGCTGGGCCCCGACGACCCCGGCCCTGCCTCGCAACTCCTCGTCGTGGACGGCCCGTTGGCGCGCACCGTCGCCGACCTCCGGCTGGCGTACGAGAGCCTCGCCGGTACGGACCCGCGCGACCCCCGCGCCGTACCCGTACCGCTGTACGGAGAGGCGCTGCCCGGCCCGGTGCGGGTGGCCGTCGTGACGGACCCCGGTGGGCAGGGCGTGCACCCCACGGTGCGCGCGGCCGTCGAACGGGCGGCGGACGCGCTGCGCGACGCCGGGTACGAGGTGTGCGAAGTGCCCGACGTGCCACGGCTGGCGGAGGCGCTGGAGGCGTACGGGCGGATCACCCTGACCGAGTTCGCCCCGACCTGGCCGGTGGTGCGCACCCTGCTCGGCGAGGGCGGTGACCGGTACATCGCGATGGCCATGGAGCAGACGCGGCCCGCCGACGCGGACGAGCTGGTGAAGCTGTGGGGGAGCTGGCTGGGAATCCGGCGCTCCTGGGCCGAATTCCTGGACGCGTACCCGTTGTTGCTCGGCCCCTCGTTCACCGAACCGCCCGTCGAGCCGGGGCTGGAGTCCCGTGACCGGGCGGGGCGGGACCGGGTCGCCGCGGGGCTGCGGCTGTGCAGCGCGACGAGTTTCGTCGGGGTGCCGGCCGTGGCCGTACCGACGGGGACGGCCGACGGGCTGCCGACCGGGGTGCAGATCGTCGGGCGCGCGTTCCGCGAGGACCTGTGCCTGGCGGCGGCGCAGGCGGTCGAGGACCGGCTCGGCGTGCTGACGCCGGTGGACCCACGGGGGTGAACGGGGTTCGCTGAGCGGCGCATTGGGTGCCGGGCGCGGCCACTCGCCCTCCCCGGAAGAGGCCGACCACCCCTCAAGAGCGGCCAACCACCCTCCCCGAAAAGGGAATGCGGCCCGCTCGGGCGGCGACGTACGGTCCTGCGATGCACTCATCGAAGAACCAGGACGACCCGGAGGACGGCTACTTCGGGGCGTCGGTCGCGGCCACGTACGACGACCCCGGATCGAGCGCCTTCGCGCCCGAGGAGGTGGAAGCCACCGTCGACCTCCTCGCGGGACTCGCCGCGGACGGCCCGGCCCTCGAATTCGGCATCGGCACCGGACGCATCGCCCTTCCGCTGGCCCGCCGCGGTGTTCCGGTGCACGGCATCGACCTGTCGCGCGCGATGGTGGACCAACTGCGTGCCAAGCCGGGCGGCGAGGCGATCGGCGTGACCATCGGTGACTTCGCCACGGCGCGGGCGGCTGGGGACGGGGAGCACGCACCGGGCGGCTTCACCGTCGCGTACCTCGTCTACAACACCATCATGAACCTGACCACCCAGGCCGAGCAGGTCGCCTGTTTCCGCAACGCGGCGGACCACCTCGCCCCCGGCGGCACCTTCGTGATCGAGGTGGCCGTCCCCGACCTGCGGCTGCTGCCCCCGGGGCAGAACGCGGTACCGTTCCGCATCACCCCGACCCGCTGGGCGTTCGACCACTACGACGTCGCCACCCAGGCCATGAGTTCGAACTACGTCGAGGTCGTCGAGGGCCGGGGCTCGTACCGTTCGATCCCCTTCCGGTACGTCTGGCCCGCCGAGCTCGACCTGATGGCCCAGCTCGCCGGACTGCGCCTGCGCGACCGCTGGGAGGGCTGGGACCGCGCGCCCTTCACCAGCGAGAGCGGGCGGCACGTGTCGGTGTGGGAGAAGGCGGCGCAGGGCGGATGAAGGGGGCGTGGGATTGGGACGAGGGTGGCCGAAGTGGTGCCGAAAGCGACCGAGTTGGGTTCTTCCCGCTTCGGTCCCTCGTCGGTCCCGCTTCGGTCCCTCGCACATCGGTGCAGGTCACGGCATGTTTCGGGAACGAAGAGGGACTGAAAGGGACTGAGTTCCACAGTGAGGCTCAACCGCCGCACGGCCGTGCGGTCCACCCCTCTTGCGGACGTCGTTCGCCTGTCACCGGGCCTCCCGGAAGGGGCAGTTCGGTGATCCGGGCGAAGCTGCCGGGACGGTGGGGACTGCCGGAGCGGTGGGCGCTTCCGTGCGGGACCGGTGCTGTGACTCCGGTCACCGGCCGGGTGGTCCGGGGCCGTCATGGGTGATCATGATCCGATGGACGCTCGTTTTCTCGGTATCGGTGAACTGACCGAAGTCCCCTCCGTGGCGGTCGTGGTCGACGTCATGCGCGCCTACACGGTGGCCGCCTGGGCCTTCGACCGGGGTGCGGAGAAGATCGTGCTCGCCGGGTCGCTGGAGGAGGCGCTGGCGCTCAAGGAGCGTCACCCGGACTGGGTCGCGCTCAAGGACGGGCCGCCCGCACCCGGGTTCGACGCCGTCAACTCGCCCGGTCTGCTGCGTTCCCTGGACCTCGGCGGGCGGACCGTCGTGCAGAAGCCACGGCGGGGACGGTCGGCGCCCTCGCCGTGAAGGACGCTTCGCTGGTGCTGTGTGCGAGCTTCGTGGTGGCGGAGGCGACCGCCGGGCTCCTGCGGGCGCGCGGGTGCGCACACGTCACCTTCGTGGTCACCGGCGAGGACGGGCGGGCCGATGAGGACCTGGCGTGCGCCCAGTACGTCGCCCGCAGGGCCGCCGGGGACGGGGTGGACGCGGCGGAGTTCCTGGACCGCGCCGCCGGGTCGCGGGCCGCAGCCGAACTGACGGAGGGCGTGCGTCAGGGCACCCATCCCGACGACGTCGCGCTCTGCCTGGAGCTGGACCGGTTCTCCTTCGCCATGGTGGCGACCCAGGAGGACTCGCTCACGGTCCTGCGGCGGAGCTGACCCCGGGCCCCGGGGACCCGGCCTCCCGGGTCAGGGGGCTTGCGGGGCGTCGCCTCCGGGGGATTCCGTCCTGCCGGTCGCGGGTGCCTCCGAGTCCAGGCCGTCCACCAGGCGGTCCAGGAAGCGGGTGAACATGGCGTCGGGCGACTGGGGGCGCGCGGGGGCGCCCAGGGCGGCGGCCAGTTCCGGGTGCCGGCCGTCGGCGGCCACGGCGGTCAGATAGCGGACCTCGGCGGCGAGACGGCCGGGGTGGTGCGCGGCCTCGGAACGGGTGATCTCCTGGCCGACGTACGCGGCGACGAAACCGGTCAGCTGGCTGAAGACCTCCAGCTTCGCCGCCCCGTCCAGCCCGGTGGGGCGCAGGGCGGCCAGGGCGTGCTCCAGGAAGGCCAGCGCGTGCGGGCCGAGCGAGCGCCGGATGGTGAGCGCGGCCGGGAGCCAGCGGTGCCGGAGCATCAGGGCGCGCTGGAGGTGGCCGATGGTCTTGAGGTCGGCACGCCAGTCGCCGGTGAGGGGTGAAACGACCACCGCGCGGGGGGACTTGGCGGACGCCGCCCCGGACTTCGCCTCGGCCGCCGCTCCGGCCGCCGCCTCGGATGTCGCCCCGGATCTCGCCTCGGTCCCCGCTCCCGGCCCCGGCTCCGCCGGAGTCCCAGCCTCCGTGCCCGTCCCCGCCCCCGCTCCCGGCTCAAGTTCCGCGCTGACGTGGTCGACCATCAGTTCCAGCAGGGTCTCCTTGTCGGGGGCGTAGCTGTACAGGGACATCACGCCCGCCCCCACCTCGGCGGCCACCCGGCGCATGGTCACCGCCTCCAGGCCCTCCGCGTCGGCCAGTGCGACCGCCGCCGCCGTGATCGCCTCCCGGGTGAACGCGGGCTTGCGGCCCCGGCCGGAGCGGGGTGCGCCGGTGCCCAGCCAGAGCTGCTGGGGGTCGAACTCCGGCTTCGGCTTCGGCTGCTGCCCCGTGGGGGTTCTCTCGGCGTGGGGCACGGCGCGCTCGCTTCCTCTTCCTCCCGGCCTGCCCGGTTCCTCCGGTGGCCCGTCCAGCTCTCCTCGTGGGGTACATCCAAGCATCCGCTATTCTCGTACAACGTACGGAAAATAATCGAAGGGGGAACCATGACGTCCAAGACCCTTGCCACGACCCCGGCCAAGCTGCCCCTGGCCACCCGGATGATGCGGTCGAGCTGGCGCAAGAAGGTTCCGGCCGGACAGTACGAAGCCGGCTGGGAGCCCGGGATCGAGGTGCCCGCGGCCGACGGCAGCCCACTGCTCACCGACCACTACTTCCCGCGCGCCCGGGGCGAGTTCCCCACACTGCTCGTCCGCTCCCCGTACGGGCGGGGCGTTCCCTGGTCCCCCATGTACGGGATGCTCTTCGCCGAGCAGGGCTTCCACGTCGTCCTGCAGAGCTGCCGCGGCACCGGCGGCTCAGGCGGCACCTTCGACCTCTGGCGCAACGAGCCCGCCGACGGACGGGCCACCGTCGAATGGCTCCGCGAACAGCCCTGGTTCAACGGCGTCCTGGGCACCCTGGGCCCCAGCTACCTCAGCTATGTGCAGTGGGCACTCGCCCTCGACCCGCCGCCCGAGCTCAAGGCGATGGTCATGCAGGTGGCGCTGCACGACCCGCACGCCCTCTTCCACAGCGGCGGCGCGTTCCAGCTGGAGAACGCGCTCGTCGTCGGCGCGGGCATGACGTACCAGCACCGGGGAGTCGTCCCCTTCGCCAACGCGGTCCTGCGCCTGCGGCGGAAGCTGCGGCGGATCACCACCGCGCTGCCCCTGCGCGGCGCCCACGTACCCGCGCTGGGCGAAGTCCCCTGGCTCGACGGGGTGCTGGCACATCCGGACCCGGCGGACCCGCACTGGCACGGGGCGTCCCTCGCCGACGTGGCCGGGCGGGTGACCGTACCCGTCGGCGTGATCTCCGGGTGGTACGACGCCCTGGCCGGCCAGGGCTTCGAGCAGTACGCCCGGCTGCGGGCGGCCGACTGCGACACGTCGCTGCTCGTCGGCCCGTGGACGCACACCTCCGCGCTCCAGGAGGGCTGGCCCGAGGTGTTCGCCGAGACGCTGGGGTGGCTGCGGGCCCATCTGTACGGCGACCGCTCGGAACTGCGGCCCACGAGGGTACGGGTGCACGTCGGCGGCGCAGAAGGGCAGTGGCGGGACCTCGACGCGTGGCCGCCGCCCCCGGACGCCGGAGCGGGCCCGCGCTCCTGGTACGCCGCCCCCGGCGGACGGCTCCTGGCGCAGCCGCCCACGGACACCGAACCGCTGGCGTCCTTCCGCTACGACCCGGCCGACCCGACCCCGTCCGTCGGCGGACCGCTGCTGTCCCCGGGCGCGGGCCCGCGCGACAACACCGCGCTGGAGGCCCGCGCCGACGTGCTCACCTTCACCGGCCCGAGGCTGACCGAACCCCTGGAGGCCCTCGGTCCGGTCTCCGCCCGGCTGCGGATCACCGCCGACACCGGGTTCGGGGACGTCTTCGTACGGCTCTGCGACGTCGACGCCGAGGGCCGCTCCGTCAACGTCTGCGACGGCATCGCCCCGGTCCGTACCGGTGCCGGGCCCGTCGAGGTGGCGCTCGGCTCCACCGCCCACCGCTTCGCCGCCGGACACCGCGTCCGGCTCCAGATCAGCGGCGGCGCCCACCCCCGCTACGCCCGCAGCCCCGGCACGGGCGAGCCGGCCACGACGGCCACCACCCTCGTACCGGTCGGGTTCACCGTGCACGGAGGCTCCGAGCTGGTCCTTCCCTGACCGCCCGCCGGGGCGGGGAGAACGCGGAACGCCCGGCCGGCCCGCGGGTGCACGGGCCGGCCGGGCGTCGCCGGTACTGCGGAGGCCGGTGAGGCCGTCCGGACTACTTCACGGCCGTGAGGGCGGCGTCGTAGTCGGGCTCCTCGGTGATCTCGCCGACCAGCTGGGCGTGGACGACCTTGTTGTCCTCGTCCAGGACGACGACGGCGCGCGTGGTCAGGCCGGCCAGCGGGCCGCTGACGAGGTCCACGCCGTAGTCCTTGCGGAAGCCGGGGCTGCGGAAGGTGGAGAGGGTGGTGACGTTCTCCAGGCCCTCGGCACCGCAGAAACGGCCCTGGGCGAACGGCAGGTCCGCGGAGATGCACAGCACCGCGGTGTTCTCCAGGCCGGCGGCGCGCTCGTTGAAGGTGCGGACCGACGCGGCGCAGACACCGGTGTCGACGCTCGGGAAGATGTTGAGGACCTTCTTCTTCCCGGCGAAGTCCGCCAGGGTGACCTCGCCCAGGTCCTTGCCCACCAGGGTGAAGTCCGGAGCAGTGGCGCCGACCTGCACGAACGTGCCGTCGACGGACACCGGGCCGCCCTTGAAGTTCACTGTCTGGGTCATGCGGACCTCCATCGATCGAGAGAAATAACAGCCGGCCGTGCGAGCAGCACGGCCGACCCGCAGCACCCATGATCGCCTCTCGTGATCCGTCCCCGGTGCGCGGGTGCGTTTTCGGACCCTTTCGGGGGCGAGCCGTGCGGGAGGAGCCGCGGGACGGGGCACCGGCGACGCCACCCGGGCCGGCCGGCTCAGGCCCTGAGCGTCACGGCGTCCGCGTACGAGGAGCCGGCCAGCGCGGCGGGGCACACGGCCTTCGGCCCGAAGCGGCGGCGGGCCCGGTCCGCGGCCCGCTCCGCGGCACGGGCACGGTCGTCCGTGGGGTCCAGCGAGAGCTGACGGCAGGCGCCGTCGGCCGCCACCAGCCCGTCGGCGCGCAGGGAGAAGGCCCTGACCCGGGCCCGCTGCAGTCCCAGACCGGCCAGCAGTCCCAGGGCGCCCGCGCCGAGGGCTGCGGAGTGGCCGGTGGGTTCGGCCAGTGCCCGGGTGCGGGTGGTGGAACTGCGGTCGGCGTAGCGCACGGTGAGCGTCAGACGGCCGGCCGCCCGTTGCTCGCCGCGCAGCCGCTGCCCGATCCGCTCGGTGAGCTGCAGCACGGCCCGGTGGTGCTGTACGGGGTCCAGACAGTCCCGGTCGAGCACGAGGTCCGCCGTCAGGTGCGCCACCGGTTCCTCGGGCACGACCGGGCGGGGGTCCCGGCCGCGGGCGCGCTCGGACAGCAGCCTCGCCTGGCCGACGCCGAGCAGGCGTTGCAGGGTCGCGGTGGGCACGTCGGCGAGCCGGCCGACGGTGTGCAGGCCGTACTTGGCGAGGGTGTCCGCGGTGCCGCGGCCCACGCCCGGCAGCGCGGTGACCGGGCGGGGGCGCAGCCAGGCGGCGGCGTTCTCCTCGGTGACCCAGGTGGTGTCCCCCGGGGCGGCTGTGTCCGCCGCCATGACGGCCAGCATGCGGTTGCCCGCGAGGCCGGCGCTGCAGTCGATCCCGTAGAGGGCCTTGAGCCGCATCATCGCCAACTGGACGACGTCGTAGGGCGACATGTCGAAGTAGCGGAGGGCCGACGTCAGGTCGAGCTGCACGGCCTGCGGCGGGACCGCGTGGACGTGCGGGGTGATGCCCGTCAGCAGCCGGACGACGTCGTCGAGCTGCTCCTCGCTCAGCGGGGCGTGCAGGTGGAGGTGGGCGATGTACCGCCGGCGTGTGGTCATCCCGCGCTCCCCGGGCTCGTGTAGCCGAACTTCTTCAGGTCGGCCGACCGGCTCCCGGCGGGCCGGAGGTCGGCGTACGGGTGCAGGCGGGCACCGGTGGTGCCGTTGGTGAGGGTGCGTCCGGGCTGGGCGGGGGTCGGGCTCGGGCGGCTCTCGCCGAGGAGGGCGAGGGCGGCCTCCGGGCCGTCGTCGCGGCGCGCGGCGGCGATCCTTTCCAGGTCCCAGGCCATGGTGCCGACCACGGTGCGGCGGGTGCCGCGGACCTGGACCGTGCCGCGGACCAGGAGCAGACCGCTGTGGAAGACGGTGTGCGCGCAGTCCTGGTGGGAGTCCTCGAAGAAGGCCAGGTCGACCAGGCCGGAGCCGTCCTCCAGGGTGACGAAGATGATCCGCTTGCCGCTGGCGATCGGCGGGGTCTGCGTGGAGGCCCGTACGCCGGCGACGAGGACCTGCCGACCGGCGGGCAGTTCGGCCAGGTGTGTCGCGTCGGTCGCGCCGATCTCCCGCAGCAGCCGGTGGTGGTGCTCCATCAGGTGCTTGGACACGTCGATGCCGAGCGTGTTCAGTTCCGCGCTCAGCGCCTCGCGGCCGGTCAGCTCCGGCAGACCGCTCGGCTCCTCCCCGCCGACGGGGGCCATGTCGAGGGGCAGCTGCCCCTCGCCCGCCGAACGGGTGCGGGACTGCCGGTGGAGTTCGGCGATCCGGAGCATCAGGTCGCGCCGGGTGAGCGGGCCCTCGTGCAGGCAGCGCAGGGCGCCGATCTCCGCGAGGCGTTCGGCGACCGGCCTGCTGGGGCGGGCCCGCTGCCAGAAGTCCGACAACGACCCGTACGGCCTGCCCTCCTCGATCCGTACCCGCTCCTCCTCGCCCATGCCCCGTACGGTGCTCAGCGCCAGCCGCACGCCCCACTGCCCGTCGTCGGCGCGTTCCACGGTGTGCCGTGCCGCGGAGCGGTTGACGTCGACCGGCAGGACGCTCACGCCGTGCCTGCGGGCGTCGGCGACCAGGACGCGCCTGGGCCACATGCCCGGGTCGTGTTCGAGGAGCCCGGCCAGCAGGAAGGCCGGGTGGTGGGCCTTGAGCCAGGCGCTCTGCAGGGCGGGCACGGCGAAGGCCACCGCGTGCGCCCGGCAGAAGCCGTACGCCCCGAAGGCCTCGACGGTCTGCCACACCTCGTCGCGCACCGCGGCGTCGTAACCGCGAGCCCGTGCCCGCTCGTGGAACCAGGCCTTGATGCCGGGCAGCCGGTTCCTGTCGCCGAGCGCCCGCCGGGCGATCTCCCCCAGGGCGAGGTCGCAGCCGGTCAGCACGGCCAGCGTTTCGATGATCTGCTCGTGCCAGATGGTCACGCCGTAGGTGTCGGCGAGCACCGGCTCCAGGTCCGGGTGGGCGTAGCGGGGGGTGCCGCCGTGGCGGGCGGCGATGTACCGCTCGGGCATGCCGCCGGCGACCGGTCCCGGGCGGAAGAGGCTGATGTCGGCGATGACGTCCTGCGGGTCGCGGGGCTGGAGGCGGGAGAGCAGGTCCTGCTGGCCCGGCGACTCCAGCTGGAACATGCCGAGCGTCCTGCTGTCCTGGATGAGCTTGAACGCGAAGACGTCGTCGAGCGGCACCTGGGCCGGGTCGTCCAGGTCGACGCGGTTGCCGGTGACGCGTTCGATCTCGGTGACCGCGTGGGACATCGAGGACAGCATCCGGACGCCGAGGACGTCCAGTTTGATGTTGCCCAGTGCCTCGATCTCCTTCTTGGCCGCCATCGCCATGGGGTAGTCGCCCTGGGGGGTGGGCTGCACGGGCAGCCGGTCCAGGAGCGTCGCGTCGCTGATGACCACGCCGCAGGGGTGCATGGCCATGCCGTGCACCAGGGAGTCGAGGCCCTCGGCGAGTTCCCACAGAGGTCCGTACCGGTGTGCCTCGGCCGACAGCTGCTTGAGCTCCGGCAGTTCGGCGAGCGCACCGGTGATGTCGCAGGCCCGCAGGTGGGGGAAGCTCTTGGCGATCCGGTCGACCTCCGCCGGGGCGATGCCCAGGGCCAGGCCGGTGTCGCGCAGGGCCCGGCGGGCCCGGTAGGTCTCGGGCATGGCGGTGACCGCCACCCGCTCCTTGCCGAACCGGTCGAAGATCGCGTCGTAGCAGTCGAGCCGTCTGGCGGACTCCACGTCGATGTCGATGTCCGGGAGCGATGCCCTGCGTACGCTCAGGAAGCGTTCGAACAGCAGCCGGTGGTCGAGCGGGTTGGCGGTGGCGATGCCCAGGGTGTGGCAGACCAGTGAGCCCGCGCCCGAGCCGCGGGCGGAGACCCGGATGCCCTTGTCCCGGATGTCGGTCACGACCTGGCCGACGGCGAGGAAGTACGCGTCGTAGTTCAGCCGGGAGATCACCGCGAGCTCCTCGTCCAGCCGGTCGAGCGCGACGCGGTCGCGGTCGAGGCCGCGCCGGGTCATCCCCGCCTCGCAGCGCCGGCGCAGCAGCTGTGCCGCGCCGTCCGGTCCGGGCCCGGCCCCCAGCAGCCGCGGCTCCGGGAGGTGCGTTACGCCCAGCCCCAGGTCGGCCGCGGGATCCACGGCGCACAGGGCGGCCGTGGCGGCGGTGTCCGCCATCAGGCGCTCAGCCCGGCGGGGGGACATGCCCGCGGAATCGGTGATCATCCGGGCGATGCCCGTCATCGCTCCCGCGTCCTTGAGCCAGCGCTGCCCGCTGTCCAGGCGGCGCCGGTCGATGGGCCGCAGCAGCCGCGCGGCGTCCAGGACGTCGGCGAGCCGGTGCTGGCCGGGGTCGGCGTAGCGGACCGCGTTCGACAGTACGGCCGTGGTGCGGGTGCGGTCGGCCAGTGCCAGCGTGCGGGCGGCCAGCCGAAGGGACCCGGGCTCGACGCTGAAACGTTTCTGCGCAACGGCTTCCAGCCGTACTCCACTTCCGAAGATCTCCTGCCACGGAGCCAGCAGCTTCCTCGCGACGTCCTCCCGGCCCGCGGCCAGTGCGCGGACCGGCTCGGAGAGCGGGCCGAGCAGCACCGTCAGGCCGTCGCCGCCGTACTCCCGCAGCGCCTCCCACGGGACGACCGGCGCCCGGTCCGGGGCGCCGGCCGCCCCGTGGGCGACGGTGCGGGCATGGGCGGCCGAGGTGATGCGGCACAGCCGTGCCCAGCCCGCGCGGTTCTGCGCCAGCAGCACGAACCGCAGCGGCGGTTCGACCACGTGCGCACCGCCGCGGGCCGGGGTGCGGCGGCGCTGCGCGGGGGGCGGGGGTGCCAGGGCCTCCACCGCGAGGTCGATGCCGAAGAGCGGCCGGACCCCTTCCGCTGCGCAGGCCTGCGCGAACCGGACGGTCCCGGTGACGGTGTCCCGGTCGGTCAGCGCGAGCGCCGGAACGCCCCGCTCAGCCGCCCGCCGGACCAGCTGCTCGGGCGGGGAGGCGCCGTAGCGCAGGGAGTAACCGGACGCGACGTGAAGGTGTGCAAAGCCCGTCATGTCGCACCTCCATCACTTCGCTCCCTTCGTTCCATCCGCCGGACAGCTTCAATCGTACGTTCGTTCGATAACTGTAGCTCAGTATTCGAACGTGCGATCGTTTTGATCGGGTCCCCGGTCGCGCCGACCGGGCCCGTGGCCGCGCGAGGCCGGGACGCGGCGAAGAGGGGGTGCGGGGGAGTCCGTCCAACCATTCACTGTTCTCTGAATTCACGACCCTGTGTATCGTCTGGTTCATGCCGACACTCGCCACCGACCTCGACGCGCTGACCCGGTTCGGCCGGGCTCTCGCGGACCCCATCCGCTGCCGCATCCTGCTGACCCTGAGGGAGGCGCCCGCACACCCCGCCGACCTGGCGGACACCCTCGGCGTCTCGCGCACACGCCTCTCGAACCACCTGGCCTGCCTGCGCGACTGCGGACTGGTCGTGGCTGTGCCCGAAGGCCGCCGCACCCGCTACGAACTCGCCGACGCACGCCTGGGCCACGCGCTGGACGACCTGCGCGCGGCCGTACTCGCGGTCGCTGCCGACCGGACCTGCGCGGACGCCGAGGAGAAGGACTGCTGCTGAGGGCCGGCCCGAGGCCCGCTTGGGAGGTGGCGGGGGGCTCTCCTGGTGGGGCGGCGCCACCTCCGGCCCCTTCGCCCACGTCCGCGACCCGGTCTTCACCGCGATGGCCGTTTCTCGGCCGCCGTACCGCCTGACCACGCCTGATACCGTTTCGCCGCCAGTGCGAACGGATGTACGGGGAGTGGCTGCGATGTACGAAGTGGCGTGCCATCAGATTGCCGAACAGCGGGTGGACGAAGCGCTCGTCGACATCGAGGGGCGCGCCTACGGCCACTGGCACTCCCTCAGGTACGGCTCCCTGCGGCTCGCGCGCGTCCAGCGGATGCGCGACGAACTCCTCGACCACGTCGCCGCCCGCATCCTGACCGAACCCGCCTCCGTGTCCGACCCGTTGACGCGCGGGGCGCTGCGCACCGCGGCCGAGGCCGCCTACGGGGTGCTCGACCTCGGCACCTTCCCCGGCGGCGACTTCCTGGTCGCCTTCACGCTCTGCGACGAGTCGCTCAGCAGCGAGGACTTCGCCTTCGCCGACGCCGTCGACCTGGCACCCACCGCGAGCACCTGGAAGGACGCCTTCGCCACCGGCCTGATCGGCGGCCTCCTCGACGACCGGGAGCGGATGATCGGCCCGATGCTGGAGGACGACATCGCCCCGCAGATCCGCGAGGGGGTGCCCTGCTCCCCGCTGGAGTCGGTCTCCGACCCGGCCGCGCTCGGCGAGATGGACGCCCTCTGCACCTACCTGGTCCCCGAGGTGCGGCAGCCCGGCCCGCTGCGCATGCCGGCCGCCGAGGAACGCACCCGGGCCGCACGGCGGCTCGACGCCGCCGCCGACCCGACACCGGACCAGCGACTGCTCCGGGTGCTGCTGGAGGACGACCGGCCGGCCTTCGACAAGGCCCTGGCCGACCGCCTCGTCCAGCACCGCGACACCATGGCCGCCGAGGCCGACCCGCACCCCAGGACACTGCTCCCGGTGGGCACGATCGCCCTGGCCGCCCTCGCGGTCCGCGTCCACGGCTGGCAGCTCGGCGTCCGCTCCGGCTACCTCCCCGAGGCGCTGCTGCGCGGCTGACCGCACTACCCGGCGGCGCCCCGCCCGGCCGCCGTCAGCAGCCGCGCCGCCGCCACCTTCTCCAGGTGTACGACGACGTCGTGCGAGCGGGACAGCGCGACGGGGAACTCCACTCCCGGCCCCGGGTACGCCGTGCCGATGCTCCGGGTGCTGCGGGGCGCAGCCAGCCAACCGCGCCCCGGCTCGCGGACGTTGCGCAGATCCACGACGTAGTCGCGGTGACGCACCTTGTCCAGCGTGTCCTCGTTGCTGCCCGGCTTCGCGGGCCCCACGGTGAACCTCCGCACCTTCTCCGTGTCGTCGGTGGCGTTGAACGAGCCCCGGTCGAAGGTGGTGCCGACGCTCAGATACCCCTTGCCCAGCCTGTCGCGCAGGAACGAGCCCTGGACCTTCGGGTACATCTCCGGGCTGTGCGTGACCAGGGCGACGTGCCCGTTGTGGGCCGACAGCAGCACCTTGTCGCCGGTACGCCGCTGCCACCAGGCCACGTTGTCCGCCATGACCGAGTCGCGGTAGCGCATGGACTGCGCGCTCTGCTCCGGGTCCTCGAAGTCGAAGGCGTACCCCCGGGCCGTCTGGTCGACGGCGGTGGCGTGCTGCACCGCCCAGTCGTACGCCGCGCGCGCCTTCCCGTCCGAACCGGCCGCGGGCGCGTGCCGCTTCAGCAGGGCCAGCGCGGCGCTGGTCCGTCCGGCCATCGACTTCCGTGCGGCCAGCGGCAGTTCCATGTACGCGGCGGTGTGCTCGGCCATGGCGGTCGTCGGCCGCAGCCCCCGGTAGAGCTCGGTGACGCGGGGCAGCAGCGCGGGGCGGTGCGCGGCCACGTACGAGGTGATCCGGTCGTACAGCTCGGGACCGGCGAACCCGAAGTCGTTGCCGGTGAACCGCACCGGATCCTGCGGGTGCTGACGGTTGTACGCGCGCATCCAGAGCAGCAGGTCCCGGTAGTCGGTGTTGTTCCACCAGGAGTAGAAGCTCTGGAACTCCTCGTCCATGATCTTCCTCAGGTCGCCCCTGCCGTGCAGCACGTAGTCGTTGAGCCGCAGCCCGCCGCCCCAGCCGGTCTCCAGCGAGAAGCTGCGGAACCCCTTCTCCTCGACGAGGTACCGGAAGACCCGGTGCTTCAGCGCGAAGAACTCGTGCGAACTGTGGGTTGCCTCGCCCAGCCCCACCACCCGGGCGTCCCCCACCATGCGCCCCAGCGGGCGCAGGTCGGCGAACCCGCCGCCGGGTTCGGTGGTGCGCAGCGGATGCGCGGCCCGTTCCAGGGCGGGCACCGGCGACGACGCGGAGGCGGTGGGCGACGGTTCCCCGGCGAAGGACGCGGGCGCGGTGGCGGCCACCGTACCCAGGGCGACGAGAAGGGCCAGAGCAGCTGTTGACCTGTGCTTCTTCATGGTTCAAGACTGTCCGGCGATACGGAGGCGGACCATCGGGCCAGCACCCCGGCCGAGGGTGGGACCACCCCTACCCCCGGCCCTTCCCCCGCCCCGTGCCGGACCCCGCCGACGGGAGCCGTCGCCCCAGTCCGGCCAACGGCGACAGCGCCATGAACAGCGGGGACAGCGCCAGCGCGACCGCCGCCGCCAGCACCATCACGTCCCGGGCCCGCAGCCGGTCCACCCAGGCACCGGCGAAGAGCGACAGCAGCAGGACCGGTGCCTGCTCCACGGCGCGCAGCACACCGAGCCCCCGGGCATCGGTGCCGAGCACCACCACGGCGACGAGCGGAACCGCCAAAAGCGCGGCCTGCGAGCCCAGTTGGGAGGCGGTCTGGCCGATCCAGAGGCTGCGGAAGTCACGGTCCCGCCAGAGGCCGGTACCGGAAGAGGAGGAAGTGGAGGAAGAGGAGTCAGGAGAGGGAGAAGGGGAGGCGGGAGGAGGCGTCGGACGGGAGGAGGACACGAGGCGGGCCCCTTGGGCGGCAGTGAGCGACGCCACCGCCCTTCCCGCGGTACGCGGTCGGGCGGGGCGCGAGGAAAGGCTCGCTGTGCCGCAGCCGTGAGCGGACCGGCAGACGCGGTCCGCGGCTCGGGGCAGCACGCGATGACGGGTCGAACGCGACCTGGAACGTCAGCGCGTGCTCGTGCGACCGGGTATCTCCACTCCTCAACCACCCTGCTTCGTCAGGCCCTTGGGCAACTCGCCGGCCACGGTATCCGAGGTGCCCGGTCCGGCGGGACGGCTGCGCCCGGCCCATCGTACGGCCGCCGGGGCCGCCAGTCCGGTCAGCGCGAACAGGGCCCCCATCACGTACCACCCCGGCCACCCCCAGGTGATGCAGAGCGCGATCAGCAGCCCCGGGCCCAGCGCCTCGGCCAGGCCCGCCCCGAGCCCGAAGACACCCAGGTACTGGCCGGTCGCATGCGGCGGGGCCAGGGCGTAGGACACCTCGAAACCGGCTGCCGCATGCCACAGCTCACCGATCGTGTGCACCACCACCCCCGTCATCAGCAGTGCGACGGCCGCCCACGCGGGCACCCCCGCGGCCGGCGAGACCAGCGAACAGGAGACCAGGAACGCCACGCCCGCCCGCCGGTAGGCGAGGCCGCCCGCTTCGGGGGAGACGACGCTCCGGCCGGCCCGCACCTGGAACACGATCACCAGGAGCGTATTGGCGATCATGGTGCCCGAGACGAGCCAGTGCGGGGCGGTGGTGGCCGAGACGAGCCAGAGCGGGATGGCCACGGTGAGCACCTTGAACTGGATCGCCATGATGCCGTCCAGCGCCGTCAGCAGCAGATACGGCCGGTCCCGCAGTGCGCCCCGGCGTCGGCCGCCGGTCGCGGCGGGGGCGGGCACGGGCGCCACCGACGGCAGGAACATCAGGGTCGCCGCCGACGTCAGGAAACCGAACGCGTTGCCCACGACGAGGAGTTGGTACGCCGTGAGGGTGCCGACCTGGACGGACCAGCCCGCCAGCACGGCACCGAGCGAGATCCCGACGTTGGTCACGGCGCGCAGGTACGCCCGGAACTCCTGCGGGCGCTCACCGCCGAAGCGCCTGATCAGCGGCGAACGCGCGGCGTTCCCGGCGGCCTTGGCGCCGGTGGCGACGCTCACCGCGAGGACGAACGGCCAGAAGCTGTCCGCCAGCAGGAACCCCGCGGTGGCCAGCGCCTGCGCGATCAGGGTGCCCGCGTACACCCCGCGGGCCCCGTGCCGGTCGGCGAGGTGGCCGACGGCGATGCCCACGGCGAGCGAGACGGCCCCGGCCATGCCCAGCCCGAGACCCACCTGGGCGGCCGGGAGCCGGACGGCCTGGGTGAAGTACAGCACCCCGGCGGTCAGATAGAGGCCGCTGCCGATGGTGTAGACGAAGTTCGTTGTGGCCAGGACCCGTTGAGGGCCGGGATCCGGTATGAGGTGAGGCATGGGCGAGTGCTCCGCGTTCCGGCCGGCCAGCAGGGTCAGGCCCAACCGTAAGGGTCCCAAAGGCTTGCCGCAGCTTACTTTTGACGACAGGGTGATATCGGCGGAACGGATTGCCCATCCTGTGAAGGAAGTGACAGCGGTGAACCGGGGCGTTGCGGGGGAGACGGGATGATCGACGAGGCACGCAGGCGGACCGAAGAGTGTCGCAGGCAGGTGGCTGAGGGCCGGAACCGGACCGGGGAGGATCCGCACCGGCACCTCCCCGACCTGGGACTCAGCCTCTTCGAGCTCGGTACGTTACTGATCGAACGGCCGGAACTGCACGAGGAGTTGGACGGCGTACTGGCCGAGGCCGCGGACGTCTACCGGCGGCTCGCCGGGACGGGCGACCGGTCGTGGCTGCCGGGGCTGGCTCTGGCCCTGGACCAGCGCGCCCGGGTGGTGGGGCTGCTGGGGCACCGCAGCGAGGCGCGGGCGTGCGCGGAGGAGGGCGTGGAGCACTTCCGGGGCCTGGCGGAGGAGGACCCGGCCGGTTTCCTGTCCCCGCTGGCCGGCGCCCTGGCCAACCTCGGCAACCAGCTCGCCGAACTCGGCCTGCACCACGAGGCGCTGGCGCGGATACGTGAGTCCGTCGAGGTGTGCCGCCGGCTCGCCGCCCACGACCCGGTCGTCGGCGAGACCGAACTCGCCTCGGCGCTCGTTGAGTTGGGGGTCAAGCTGGGCGAGATGGGCCGCGGTGGGGAAGCGGTGACGGTGCTGCGCGACGCGACCGAACGCTACCGGCGCCTCGCGTCCACCGAGAGCGGCACCCACGGCCGCGCCGCCCGTAGTACCGACCTCTTCGTCGAACGTGCCGCGGAGCGGGGCGGTGGGGTGGGGGAGAGCCGTGGCGCCGGGGCCCGCCGTGCCCCCGGTTCCGGCGGGGGCGCTGATGCGGGTGACGCCCGGGACGCTGGCGGGCTGGGGGACCGCTGGATCGCCCTCTTCGCCCTGGCCCGTGAACTGAACCAGCTGGGCCGCACCGAGGAGGCCCGCCCGTACCTCGACGAGGCCGCCGCCCTCTACCGCCAACTCGCCCGCACCAGCCCGGACTTCCTGGCCTTCCTGGTCGCCATGGCCGGGCGGCACGGCTTCACCGTCACCGCGGACGGCCGCATCGAACGCACCGGCCCGGAGACCGGCACCCGGCCCACGGCCGTCGACGAGGAGCTCCTCGCCCGTGTCCAGAAGCTCAACGAACAGGCCCTGACCCTCTCCCGGACCGGCAACCACGGACGCGCCGCCACCACCGCCCGGGACGCCGTCGAACTCTGCCGGCAGGCCGCCGGTACCAACCCCGGCATGACGATCCCGCTGGCCCGCTGCCTGCACAACCTGAGCCTCGTACTGTCGTGGAACAACCAGCAGCCCGAGGCGCTCGCCGCCGCCGACGAGGCCGTGCACCTGTGCCGCCGCTCGCTCGCCGCGGCCCCGCAGCTCGTACGGCCGCTGCTCGCGGAGGCGCTCGACACCCTCGCGGGCCGCCTCGCCACCCTCGGCCGCCCGGACGACGCCCTCGTCGCGGCGAAGGAGTGCGTGGCCCTCCACCGTCAGCTAGCCCATACCGACCCGGCGGAACTGGCCTCGCTGGCGCGGGTGTTGAACAACCTCAGCATCCGTCTCACCGGCAGCGATCGGCACGAGGAGTCACTCGAAGCCGTGCGCGAGGTGGTCGCCCTCTACCGGCGGCTGCGCGCGGAGGCGGCGGACCCGGGGGCCGCAGCCGTACGGGCGGACGGCACGGCCGACCCCGACCCGCACCTGTCGGGGTTCGTGCACGCCTTGGCCAACCTCGCGCTGCGGCTGGCCAGGGTCGGCCGCGACGAGGAGGCGCTCGCCCCCGCCGTGGAGGCGGCGGACCTGCTGCCCGGCCTGACCGCCTTCCACGCGGGCAACGACATCCCCGGTCTCCTGGAGTCCCTGACCTGGCTGGGCCACCACTTCGCCCGACAGGGCCACCGCCGCGAGGCTCGCACGCTCACCCGCGCGGCGAAGGACCTGCGGCGCAGGGCGCGGTGAGGCGGGGTGGGGCGGGGTGGGGCGGGCGGGTCGAGCGGCCACCGGGCGGACCGGTAGCCCGGCCGAATCGGTAGCCCGGCGGGACCGGGAGTCCGGCCGACCAACCCGCCAACCCGCCTGTCCGGCCAAGGCGTCCGACCGGCCGCCGCCCCGTCCCGTCCCGCCACGTTCTGGCTCAGGCCGTGGCCGTCGCCGCCCGCTGCTCGTACCCGACCAGCCGTACGCACACCGTCAGGCCCTCGATCGCCTGCTCCAGCTCCGCCTGGCCGGGGTAGCTCGGCGCGATCCGGATGACCGCGTCGCGCGGGTCCTTGCCGTACGGGTGCGTCGCGCCCGCCGGAGTGAGGACGATGCCCGCCCCGGCCGCCCTGCTCACCACCTCGCGCGCACAGCCGTCCGGGACCTGGAGGGTGACGAAGTAGCCACCCTCGGGAGACGTCCAGGAGGCCAGCCCGGTACCGCCGAGCCGCGCCTCCAGGATGCGGGCGACGGCCTCGAACTTCGGCTGGAGCTGGGCGCGCTGGCGCTCCATGTGGGCCCGCACCCCGTCCGTGTCGCGCAGGAACATCACGTGCCGCAGCTGGTTGACCTTGTCGGGGCCGATGGAACGCTTGGCGTTGTGGGCGAGCAGCCACCGCAGGTTCGCGGGCGAGGAACCGAAGAAGGCGACCCCCGCACCCGCCGCGGTGATCTTCGAGGTGGACCCGAACACGAACACCCGGTCCGCGTTCCCCGCCGCCTCGCAGGCACCGAGCAGATCGGCGATCTCGGCCTGCCGGTCGGTGAGGTGGTGGACGGCGTACGCGTTGTCCCAGAAGATCCGGAAATCGGGTGCGGCGGTCTCCATCGCGGCCAGCCGGGCCACGGTCTCGTCGCTGTAGCAAACCCCGTTCGGGTTGCTGTACTTCGGCACGCACCAGATGCCCTTGACCGCCGGGTCCTCGGCGACGAGCCGCTCCACCTCGTCCATGTCCGGGCCCGCGTCCGTCATCGGCACCGGGATCATGTCGATGCCGAAGCGCTCGCACAGCGCGAAGTGCCGGTCGTACCCGGGCACCGGGCACAGGAACGCGATCCGCTCCTGCTCCACCCACCGCGACTCTGCGCCGGGCAACACGCCGAGCAGGGCGTGCACCAGGCAGTCGTGCATCAGCTCCAGGCTGGAGTTGCCGGCCGCGAGCAGCTGCCCGGCCGGGACCTGGAGCAGCGGCGCGAATATCTCCCGCAGTTCGGCGAGGCCCTGGAGTCCGCCGTAGTTGCGCACGTCGGTGCCGTCGGCGGCGGTGTGCCGGCCGCCCGGCAGGCTCAGCAGGTCCTCGGCGAGGTCGAGCTGCCCGGGTGCGGGCTTGCCCCGGGTCAGGTCGAGCGCGAGCCCGCGCGCCGCGAGGTCCCGGTAGTCGTCGCGGGCCTGCGCCAGCAGCCCGGCCGGGGCGCTCCCGGTGGCGCCGCCGGGGCCGACGTCGTTGCCGGGGCTCAGCTCGGTGGTCATGGTGGGTTCCTCTCGCGCGGGGTGGTGCGGGCCGTGTGCCGACGCTATACCGGGGCGCTCGGGCCCTTGCGGACCGGTCCCGGGGGGGGCGGGTGGTCCGGGACGCGCGCGCCCGGGGCCTGCCCGGTCCCGGGCGGGCCGAGCCCCGGTTCCCGCAGGACGAGGATCTGCGGCCGGCGCGGCAGCCGCGACTCCTCGTAGTACCGCAGCGCTCGTCCCAGTACCGCACTGTCCGGGCCGTCACACCCGACATCCGGGCGACTTCCGCGCTCGGCCAGTCAGCCCTCGCCGGATGCTGCTCCCGCACCGTGTGCCGCACTTCCGGGCTCACCGCAAGCTCGTCGGACCGGTACCTCCGGCCCTGGTCAGGACGGCTGAGGCTGCCGCAGCGGCACCTTCATGTCCGGCGCCGCGCGCATACGGCACTCGGCCGACATCCTGCTCATATTTCGAATCCAGCAGCCGAGTGACGGCGCGTCAGCAAATTTGGGGTCGCGAATATTGGGAGTATGCCCGCGCACACCGACGTGGAAATCCCCGTGCGGCACCCTGCGCGGCTGAGCAGTACTGAGGAGTGGTGAGTTCCGTGCGAACGGTCCTTGGAGGATTCGGCTCCCCCCGCTTGAGGACGGCGGGCGCCTGTTGGCTGGCCGCCGGAGCGGTGTTCCTGCCCCTGGCGGCGCCCGGCGCGGCGAGTGCCCAGCCCGCGCGCACCGGCGCGACGGCACCGGTCGCCGCACCGGCCCCGGCCTTCGCCGCACCGGCGTTCGCGGCAACGGCACCCGCGTCCGTCCGGGCGGCGGACCCGCTGCCCGGCGGGCTCGGCCCCTGCGTGCCGGGCACCTGCCCCGACCCGTTCCCGCCGATCAACAACGGCGGGAACGCGGGCTACGACAACGCCATCAACATCTTCGCGGGCGGGGACTTCCGGGTCCGGGACAAGGCCGCCGAGGCCGAGGGACGGGTCGTCGTGCTCGGCTCGTTCGACATGAACAAGTCGGCCGAGGGCAGCCAGATCTACAACGTGGGCGTCGCGGGCGTCGGCTCCCGGGTCTCGCCGCCCAAGGGCTCGGACTACCTCACCACCGGCGGCTCCGTCACCATCGCCCCCGGGCAGCGCCTCCTCGCCGAGGACGGTGTGGTCCGCCACGCCGGCCCGCTGACCGGCACCGTCGTCGGCACCGACACCCTCGACCCGGGCGCGGCCACCCCGTACCTCGGGCTGCGCCAGCAGCTCACCGACGCCAGCCAGTGCTACGCCGACGGCGACACCGGCACCCGCCCGGCCACCGGCACCGCCGTCAACCAGGGCGGCCAGACCGTCTTCACCGGAGACGGCACCTCCTCCCTCCAGGTCTTCAACGTCGACTTCGACCTGACGTCCGCGAGCGGCGGCCAGCAGGGCATCGTCTTCGAGAACATCCCGGCCGGGGCCACCGTCCTGGTCAACGTCCTCGGGGCGAGCCGCACCATCAACACGTACAGCGGCGGCATCGACGACACGACCGACCCGCTGAACGGGCTGCGCGACCGGCTGCTGTGGAACTTCCCCGACGCCACGAACGTCGAGTTCAAGGGCACCGGCCAGTTCCAGGGCAGCGTGCTGATCGGCAACCAGGCATCCGAGGCGGAGGTGTCGCTGCCGGGCGTCAACGGGCGCTTCTTCAGCACCGGCTCGATCACCCACCGCAGCGCGGCGTCCGGCGGCGGCGGGCAGGAGTTCCACGCGTACCCCTTCAACGGCGATCTGCCCAGGTGCGGCAGTCCCGTCACGCTCATGGGCGAGCTGAAGGTCGTCAAGAAGGACTCCGAGAGCGGCGCCCCGCTGGCCGGCAGCGTCTTCCAGCTCTGGCGGGAGACCAACGGCGTGCCCGGCCTCCAGACCTCGGGAGCCACTCCCGACACGCGGCGCGGTGCCCCGTGCACCACCGACGCGCAGGGCGTGTGCAGCGAGAAGGAGGAGATCAACTACTCCTACTACTGGCAGGAGACCAAGGCCCCGGCCGGCTACGACCTGCCGAACCCCAACGTCTTCGGCCCCTACGCGCTCACCGCGGCGAACCAGACGGACGGCATCACCACCACCGTCCCCAACAAGAAGTCGGCCATGCCGAGCACCCTGGGCCGGATCAACGTGCGCAAGGTCGACGCCCGCACGGGACGCGGACTGGCCAGGGCGGTCGTCGAGCTCTGGAAGGAGAACGGCCGCAAGCCCGGCCTCCAGACCTCGGGCCCCGACCGCGACCTCGAGATCGGCGCCGGCTGCGCCACCGACGCCCAGGGAGCCTGCGCGTTCGGCAACCTGGAACTCGGCTCGTACTACGTCCGGGAGACCGAGGCCCCCGAGGGCTACCGCCTCCCGGCCAACCCGGTCTCGGGCCCGCACGCGGTGACCATGGCCAACGCGTCCGTGGGCGTCACGGTCCGGATGACGAACGAGGCGGAGGACCAGGTCAAGCCGAAGCCGAAGCCGAAGCCGAAGCCGAAGAAGTAGCGGCACGGGGGTGCGGCGGAACCGGAAGGTCCGGGCCCGCCGCACCATGCGGCACGGTGCACGGCGGGCCGGATCGGTGGGGCCCGGTTCCACGAGGTCGGTGGTCCGGTCCCACGAGGGTCAGTGGCCGGTGGCACGAGGTCGGTGGTCCGGCTCGACGAGGGTCAGTGGTCCGGCTCGACGAGGCGGGCCAGGTTCGCCAGGGCCATACGGGTGCCCAGCTCGTTGTCGGCGGCCGGGACCACCGCCGGAATCCCCTCGTGCGTCACCACGACGTCCGTGCCGCCGCCCACCGCGTCCGTCAGGGCGGTCGTCATCGTCATCTCGCCCCGCAGCGCCGGGTCCGCCGACTCGAACTCGGCCACCTCCACCACCACCTCGTCCGGCACGAGCCGTACGAAACGGCCGTGGTACGTATCGGTGCGGTCGGTCGACTTTCCGGTGCCGGCCCCCTCCTCGTACGTCAGGGAGATTCGGAAGCGGCCCCCCTCGCGGGCGTCGAACTCGTGGACGTGGCCGCTCATGTCGTCCGGCACGCGCCACTTCGCGAGGGCGTCCGGATCCAGCAGCGCCCGGTAGACGGCGGCACGCGGCGCGTTCATGTGCCGGGCGACCCGGGTCGAGTGCGTCGCGTTCTCGTTCGGTGCGTCGGGCATGTGCGGCCACCTGTCGGGAGGAGGGCGGGGCGGGCGTCCGGCCGGCGCCGGTACCCCGGAAACCCACAGTCGCACAGGCACCCGCCGCCGGAAGGCCGCTCACCCACCAGCAGCCGCAGCCGCACCCGCAGCCGGGGCCGGGGGCGACACGGCAGGGCTCCTCGCCGCCCTCCTCACCCGCCCCGACCGGGCCTTCCGAGGGCGAACTCCGCCCGGTCCAGCCACCGTTCGCCGTCCCAGACGATCAGGTGGACGGTGCGCAGCCGGCAGGTCAGCGGGAGTGCCGGGGCGAGCTGTGACTGGAGGGCGTCGTACGCCGCCTCCTGGGTGGCCGGGCCCTCGTGGTTGGCGATCGTCAGGTGCGGGGCGAGCGGCGGATCGAAGATGCCCCGGTACGGCACGGCCTCGGGCCAGCGCTGCGTCAGCGCCTTGGTGAGCGACCGCACCGGGCCGTGCGGCCACGGGTCCAGGTAGAGCACGCCCGGATAGCGGCCGAACTCGGCGAAGGTGAGGGTGAAGGCGTCGTGCGCGGCGACGAGGTCGGCGAGTTCGGTGCGGAACGCGGTGTCGATCCGGCTCTCGTGCACGAAGGGGTAGAGCACCGTCACATGTGCCGGAAACCCGGCCCGTACCAGGTGATCGGCCTCGGGGATCTTGAGGGTGAGCGCCGTGTCGCCCGGTACGTCAGGCCACCCGTCCACCACCGTCGCCCCTCCCCTCCGTTCGCCGCACCGCCGCTGCCGTCCGCCGCCGTACCGCGCGCCATGCTCGCACCCCGCGCCGTGCCGGGCTGCGGCGGGGTGACATCCGCCCCCAGATGTACAGGTCGTGCGCCTATAGTCCTCGTCGGCACCGCGGCACCGCGTGCCGCACCGACGACCGATCCTCAGGGCAGGTACCCGGCATGACCAGCAGCGGAAGCGCCACCCCTCCCGTCATCCACCGCCCCGGACGCCCGACGGACCTGTTGCCGGCCGAACTCCTCTGGGCCCGCTGGGCGGTGCTCGCCGCGCTGCTCACCACGGCGGAGCGCGAGGACACCTCCGACGTGCACCGCACCGGCTTCTGGGTGGCGTCCGGGGGCGGCGTCGACCGGCTGCGCTTCGACGACGGCGGTTCCTCCTGGTGGGCGCTGCGCCGGGCCGGGGAAGGCCGCTTCGTGCTGTACGGCGAGGACGAGTCGAGCCAGGTCAAATGGCACGACGGCCCGATCGACGTACTCGCCGGAGCCCCCGACTGGCTGCCGCTGGAGCTGCTGCGCGACCTGATCTCCTCGTACGAGATCGGCTGCGTCTACTGGTACGAGAACGGCACCTGGTCCCGCGCCCCCTACCCGGACGACCTCGGCGACGACGGTCTCGACTGCGGCATGAAACGCTTCACCACCTTCGACCGTGTGGGCCGGGAACTGGAACCCTGGCTGGACGACGACACGACCGACCCCGACGCGGAGATCGACCCGGTGCACCTCGCACGGCTGTTGGGCGACGCGGAGGCCGGCACGCTCACCGAGGACGCGGTACGGGACTTCGTCGCCGGTCTCGGCCGCCCGTCCGACGAGATCCGCCTCGCGGTGGACGCGGCCCGCAGGGCGGGGATCGCGGGCGAGCGCCGGTCGGACCGTGCTTCGTAGAGCGGCTTCTCGGGCGAACGGGGAGCAGTCCATGAAAACGGGGAGCAGCCCATGAACAGGACGACCGGCAACGGCGGGGGTTCGACGGACGATCCGGGTACTCCGGGTACCCCGGGTACCCCGGGTACTCCGGGCGGTTCCGGAGGAGCGGGTGGTTCGGGCCGAGCGCGGGGGCCAGGCGGCCCGGACGGTTCCGGTGGCTCGGATGGTTCCGGCAACTCTGGTCCGTCTGGCAGTACCAGCGGTTCCGGTGCGTCCGGTCGCCCCAGCGCTTCCGGTGCGTCCGGCGACCGTGGCGGTTCCGGCACCCTCTCCCGGCGTCTCGGTGTCGCCGATGCCGTCGTGATCGGGCTCGGTTCGATGATCGGGGCCGGGATCTTCGCCGCCCTCGCCCCCGCCGCAGCGGCGGCCGGGTCCGGACTGCTGATCGCGCTCGGCGTCGCCGCCGTCGTCGCGTACTGCAACGCCACCTCCTCCGCCCGGCTGGCCGCCCGCTACCCGGCCTCCGGTGGTACGTACGTCTACGGGCGCGAGCGACTCGGCCCCTTCTGGGGCTACTTGGCGGGCTGGGCGTTCGTCGTCGGCAAGACTGCCTCCTGTGCGGCGATGGCGCTGACCGTCGGTACCTACGTCTGGCCCGCGCAGGCACACGCCGTCGCCGTCGGCGCGGTGGTCGCCCTGACCGCCGTCAACTACGCCGGAATCCAGAAGGCCGCCCGGCTCACCCGGGCGATCGTCGCCGTGGTGCTCGCCGTGCTGGCCACCGTCGTCGTCACCTGCCTGAGCAGCGGCGACGCGCAGGCGACCCGGCTGGAATGGGGTATCGACGCCTCCTGGAACGGAGTCCTCCAGGCCGCCGGACTCCTCTTCTTCGCGTTCGCCGGATACGCCCGCATCGCCACCCTCGGCGAGGAGGTCCGCGACCCGGCCCGCACCATCCCGCGTGCGATCCCGCTCGCCCTCGGCATCACCCTCTTCGTGTACGTCGCCGTCGCGGTGTCCATACTCGCGGTGCTGGGCCCCGAGCGCCTCGCGCACGCCACCGCCCCGCTGGCGGACGCGGCGCACGCCGTCGGCGCCGACTGGCTGGCACCGGTCGTCCGCGCCGGAGCCGCCGTCGCCGCTCTCGGCTCCCTGCTCGCGCTGATCCTCGGCGTCTCCCGCACCACCCTCGCCATGGCCCGCGACCACCACCTGCCGCACGCCCTGGCCGCCGTGCACCCGCGCTTCCAGGTGCCGCACCGGGCCGAAATCGCCGTCGGCGCGGTCGTCGCGGTGCTCGCCGCGACGGTCGACGTACGTGCCGCCATCGGCTTCTCCTCCTTCGGCGTGCTCGCCTACTACGCCGTCGCCAATGCCTCCGCCCTCACCCTCAGCCGCGCCGAAGGCCGGCCGGTACGGGCGATTCCGGTGGTGGGGCTCGTGGGGTGCCTGGTACTGGCCTGCACACTGCCGCTCGCCTCGGCGGCGTGGGGAGCGGCCGTGCTGCTGCTGGGCGCCGCCGTATACGGGGTGCGGCGGCTGCGCTGACCCGGGCACACTGACGGGCATGCCTCTCTCCCTGCACCACATCGTCATCGACGCGCACGACCTCCCCGGTCTGGCCCGGTTCTGGGCCGAGGTACTGCGCTGGCGCATCCTGTCCGAGCGCGAGCGGGAGGTGGTGATCGGGCCCGACGAGAACGCACCGGTGGGCATCTGCTTCATGCCGGTGACCGACAAGAAGTCCGTCAAGAACCGGCTGCACCTCGACCTGACGTGCGCGCCGGAGGACCGGGAGGCCGAGATCGACCGCGTACGGGCGCTCGGTGCGCGCCCGGTGGACATCGGGCAGACCGGGGACGAGTCCTGGACGGTACTGGCGGACCCGGAGGGCAACGAGTTCTGCGTGGTCCGGCCGAAGACGACGCTCATCGGCTGAGCCGGCCCCGCCCCGTCCGTCCCCCTCCTCTCCTCCCTTCGGCCAACTCCGCCCGCGCCGCGTCATGTCCGCACGTCGGGACGGCTCCGCCCGTCGGTGGCCGGGTCGGCATACTGGGGCCGCGCGATCTCCGTCCGGATCAGCGACCGAACCGCCCACCGGCCAACGGCCACCGCAGAACCGTAGGAGGAGCCATGTCCGCCACCTTCAGGACCGTCCTGGAAGTGCACCCCGACCACCTCGACCAGGCACGGGCCATGGACCGGGTGTTCCAGGACGCGATAGCCCCGGCGACCGTCAACTTCGACTTCGGGAACATCCGGGAGGCCGCGGCGGCCATCCCCGACAGCGCGATCGTCAAGCTGGTGCGCGGCTGGGGACTCCAGGAGACCGCACCGGTCGCGGTCATGGCGCTGTCGCTCAAGGAGGCCGTACGGCAGGCCCTGCCGGGGGAGTTCGCCGACGCCGCCTTCTGGGAGACCGTCGAACGTGAGCTGGTCGACGCGTTCACCGGGCTCGGCGCGCAGTCCGGCGGGCCCGGTCTCGCGTACTACGAGCAGACGCCGGACCGGACCGGCTACTACCGCGACCTGTTCTTCGCCCTCCAGGGGGAGGAGACCGGCGGGCACATGTACGCGATCGCCTTCTGCATCGACGTGAGCGTGGGGCTGGACCGGGCGCGGGCCGACGCGCTGGAACTGACGGACGTCGCCCCGTACCGGATCCGGCTCAACGCCATCGTCGTACGTCAGGAACTGCGGCTCGCGGCCTGAACGGAGGCCTGATCGGCCGCCTTGCCGGGGGCCTGTTCGGCGGGCCTGACCGCAGTGGCCGGGCGGCCGGGTGATGCGTCCGGGCGGCCGGGCCGGCCGTGTGCCGGGAGCGCGGGTTCCGTGCTCCCGGCACGCCGGAAACCTCTGGCGTGCCGGGAAGGCAGAGGTTATGCTCCCGGCGATGACTACTTCTTCTCTTCACGGATCGGGGGTCTCGTCCGCGCAAGGTGAGTGCTGATGCTCACTGAGATCGCGAACGAGGACTTTCCCGCCTTCCTGCGCCGCCCGGCTCTGCGGAGCCCCGTGGTCCGGCGCCCCTCCTTCTGGCCGCGCGTGCGTGAGTTCGCCGTGCCGCCCTCCATGATCGAAACCGCGACCGCCCGCCGTCTGTCCGGCGACTGGGCGGGGGCCTGTGCCGCCGCGGGCTTCGACGTCGACCTCAACCTCCGTACGGCCGCGCACACCTGGGGCTCCGAACTGGCCTCCCTGGTCCGCGACGACCTCCGCCATCTGGCACCCGACCTGCTGCGCTGGCACCTGCCCCGGATCGCTCCGGACGGACTGCTGCGCCCCGGGCTGACGATCGCGCTGGCGCGGTACGAGTCCGTGGGGACCCGCACCGGGCACCCGGTGCAGCTCGTGGTCCGGACACCGCCCGCCTGGGCGGACGCCGGACAACGGGTCAGCCTCGCGCTGTGGGACGGCGCGAGCGGACCGGCCGGTGCGCCAGGACCGCCCGGACCGCCCTCGTCCCGCTACCCGCACCCGCATCCCGACCGGCGCTTCCGGTTCGATCTGCACCGCCACCTCTGGGACGCCCGGCGCTCCGACGAGCTGCGGGCCAGGTCGGGGGCCGAACTCCCGGACGTATCGGACGAGTTCGGTGCCGGTTCTGCGGCTGCTGTCCTTCCGGAAGAGGTGCCGGACGGCTATCCGTGTGCCGTCGACCGGTGGGAGGCGGAGGCCGCGACGGTGCTGCGGGCCGAGGGGCGGACCTCCGGCCTGGTCACCGTACGGCTCTCGAAACGGCACCGGCTGCTGCTGGAACTGCCCGAGGGAGGCGGCCGATTGCGGGTCTCGGTGTTGTCCGCGGACAACAAATCCGCCGAGCTGCCCGTGCTGCCCGACCCGGCGACCTGGGTACTGCCCGACCTCGAACTGCTGCGCACCGGCGCGATCGAGGCCGACCGCCTGCACCCGCTGGTGGCCGCCGCACTGGCACCGGACGCGCCCGGAGTGGCGGCCGGTACCGTGCGGGCCCGCCAACGGCCGGGCGAACCGCGCACGGTGGACTGCCGGGGGTCCCTGCACCGGATCGGCCTGGTCGACGGCGTACTGGTCCCCTTCGACCACGACCCGGCCGAACTCCGCCGCGAGGAACTGCTCGTCGCCCTGAACGGACCGCCACTGCCCTGTCTGCGCGCCATCGACGAGGCACACCGCAGCCCCGAATGCCTCACCGGCGTCAGCGAACGCCTCGCCCACGGCGACATCGCCGGAGCACTGGCCGTCGTCGAAGGGCTGCTCGGACCCCAGGCGGTGCTGCGCGACGGCGCGTTGCGGGACGAACTGGAGACGGTGGCGCGGCGGAAGGTCGCGTACGGGCTCTTCAGGGCGGAACTCTCCGTGCCCGTGCCAGGAGTACCGCGCCGCGGCAAGATCGACTGGTTCGTCCCGGTTCACGGCGGCCGTCCGTAGAGCGTGCCCCGAGCGCGTGACCGTATGTACACGTACCCGAGCGCGTGACCGTACGAGCCCGACAGGCCGCTGACCGCCACCTGCACACCTGCACACCTGCACACCCACGGCCCTTCCCTTTCCCTCTCACACCCAAGGTGATCCCACATGCCCCTGAGCACCCTGCCCACCACCTCCGACGCCCCTTTCGTCCCGTCGAGTCCGGTTCCGTCGGCCGGGCGTCGCTCCGAACTCGAAGTCGCGGGTGAGCTGCTGGGCCTGCTGCGCGACACCACCACCGAGCCGCGCCCCGACAGCCAGCTGGAGGCCCTGACCCTGGCTGTCGCCGCCGACCTCCCCGTACTGCTGTGGGGCGAGCCCGGCATCGGCAAGACCGCGGCCCTGACCCAGCTCGCCGAATCCCTGGAACTGCCCCTGACCACGGTGATCGCCAGCGTGCACGAGCCGTCCGACTTCTCCGGGCTGCCGATCGTCGGCGACGACCCGGCGGAGCAGGGAGTGCCGATGGCACCGCCGGACTGGGCGGTGCGCCTGGTGCGGGCCGGGCGGGGACTGCTGTTCCTCGACGAACTGTCCACCGCGCCGCCCGCGGTGCAGGCCGCACTGCTCAGGCTCGTCCTGGAACGGCGGATCGGCGCGCTCCGGCTTCCGCCCGGCGTGCGGATCGTGGCCGCGGCCAATCCGAGGTCCTCGGCCGCCGACGGCTGGGAGCTGAGCGCACCGCTGGCCAACCGTTTCGTCCACCTGCACTGGGCGCACGACCACGAGGTGGTGGTGCGCGGTCTGGGCGGGACCTGGCCCCGGGCGACCATGCCGAGCCTCGACCCCGAGAAGCTGCCGGAAGCGGTGGCGTACGCGCGGCGGGCGGTGTGCGGGATGCTCGCGGCCCGGCCCAAACTGGTGCACCGGCTGCCCAGCAGCGAGACCCGACGCGGCGGGGCCTGGCCGTCACCGCGCAGCTGGGACATGGCCCTGAGCCTGATCGCGTTCGGGACGGCCGCCGGTTCCGACCGGGAAGTGCTGTCCCAGCTGATCAGGGGCACGGTGGGGGACGGTCCCGGGCTGGAGATGGTGGCCTACCTGGACCGGATGGACCTGCCCGACCCCGAACAGCTCCTCGCCGACCCCGCGGCGGCCGAACTCCCCGAACGCGGCGACCTGCGCCAGGCCACCCTCGACGGGGTGGTGGCCGCAGTCCGCAACCGCCCGGACAGGGCGCGCTGGGACGCGGCCTGGAAGCTGCTGGTACGGGCGATGGAGACCGGCGCGCCGGACCTGATCGTCGTCCCCGCGACCACCCTGGCCTCGCTGCGGCAGGAGAACTGGGACGTGCCGGAGACGATCGAGCGGCTGGCGGGCGTGGTGGGACTGTCGCAGCGGGCGGACCGCGCGGCGGGACGGGTGGCGGCCGGCGCGAAGGCGGGCCGATGAGCGCATCCGCGGAGCGGACCGTGGACACCGGGCCGGTACCGGGTCCGTCGGCGGGGCGGCGCAGGCCGTCGCCGGCCGATCTGGCAGCGGGCCGCCCCGCCCCGCCGGAGCCTCCCGCGGCCCGGCCACCGGCCGAAGCGCCCCCGGCACGGGACCCGCGGCACCCCGTACCGCCCGCCGGGTCCGCAGCGGACACCTTGGACCACGACAAGCTGTTCGCGGCCCGGCTCCAGGCGGCCAGGGCCCGGCCGTACCTGGCCACGGCGCTCTTCGCCCTGCACGTCGTCGCGGACCGGGCGGTGCCGACGATGGCGGTCGACGCGCACTGGCGGATGTACGTCTCGCCGGCGTTCGTGGAGACGACGCCGGAGGAGGAGCTGGCCAGTGTGTGGGTGCACGAGGTGTCCCACCTGCTGCGCGACCACCACGGGCGGGGCGAACGGGTCGCCCGGGAACGCGGGCTGACCGGCCCGGGGGAGCGGCTGCGGATGAACATCGCCGCGGACATGGAGATCAACGACGACGCGTTCGGCGACGGCCTGGTGAAGCCGGAGGGGCTGGTGCACCCGGCGATGCTGGGGCTGCCCGAGGGCGAACTGATGGAGGACTACCTGCGCCAGTTCCGGGTCGGCCCGCTCACCCAGCGGCTGGCGTGGCTGGACTGCGGCAGCGGCGCCGACGGCCGCGAGCGCAGCTGGGACCTGGGCCCGGAGGGCGCGAACGGGCTCAGCGAGCAGCAGCGGGACGCGGTCAGGTTCCGGGTGGCGCAGGGCATCAAGGGCCGCCCGGGGACCGCGCCGCAGGGCTGGCGGCGCTGGGCGAAGGAGGCGTTCCACCCACCGCAGCCCTGGCGGGAACTGCTCGGCGCGGCGATCCGGGCGGCGGCCGCGGGCTCGGCGTCGGGCGACGACTACACGTACGGCAGGCCG
The DNA here is from genome assembly GCF_042874215.1 of Streptomyces sp. NPDC004111. Classification (NCBI taxonomy): domain Bacteria; kingdom Bacillati; phylum Actinomycetota; class Actinomycetes; order Kitasatosporales; family Streptomycetaceae; genus Streptomyces; species Streptomyces sp. NPDC004111. The sequence continues at coordinate 138,719 of NZ_JBIAMU010000010.1, forward strand.
GCCCGCCGCTCGGCGAGCCTGCCCGGAGTCGTACTGCCGAGTCTGCTGCGCACACCGCCCAGGGTGTCGGTGGTGATCGACACCTCGGGCTCGGTGAGCGACACGGAACTGGGCAGCGCGCTGCTGGAGGTGGCCGCGATCTCCAAGGCGGTGGGCGGGCGGCGCGACCTGGTCACGGTGGTGTCGTGCGACGCCGCGGCCGGGATCGCGCATCCGCTGTGCCGGGCGGAGGGCATCCCGCTGATGGGCGGCGGCGGTACGGACCTGCGCGAGGGCTTCGCCAGGGCGCTGCGGGCTATGCCGCGCCCGGACGTGATCGTGGTCCTGACGGACGGCCAGACCCCCTGGCCGTCGCACCGCCCCGCCTGCCGCACGGTGGTGGGTCTCTTCCCCCGCCCGTACACGGGAGTGCAACGCGACGAATCGGACCCGGACTACGTCCCGGACCGGCCACCTGCGTGGACGCGGGTGGTGGAGCTGGGGTGAGGGGGAGACCGCACGGCGACGACTGTGTTCCACCGCGCGGCGGGCGACGTGGTCCTCCCCGGGGTCCGGCCCGCCGGCCGTGGCGCGCACACGCCGGCCGGCGCACTTCCCGAGGTGTCGGTCGCGGTGCCCCCGGTGCCGCTGTACTGAGACACAGGCGCTGGGGCGTCACTGCCGGGTCACTGCCCGAAGACCACCTCGGCCGCTTCCGCCACCACCTCCACCTCGTCCCCCAGCGTCCACTCCGCCACCCGTGACACCATCACCGCCGGTACCGCCTCGCTGATGCCCTCGGCCGCCGGGATGTCGTACGTCCCGTGGGCGTCGTGCGGGACGACCACCCGGAAGCCCAGCTCCAGGGCCGTCTGGGCGGTTGCCCGTACGCACATCTCCGACTGCACGCCGCAGACCGCCAGACCCCGTACGCCCGCCTCCTTCAGCCGTTCCGCGAGCGGGTTCTCCTCGAAGCCGTCGTCGACGGTCTTGTGCACCACGACCTCACCCTCCTGCGGCGGGAAGTGCAGTTCCCAGCCGGGGGTGCCGGTCTCGTCGTCCGCGCCGGGCGGACCGTCGTTCTGGAGGTGTACGACGAGGACGCCCGCCGCGCGCGCGGCGGTCAGCAGCTTCTCGGTGCGGTCCCGTACGCGGTCGGCGTCGGGCACGGCACCGGCTCCGGTGACGAAGGCGGCCTGGACGTCGACCACGATCAGGGCCTGTACGGGGGCGGTGGATGCGCTCATCGGGCCATCCTGCCACTCCCCAAGAAGTCGGTACGAGGCGGAGGTTGTGGGGGTGGCGGGCCGCCGGACCGGGGTTTTGCGGACCTGTGGGCTCCCCTTCCGCGTGGACCTGCGGGTATGGCGCCGGCGGGACGCGATACCCCGTACGACACACGACCGCAACAAAATCCCGTACAACCCTTCGTCATCTTCGAACGTCTGAACGTGCAACGCCCCGTGAAGGGGGCGAATAAATTGTCGACAAGTTTCCATCCCCGATCCGCGGCGGCAGGGGGTAAACGGGGATTTCAAGGAGCTGAGTAGTGCATGGGCGGCCATGGCAGGGGCGGACGTTCGCGGTCCGGTGGGAGCAGACGGAAACAGGGCGGGGGGCGCAGGGCACAGCCGCCCAGGGAGCAGCCGCGCAGCGGGTACACGGAGGCCGGGTGGCACGAGCCACCTGGTGAGGGACGGCCCGGCGACGGCTGGGGGAGTGACGGCCGGCCCGGCGACGGGTGGGCGGACGAGGGACGGTACGAAGCAGGCCGGGCCGGTGACCGGTGGGCCGACGAGGGGCGGCACGGGGGCGGCCCCGCCGGGACGGGGCACGATCAGCCGGCCGGCGGCGGGCGGGCCGCGGCCAGGCGGGAGCAGCAGCGCAGCGGCGGGCGGGCCGCGAACCGGCGCAAGCAGCGCAAACCGCGCAGCAGGTTCGCGCTCCTGCTGTGGGTGCTGGTCCCGGTGCTCGTGGTGGGCGGCGCCGGTGCGACCTGGGTGTACTTCAAGCTCGACGGCAACCTCAAGAGCGTCGACATCGACGCGGCCCTCGGCGGCGACCGGCCGCCGGAGAACGACAACGGCTCGCTGGACATCCTCGTCCTGGGCTCCGACTCCCGCGGCGGCGAGAACAAGCAGTACGGCACGGACGTCGGCAACGCCCGTTCCGACGTCGCGATGATCGTGCACGTGCACAAGGGGAACGAGAAGGCCAGCATCGTCTCGATACCCCGCGACACCCTGGTCACCCGCCCCGAGTGCATGGGCCGCACCAAGGTCAAGCCCGAGGCGAAGCGCCAGGTGTTCAACACGGCGTACGAGGTCGGCGGGCCGGTCTGCGCGGTGAAGACGGTGGAGAAGCTGTCCGGCATCCGCATGGACCACTACCTCGAAATCGACTTCACCGGCTTCAAGGAACTCATCGACTCCCTCGGCGGGGTCAGCATGACCACCAACAAGGCGATCAAGGACCCCAAGAGCCACCTCGATCTCCCGCCCGGCACGCACCAGTTGACCGGCGAGCAGTCCCTCGGACTGGTCCGCACCCGCAAGACCGTCGGTGACGGCAGCGATCTCGGCCGGATCCAGCTCCAGCAGGCCTTCATGAAGGCGCTGATGGAACAGATCAAGGAAATCGGCATCTTCAGCAACCCGAAGCGGCTGTACGACCTGGCGGACGCGTCCACCAAGACCCTCACCACCGACTCGAAGCTCAACTCGGTCGGCTCCCTCATCTCCTTCGGCAACAGCCTCGGCGGCATCGGCGCCAAGGACATGAAGGTGATCACCCTCCCCATCGACTACGACGACAAGGACCCCTACCGGGTCGTCCCCCTCAAGGACCAGTCCGAACTGCTGTGGATGGCGCTCCGCACGGACAAGCCGATACCGGACTCGGTCACCGAGAACTCGGCGGGCGAGAAGGTCGACGCGGGCAAGATCGTCAAGGGCGACTGAGCGCGCGGCAACGACGGGACCCACTGCGGCGACCGGGCGCGCGGCAGTGACCGGACCCCCTGTGGCGGCCGGGCGTGCGGCGAGGAAGACATGCGGAAGGGGGCGGCCCGTCACGGGCCGTCCCCTTCCGCATGCCGACCCCGCCGTCAGCGGTCCGCAGCGCCGGTGCCCGTCACTGGAAGTCGCAGCCCGGGTTCGCCGCGTCCTGCGAGAAGGGCGCACCGTGCGGCAGTACGTACAGCACGCGCAGCACCATCGGCTCGGTGCCCAGGTTGCGGCCGATGTGGGTGCCCGCGCCGCGGCGTTCGGTGACCGGGTCGCCCGCGCGGTAGACGCCGTCGCTCGCGCACGAGGCGTCGAAGTGGCTGAGCGTGCCGCGCAGGACGACTCCGTACAGCGGTCCGTCGTGCACGTGCCAGCCGGTGCTCTGGCCCGGCGGAATGGTGATGTCGCGGAGGATGTAGTCCGTGCCGTCCACGGTCCGCTGGGAGATGACCTTGCCGACGACACCGGGGCCTGCCGGGGTGGCCTGCGCGGCGCCGGAACCCGCGGAGAAGGCCAGTCCGAGGGCCGCCGCTCCCACCAGCGCGGCCCGCGTCTTTCGGTGAACTGCACGCGATATCAAGGAAGTTCCTCTCGAACGACAGGATGCGGTGAACGCGCGCAGCGTACTGCGCGCTTCACCGCGTTCCGTTCCCGGGGCCTCACCCGTGGCCTGCTGGCGGGGTGTGGGCCGGTGTGCCGTGGGTGGGTGTCAGTTGCTGCGGGCGGTGATGTCGCCGTAGGAGGTGGTGGCGTGGATGGTGAGGTCGGCGTCGGGGCCCTGGGTGTGGGTGAGGGTGTTGGTGATGCGGCCGTGGGAGGTGCCGGCGTCGAGGGTGGCGGAGGTGTTGCGGGCGGCGGTGACGGTGATGGTGCCGGCCTGGGTGTGGAGTTCGAGGGTGCCGCGGACGGCTTCTTCGATGGTGAGGTCGCCCTTCTGGGTGGTGAGGCGGGCGGGGCCGGTGGTGCGGCCGAGGGTGATGTCGCCGTCGTTGAGGGTGAGGTGGGCGTCGGCGGTCTCGTCGAGCTTGATGCGGGCCTGGGCGGCGTCGAGGGTGACGTGGCCGAGGCGGCCGACGCCGCGGAGTTCGCCGGCGGCGAGTTTGGCGTGGAGGTGGGAGCCGGCGGGGAGCTGGACGGTGATCTCGACGGCGCCGGAGTTGCCGAGGAGGCGGTTCTTGGCGGGTGCGGTGCTGATGCGCAGGGTGTTGTCGGTGTGCTCGACGGTGATCTGTTCGGCGGCCTTGGTGTCGCGGCTGCGGGCGGGGTTGGCGGGGCGGATCTCGACGGTGGTGTCGGTGCGGTCGGCGGCGATGAGGCGGACGGTGCCGGCGGGGATGTCGAGGTGGGCGGTGACGGGGGCGGTGGTGGCGAAGGTCTGCATGGTGTCTCTCCCTGGTGGGTGGCGGGCCCTGGGGCGGCCCGTCGTTTCCGATGGAGGAAAAGCTACGTAGCTTTCCAACTCCTGGCAACGCACTCGTTGCACACGGATGGCATTCATGCAGTTCAGAGCACATAAAGTGTTGCAACGGTTAGGGATACAATGCAACGAACACCTCAAGTTCGTTGCAATGTAATGAAGGTGAACGCTCCGCGGGGCAGTGAAGGGACTTGTCGTGGGTGGCCGGGGCCGCCGAGGGGTGGAGGTGGGGGCGCCGGGGCGCGATGGGGTGCGGGAGGGTGTGGAGGGGGCGCGTCCGGGGGCTCGCCTGGCCGGAATGCCCCTCCGAACACAAATTCGCCCCCGTGGAATGGGTGCCGGGCAACTGCCAGAAGCAGACTCGTTGTTGACATTCCCGTCGATGGCGCGAAACCGGCACCTCCGGTCCGTACCAGTCCTGGGGCACCTCGCTTTACCGTCCCCGTTTCCTGCGGAGTTCCGCTATGCGGGAACGGGGTGCCGCCGCCGGCTGTCCGGAAACCTCGGAAAGCCATTTGAACGGTGTGACGCATGTGGTTCGCCGGGCGAGTGGATCCGTACGCACTCCGGCCGGTGCGCCCGGCAGGGTTTCGGACATACATTCCAGGGTGGCTGGCCACTGAAAGGAAAACCCCTAACGTGGTCCGAGCGCGTAGGGCTGACTGTCACTCAGTTCGCCAGTGCGCGGGGGGATTGCCGGGGAGAGGGGGGTAATTCACTTTTCATCAACCGTTTGCTTGAGGGGTGTCTTCGTGCTGCCGCGCCCCTTTCGGGGTGCCGGTCCGCTGCTCGACGACGCCGTAAGTGGCATGCCCGCCACAGACAGTTTTCCGAAGAACTGAGGGAGACCCGGTGACGCAATCTAGGTCGGTGAAGGCCTCGGGGGGCCAGGGAGAATTACTGGCCGGGGGGCAAGGGGAGTTACTGCTTGAGGCGTTTGACGCGCAGGTGTTCCGGGAGAGTTCGGAATCGGTGCTCGCCAAACTCGAAAAGCATCTCGCAGACCAAGCGATCAAGGGACTCGAACTGGTCGATCCGGCACGGCTCACCGAAACGGCGCGCTCTCTCATGACCGAAGAGAGCACCCGCATCGCCGACTTCGACGAGGAGAAACTGGCCGCGATCGTCGATCTGTACGTCAGGACCGGGATCCCGGTCCACTCGCCCGGCTACATGGGACGGCAGTTCTCCGGAGTCGTGCCGCTCGGCGGAGTGGTCGACTTCGTCAGCTCGGTCGTCAACCAGCCGTCCTCCTTCTACGAGGCGGGCCAGCTGCCCAACGTGGCCGAGCGGATCATGGCCGACGAGCTCAACCGGTTCATCGGCTGGGAGACCGGCACCTTCGACATGGTCACCACGTCGGGCGGCTCGCTGGCCAACCTGACCGCCCTGCTCGCCGCCCGCAACCAGCGCTTTCCCGAGTACTGGACCCGGGGCGGCGCCGCCATGGAAGGGCGCGGCCGGCCCGCCGTCGCGGTGGGCGCCGATGTGCACTACAGCGTCGCGCGGGCGGCCGGCGTGATGGGGATCGGCGAGGACCAGCTCGTGCGGCTGCCGCTCGACGCGGACCAGAAGATCTGCGCGGAGCGGGTCGGTCCGGAGCTGGAGGCCGCCGCCGAGCGCGGTCTGGAGGTGTTCTGCCTGGTCGCCTCGGCCGGTACCACCGCGATCGGCGCCTTCGACCCGCTCGACGCGCTCGCCGACCTCGCGCACGAACGGAACATCTGGCTCCATGTCGACGGGGCGCACGGCGGCAGCCTGCTGGTCTCCGACCGGCTCCGCCACAAACTGCACGGAATCGAGAAAGTGGATTCACTGGCCTGGGACGCGCACAAAATGATGTTCGTGCCCGCGCCCTGCACGCTGCTCTTCTACCGGAACAAGGAACACAGCCGGGGGGCATTCCGCCAGAAGGCCAGCTATGTGTTCGACGAGGAACAGGACATCTACACCGCGCTCGACAGCGGCGACAAGAACTTCGAATGCACCAAACGCCCCATGATCATGCCGCTGTGGGTGCTGTGGTCCATGTACGGAAGGGCGCTCTTCGCCGAAAAGATAGAGCACCTCTGCCAGTTGACGCAGGACGCGTACGAAGTGCTCCAGGCGGAAAGCGATTTCCAGACCGTGCACCGGCCGGAAGCGAACATTCTCTGCTTCCGGTACGTTCCCGGAACGCTCGCCCCGGAAAACGTCCACCGCCTCCAGGAGGACATCCGTAACCGGGTGAAGTTCCAGGGAAACTTCTTCATCTCCAAGGTGAACGTCCGGGGGGAGGCGGCCCTGCGCGTCGTGATGATGAATCACCGGATCACCGTCGAGAACTTCCGGATGCTGCTGGCCGAGATCCGGAAATCGGGACAGGAACTGATGTCCCGGTACGAGTAGCAGAGCTACGGCGACAGTTTCGACGAAGGGATACAAGAGTGAGCACAGTGAACGTCCCGCACGTCCCGCAGCACACCGGCGGTCCCGGCAAGGCCGCCGAATTGGCCGAATGGCTGATCCCCGACCACGAGTGGCGGCCCGCGTCCGTCGACGCGGTCACCCTCCTGCCGTCCTTCGCGGAGAAGATGCGCGAGTGCGAGCGTGTCTGCGGAGCGGCGTACAGCGAGCTGTCCCACGAGATCCAGGACGCCCTGGTGCTGCGCAGGCTCCAGCAGATGATCCACACCGTGCAGCTCAACCCGCTGTGGAGCGAGCGCCTGGCCGGTGCCGGGATCCTCGGTGCCCCCGCCTCGTACGAGCAGTGGCAGGACGTCCCGCTCTCCGACAAGGACGTGCAGCGCGACTTCCTGATGGGGGCGCGGCCCGGCATGGTGGTGCCGCTCGGCCGGGGCGGCTTCGAGGTGGTCGCCAGCGGCGGCACCAGCGGCGGCAGCCCCCTGGAGGTCGTGTACTCGCTGCGCGAGCTCCAGGACACGTACGAGATCGCGGGCCGCTTCATGGGCGTCCACCAACTGGGCCGCTACCTCGCGGGAAGCGACCCCAAGTGGCTGCTCACGACTCTCGCCGACTACCAGATGTGGAGCAGCGGCACCATGGTCGGCGGGGTGCTCCAGAGCGTGCCGGGCGTCAACTACATCGGGGCCGGGCCGGTCACCGCGCCCGTCCTGGAGCACATGTTCTCCTACCGGGGCCCCAAGGCGCTGATGGGCATCACGGCGGGCATCGCGATCCTCGCCGAGCTGGGCGCCGGCATGAGCCAGCAGGCCAAGGAGAGCTTCCGGGTCGCCCTGTACGGCAGCGGGGTACTGCCGCAGCGCAAGCGGACCGAGCTGCACGCGATGTACCCGAACCTGGTCATCCTCAGCTACTTCGCCGCCACCCAGGCCGAGACCATCGGGCTCCAGCTCACCCAGGAGTCGCCGTACCTGGCCGCCGTACCCGGTCTGCACCTGATCGAGATCGTGGACGAGGACGGCCGCTGGGTGAAGGAGGGCGAGGAGGGCGAACTCGTCGTCACCCGGCTGCACGCCCACGAGGCCCCGCTGCTGCGGCTCAAGCTGGGCGACCGGATGATCCGCCGGCCGCGGCTCGACGAACCCGGGCTGAAGACCCAGCAGTTCGAGTTCGCCGGACGCACCGGCGAGGTGCTGCACCTCAACGACAGCCAGTACTCGGCGGCCCGCGCCTACGAGGCACTGCGCGACGAGCTGTCGGAGGCGGGGGCGGTCGACCTCGACGACGTCGCCCACGAGTTCCAGTTCAGCAATCACCGCGAGTCCAAGACCCTCACCCTGTACGCCTCGGTCGACGACGTCATCTCCACGACCTTCCGCATGGAGTCGGCCCTCGGCCCCTACGGGCTGCGCGAGGCGTACCTCAGGGCGCTGCCGCGCTCGCTGTCGCTCTTCAACCACGGCGAGGCGAACGCCGCCGCGATCGAGAAGACCGGCTACCAGTTCCAGCTGGTGTTCGTGCCCCGGCACGCGCCGGAGATCGAGCGGACCGCGGTCGGCAAGGTGCCGCTGGTACGCGACCGGGGCTGACCCCGCCACCCGCGGCCGGGCCGGCCGCCCCGCACGGCACCGCGCGGCCCCGCCCCGCTACCCCCGCACCGCACCGCACCCACACCCGATTACGACCGGATGGAGTGACAGTGGGCATGAAACAGCAGGTCAACATCATCGCCATGGTCGACGTCATCGGCGCGCTCTCGGACAGGTCGCTGCACAACGGCAACCTCTCCCTGATCGACAACGGCGACTACCAGAGCAGGGCACAGGGCACCCCGGACCTCGTCACGCTCGTCAGGCCGGGCCAGGTCGTGCAGTGGACCGTCCTGGCGATCGACCTCCAGACCCCCGTGGAGATCAAGAACATCACCTTCCTGGGCCCGGACGGCGAGAGCACCCGCGTCGACGCGACCCGCGGCACCACCCACCACCCGGGCGCCGCCGGGCACCCCGCGTCCCGCCCGCGGTCCCACGACGAGGCTCCCGACGTCGAGGAGGAGACCGACGGCGACAAGCTCGACCTGGAGGTCTGGAGCGGCATCGTGCCGCAGCTGCCGTCCGGCGTCGCGCACAAGTACCGCCTCGAACTCCAGATGTACGAGGGCGAGTTCAGCACCCTCCACATCGACTCGCCGTCCTTGATGTGCGTCTAGGGCCCGACGTGCGTCCAGGGCCGCCCGTGGACGTGCGTGCGGGGCCGCCCGAGCGCGCCGCCCGCAGGACCAGTTCACCGTCCCGACCGGAGGAACCATGCCACAGCAGTTAGCGATCATCGTGCTCGTGGACGTCGGCAACGCGCTGGAGTCCAAGTCCCTTCAGGAACACACCTATCTCTTCGACAACATGAAGCTGCACGGCTCCGACGGCCAGGGCACCAACGGCCTGGTCACCGCGATCAACGGCTCGTACTGGAGCGACGGTTCGCAGGCCAGCGAGCAGGTGCTCAACTGGCTCCCGTACAGCCTCGGTTCGATCCCGCCGACGGTCCCCAAGGGGTACGAGGTCGAACGCGGCAGGCAGAGCGACCAGGAGGCGCTCGCCGACCTCGACCGGCTGGTCGGCGTCGGCCCCTCCAGCGCCGAGGAGTCCGCCGCCGAACTCGCCCGCATCCGCAGGACCGCGGGCACCCGGATCAAGACCACCCGCCGCACCGCGGGACGCATGTCCAACCAGAAGGTCCTCGACGTGACCGGCAAGGTCGTCACCGACGACGCCGGCGCGTACAGCTACCCGGCCCCCGTGATCACCCAGATCTACGGCGAGGCGGTCGACGAGAAGATCATGTACCCGGCGGAGTACGGCTCCCCGGACCTGGTCACCGACGGCTGGTACTGGTCGGCCACCGTCGACAGCTCGCGCCCCGGCGTGTACTCGTACACGATGCGCATCCAGCTCCACAAGCTGGTCCAGCAGGCCGGTGAGACCCTCTGGGAGCCGGTGAACCTGACCATCGACTCCGCACTCAGGATCAGCACCGAACCCAAGCGCAACGCCTTCACCAAGGCCGGCCTCGGCATGCTGCCGATCCCGCCGGCCCGCGGATGACGCCCGAGGGCCCCGCGCGGGCCCCGGCCACCCGACGACGTACCACCGCCGCCACCAAGGAGGAACCGATGCCAGGCAAGGCGATACTGCGCGACAACGGGGTGCGGCGGCCGATCTCGATCACCGCGGTCGTGGACGCCGTGGGCGCCCTGGCGTCCGGCAGCGCCGAGGGACACCTCTACCTGTACGACACCAACCTCGCCGGCGGCTCCACCGGATTCGGCACCGAGGAACTGCGCACCTCCGTCAAGCGCGGCGACCAGATCCTGTGGAACGTCCTGGCGTTGGAGTGCGAGGCGTTCGTCGCGCTCGCCGACGTCGTGATCGACCCCGAGATCTGCGAACCGGTCCGCAAGGTCTACCCGGGCACCGACGTCGCCTACTGGATCGGCACCGTCAAGACCGACGACGTCGAATCGCTCACCTACGAGCTGAAGTTCCTGGTGGGCACCAGGACCGACCCCGTCACCACCTCCCTGACCCCGTCCCTGGTGGGTGCGCGCGCCGCCGCGACCCCCCGGAAGGAGAAGCGATGACCTCCACCCGCGCCCGCTCCACCAGCACCCTCGCCCCCGGGTCCGCCACCGGCGCCGGCCCCATGGCCGGCGTGAGCGAGTCGAAGCAGAACCCCGGCCAGCTCAACTCCGTACAGCTCAACGTGGTCACCCTCATCGACATGGAGAAGGCCACCGAGCAGAACTCGCTGGACGACGCCCTGTACATGATGGACAACAGCGTCGGCGGCGTCGGCCAGGGCACCCAGCACCTGGAGACGGTCTGCCGGCAGGGCCAGGTCATCAACTGGATCATCCGGCCCCTCGACATGGAGAAGCGGCTCGACGGCACCTGGCCGCCGATGCCGAAGATCAACAACATCGTGTTCCTCGACACCGAGGTGGGTGACGAGGAGGACGTGGCCGAACGGAAGATCTTCACGGAGCTGAAGATCTACGGAATGCCCGACAAGATGCGCTCGCCCCTGACGCCCGTCTACTACTACTGGGCCGGCACCGTCCTGAGCACGGCCAGGCCCGGGGTGCACCGGTACCGGTTCGTGCTGGAACTGGAGAAGGAGAACTCGCGGGACAAGCTGTACCTGCACACCGGCCAGGACCCGTCCATCCGGATCCTCGGCCTCTGATCCACCGGGCCGGGCCGCGCGGGCCCGCCTGCCCTCCGCCGACCGTCCGGGGCCGATGCCCGGGACGGTCGGCGGACCGCTGCCGCCCCCAGTGCCGCGTCCCCGTGCCTCGTCCCCGGGTCCCGTCCTCGGGTCCCGTCCTCGTGGCGGGGCCGAGGGTCCGAAGGGACTGAAGGGACCGGGATCCTGAATTCGGAATGAGCGAGTCCGATTCGTGACCGACCGGGCCCGATTGATCATCCGGGCTCCGTCGCCGCCCGGACGGTCAACGGGCGGACGGGGCGGGGGCGGACGGGCGGGGCGGACGGGCCCGGAAGGGCCCCTGGCCTCACTTCCGCCAGAACAGGTGGTGCGTGACCCCGCTCGGGCTCGGTACGACGTCCAGGTGGTACCGGTCGAGCAGCTCGTCGGGCGAGTCCCAGAGCCGCAGCCCCGACCCGAGCTTCACCGGCGAGACCGCCACGTGCATCGTGTCGACGAGGCCGGCGTCCAGGAACCGGCGGATGGTGGTCACCCCGCCGCCCAGCCGCACGTCCTTGCCCTGCGCGGCCTCGCGCGCCCGGTCGAGGACGTCGGCCGGCTCGCCGCCGACGAAGTGGAACGTGGTGTCGGAGAGCGTGAACGAAGGGCGCTCGTGGTGGGTCATCACGAAGACCGGCGTGTGGAACGGCGGCTCGTCGCCCCACCAGCCCTGCCACTCGTGGTCCGCCCAGGGCCCGCGCTGCGGACCGAACTTGTTGCGGCCCATGATCTCGGCACCGATGTTGTGCGAGAAGTCCCGGGTGAAGTAGTCGTCGAGGCCGCGGCTGCCGCCGGGGTCGGTCCGGTTGGGCCAGCTGGCGGTGGCCCCCGCCCAGGAGAACAGTCCCTCGGGCGAGACGTGCCCGAAGGGCCGCTCCAGGGTCTGGTCCTCCCCGGCGGCCACCCCGTCGCTGGAGACGCTGAAGTTCTGGACCCTTAGCAACTGAGCCACTTGTTCCTCCTGTTGAACCTGTTGATCGGCGGGGCCGCGGCGGCAGCCCGGTTCCCGGCTGTGCGGGACAGCGAAGGGGAGACTCCCGGGAGCGGCGAAAGTCATCGGTGTACCGGACACCGGCCGCGCTCCGGGCGACGGCGGGTGCCACCGGCCCGCAGAATAGGGGAAAGGCGCGCTTCCGCAAGGGAGTTGGAAGGAGCTGGCGTGGCGTGACGGCGAATCTTCTGGTCCTGCTCGGCGTGTTCGGCGGCATCGGCCTCGTGTCGCTCCTGCCCATGTACCTCGTCGGGGCGCCCAAGGAATGGTGCCGCACCTGCAAGCACCAGAGCGGTGACCACGCCGGGGGCACCGGTGCGTGCCACGGGGACGACTTCCCGGTCGGCGAGTTCATTCCCAGCGGTACGTGCGGCTGCGCGGCGTACGTCCCCAGGCGCGGGCCGCGCTGAAGCACCCGCGACGGCCCGGCGTCCGGGATGCGCCGGGGGCGCGGCGGCTCCCTCAGCCTGCCTCGGAGGCGTCCCCGGCGGGCAGCCGGCCGACCAGGCTGCGGAAGGTCTCGGCGGGGTCGTCGTCCAGGGCCGGGAGACTGCCGCCGAGCTGGAGGGTGGCGAAGCCGTGGGCCAGCGACCAGGCGGCCAGCCCGGCGCGGCGGGTACCCAAGGGGTCCGAAGCGTCCGGAAGGTCCTCCACCCCGGAGCGCAGCGCCACCGAGGCACGCTCCTTGGCGGCGGACAGCTCCGGGTCGTCCCCGTGCAGCAGCCTCGGCTGGAACATCACCTCGAAGTGGGCCGGGTGCGCCAGCGCGAACTCCACGTAGCGCACACCCATTTCGCGCAGCCGGTGCGCGCCGCCGGCCGGAGCCGCGGTCAGGGCGGCGGCCAGCAGGTCGAAGCCCTCCGCCGCGATGGCGGTGAGCAGTCCGGCCTTGTCCTTGAAGTGGTGCGCCGGGGCGGCGTGCGAGACCTCGGCGCGCCGGGCGAGATCGCGCAGGCTGACCGCGGCGACCCCGCCGCTGCGGACCACCTCCACGGCCGTGGAGAGGAGGGAGCGGCGCAGGTCTCCGTGGTGGTACGTGCCGGTGGAAGCCATGACAGCAGGCTAGCCCAAATCTAGGCACCGACAAGTAGTCACTGACAAGTAGGCATTGACAAGATACAGCGGCGCGACGCAATCTAGACAGCGTCAAGTTCCTTGGAGATGCGCCCCGCGACAGCGAAGGAAGCGACGACATGACCCACAGCCCGAGCACCGTCCGCCAGATGTGGCAGCTGCTGGAGCCCGTGCACGCCACCCTCTACTACGCCCCCGAGGCCGCCGAGGAGGCCGCCGCCCTCGGCTACGCCACCGACGAACGCTGGCCCAGCTACTTCGCCTACCGCGCCGCACCCCTCGGCCCGGTCGGCCACGGGCTGGTCAACGCCCACTTCTACAGCTTCAGCCCCCGCATGGTGAAGCGGTACGCGGCCGACGCCTGGCGGACCGCGGCGCCCGAGCAGGTCCTGAAGGCGCGGAGCGCGGCCATGGACCGCGCCCTGCGCCGCATCCTGGGCGACCGGACCGACTCGCCCGAACTGCGCGAGGCCGCCGCCCTCGCCCGCCGCGCGGCCCTCGCCGCCGACACCGCGGGCCGCCCCATGGCCGCCGCCAACGCCGCCCGTGCCTGGCCCGGGGAACCGCACATGGTGCTCTGGCACGCCGCCACCGTCCTGCGCGAGCACCGCGGCGACGGACACCTGGTGGCCCTCCAGGCGCACGGGCTCGGCCCCGCCGAGTCCCTCGTCTCGCACGCGGCCGTCGGCGCTGCGCCCGAGGAGGTGTTCGCCAGCCGGCGGTGGACCCCCGAGGAGTGGGCCGCGGCCCGCGCACGGCTGGCGGCCCGCGGCCTGGTGGACGCCTCCGGCAGAGCCACGGACGAAGGACTTGGGCTGCGCAACGCCGTCGAGAGGCGCACCGACGAACTGGCCGCCGCCCCCTGGGACGCGCTCACCCAGGAGGAGACGGCCCGGCTGGCCGACCTCCTGCTGCCCCCGGTGCTCGACATCGTCGGCACCGGGATCCTCCCGGCGCAGAGCACCCTCGGCATCGGGATGACGTACGACCACCAGTGACCGGCCGCCGCGGGGTCAGTCCGTGTCGCGCGGGTCGAAGGACTTCGGGTCGACGGTCAGCGGGGCGGGGAAGGCCCGTGCCACCTCGTCCCACCGGGTCAGCTTGAAGTCGGTGGCGGCCCGCTCCCCGTCGGCCGGGGTGGCCTCCCCGTCGTGGGTGATCAGCAGACCCTGCGGGAAGCCGGACCCCAGCGGGACGTTGACCACGGTGGAGCCGTCGGAGTGCTGGACGCCGTCGGCCGCCGGACCGTCCTTGAGGGCGAAGGAGCCGACGTAGTCGTTGCGGCCGTCACGGCCGTACACGGCGAAGGTGTTGTCGCCCTGGCTGGAGGCGAGGACGTACCCCTTGCCGTCCTTGGCGTGGTAAACGGTGACGCCCTCCGCGTCCGCGGACAGGTGCGTGCCGCCGAAGCCGGGGTCGTGCGCCGCATCGAGCACGCACTCCTCCTTCTCCGTGTCGTACGTCCAGGGCGTCCCGTACTCCCGCACCCGGTCCAGCAGCTTCGGCTTCTCGAACTTCGCGTCGTCGAGCCGCACCCGCCACAGGCCCACGGCCTCCTGCGCCGCGTACAGCACCCGCTCCTCCTGGTCGACGGCCATGCCCTCGACCTGCGGACGCTCGCCGGGGTCGGCGCACGGCCGCCACTTCGTCCCGTCGGGCAGGGCGAAGGCGCGGGGCAGGTCCAGGGTGTCCTTCGTGCGGTAGCCGACGCGGCCGTCGCGGTCCTCCAGCTCCAGCAGCCGCAGCCGGGTCTCCTCCCGCTGCGAGGCGACGACATAGGTGCGGCCGTCGTCGGTGTACGCGGTCAGCCCGTACGCGGTGCGCTGGTCGTCCACCTGCGTCTCGTCGGCGGCGAAGACCGGGGCGACGCCCGCGGCCGTCACGTCCCTCAGCGGCGGTCGGCCCGCCGCGACCGCCTTCGGGTCGATCGCGTAGGCGCGGACGCGGTCCCGGCCGCGGTCGCTGACCAGCGCCAGGTCGGTCTTGCGCCCGCCGAGTTCGAAGCCGTAGACGACGTCGACGTTGTTGAAGCGGCCGGGCGCGGCACCGGCGCCCGGCGCCTTCGGGGCCGCGAGGTGCTGGAGGCGGCGGCCGTCGAGCCCGTAGACGTCGAGACCGGCCTCCTTCAGGGTGCCGATGACGATGCTGCGGCCCGGGTTCGAGGGGTCCACCCAGACGGCCGGGTCGTCGGCGTCGGCGTTGCCGCCCGCCTCGTCGTCGTACACCGCGGGCGTCTCCACCCGGGCGGTGGCGGACACCGGGGGAGGCGGTGGGGCGGCGGTGCCGGTCACGGAGAGGACGGCGACGGCGGCCAGCGCGGAGAGAGCGGAAGCGCTCACGATGCTCCTCGGTAGGGGGTGGGGTCCGGCGAGAGGTTAGGGGCGGTCGGCGAAGCGGGGAGTACGGGGCCGTGAACGGCGGATGGCGGAAGGGAGCGGTCCCGCGGACGGTGCGCCACGGTGCCCCGGGGCGTGCCCGGCGCGCGAGGATTTGCCCCTCCCGCAACAGGAGGTCCTACGGTCCGCGACATGAAGATTGTTGTGCACGACACCGCGACCGCCATGCTCGAACTCCTCCAACTCCCCGAACGGGAAAGGCCCGAGGCCCTGCGCGATCTGCTCGCCCCGCTCCAGGAGGCGATGGCCGCCGCCGGCGCGGGCGGCATCGACGCGGTGCGGATGCACCGGGCGGGCAGCGGGTTCCCCCTGGAGGGCGACGACCCGCGGCTGCCCTCCGCCGTACACAGGATGCGGGACGCGGGCGTCCGGGACCGGATCGAGGCCTGCCTCGACGCCGCGGCACGGAAGCTCGCCGAGGAGATGCCGCCCGGCACCCGGACCCCCGACACCGTGCACGTCCTGCTGGTGCTCGGCAACCCCGACGACCACCATCTGACGGTGCGCAGCAGCGGGTACTTCGGGCTGGGCGGCTTCCCGGGAGCCATCCACCTGGCGATCTGGCCCACCGGGACGGCCCTGGAGCGGATCGGCCACGCCGCCGCCCACGAACTCCACCACAACGTGCGCTACACCAACGTCGTCTGGAACCCCGCCACCGTCACCGTCGGCGAGCAGGTCGTGGCCGAGGGCCTCGCCGAGGCCTTCGTGCGCGACCTGTCGGGCGAACAGGCGATGTGCCCCTGGACGATCGGCCTGCGCGGGCGGGAACTGGACGACGCGTACGCGAGGATCACCGACGGCATCGACGTGGCGGGCATGCAGAACCTCACCGCGTACGTCCACGGCGACGCCACCGCCGAGATGTTCGGCCAACAGCCCGTCGGGCTGCCGGACTTCGCGGGCTACGGCGTCGGACTGCGCGTCGCGGACGCCCACATGGCGGCCAGCGGTCTGACCGCCGCCGCGAGCGTGGCGCTGCCGCCCGGGGAGGTGCTGGCGAACGCGGGCGTGCACAGCGGGGCCTGACCGGCCGCGGGCCGCCCAAATCGGATGCCGGGGCGGCCCGCACCCTCGTACTGTCGCCGGATGAGCCCAGCGAGCGACGACACGCGGCACCGCACCGGCCCCGCCCCCGCCTCCGGCCTTCTGAACGTCATCGACGTGGAGGCCACCTGCTGGCAGGGGCAGCCGCCGCCCGGCTCGGTGCACGAGATCATCGAGATCGGCCTCACCGTCGTCGACCTCGGGGCGGGCCGACGGGTGTCCAGGCACCGCCTCCTGGTCCGGCCCGCGCGGTCCGAGGTGAGCGCGTTCTGCACCGAACTGACCGGTCTGACCCGGGCCGAGGTGAGCCGGGGCACGACCTTCGCCGAGGCCTGCCGGATCCTCCGCGAGGAGTACGGGGCGGGGGAGCGCCCGTGGGCGAGCTGGGGCGACTACGACCGGTTGCAGTTCGCGCGGCAGAGCACGGCGGACGGGGTGGAGTACCCCTTCGGCCGCCCCGCGGAACTGCTGCACACCAATGCCAAGGCCGTGTTCGCCCAGGCGTACGGGCTGCGCAGGAGGCCGGGCATGGCGCACGCGCTGCGCGTCGCGGGGCTGCCGCTGGAGGGCCGCCACCACCGGGGCGAGGACGACGCGTGGAACATCGCCGCGCTCGTCCTGGACCTGCGGGCGCGCGGCGCGTGGCCGCCCCCGGCCGCCCCGGCAGACGGGTCCCCGGCAGCCCCGGCAGCCCCGGCCGACGGACCCCCGCCGCCTGCGAGACTTTCCCCATGACCTCCGAGACCTCCGACCCCGACGACGGAACCCCCGCTCTTGACAACCTCACGGTCGGCCGGACCGCCTCCCTGGTGGGCGTCACCGTGAAAACCCTGCACCACTGGGACTCCCTCGGCCTCGTCCGCCCCAGCGCCCGCACCTGGGCCGGCCACCGGGTCTACTCGGCGGACGACATCGCCCGGCTCCACCGCGCCCTCGTCTACCGGGAACTCGGCTTCCCGCTCGCCGAGATCGTCCGCATCCTCGACGCCCCGGACGTCACCGCGCACGGCCACCTGCGCCGCCAGCGCTCCCAGCTGCTCGACCGGATCTCCCGCCTCCAGGACATGGTCTCCTCGGTCGACCGCATGATGACCGCCACGAAACCCGGGATCCGGCTGACCCCGCGGGAGCAGGTCGAGATCTTCGGCGCCGACTGGGACCCGGGCCAGGTGGACGAGGCGGAGGCCCGCTGGGGCGACAGCGCGGAGTGGGGGCAGTACGCGGAGCGGGCCGCCGCGATGACCCCCGAGGACTGGCGGGAGATCGCCGCCGCCACCGAAGCCCTCCACCGGGACCTCGCCGCCGGGAAACGCACCGGCCTGGCCCCCGGCTCCGACGCGGCGAACGCCCTCGCGGAACGGCACCGCGCGTCCGTCTCCCAGTACTTCGACTGCACGCACGCCATGCACGTCTGCATCGCGCGCGGCTATGTCGACGAACCCGGTTACGTCGCCCACTACGACGCCATGGAACCCGGTCTGGCCCGCTGGCTGCGCGACGTGATCTTCGCGAACGCCGAGGCGAACGGCACCGACCCCACGACCGCGAAGTGGGAGTGAACCCGCTGCCCGGCTCTTGAACCGTCACCGGGTGCGCGGCCGTGCCCGGCCGTCCCGCCCCCGTACCCGCCGCAGCGCCCGCGGCTACGGCGTCCGGGGCATCCGTACGACGGCCCGCCCGCCGTCCAGGTCCACCGTGGTCCGGTGCGGCGGTGCGCCGTCCTCCTCGTCGTCCCGCAGCAGCAGCGCCGACCGCCGCTCCTTGAGTTCGCTCTGCTTGCCCGGCGAGAACGAGGCGTGCAGCTGCTCGAAGCCGGTCGACGATATCTGCCCCTGCCGGGCACCGTTGCGCCACGGCAGCATTCCGGAACGCCCCGCGCGCAGCAGCAGCTGGTCGACCAGGGCCAGCACGGTCAGCAGGATGACCAGACCGGGGAGGGTCATGAAGACGGCGAATTCCATGCCCCCAGTATCCGGCAGGGCCCGCCCACCGCCGCGGTCCGCCGGTACCGCCCCCGTTCCATGATCGCTAGATTTGGCCTCCGCACGGCGCCCTCCGGAGCCGTGAACCCGCCCCGCAGGAGGATGACTTGGACTCCCGGCCCCGTCCGCGGATATCGGCGTACGCCCTCGCCACCGCAGAGGACCACCTGCTGCTGACCCGTCTCTCCGCGGCCTCCCCGGTCTTCGAACCCGGGCTCTGGCACCTGCCCGGCGGCGGGATCGACCCCGGCGAGCAGCCGCGCGAGGCGCTCGCCCGCGAGCTGTACGAGGAGACCGGGCTGGAGCTCCTGGACGCCCGGCTGCTGGACGCGCGGTCCTACGCCGCCCACCGGCTGGGCATCGGCTGGCACCTGGTGGGCGTGTTCTACCGGGTCGAGCTCAAGGCCGGTCCTCTCGCCGTCACCAAGACCGACGACTCCACCTCGGAGGTCGCCTGGCACCCGCTGGCCGGTCTGGACGCCGCGGAGCTGTCCCCGGCGGCGGTGGACGGTCTGGCGATGCTCCGGGCCCAGGACCCCGCCCCGTGAAACGTTGCGGCGGTGCCTCCGTCGCCGACGGGCACGACCTCGGCACGCTCCCGGTCAGCCCGCGTCGCGCGGGGCGCCGTACCAGCGCCAGGTCTCGCGGCGCGGGCGGCCGGGGCCCCCGGTGCGGCCGGTGGCCCACAGCAGGGTCGGCCACGGGGCGTCCTCGGTGAGCGGCACGTCGGGGAACAGCCGGACCAGGGCGCGTTCCGCCAGTTCCTGCGGGGGCCGCTGGGGGACGCCGAGGCCGCGCGCCGCGTCGTAGGTGTGCACCAGGGCCTCGACGACGCCCATCGCGGCGAACCCCTCCGGATCGGCGGCCCCGAACACGTGCGGTGCCGACGTCGCGGGCGGGGCGGTGTCGACGGCGGCGGCCAGCAGGGCGCCGCAGGCCTCGACGGTGGCCAGCAGCCCCTCGGGACCGGCCGCCGGGTCGACGAAGACGACGTTCAGCGGGCCCTCGGGCCGGTCGCGGGAGAGCCGCAACGGCACCCGGGGCACGCTCGCCGGCCGTGCGGGCCCGAACCGCAGCGCGTAGGTCACGAGGTCGTCCGCGAGGTGTTCCAGGGTCTCCCGGCACGACCACTCCAAGTCGCCCGCGGGCGACTCCCATCGCGCGGCGGGCGCGCCGGTGAGGGTGGTCACGCAGTGGGCGACGGCCTCGCGGACGTGCCGTCCGCCCACGGGGGTGCGCGGTGCTCCGGACGGTGACATGCGGTGCAGCCTACGGCTTGGGCGGACGGGGTGATCAGCAGCCCCTGCCCGGGGTCACCAATCCCGTCTCGTACGCCATGACCACCGCCTGGGCCCGGCTGGCCAGGCTGAGTTTGGACATGGTCCGGTTGAGGTGGGTCTTGACCGTGGCGCCGCTGATGAACAGCCGCTCGGCGATGGCCGCGTTGGACAGGCCGTGGGCGGCCAGCCGCAGCACCTCCACCTCCCGGTCGGTCAGCAGCTCCAGATCGGCCGGGGCGGCGGGGGGCGGCAGCGCGTCGGGGCCGGACCCGGCCGCCGGGCCCCGCGTCTCCTCGGTGCGCTGCGCGAACGCCTCGACCAGGCGGCGGGTGACGCTCGGGGCGAAGAGCGCGTCCCCGCCGCGCACCGCCGTCACGGCCGCCAGCAGCCGTTCGGGACCGGAGTCCTTCAGCAGGAACCCGGACGCTCCGGCGCGCAGCGCCCCGTACACGTACTCGTCGAGGTCGAAGGTCGTCAGCACGAGGACGCGCGGGGCGGGCTCCTCGGCCTCGGCGAGGATCTTCTCGGTGGCGACGATGCCGCTCATGCCCGGCATCCGGATGTCCATCAGGATCACGTCGGGCCGCAGCCGGGCGGCGAGTTCGACGGCCTCCGCGCCGTCGCCCGCCTCGCCCGCCACCTCGAACCCCGGTGCGGCGCGCAGCAGTCCCGCCAGGCCGGCCCGGATGAGGAACTGGTCGTCGACGACGAGCACCCGCGTCACCGGGGTGGTCGGGACGGTGGGGGACGGCTGGGAGGCGGGGGCGGCCGGAGTGGACGGAGGCACCGGTTCGGTCATCCGGACCGCCGGGGGCTGGTCATGGTGAGGCGTCGTCCTCCCGTCGGACGGCCCGGGGCGAGGTGGGCAGGGCGAGGCGTACCTCGTAGCCGTCACCGAGCGGGCCGATGCTGATCGTTCCGCCGTAGAGCTTGGCCCGCTCACGCATTCCAATCAAGCCATGGCCGCCCGGTGAGAGCGCGCCGAGGTGCTTTCCGGCCGGGCCGAACCCGGACGCGATGGCCGGTTCCGCCCGGGGTGCCTCGTTTGTCACCACGACCGTCACCTCGTGCGTCTCGTACCGCAGTTGTACGAGTGTGGGGGCGCCGGGGGCGTGCTTCACGACGTTCGTGAGGGCTTCCTGGACGACCCGGTAGGCGCACAGCTCCACCCCGGGGGCGAGCGGACGCGGGGTGCCCGCCGTCCGCAGCTCCACCGGCACGCCCCCGCTCCGTACCCGCTCGACCATCTCCGACAGCCGGGCGAGCCCCGGCATCGGCGCGTCCGGAGCCGCCCCCGTGGAACCGTCGCCGCCACCGCCGCTCCCGCCGGGCTCGTCGTCGTCCGCCCGCAGCAGCCGCAGCATCCGGCGCATCTCCTCCAGGGCCTCCGTGCTGGTGCCGGAGATGGTGTCCAGGGCGGCCCGCGCGGTCGGCGGGTCGGAGTCGAGGACGAAGCGGGCGAGCCCCGACTGCACGGAGATCACCGACATGTGGTGGGCGACGACGTCGTGCAGCTCGCGGGCGATCCGGCCGCGTTCGGCGGCCACCTCCCGGCGGGCCCGCTCCGCCTGCTCCAGCCGCAGTCTGCGCGCCAGCTCCGCCGACCGCCGGGCGGTGAACCCGAACCGCCACAGCACGGCGGGCCAGACCAGCGCCTGAGCCAGCACGGAGGACATGACGGAACCGGGGTGCAGCAGCCCCGCGCCGGTCCACACCGCCGCCATCAGCCCCGCGCAGGCCACCGACGTACGGGCCGGGCGCAGCGAGGCGACGGTGTACACGGCGAGCATGGGGGCGGTGCAGACGGCGACCGGCCAGTACCCGGCGACGATGTAGCCGAGCCAGCCCGCGTGGACGGCCAGGCAGCTGAGGACCGGGGCGCGGGTGCGGAGGACGGCGGGCAGCGTGGTGAGGGCCAGCAGCGCGTACCCGAGCGCGTCGAGGGCCGGCCAGCCCTGCCGTACGGCCTCCTGCCCCAGCAGTACGGCGACCGTCGTCTGTGCCAGGGCCAGCAGCGCGTCGAGGCCCCGGGGCCCGAGCCGGCCGGTGCCGAGCCGGCGGGTGCCGGAGCGGACGGTGCCGGGGCGGACGGTGCCGCGAGGGGGCGGGGAACCGGTCTGCCGACGGCGGACGAAGGGGGAACGGATCCGCATCGTCGCAGCGTAGTGGCGGGGCCTGGGGTGAACGTCAACCGGTCGATGTACCACGCTGGTTGTAGACGGCCCGGAACTACCGCGCTGGGTTGACCCGGGGATCAACCCTCCGCAGGACGCGGCCGACGGCGTACCGCCCGTAACTTCTGTGCCAAGCAGTGCGGGGGACGGCGCGGCGCGAGCGGCGCTGCACTGCGGCACGTACGGGCGTCACCGGGCGGCAGGGGATCCGTGGGGGAGATCCTGGCCCGGTGACGCGACCGGACCGACGACGACGGCCCGTCCTGGGGAGAGGACGGCCCGTCGCGTTGTCGTGCGCGGAGCCGGTACCAGGCTCAGCAGCCAGCAGCCAGCAGCCAGCAGCCAGCAGCCAGCAGCCAGCAGCCAGCGCCTTCGGGTGCTTTCGAGGGCTTTCGGCTGTCCGGCGATGCCGGGTGCGCCGCTCGTGCAAGATGGCCGAAGTGTGTCCCCGGGACCCGTCCCGGGGACACACTTCGGCCGGCGCTTCCTCAGCCGCCCACGTACTCCGCCAAGTGCTGTCCCGTCAGGGTCGAACGGTCCGCGACCAGAGCCGTGGGCGTGCCCTCGAAGACGATCCGGCCGCCGTCGTGGCCCGCGCCGGGACCCAGGTCGATGATCCAGTCGGCGTGCGCCATCACCGCCTGGTGGTGCTCGATCACGATCGCCGACTTGCCGGATTCGACCAACCGGTCCAGCAGGCCCAGGAGTTGCTCGACATCGGCGAGGTGCAGGCCCGCGGTCGGCTCGTCCAGGACGTACACACCGCCCCTCTCGGCCATGTGCGTGGCCAGCTTGAGCCGCTGGCGCTCGCCGCCGGACAGCGTGGTCAGCGGCTGCCCGAGCGTGAGGTAGCCGAGCCCGACGTCGGCGAGCCGCTCCAGGATCCGGTGCGCGGCCGGGGTGCGCGCCTCGCCGTCACCGAAGAACTCCTTCGCCTCGGCCACCGGCATCGCGAGCACCTCGCTGATGTCACGGCCGCCCAGGCGGTACTCCAGCACCGCCGCCTGGAACCGCTTGCCCTCGCACTCCTCGCAGGTGCTGGAGACCCCGGCCATCATCCCCAGGTCGGTGAAGACGACACCGGCGCCGTTGCAGTGGGGGCAGGCGCCCTCGGAGTTGGCGCTGAAGAGCGCCGGCTTCACCCCGTTCGCCTTCGCGAACGCCTTGCGGATCGGGTCGAGCAGTCCGGTGTACGTCGCCGGGTTGCTGCGCCGTGAACCGCGGATCGCCCCCTGGTCGACCGTGACGATGCCTTCCCGGCCCGCCACCGACCCCTGGATCAGCGAGCTCTTGCCGGACCCGGCGACCCCGGTGACCACCGTCAGCACGCCGAGCGGAATGTCGACGTCGACGTCCTGGAGGTTGTGGGCGTTCGCGCCGCGCACCTCCAGGACGCCGGTGGGCTCGCGCACCTCGTCCTTGAGCTTGGCCCGGTCGTCGAAGTGGCGTCCGGTGACCGTGTCGGCGGCCCGCAGCTCCTCCACCGTGCCCTCGAAGCAGACGGTGCCGCCGCCCGCCCCCGCGCCGGGGCCGAGGTCGACGACGTGCTCGGCGACGGCGATCGTCTCCGGCTTGTGCTCCACGACGAGCACCGTGTTGCCCTTGTCCCGCAGGCGCAGCAGGAGGTTGTTCATCCGCTGGATGTCGTGCGGGTGCAGGCCCGTGGTGGGCTCGTCGAAGACGTACGTGACGTCGGTGAGCGAGGAGCCGAGGTGGCGGATCATCTTGACCCGCTGCGCCTCGCCGCCGGACAGTGTGCCGGACGCGCGGTCCAGCGACAGGTACCCGAGGCCGATCTCCACGAACGAGTCGAGGGTCTGCTGGAGTGCGGTGAGCAGGGGTGCCACCGAGGGCTCGCGCAGCCCGCGCACCCACTCGGCCAGATCGCTGATCTGCATCGCGCACACGTCGGCGATGCCGACCTTGGCGATCTTCGAGGAGCGGGCCTCCGCGCTGAGCCGGGTGCCGTCGCACTCGGGGCAGGTGGTGAAGGTGACCGCCCGGTCCACGAATTCGCGAATGTGCGGCTGCATCGCCTCGCGGTCCTTGGAGAGGAACGACTTCTGGATCTTGGGGATCAGCCCCTCGAAGGTGAGGTTCACCCCCTCCACCTTCACCTTGGTCGGCTCCCGGTACAGGAAGTCCTGCATCTCCCGCTTGGTGAACTTCTCGATCGGCTTGTGCGGATCGAGCAGCCCCGACTCGGCGTACACCCGCACGGTGAAGAAGCTGTCGGACTTCCAGCCCGGGATGGTGAACGCGCCCTCGGCGAGCGACTTCGACGCGTCGTACAGCTGGGTGAGGTCGATGTCGGAGACCGAGCCGCGGCCCTCGCAGCGCGTGCACATGCCGCCGGTGCGGTTGAAGGTCGCCTTCACCGTCTTCTTGTTGCCGCGCTCGACGGTGATCGCGCCGCTCGCCCGTACCGAGGGCACGTTGAAGGCGAACGCCCCGGGCGAGCCGATGTGCGGCTTGCCGAGCCGGCTGAAGAGGATGCGCAGCATCGCGTTGGCGTCGGTGGCGGTGCCGACCGTGGAACGCGGGTCCGAGCCCATCCGCTGCTGGTCGACGATGATCGCCGTCGTCAGCCCGTCCAGCACGTCGACCTCGGGGCGCGCCAGGCTCGGCATGAAGCCCTGCACGAAGGAGCTGTACGTCTCGTTGATCAGCCGTTGCGACTCGGCGGCGATCGTGTCGAAGACCAGCGAGCTCTTGCCGGACCCCGAGACGCCCGTGAACACCGTCAGGTGGCGCTTGGGGATCTCGATGCTGACGTCCTTGAGATTGTTCACGCGCGCACCGTGCACGCGGATCAGATCGTGGCTGTCGGCAACGCGCGGCGCGGACGACGGCGAGTCCGATGTCTTCCTGGCCCTGCTCATCGTGTCTCCCTGTGGGGTGTACGGGCTGAAGTGGCGGGTGAGGGGGTGGTGGGGCGTGGTCCGGAACGCTCAGGCCAGCCAGGCGCCGTCGCGCATCAGCGTGCGGCCGGCCAGCTCGTCCGCCTCCCGCCACGTCTGGACGCGGACCGGCCGGACCCGGAACCAGCGGTACGTCGCCGTCTCGGCACGCGGGTCGAAACCGGTGCGCGCCGCGAACCGGTCGCCGTGTTCCCGGGGCAGCGCGTCCATCTCCAGGACCTCGACCTCGCCGTCGATCATCGTCACGTCGCGGGTCGGCCCCAGCCCCAGCCGGACGGCCTTGGCGGCGGCCAGGTTCCGGCCGGTCGGGCTGTTGGCGGGAGTGGCCAGCAGCAGCGTCTCGCCGTCCCAGTCGAAGGACAGCGGCACCAGGTACGGCGCACCGTCCGCCGAGGCGCTCGCCACCCAGAGGTCGGCGTCGCCGCCGAGCCGCCGCTCGGTGTCGAGCCGGCGCTGGGTACGGGTGCGGGGTCCGGAGTGCGGGGTGAGGTCCATGCGGATCACATTAGGTCCGGGCCCATGACGAGTGCTTCTCCAATCCTGATCCTGACCGGACCGTTTTCCGCCCGCGGGCGCCCCGGCCCCATCGGCCCCACCCCGGGCGGCGCGGTCTACGAGGTCTCCGCGGGGGCCGAACCCCCGTCGGGTCCGCCCGCCGTCCGACGCGCGCCCATCATCCGGTACATCCCGATCGACCCGTGCCCCGCCGTGTCGGCGAAGCCGAACTTCTCGTAGAGGAAGCGCGCGGGCCCGTCCGCGATCAGTGACACGTACGCCGTGGCCGGTGCCCGCCGCTCCAGCTCCCCGGTGAGCGCCGCCATGATGCGCCTGCCGAGCCCCCGTCCCTGGTGCGCCGGGTTCACGCAGATGTCGACGATCTGGAACGCGGTTCCGCCGTCCCCGATGATCCGCCCCATGCCGATCGGCCGACCGCCGTGTTCGAGCACCACCCCGAACCACGTGTTCGGCAGCGCGAGCGCCGCCGCCTCGGGGGACTTGTCCGAAAGTCCGGCATCCGTGCGCAGCCGTCGGAAGTCCTCCACGGAGGGCACGCCGATACGCAGCTCGTAAGAGTCACTCATGGCATTCATGCCTTACATGCTACGGGGTGCGGTGGTGGGGCGCACGGATGGCCGGGCACGCGCACGGGTCTGTCGCCGCTACCGGCCGCCGCCCCGGAGGGCCATACTCGAAGTCATGATCGCTGACGACCCGTACCTGTGGCTCGAAGACATCGAAGGACCGGACGCGCTCGCGTGGGTGCGCGAGCGCACCGCGGAGTGCGAACGGGTGCTGGAGGGGCCGGAGTTCGACAAGCTCTCCAGCGAGCTCCGGGAGGTGCTGGACGACGCCCGGCGCATTCCCTACGTCCGGCGCCGCGGCGAACTGCTCTACGACTTCCGGCGGGACGCCACCCACGTCCGGGGCGTCTGGCGGCGCACGACCCTCGCGGAGTACCGCAAGGACGAGCCGGAGTGGGAGACCGTGCTGGACATCGACGCCCTGGCCGAGGCCGAAGGCGTCGACTGGGTCTGGGACGGCGCCCGGGTGCGCTACCCGGACCACCGGCGGGCCCTGGTCAGGCTGTCCCCTTCGGGCACGGACGCCGTCGTGGTGCGCGAGTTCGACATGGTGGAGCGGGAGTTCGTACCGGAGGACGCTACGGGCGGCACGGCGGGCGGGGGCCCCGCGGGCTTCCGGGTGCCCGAGGGCAAGACCCGTATCGGCTGGATCGACGAGGACACCGTCTTCCTCGGCGCCGACCTCGGCCCCGACTCGCTCACCACCTCGGGCTACCCGCGCACCGTACGCCGCTGGCGGCGCGGCACCCCGCACACCGAGGCCGCGCTCGTCTTCGAGGCCGCGCGCGACGACCTGTCGGTGACCGGCTGGCGCGACCCCACCCCGGGGTACGTCCGCGACTTCCTCGCCGTGCACCGGGACTTCTGGCACCAGGACCTCTACCTCCTGGGCGACGGCGACCGGTTGACGCGGATCGACGTACCGGACGACGCCACCGCGTACGCGCACCGCGAATGGCTGATCGTCAGCCCCAGGAGCGAGTGGCTGGGGCATCCGGCCGGCTCGCTCCTCGCGTTCGGCTTCGACGCGTTCCTGGCGGGTGCGCGCGAGGCGGCCGTGCTGTTCACGCCGACGGCCCGCACCGCGCTCGAAGGGCACTCCTGGACGCGCGACCACCTGATCCTGGAGATCCTGACGGACGTCGCCACCAGCATCGAGATCCTCACCCCGGGGGCACCCCCGGCCGGTACCGGCGCGGGAGCCCCGGCCGCCTGGTCCCGGCGCCCCCTCACCGACGTGCCCCCGCTCGCCTCCGCCACCGTCACCGCCACGGACCCCGACAGCGACGAGTACTTCCTGGCCGTCGACGGCTTCCTCCAGCCGCCCACCCTCTACCGGGGCGAGGCCACCGCGCACCCGGGCGGCGCGATGGAACAGCTCAAGCAGTCCCCGGCCCTCTTCGACACCACGGGCCTGGCCGTACGCCAGCACTTCGCCACCTCCGACGACGGCACCCGGGTGCCGTACTTCGTCATCGGCCCCGCCGAACCCACCGGCCCCACCCCCACGCTCCTCTACGGCTACGGCGGCTTCGAGCACACCCAGACCCCCGGCTACGGCGCCCTGCGCGGCCGGGGCTGGCTGGCCCTCGGCGGTACGTACGTCATCGCGGGCATCCGGGGCGGCGGGGAGTACGGGCCCGCCTGGCACCGCGCCGCGCTCAAGGCGAACCGACCGCGCGCGTTCGAGGACTTCGCGGCCGTCGCCCGCGACCTCGTCGCCCGGAACCTGACCACCCCCGACCGGCTCGGCATCGAGGGCCGCAGCAACGGTGGCCTGCTCATCGGCGCGATGCTCGCCCGCTACCCCGAACTCTTCGGAGCCGCGATCATCGGCGCGCCCATCCTCGACCTGCGCCGCTACCACCTGCTGCTCGCGGGCGCCTCCTGGATCGCCGAGTACGGCGACCCGGACGACCCCGCCGACCGGCCCCACATCGACGAGATCTCCCCGTACCACAACCTCCACGCCGACCGCGGCTACCCGCCGACCCTCCTCTACACCGCCACCAGCGACGACCGCGTCCACCCCGGCCACGCCCGCAAGACCGCGGCCCTGCTGCGCGCCCAGGGCCACGAGGTCCTCTTCCACGAAACCCCCAGCGGCGGCCACAGCAGCGCCGCCGACAACGCCCAGTCCGCCAGGCTCCAGGCCCTGAAGTACACCTTCCTGCGGAACACGCTGGGGGAGCGGCGGGACCAGGACGGACGGCCGGGGCGGCGGGGCAATGGGCCGAACGCCCCGGCCGGGTCGTGAAGGTGGCCGTCAGCGTGGGTTCGTCAGCAGTTCGAGGAGTTCGGCGAGTTGTCGGCGTACGTTCTCGTCGGTGATGAGGCCGTCCGTGCCGAGCATCGCGCGGTCCACCGGGATCCGGGCGCAGGCGGGTTCGACGACGGTGGCTCCGGTGTAGCCGAGCACCTGGCGCAGGGTTTCCTCGGCGCCCTGGCCGCGGCCAGGGGCGGCCGAGTTGACCCAGGCGGTGGGCTTGTCGCTGATCTCGGTGCCGCCGACCGTCCAGTCCAGCAGGTTCTTGAACGACCCGGGCAGGGTGCCCGCGTACTCCGGGGTGCAGATCAGGATCGCGTCCGCCGTGTCGATCGCCGCGCGCAGTTCGCGCACCGCGGCCGGCGGCGGGTCGGTGTCGTCGTCGGGGTTGAAGTGCGGCAGGGCGGCCAGGCCGTCGTACAGGACGGTGCGCGCCCCGGCGTGAGCCACGGCCCCCGCGGTGCGCAGGACGGACTCGTTGGAGGAACCGGTACGCAGACTTCCGGACAGCAGCAGGATCACGGGTGGCGTAGACATCCGCTCAACCTACTGCCCGGCCGCCTGCCGCGCTCCGGCAATTGTTCGTCCCGTGACGGGGAGAGCGAAGAGCGCTTCAGACGACCGGGGGACGGCCGAGCCTGGTCATCCGCCACACGGTGCGCCACCTCATCGGCCTGCGCGGACCGCACGGGGTGCGCACTCCCTCCAGGAACCCCGCGCACCACGCCTTCAGCCCGGTGAGCGAGCGGATCCTGGCCAGGGTGAGCGCCAGCCAGACACCCAGGTAGACCGGGACGAGGGGGACCGGGAGCCTGCGGCGCGCGATCCACACCCGGTTGCGTGCGGTGTACCGGTAGTACACCGCGTGCCTCGCCGGGGACGTCTTCGGGTGCCGCAGGACCAGGCCCGGCTCGTAGAGGATCTTCCAGCCGGCGTCGAGCGCCCGCCAGGCCAGGTCCGACTCCTCGTGCCCGAACCTGAACTCGCCCGCCCAGATGCCGATCTGACGCAGCATCGGCACCGACAGCGCGTGCCCGCCGCCGAGGAAGCTGGTCACCAGGCCGCGCCGCATCGGGTCGCCCGCGCGCAGCCGCGGTACGTGCCTGCGCTGGGTCTCGCCGTGCTCGTCCGCGATGCGGAACGACACGATGCCGAGCGCGGGGTCGTGCGCGTACAACTGCTGGACCTGCCGGAACACGTCGTCGGCGACGAGGAGTCCGTCGTCGTCGAGTTCGACGACGACGTCCACCTCGCCCGAGTCGATCAGTGCCCGAAGCCCGACGTTACGGGCGCCGGGGCAGCCCGGGTTGTCCTCCAGCGGGATCTTGGTGACGTCGTACGGGACATCGGTGAGCGGCGTCGCGCTGCCGACCAGGACGACTCGGGCCGCGGCGGAGTCCTGCTTGTTCACCGAGGCGATCAGGGCGTCGAGCTCTGCCGGGCGGTTGCCCATGGTGACGATGACGACGCCGATGCGGGGCAGGGGCAGGGGCTGCGGCTGTGGCAGGGGCATTGCGGTGGACTTCCGTGGGGCGGTGCTGGTGGTGGGAGCCTACGGGGGAGAGTGCGGCCGGGCGGGCGCGGTCAGGTGGTCACGGGGAGGCTGCGCAGGCCCCGCATGACGAAGTTCGGCCTGCGCTCCGGCTCCGCCGCCAGGCTCAGCCGCGGTGCCTGGGCCAGCAGGGCGCGCAGCGAAGCGGTGAGTTCCAGCCGGGCGAGCGGTGCGCCGATGCAGTAGTGGATGCCCGCGCTGAAGGAGATGTGCGGGTTGTCGCGGCGGGACAGGTCCAGTCGCTCCGGGTGGGCGAAGACCGCGGGGTCGTGGTTGGCCGAGCCGAAGAGGAGGGCCACCTCCGCGCCCCGTTCGATCTTCGTACCGTCGATCTCGATGTCGTCCAGCACCCAGCGCTCGAAGAGCTGGAGCGGGGTGTCGTACCGCATCAGCTCCTCCACCGCCGTGGGCAGCAGCCCGTCCGGGTCGGCGCGCAGGGCCGCGAGCTGCTCCGGGTCGCGGAAGAGGGCGTACCAGCCGTTCGTCGTCGCGTTCACCGTCGCCTCGTGGCCGGCGTTCAGCAACAGCACGCAGGTGGAGATCATTTCCTGCTCGGTGAGCCGCTCACCGTCCTCGTGCGCGGCGATGAGGCCGGAGATCAGGTCGCCGCCCGGGGCGCCGCGACGGTGCGCGATCAGTTCCCGCAGGTAGGAGGAGAATTCGAGGGAGGCCCTGACGGCCCGTTCCGCCGTCTCCGGCGACGGGTTCAGCTCGTACATCCCGCAGATGTCCGCCGACCAGGGGCGCAGCGGAGCCCGGTCCGCCTCGGGGATCCCCAGCATCTCCGCGATCACCGCCACCGGCAGCGGTTCGGCGACGGCCCCGAGCAGGTCACCGCCGCCCGCCGCCACCAGTTCCGCGACCAGCTCGGACGCCAACCGGGTCACGTACGGCTCCAGTTGGGCGACCGTGCGCGGGGTGAACGCCTTGGAGACCAGGCGGCGGATCCGGGTGTGGTCCGGCGGCTCCAGGTCCAGCATCCCGTGGTCGTTCAGGGTGTGGAACGGCTCGTGCTCGGGCGGCGGCGCGGTGCGCCCGAACTCCTCGTGCCGGAACCGGTGCTGGTACGAGCGCCCCAGCCTGCGGTCGCGCAGCAGCGCCGACACATCGGCGTGGTGCGGCACCAGCCACTGCCCGGTCGGCTCGAACCAGTGCACCCGGCCCCGGGAACGCAGCTCCGCGTAGGCGGGGTAGGGGTCGGCGAGGAACTCGGGGGACCAGGGGTCGAAAACAGCGTCCATGCGGGGACGCTAGCCCCCTTCGCCCGGCACGGCCACATCGGGCCCTGGCGCCCGCCCCGCCGGTAGGTCTTCGTACGCTGCTGCGCATGAGCAACCCTCCAGCACCACTCGACGATTCAGAGGTGGCCACCGCAGCCGCCCGCGCCGGCGCCGACGTCGTGCGCGAGCTGTACGGCAAGCGCCTCGACCGCATCGACAAGGGTGCGGGGGACTTCGCCACCACCGCCGACATCGAGGCCGAGCAGGCGATCCTCGACGTCCTGCGGGCAGAGCGCCCCGACGACTCCGTGCTCGGTGAGGAGGGCGGCCGGCGGGGCGCCGCGCGCACCGACCGGCAGTGGCTCGTGGACCCCCTGTGCGGCACGCTGAACTACGCCGTCGGCAACATGCTGGTGGCCGTCAACGTGGCCCTGCGCGGCGGGGCCGCCGCGGTGGCCGACCCGTTCAGCGGCGAGGTCTTCTGGACCGACGGCACGGTGGCCCGCGTGCGGCACGAGGGGGCCGACACGGACCTGGTGCCCTCGGCCGACGTCCGCCTGGTCGATGTGAACCTGGACCCGCCGTTCCCCGGCGCACCCGGTTTCCGGGCGGTGGACCTGCTGGCGGCGCCGGAGTTCGTGGCGGGCTTCCGGCCGCGTGTCGTCTCCACGACGCTGGCCCTGGCCTGGGTCGCCGCCGGCCGGCGCGCCGCGTACGTCACGGACGGCGGCGACCTCTCCGGCAGCGTCCACTTCGCCGCGGGCATCGCCCTGTGCCGGGCCGCGGGCTGCGTGGTCACCGGGATCGACGGCGCCCCGGTCCTGCCCGGCGGAGCCGGCGGACGCGGCCTGGTGGCGGCGGCCGACGAGGAGACCCACCGGCAGCTGATGGCGATGATCCGCAACGACGGCTGACCGGGGGGACGGGCCGGGGCGGAGGGCAGCGGGCCGCACCGGTAGGTCACACCGGCAGGTGCCGTGCGAAGAACGACCGTACGAGACGGCGCACGGCAGGCACCGTGGCACGCGGATTCCCCGTGCCCACCATGGACGCGCGCTGGTCGGCGCTCATCAGGCCGGCCGCCTGGAGGTGGGGGACGAGGGTCGCGTGGTCGGTGAAGGCCCAGTGGTGGGTGTGCGCCAGTTCGTGGCGGACGACCGGGCCGCCGTGCGCCATGAGGGCGCCCCAGGTCCGGTCCAGGCGGGCGTCGCGGAAGCCGTCGGTGCCCGCGAGGAGCAGCGGACGGTCCGTTTTCTGCCGTGCCACCGGCAGGAGTTCGCCGTCCGTCCAGTCGAGATAGCCCTCCAGATCGGCGGCGGCCACGATCCGCCGGTCCTCGTGCAGGGCCTGCGCGACGGCGGTGCCGCCCGCCGAGTGTCCGTACACCCCCACCCGTTCGAGGCCGAGCGCGCCGATCACGAAGCGGAGGTCGGCGACCCTGGTGTCGATCATCGTGCGGAACGTGGCCGCGTCGGGTGGGCCGAACAGCACGGTGGGCCGCAGCCGTTCGCGTCCCGGCCGCTCGTCGGGGAACTCCACCTCGCTCGCCTCGCCGGGGTGGTCGACCGTGACGACGGTCCAGCCGTACGAGGCCAGGTCCGCCGCGAGGGAGGAGCCCAGGGTACGGGGATCCCCGCCGCCGGGGCTGTAGAGCAGTACGGGGCGTAGGCCGGGCCGCGCGGGGGCGCCGGCCCTGGTGTGGGTGAGCGTGGCCGCCCAGTCCACGCCCTGCGGAAGCGGATGCACCAGGGGTGCCAGTTCGCCGAAGTGGCCGGCGGCGGCGGGAGTCATCTGCGGGGCGCGCGGGAACCGGCGGTGCCCGGGAGCGGCCGGCCGCAGAACCGTGATCATCAGCTCACGCACCTCGATGGCCGGTTCCCAGGGGTCGTTGCGCGAGGTGTCGACGAGGTGGTGCACGGTGGCGCTCACGGGATGGGGGCCGGTGGGCGCGGGGAGGCGGAGGGGCCGGGAGCCGGTGGTGCGGGAGGCGGCGAGCGCGGGGGACGCGCCGAGGAGGAGAGCGCCGGTCGAAGCGAGGGCGCCCTTGACGAGGGCGCGGCGGGCCGTGGTGGAGGAGAGGTTCATGACAGCGATCCTGGCCGGGGGTTCCGCCCCGGCGCGAAGGTTCAGGCCTGTCCCGAAAGGCTGGCGCGCGGCGGCGACGGCGGACATTCTGGGGGGCTGTGGGCCACGGGCTGTGGGCTGTGGGCTGTGGGGCCGTATGGTCGGCCGGGTATCCGGGCCGCCATGCGGAGAGCCTGCCCGGTGGGCGAGTGTCATGCCTCCCCCGCGCCGTGGCTCCCGGAATGTGCAGGTCAGAGCGCTGTGGTGCGGGAGGTCATGCCCCCCGCGCCGGGGCTCCCGCAGCAGCCAGCGGCAGCAGACACCATGAGCAGGCAGCGGCAGCGGCAGCAAACAGCAGGCAGCAGAAGGTGCCCATGATCCGAATCCACTTCACCGCCGACGACTTCACCCGCGTCCGCTTCGCCCCCCGGCCCTCGCCCGTGCCCGAGATGCACGCGGCGCTCATGATGCTGGGCGTGCCCGACGAGGGGCTCATGTTCGGGCGGTGGCGGCGGGGAGTGCTGCGGAGCCTGCCCGCCGCCGTCGGCCCGCTCGCCGACCTCGTACCGGACGGGGTGCCGCCCGCCTTCCTCGACGTTCTCGGCGACACGCCCGACGAGGGGTTCGCGCTCATCAGGTCGCAGCGGCCCGAGTTCGTCCGTTCCGGGCTGCGCGAGGTGTACGGGGCCCGTCCCGTCCCGCCCTGGATCCGCGGGCTGTACGACGGCGACGACCAGGCGTGGCGGACCTTCGGCCGCGCCCACCGGGCCGCGTACGAGAGCGTGCTGGCCCCCGTGTGGAACCTCGTCCAGGACCTGCACCGCGCGGAGTTCACCCGGCACGCCCTGATCCTCGCCGAACAGGGCCTCGGCGCCGCGCTCGCCGCCGTCGTCCCCGGGTCGCTGCTGCGGGACGGGATCTGGGAGCTGCCACCGGCGGGCGCGGGTGCCACCGGCGTCCGGGACGTACGGCTCGACGGACGCGGACTCGTCCTGCTGCCCACCTTCCACTGGCGGCGCGGCCCCCTCGTCCAGGACCTCCCCGGACTCCCGGAGCGCCCGGTCTCGCTCGCCTTCCCGGCGGGCCGCGGGCTGCCGCTCCTCCCGGACGGCGGAGCGCAAGGGACGGCGGACGAACCCCTCGCGGGAGTACTCGGCCGGACCCGGCTCGCGCTGCTCCGCTCGCTCGACCAGGCGCATACGACCACGGGCCTGGCCCGCCGCATCGGCGTCAGCAACGCCACCGCCTCCGCCCACGCGGCGGCCCTGCGCGCCGCCGGTCTGGTCACCACCGCCCGTACGGGCCGCTCCGTCGAGCACCACCGGACCCCGCTGGCGGACCTCCTGCTGACGGGCGGCAGGACGGGGGTGGCGGACAGGACGGCGGCGGGGGACGGGACGGCGGCGGGCGGCAGCACGGTGGCGGGGGACGGGCGGAGCTGAGCGCGGGGCGGCACCCGTCGTGCCGCGCCCGTGGCCGGAGGCAGTGGCGCGCGGGCGGCCGACGGCGATCACGACGTCCGATTTCCGCCGGTCATCGCGCTGCCCGCACCCGAGGCTGGAGCCATGACCACCACGACGTACACCGCACTGCCCATTCCCGCCGCCGCGCTCGGCGAACTCCGCGTGTCCGACGACTCGGGCCGCGCGCTCAGCCCGTTCACCGCCGGGGACGGCGCGCCCGTCGACTCCGTGGGCAGTCCGCTGCGCTGCTGTCTGCGCGCCGTCGAGGAGGGCGAGCGGGTCGCCCTCGTCTCGTACGCGCCGCTGCGCCGCTGGGCGGCGGACTCGGGGGCCGCGCCCGGGGCGTACGACGAGGCGGGCCCGGTCTTCGTCCACGCCGACGCCTGCGCGGGCCCGGACGCGGCGGCCGGGACGTACCCCTTCGCGCGTCCGGGCGCGCTGCGCACCCTCCGCCGCTACGACGCCGGCGGCCACATCGTCGGAGGCCGGCTCCTGGAGATCCCGGCGGACGCGGCGGCCGGTTTCGACCGGGCCCTGGACGAGGCCTTCGCCGTACCGGAGGTGGCGTTGGTGCACGTACGGGCGGTGGAGTACGGCTGCTTCCAGTTCGAGGTGCGGCGGCCGGCACAGGAACCCGCGGGCGATGCGCTCACGGCGACGGGTCCGGCCCGGCGGACGCACTCCGCCTGAGTGCCAGCTCCCTGACCTCCTCCTCCAGAGCCTCCGCGGGCAGCAGCCTCGGCAGCAGGCCGGGTTCGAGCGTCAGCGCGCGGAAGACCAGCGCGACGGTCACCTCGTGGTCCGGGCGGTGCACGACCTCGACGGGGTCGGCCGCCCGGATCTCGCCCGGCTCGACCACCCGCAGATAGGCGCCGGGCACCGCCGCCCCGGTGAACCGCTTCAGCCAGCCGTCCACGCCCAGCCAGCCCTGGAACGTCGAGCAGGGGATCCGGGGCCCCGACACCTCCAGGACCACGTCCCGGCCGATCCGCCAGCGCTCGCCGATCAGGGCGCCGTTGACGTCCAGGCCCAGGGTGGTGAGGTTCTCGCCGAAGACCCCGTCGGCCAGCGGCCTGCCCAACTCGGCCTGCCACACGTCGAGATCCTCACGGGCGTACGCGTAGACGGCCTGGTCCGTCCCGCCGTGGTGCCGCACGTCATGGGCGCGGTCGCCCGCGAGACCGACCTCGCCGCTGCCCTTGGGACCGGGCGCGTGCACGGCGACGGGACCGTCCACCGGCCGCTTGTCGATGCCTGTCGCTCCGGGCCCCTTCTTCCACGGGTTGGGCCGGGGCCTGCCCACATTGACCGAGACCAGTTTCATCCGCCCGACGCTACCCCTGGCCCAGGCCCGACGTGCTCCGTTCGCGCCGCATCGGGTGAGCGGTGACGACGGCCGGGGTGCGGCGGGGTGTGCTTCCGGTGGGTGAGCCGTGTCTCACCGGGCCGTCGTGTCTTGTCTATGCAACAAATTGCATAGCAAGATCGCGGTGTGGCACTCGAACACGCGATTCTCGTCTCGCTGCTGGAGCAGCCGGGCTCCGGCTATGAGCTGGCCCGGCGGTTCGAGCGGTCCATCGGCTACTTCTGGACCGCCACCCACCAGCAGATCTACCGCGTCCTGAAGCGGATGGAGGGCGACGGGCTGCTCGACGTGCGGGACGTGGTGCAGCAGGCCAGGCCCGACAAGCGGGAGTACTCCGTCGCCGCGCCGGGCCGCGAAGTGCTCTCCGAGTGGCTGCACCGGCCGAGCGAACCCGAGAGCCTGCGGCACGACCTCGCGGTGAAGATCCGCGGTGCCGCCTTCGACGACCCCGCCGCGCTGCTGCGCGAGGTCGAGCGCCACCACCGCGCCCACCAGGACCGGCTGGCCCACTACCTCGCCGGGCAGACCCGCGACTTCACCGGACCGGACGCCCCCGCACCGCTCGACGTCGGCCAGGAGCTCCAGCACGTGGTGCTGCGCGGCGGCATCGCGTACGAGCGGATGACGATCGCCTGGCTGGACGACGTGCTGGCCACCGTGCGGCGCCTGGTCGCGGCCGGGGCGGGCGGGCAGGCGGATCCGGGAGCCGGCCCGCCGCCCTCCTGACACCCCCGGGGCGCGGACGCACCCACATACGCTCCCCGGCGCGGCACCACCCACCGACCACCGGACACACCCTCAACCCACCCTCCCCGGAAGGCGAACCCTCATGGCCGACCCGCTCCTGTTCAACCCGCGCACGTACGACCCCCAGGGCTTCGACGCGGAGACCCACCGGCTGCTGCGCGCCACCGTCGACTGGTTCGAGGCGCGCGGCAAGCGCAGGATCATCGAGGACTACCGCACCCGCGCCTGGCTGGCGGACTTCCTCGCCTTCTCCGCCAAGGAGGGCCTGTTCGCGACCTTCCTGACCCCCGCGGACGCCGCGGGCGAGAGCACCGACAAGCGCTGGGACACCGCCCGCATCGCCGCCCTGAACGAGATCTTCGGCTTCTACGGGCTCGACTACTGGTACGCCTGGCAGGTCACCATCCTCGGCCTCGGCCCGGTCTGGCAGAGCGACAACGCCGCCGCCCGCGCCCGCGCGGCCGAACTCCTCGACCAGGGCGAGGTGTTCGCGTTCGGCCTCTCCGAGAAGTCGCACGGCGCCGACATCTACTCCACCGACATGCTGCTCACCCCCGACGGCGACGGCGGCTTCCTGGCCACCGGCTCCAAGTACTACATCGGCAACGGCAACGCGGCCGGCCTGGTGTCCGTGTTCGGCCGCCGCACCGACGTCGAGGGCCCCGACGGCTACGTCTTCTTCGCCGCCGACAGCCGCCACGACGCGTACCACCTGGTCAAGAACGTCGTCGACTCCTCGAAGTACGTCAGCGAGTTCCGGCTGGAGGGCTACCCGGTCACCGCCGCCGACGTCCTGCACACCGGACGCGCCGCCTTCGACGCCGCGCTGAACACCGTCAACGTCGGCAAGTTCAACCTCTGCACCGCCTCCATCGGCATCTGCGAGCACGCGATGTACGAGGCCGTCACCCACGCGAGCAACCGCATCCTCTACGGGCGTCCCGTCACCGCCTTCCCGCACGTGCGGCGCGAGCTGACCGACGCGTACGTGCGCCTCGTCGGCATGAAGCTCTTCAGCGACCGCGCCGTCGACTACTTCCGCACCGCGGGCCCCGACGACCGCCGCTACCTCCTCTTCAACCCGATGACGAAGATGAAGGTGACCACCGAGGGCGAGAAGGTCATCGACCTCATGTGGGACGTCATCGCCGCCAAGGGCTTCGAGAAGGACAACTACTTCGCCCAGGCCGCCGTCGAGATCCGCGGCCTGCCGAAGCTGGAGGGCACGGTCCACGTGAACCTCGCCCTGATCCTGAAGTTCCTGAAGAACCACCTCCTGGACCCGGCGCCGTACGAGCCCGTCCCGACCCGCCTGGACGCGGCCGACGACGACTTCCTCTTCCGGCAGGGACCGGCGCGCGGCCTCGGCTCGGTCCGCTTCCACGACTGGCGGCCCGCGTTCGACGCGTACGCGAGCCTCCCCAACGTGGCCGTGCTGCGCGAACAGGCCGACGCGCTCTGCGAGTTCGTGACGACCGCCGCCCCCGACGCCGAGCAGAGCAAGGACCTCGACCTCCTCCTCGCCGTCGGCCAGCTCTTCGCGCTGGTCGTGCACGGCCAGCTCATCCTGGAGCAGGCCCGCCTGACCGGCCTCGACGAGGACGTCCTGGACGAGCTGTTCGCCGTACTCGTACGGGACTTCTCCGCGCACGCCGTGGAGCTGTACGGCAAGGACTCCGCCACTGAGCGGCAGCAGACCTGGGCGCTGGGCGCCGTCCGCCGCCCGGCCGTGGACGAGGCCCGCTCGGCCCGCGTGTGGGAGCGGGTCGAGGCGCTCTCGGGTGCCTACGAGATGGCGCCGTAAGGCACGCGGCCGTACCGGGGCGCGCGCCCAGCACGGCGCGCGCCCCGGACTCAGCCCCGTGCCGCCTTCTCCTCGGCCGCCGCCTCCGCCGCGATCCGGTCGAACTGGGCGCCCATCGCCTCGGACAGCGCCTGGGCCGCGCTCAGCGGGCGGACCATGACCGTCAGGGCGTCGACCTTGCCGTCCGCGTCGAAGTGCAGGAAGTCGCAGCCCTCCACCTGCTTGCCCGCGACGGTGGCGGCGAAGACCAGGGCGTGGTCGCGGCCCCCGGCGTCGGCGATCTCACGGACGTAGCGGAAGTCCTCGAAGACGCGCATCGCGCCCCGCAGCACCGCCGCGGTGATGGCCTTGCCCGGGTAGGGCCTGAACACGACGGGGCTGGTGAACACGACGTCGTCGGCCAGCACGGCGGCGAGCGCCTCCTCGTCGCGGTCCTCGACGGCCTTGCGGAAAGGGTTCACGGCGGGCTCCTGGGATAGTCAATTAGTTGAGTAGGTGCGTCGGTGAGTATCGACCCTCGGCAGGGGGATGTCCAGAGCTGTTCCGGCGGGGGAGGAGTAGTCACCTTTTTGACTAGGTGGCAAGGTGCTACGGTGCCGCAATGGCACTGCGCAACGCCGTGATGGCGGCCCTCCTGGAAGGCGAGGCCTCGGGGTACGACCTGGCGAAGGGTTTCGACGCCTCGGTCGCCAACTTCTGGACCGCCACACCCCAGCAGCTCTACCGCGAGCTGGAGCGCATGGAGGCCGACGGGCTGATCGCCGCCCGTGTGGTGCGGCAGGAGCGGCGCCCCAACAAGCGCCTGTTCTCCCTCACCGGGGCGGGCCTGGCCGCCGTGCACGAGTACACCGCCGAGCCCCCGGGGCGCCCCAGCTCCATCCGCGACGAACTCCTGGTCAAGGTGCAGAGCGTGGACGCCGGCGACGCCGAGGCGGTGCGCGTCGCGGTCGCCGAACGGATCGACTGGGCCAAGGCCAAGCTCGCCCGCTACGAACGGCTGCGGGACAAGCTGCTCGACGGCCGCACCGAGGACCGGTACTTCGCCGAGTCCGAGCGCGTCGGCCCGTACCTCACGCTCCAGCGCGGCATGGCCTTCGAGCGCGAGAACATCCGCTGGGGCCGGACCGCGCTGCGCGTCCTCGACCGGCGCGCGGCGGCCCGGCAGCCGGACCGACCGGCAGCGGCGCACAGCAGTGACGGGCCGGCGCCGGCCGGCGGGAACGTCCTGCCTGCGGGAACGTCCGGCCGGACCGCACGTCCGGCCGGACCCCGGAGCCCTCAGAAGGCCCCGTAGTTCACCTGCCACGTCGGCAGGCCCATGCGCCGCCACAGCTCCACCACACGGTCCCGGTCGTCCAGCGAGACCCGGACGGCGAACCGGTCGCGCACGTGCGCGTCGAACAGCTCGGCCTTCACGACGTCGTCCCG
This sequence comes from Streptomyces sp. NPDC004111, assembly GCF_042874215.1. Taxonomy (NCBI): domain Bacteria; kingdom Bacillati; phylum Actinomycetota; class Actinomycetes; order Kitasatosporales; family Streptomycetaceae; genus Streptomyces; species Streptomyces sp. NPDC004111. The sequence continues at coordinate 178,643 of NZ_JBIAMU010000010.1, forward strand.
CCGCTGGTCGCCCGAGGGCCGCATCCACAGCTCGTCGTACGGCACCTCGTGCCGGGCGAGCCACTCCTCGGTCTGCGCCCGGAAGTCCTCGCTGCGGCCGGACAGCAGCACCAGGACGTCACCGTGCGTGCCCCGGAAGGCGTGCAGCGCGTCGCGCACCGACGGGTTGAGGACGTCGAGCCCGCAGCGCGAGAAGTCGTACGGACCCCGGTCGCCGGTCAGCGCCAGCGTGCCGTCGATGTCGCACATCACCGCGGAGGGCAGCGCCGGGTCGGCGACGTAGGGCGCCACCGGCGGCTGGTCGTTGAGCCATTCCCCGGTGAGCCGCCAGCCGCCCTTCGTGGCCTTCGCGTGCTTGTCCGCCAGGATGCGGATGATCTCCTCGCCGACCGGCCGCTCCCGCGCGGCGTCCCGCCGTACGCACTCCGCCACGGCCACGTCCGTGAAGTCGTGCACCACGAACACCGCCTGTCCCGCGACGGCGGCCTTGAGGCGCTTGGGGATGTGCGGGGTGAGGTGGGTGTTGTCGACGACCACGTCGAACCCGCCGTCCACGGCGGCCCGCACCGCCGCGTCCTGCACCGCGAGGACGGTCTGCTCGTGGGCGAACGAACGGGTGCGCTCCTCGTCCTCCCGCGCCGGGATGTCGAGCATCGCCCGCAGGTCGTCGAGGTTCACCCGGCGCATCCGCCCACCGGACTCGGCCTGCAGCTGGCGTGCCGCGGTGGTCTTGCCGGAGGCGGGCAGGCCGGTCATCACATGGACGGTGGGCAGGGGGGCGGGAGTCGCCGCCGCGTCGGCGGCAGCCGTGGTGCCGGCGGGAGCGGCACCGGCGTCGGTGCGGGTGTCGGATACAGACATGGTTCAGCTGTCCTCATCGGTCTTGAACGGGTCGGCGGCCACCGGCTTCAGGGACCGCCAGACCATGAGATCGGTCGGCCGCCCCTCCAGCCGCAGGAACATCGCGGACCGCAGTTCGCGGTCCGTCAGCCGCTGCGCGGCACGGGCGAACGCGGCCCGGTCGCCCCCGAGCCCGGCGATCGTCGCATACGCCGCGTCGATCTCCCGCTCCCGGTCCGCCGCGGCCCCCTCCAGCCCCGCGACCACGCTCCGCACCCACGCGTCGAACTCGTCGGGCACCTGCTCCAGCAGGTCGTCCAGCGGACGGCCCGCGGCGGCCTCGGCGGGGGAGCAGGCGACCGCCTGGGCGATCTGCTTGGCGGGGTGTCCCGCGTCGGCGAACCGCTGGATCCCGTACCGCGTCCAGATGTCCCGCACGGTGACCCCGGTCAGCACCTTGTGCAGCCGTACGTACTCGGCGATCTTGGCCTTCGCCCGGACCCCGGACGCGAAGCGCAGCACGAAGCCCTCGGCGTCGGTGCCGGTCGCGGGCGCGCCCCCGATGAGCGTGTTCGACCCGGTCAGGGCGAGCAGTTCGGCCAGCTCCATCGCCGGCCACACCCGTACCACGGAACCGACCGCGGCCCACGCCCGCGCGGCCTCGGCCAGCGGCACCTCCGCGCCGTCCGCCGCGAAAGCGGCGAGCAGCACCAGGTCGCGCCGGTCGCCGTAGTCGACGACGATCCGGTTCTCCGGGTAGAGGATCTCCGCCAGGTACGTGGTCCCCGGCACGAGCGCACCGGTGTCGCGCGCGTCGAGGCGGCGCTGCGCCCAGGTCGCCTGCTCGCTGGTGAAGGAGCCCTTCGACGCCACGTGCCAGCGGCCCGCGTAGTGGAAGACGATGCCGAGGCTCCCGTCGATCTTGTCGTACACCTCGAACGGCTCGTCCGGCAGCGCGGGCGCGTAGGGGCGGTCCGCCGCGTGCTCCGCCACGTTGAAGAACTTCGGCAGCGGCAGCGCCACCACGTCCCCGCGTTCGTCGTCGACCACCAGCCCCCGGCACCGCAGGGTCACGTCCGACCACGCCTGCTCGAACTGGCAGGAGCGGGTGTACGCGTAGATGGACAGCGGCAGCGAGGGGTGCGTCCTGCGCGTGAGCAGTCCGGTCTCGACCGCCTTCGCGAGGTCGGCGGCGGAGAAGAGGGTGTCGAGAGCCATTCGGGGCGGAATCATGGGTTTACTCCTGGTTTCAGTTCCCCCATTCTTCCGTGCGGACGGGTGTGCGGAACAGCGAATTTGTCGGACCGGGCCGACGTACCGTCAGTGGCCGGGCAGCACGCAGACCGTGTCGAGCCCCAGCACCCGGTTCAGCCGCCCGAACGCCAGCCACGACCCCAGGCACATCGTCAGCTCGACCACCTCCCGCTGGTCGTAGCTCCGGTACATCCGGGTCCAGAACTCCTCGTCGATGCCGTGGTGGTCGAGCGCGTACCGCTCCGCGTACTCGGCGGCCAGCCGGGTGCGGACGTCGAACGCCTCGGCAGTCCGCCACTCGGCCACCGCGTCCGCGAAGCCGTCCTCGACCTTCTCGCCGTCCCGGTCGGTGCGCCAGTCCAGACAGAACAGGCACCCGTTGATCTGGGCGATCCGCAGCCGGGCCGCCTCGAACTCGCGCAGGCCGAGCGTCGTGTGCGCGTACACCGCGAGCGAGAGGTCCGCGGCGGCGGGGCCGATGCCGGGCACCAGTTCGCCCCACACGTAACCGATGGGTTCCTTGTCCTCGGGGATGTCGATGTGCATCACACGCCTCCGCCTTCTCCGTCGCTCCTGCTGTCGCCCGCGTCCTTGCCGCCGCTTCCGCCGGTACGGGTCCTTTCGGCGGGCTCCGCCACGCCGCGTCCCGCAGCCGCCCGTCCGGCGCCGAGCCTGCCGAAGGCCGGCCGGACGGGGACGTCCAGTGCGTCGTACAGCCCCGGCTTCGCCTCGACGAGCCAGTCGATCGCGTTGACCAGCCGGCCCACGGCGACGGCGTTGCCGCCCGCCGAGCGGTTCTCGTCCTCGTCGTCGGCGGTCAGGGTGAGTTCGATGCGCGGCCGGCCCTCGACGATCACCCGGTGCGCCCCGGCCCCGTCCGGGGGCTGCGGCCAGTCCGGTGCGCAGGACGGGTGGATGCGGGTGATGTGCTCGATGACCAGGCGCGGCTCGCCGCCGACGATCCCCTGCACCTCGAACCGGACGGCGCCCTGCGTGCCAGCCGCGAACTCGCCCATCGTGCGCGTGTGCACCGTGCTCTCCAGCGGGCGGCGCGCCATGGTCTCGCGGATCTCGTCCAGCTCGACCCCCAGCGCCCGCGCCATCAGCCGCAGCTGCCCGCCCCACACCATCGTCGGGACGGTCTCGGCGAGCATCAGCGGCTGGTACTCCAGGGGATGGCCCATGCCGATGAGGTCGCGCACCGCGCCCGGCTGGTCGTACGTCGAGTAGTCGAAGACCTCCTGGCAGCGGATCGAGTCGACCACGCTGCCCAGGCCGCTCAGCAGCAGCGGCAGCGAGTCGTTGCCCCAGCCGGGGTCGATGCCGGACACGAAGAGCGAACCGCCGCCCTCCCGGGCCGCGTCGAGGAGCGGTTCGCGCAGTTCGGGCGGGGCGCTGCGCTGGTCGTAGAGGGCGTAGAGCGCGGGGGTCACCACCACTGCCCCGGCACGCAGCGCCCGCGCGACGTCCGCGAGCGCCTCGTCGGGGCGGATGTCCCCGGACGCGGCGTAGACCACCGCACGCGGGCCCGCGCCGAGCACCGCGTCGATGTCGTCGGTGGCGAGCACTCCCAGCTCGCCGTCGAGCCCGGCGAGCGAGGCGGCGTCACGGCCGACCTTGCCGGGGCTGTGGACCAGTACGGACGTCAGATCGAGCTCCGGATGGGCGTCGACGGCACGGATCGCCGCGCGTCCCACATTGCCTGTTCCCCAGACAACCGTGGAAATCATGCGGCGGAGGGTAGCGCGGGGGACCTGCGTTTCCCAGAGGCCTGCGGGCACGGAAAGGGCGGGGAACCGGGGCCCGGAAGCCGTGCGCCGGACGGCCGGGAAAACGAAGAGTAACCCTGAAGTCGAGGTTTAGAGATGCTGTGCCGGGCAGGGCGCCGGACGCGGGCCGGCCGCGCCGGACGAGCCGGCCCCGCCGGAGCGGGCCTGCGGGAGCCGCGCCGAAAGGGCTCGACAGCCGCCCCGCCCCCGGGAGAGGGTCCGATCATGGAATTCCTCGTCCTCCACCGCGACCGCCCCGGCTCGATGCCCCTGCGCGAGGAGCTGGCCGAAGCCCACTGGTCCTACATGGACCGCTACGACAAGAAGCTGATCGCGCGCGGTCCCACCTTCGCCCCCGACGGCGAGACCTGCTCCGGCAGCGTGCACATCGTCGACCTCCCCGACCCGGCCGCCGCCCGCGCGTTCGCCTTCGACGAGCCCAACCAGCAGGCGGGCGTGTACCGGGACGTGCTGCTGCGCCGCTGGCGCAACCTCCTGGGCCGCACCATGTGGGAGTTCCCCGGCGGGTCGTCCGGCGGCAACCGCTACCTGGTGCTGGGCCTCGGCTCGGGAGAACCCGCCGACGCCGGGATACCGGACGCCGTACGGGACGACCTGATCGCCTACGGACCGCTGCTGTCCGACGACGGCGGTACGTGGCTGGGCACGGCGGCGCTGCTGCGGGCCCCGGACGAGGCCGCCGCGCGCGCGGTCCTCAGCGCGGACCGGTACGCGGCGATCGAGGTGCACGACTGGGAGTTCGGCGGACGCAGGTAGGACTCCTCCGCCGCCTGCGCGGGCAGGTTCAGCGCTGGGCGAGCGCGGTTGCCACCGCGAACCCCTCGTCGCACTCCGGGCAGCCGGCCGCGCCGAAGACGTACGTCAGCGCACGTGCGATGTCCGGCCAGTCGTCCCCCAGCGCGAGTTCGTACAGGCGCCGTCCGGTGGCATCCAGTTCCGAGGGTGCCGCCGGGCGCAGGGGCAGCGACTCCACATCGGTGTCCGACAGCGCGTAGTCCTCCGCACAGGAGAAACAGCCGCGCTCGCCCAGCACCAGGAACAGCATCGTCCCGCACTTGGGGCAGGCGAGTTCCAGCTCCTCGCCCACCAGCCCGTGCGCCAGGTCCTCGGCCCGGTCGACCGTGCCCTCGAAGTGCAGCACCGCTTCCAGGAGGTAGAGGTAGTCGGTCCGGTCGGTGGCCGTCCGCAGGTTCGCGTTCGCCAAGTCCAGCAGTTCCGCGATCACCGCCGCGTGCTCCGCGCGGACATCACCCGCACCGTGCGGCTGGTCGGCCCCGGCGACGATCGCGCCCGCCAGACAGAGCGCGTTCGAGGACTGCTTGCGGTCGTCGCTGCCCGCCGTGGCGGCCAGCCAGGGCAGTGCCGCGAAACTGGCAGGGTAGACGCTGCCCTGGTGGCACAGCGCCGACCACAGGTCGCTCCACCGCGCGGAGCTTGGTTCGGAGGCGAGCGCGTCCAGCCGCGCGGGTATGTCCGCCGCCGAGCCGTACGCGTGCGTGAGGTGCGACCAGTTCGTCATGCGGGGATCCCATCACACCCCGCCGACACGCGGCCCGGCGGAACGCGGCTCCGTGCATCACGTCGCGGCCGACGACCGGTGCCGCGACCCCGTGCCGCCCGGGGCCGCGGCTCCGGTCAGGCCACCTTGTGCGGCCTGCGCGCGGTGCGGGACGCGATCCGGTGGTACCTGATGTTGACGGCGGCGGCCCTGGCCAGCGCGGCGGGGTTCAGGAAGCGCCGGGGACCGATCAGCCGGGACGCGAAGCGGTACATGTGCCGCGCCATCGCCGCGTCGCGTGCCGCGGCCGCGAACACCAGCTGCTCCATGGGGTTGAAGGGCCGGGCCTTCGCGAAGTCGGCGGCCAGCAGTTGGTGGCCGCGCAGCCTGCGCCGGTGCCTGCGCGCGTACAGCTCCAGCGCCCTGTCCAGGTCGCCCCGGCCCGCCGCGGCCGGCGCGACCGCCTCGGCCAGCCACTTCGCGGTCTCCAGGGCCCACCCGCAGCCCACGCCCCACAGCGGGTCGCCGGTCAGCGCGGCATCGCCGATCAGCGCCACGCCGGGCGCGGTCGGCTCCCGGCTGAGCAGCGGGTAGTTGACGGTGCCGATGATCTTCGTGGTGCGCTCGGCCGAGTCGATCGGCGGTGCCTCGGGGAGGGCGCGGACGAACTCCAGGAAGCTGCCCTCCAGATCCTCCCGGAACGCGGGCAGCCGCCGCTTGTCCGGGAGCACCGCCACGACCGTCACCCCGTCGTCGTTCACGAACGCGTAGGCCATGTCGGGTTCGAGGAACCAGGTGTGGCTCATCCCGCCGGGCAGCGGCAGGTTGCGGAAGTGCGCGAGATAGGCGAACCGGGTGTTCTCGCTCTCCCGCACCGGCACCTTGGCGAACTTCGCCACCGCCGAGTCCTTCCCGTCGGCACCCACCACCAGCCGGGCCCGGATCCTGCGCTCCCCCCGCGGTGTCGACGCGGTCACCCCGACGGCGCGTCCGCCCTCCTCGATCAGCCCGGTCACCTGGTGGCCCAGCAGCAGATCGACCCCGGGGGTCTCCGCGGCACGTGATCTGATCAGCGGGTCCAGGGTGCTGCGCCGGATGTTGTACCCGAACGGAAGTGCCGGGCCCGTCGGAGCGGCCCGGGGCTCGATCCACCCCCAACGGGTGTACCAGCGCGCCTGGTTGTGCACGGCCCCGGACTTCTCGATGTCCGCGACCAGGCCCAGTTCGTCCAGCACCGGGTAGGCGCAGGCCTGGAGGGAGTGGGTGCACAGCACCTTGTACGTCTCGGGGGCCGAGTGGCGCTCCAGCAGGGCGACGCGGACCCCGCGCCGGGCGAGCAGGGTCGCGGCGGCGCTGCCGGCGAGGCTGGCGCCGCTGATCACGACGTCGTAGTCGTATCCCGTGTTCTCGGGCTTGGTCATGCCCTGATCGCCCCCTTCGGGGTGTGGTGCCGGTCGGGTCGTACGAGTGCTGGGGATACTCCTGTCAGGAGCATGATCACTTGTCAAGCGTCGCGGCCATGAGCGGTGTCGCGGGGTTCGCGCGGGGCGTGCGAACCGCGGCGATCGGCGCCCGGCCGGGGTGCGTCCGGACGCGAAGGCCCTGCGGGCGGCCGGTGCGGCGGTCACAGCGGTACTGCCCCGACCTGCCGCGCCGTAAAAGTCCGCGGCGGATCAGGTGATGCCGTCCGGCGGGATGCCGGGGCGGGCCGGTGGCCGTCGTGGGTGCGGTTCGGTCATGAGGGGTGGCCTTTCGGTGGGGTGGTGAGGCGGTGAGGCGGCGGATCGGTGGGGCGGCAGGTCGGTGGATCGGTGGGGTGGCGGTCGTCGAGTCGAGCAGTCCTGCGGATCGGGCCGTTGGGCCGTCGTGCGGTCGTGCGGTCGAGCCGTCGGGTCTAGTTGCGGTGCCGTGAGTGCCGTGAGTGCCGTGGATGCGGTCGGGTCGTGCTGCCTTTGTACCGAGGGCCGGTTCGCGGCGTGGAGGATCGGTTCTGCATGACTTCGTACGGGGGACAGGAGAGTCGTCGCCGGGACCGGCTCGGCGGGTGCTCGCCATCGGGGCGCTTCGGGCAGCGGTGCTCGTCGCACCGAGGCCGCGACCGGCGGGTTCCGCGCGGTCCGGCGCCGCGAAGCCCGAATCCCCATCTCCGTCAGAGGTCTTGACAACCTGAATGGTCTGGACCAGATTGCTGCACCAACGGTGGCCACCGTATCCCCGTCCCCTCCCCCACACCTCTCTCCCCGGAGGCTCCACGTGGACCGCCAGCAACCTCCCGCAAGACGCCGCGCCGTCGTCTCCGCCGCCCTGACGGCCGCCGCGCTCGTCGCCGTCGGCATCACCACCGCGCCCGCCGCGCAGGCCGCCGACCTCAACGTCGCCAAGAACGCAGGGTTCGAGTCCGGGCTCGCCAACTGGACCTGTACCGCCGGTACTTCCGTCAGCACCCCGACCCACGGCGGTGCCGCCGCCCTCAAGGCGACCCCGGCCGGGCAGGACAACGCCCGCTGTTCGCAGTCCGTCGCCGTCAAGCCCGGTGCCACTTACACGCTGTCCGCCTGGACCCAGGGCGGTTACGCCTACCTCGGCGCGAGTGGCACCGGCACCACCGACGTGTCGACCTGGTCGCCGGGCTCCACCGAGTGGAAGCAGCTGACCACCACCTTCAAGGCGGGCCCGAACACCAAGTCCGTCACCGTCTACACCCACGGCTGGTACGGCCAGGCCGCCTACTTCGTCGACGACGTCTCCGTCTTCGGCCCCGACGGTGGCGGCGGCACCGACCCCGAGCCCGGCATCCCGGCCACCCCGGCCGGTCTCACCGTCGGCTCGCCCACCCCCTCCTCCCTGGCCCTTTCCTGGTCCGGCGTCTCCGGCGCCACCTCGTACAACGTCTACCAGGGGGGTACGAAGGTGCAGTCGGTGCCCGGCACCTCGACGAGCGTCACCGGGCTCAGCGCCGACACCTCGTACGACTTCCAGATCGCGGCGGCGAACGCGGCCGGCGAGTCCGCCAAGTCCGCGGTCGTCAGCGGGCGTACGTCGAAGGGCGGCACCGGGCCCGGCCCGAACCCGAACGTCCCCAAGCACGCCCTGACCGGCTACTGGCAGAACTTCAACAACGGCGCCACCGTCCAGAAGCTCCGTGACGTCCAGGCCCAGTACGACATCATCGCGGTGTCCTTCGCCGACTCCACCACCACGCCCGGCCAGATCGTCTTCAACCTCGACCCGGCAGTGGGCTACACCAATGTCGCCGACTTCAAGGCGGACATCGCCGCGAAGAAGGCGGCCGGCAAGTCGGTGATCATCTCGGTGGGCGGCGAGAAGGGCAACGTCACCATCAACAGCGACGCCTCCGCGACCGCCTTCGCCAACAGCGCCTACACGCTGATGCAGGAGTACGGCTTCAACGGCGTCGACATCGACCTCGAACACGGCGTCAACTCCACCTACCTGACCAAGGCCCTGCGCCAGCTGTCGGCCAAGGCGGGCGCGAACATGGTCCTCACCATGGCCCCGCAGACCATCGACATGCAGTCCACCGGCACCGAGTACTTCAAGACCGCGCTCGCCGTGAAGGACATCCTCACGGTCGTCAACATGCAGTACTACAACAGCGGTTCGATGCTGGGCTGCGACGGCAAGGTCTACAGCCAGGGCTCGGTCGACTTCCTCACCGCACTCGCCTGCATCCAGCTCGAAGGCGGTCTCGACGCCTCCCAGGTCGGCCTCGGCGTCCCGGCGTCGACGCGGGGCGCGGGCAGCGGCTACGTCTCCCCGTCCATCGTCAACAACGCCCTCGACTGCCTCACCAAGGGCACCGGCTGCGGCAACTACAAGCCGGCCAAGACCTACCCGGCGCTGCGTGGCGCGATGACCTGGTCGACCAACTGGGACGCCACCGCGGGCAACGCCTGGTCGAACGCGGTCGGCCCGCACGTCCACGGCCTTCCGTAGCCCGTGAGCAGTGAGCAGTGAGCCGTGAGCCGTGAGCCGTTCGTCCGGCTCGTTGCACGGCTCACCACCTGAACCGCCCGGCCCGTGTGGGGGACTGCCCCGCACGCGCCGGGCTCTTTTCATAGGGAAGGGTGCAGGAGCGCGCTTGGTAGACACTGTCTACTAGCGACTGGTAGACAGTGTCTATGAACAGTGACAAGTCACTCCGCGACCACCTGGTCGACGTCGGAGTGGAACTGGTGACAGCCGAGGGTTCCGCCGCGCTCGGGCTGCGGGAGATCGCCCGCCGGGCCGGGGTGTCCCACGGTGCGCCGCGCCGGTACTTCCCCACCCACCACGCCCTGCTCTCGGCGATCGCCGGGCGCGGATTCCAGGACCTCGGGAAGCGGTTCGCCGCCGCGGCGTCCGGAGCCACGGGCCCGGGTGCGGCGCGGGGTCAACTGGCCGCCCTCGCGCGGGAGTACGTCTCCTACGCGCGGGAGAACCGGGGCATGTTCGAGCTGATGTTCCGGCACGATCTGCTGGACAGCGAGCAGCACGGTTCCGGTGAGCGGCGGCTGCGCGAGTCGACCCTGCCGCTCTTCGGGCGCATCGTCGAACTGGTCGCCCGGAGCCGGGCGGAGCGGGGCGCGCCCCCCGGCCTCCCGTCGGCGCAGGTGACGGCGGCGGCCCTGTGGGCGAATCTGCACGGCATCGCACAGCTGTGGCTCGGCGAGAGCCTGCCGCTCGTACTCGGCGACGCGGCGGCCACGGACGGGCCCCGGACCGGTGCGCCGCTCGACCAACTGGTCACGGCCGCGCTGGACGCCCATCTGGGCCCGGTGGCCGAGTGAGCGCGCCCGCGGGGCCGTCCGGTGCGGTCTCCCGGCCGGGCCCCGGGCGGCACCTCGCTCTGCTCGCCAGTGCGGGCGGGGCGATGCTCGTCGCGCTCGACGGCACCGTCCTGCTGGTGGCACAGCCCGCCCTCCAACGCGGGCTCGGCGCGAGCATGGCCCAGGTGCAGTGGACCAGCACCGGCTATCTGCTCGCGGTCGCCGCGCTCCTCGTCGTCGCCGGCCGCCTCGGCGACCGGTACGGACACGTACGGCTGCTCTGCGGCGGAGTGCTCGGCTTCGGGGCGGCGTCGGCCGGGATCGCGCTCGCGCCGTCGATCGGCTGGGTGATCGGGCTGCGGGTGCTGCAAGGGGTGTGCGGGGCGCTGCTCCAGCCGGCGACGCTCGCGCTGCTGCGGCTGACCTGGCCGCCGGACCGGCTCGGCACGCCGGTGGCCGTCCGTACCAGCGCCATCGCGGTCGCGGCGGGGGCGGGGCCGGTGATCGGGGGAGTGCTGGTCGTCCAGCTGGGCTGGCAGGCCGTGTTCTGGATCAATGTGCCGATGGCACTGGTGATCGCGGCGTTCACGCTCGCGGTCGGGGCGGCGGGACGTGCCGGGCCCGCCGGTCCTGTCCGGTCCGGTGGTCCTGTCCGGCCCGGTGGGGGTGCCGAGCGCGGTCGGCCCGTGCTCCCGGGAAGCCGGGCGCCGGTGCCGTCTGCCGAGGCGGCGCACGTCCGAACTGCCGCCGAGGGAGCCGCGTTGGTGCCGGGGCACCGTCTCGACCTCGGCGGTGCGGCCCTTCTCGCGGGTGCGCTCGCGGTTCTGGTGCACACCCTGACCGGGGTGCCCGAACAGGGCTGGAGTGCGGCCCCCACCCTGCTCGGGTTCCTGGCCGTCGCCGGCCTGGCCGCCGTACTCGTCTTGCACGAACGGCGGACCGAGGAGCCGATCGTGCCGCGCGCGGTGTCCCGGTGCGTGCCGGTGACGGCTTCCATGGCGATGCTGCTGGTCACGGCTGCGGGACTGTTCGGCGCGCTGTTCACGGCGACCTTCCAGCTCCAGTCCGTCATGCGCCTCGACCCCCTCGCGACCGGGCTGCGCGTGCTGCCGATGACCGTGCTGATGGTCGTGGGGGCACCCGTCGCGGGTGTCGCGGTACGCAGGTTCGGCCCGCGCGCCACCGCACTCGCCGGGACCGTCCTGGTCTCCCTCGGCATCGCCGGGCTGACCGGACTCGGTCCGGGGACCCCGTGGGTGTTCCCCGGCGTGACCTTCGCCGTGCTGGGGGCGGGCTTCGCCACCGTGATGGTCACCGCCACCGGGACCGTCGTCGGCGACGCGCCCGCCGGGTACGCGGGAGTGGTCGGCGGGCTCAAGCAGACCGCCATGAACATCGGCCCGGCCCTCGGTATCGCCCTCGCCGCCGGTACGGCCGGGGTGCCCGCCGCCGCGGTGGCAGCGGCGCCCTCCGGACCCTCGGTGGGCGCCGCCTTCCTGCTCCTGGCGGGCTGCGCGGCCCTCGCCGTACTCCCCGCGCTCCTGCTGCCCGCACGTCCCGGACGCCGGGAGCAGGTGCCGGTGCCGGTGCCGGTCGCTACGGAGCGCAAGCCTCGGCGATCGACAGACTGTTCTCGTACAGGTGGTGCCGGACGATCCGGCCCTCCTCGACGGTGAGGCGCAGTGCGAACGGGCCCTCGAAGGACTTCCCCGTCGCACGTACGGTCCCCGACAGGCGGCCCATCAGTACCGCGTCGGTGCCGTCGACGAGGAAGGCGTCGAGGGAGGCGCGTGAGTCCTCGGCCACCGTGTACTGCGCCAGATCGGTGAACTGGGCCGCGCACTCGGCGCCGGTGGACCGCGGCCTGATCCACGGCACGCCCGGGTTCTCGGCGAGCAGCCAGTCGACCTTGTCGGCGAACAGCTCGACGAGCCGCTCGGTGTCCCCGGCGAGCCGGGCGGTCAGGAACTCCTGCACGACCGCCCGGGTCTCCTCGGCGACCGTCGCGGCGGTGGTCGAACTGGGCTGCTGTGCCGGGGACTTGGCGGACATGGTGTGCTCCTCACAGCGGTGACCGGTGTCCGGTGGCGGATCCCGGCGGATGTCTCCCGGCGGGTGTTCCGCCGGTGGTTCCGATCCTGCCCAGGGAGCTGCGGAAGGTCGATTACCCCGGGGGTAATGCGGCGGGGGCAGTGCGGCACCGGCGCCGTGCCCCGCCCACCCGGCACAGCTCCCCCAGGAGTCCTCTCTCAGGACTCCTTCGTGCCGAACGGGCCCCCGGTGAAGGCGAGTTCCGCGAAGCGCTCACCGATCCGCCGGTGGGTGGCGGCGTCCGGGTGCAGGGAGTCGGGCAGCGGCAGTTCGGCGTGGTCCGCCTCGCCGTAGAGGTCCAGGCCGTTCAGGTGGTGCAGGTTCGGGTCGGTGGCGGCGCGCTCCTTGACGATCCGGGCCAGTTCGTCGCGGATCACGGTGAGGGTCAGCTTGCCCGCGGCGGTCTCCGCGGGGTCGCCGGTGGCCACGAACCGGACCTGCCCGCCGCCCAGCGACGCGGGGTCCACGGCGCAGGGGCCCGGCGTGGTCTCGTGGATGGGGCAGAGGAGCGGCGAGACGACCAGCAGCGGGGCGGTGGGGTGCCCCTCGCGGACGGTGTCCAGGAACCCGTGGACGGCCGGGCCGAACGCGCGCAGCCGCATCAGATCGGCGTTGACGATGTTGATGCCGATCTTGACGCTGATCAGGTCGGCCGGGGTGTCGCGCATGGCGCGGGCGGTGAACGGGTCGAGCAGCGCACCGCCGCCGAACCCCAGGTTGACCAGCTCCACCCCGCCGAGAGCGGCGGCCACGGCGGGCCAGGTCCCCGTCGGGGTGGTGGCGTTGGACCCGTGGCTGATCGAACTTCCGTGGTGCAGCCAGACCTTGCGCCCGCCGGACGGCGTCGCACCGACGGGCGCGTTGGTGCGCAGGGCGACCAGCTGTGTGGTCTCGTCGTGCGGCAGCCAGATCTCGACGTCCTTCTCGTCGCCGGGCAGCCCGTCGAAGCGCAGGGTCGCCACGGGGCCGGGCCGGGGCTCCATGGTTCCGGCGGCCATGTCGATGGTGAGCGTGTCGCCCTCCGTCGCGACGGCCCGGCCCATCGGCCGCCCGTCGACGAGGAGTTCGTACACCCCGTCCGGCCGGGGCGGCACGCCCGCGTAGACGCGCTTGGTGGCCACGACGTCCAGTTCGACGTCGGTCGCCCGGGTGCGGAAGACCAGCCGCACGCCCGAGGGCTGCGACTCCGCCATGGCCAGCTGGCCGTCGGGGATCTGCGCCCGCGCCGCCGCGGGCAGCCGGTGCGGCAGCACGCCGCGCCCGGTGTGCTCCAGATCGAGGGCACCGCGCAGCAGGTCGGCGGTGACGGGGGTGGTGGTCCAGTCGTGTTCGGTGTGCATCTCGCGGGTCTCTTCCAGGGGGTACGGGTACGGGGTCGGCCCACGCGAACGGCGCAGGCGGCACGGGCCGGGGTCGAGCGGCGCGGGGGCCCAGCGGCGCGGACGGACCGATCGGTCGACCGGTCCGTCGGGACGGAGCCGCAGCCGGGCCCGGCCCACGGCCGCTCGGCCCACCGCTTCCCGGCCCACGGCCGCCCGGCCCACGGCCGCCCGGCCCACCGTCTCCCGGCCCGGCCGAACCGGTTCAGCCGGGCCGGGAGGCGGTGGGCCAGGTCCGCAGCAGTGTGTCGAGCGCGTCGAGGATCTCGGTCCAGGTCTCCTGCGAGGCGGGCGCACTGTGGCTGAAGCCGCCCGCCATCTCCAGACCGACGTAGCCGCTGAAGACGCTGCCCAGCAGCCGCACCGCGTGCGTCTCGTGGGGTTCCGCGAGGTCGTACGCGCGCAGGATGGCCCGCATCATCGCCGCGTGCCGCCCACCGGCGCTGACGGCCGCCGCCTCCGGGTCGAGGCGGAACTGCGCCGCGGCGAAGCGGCCCGGGTGCTTGCGGGCGTAGTCGCGGTAGACGTTCGCGTAGGCGGCGAGGGCGTCCTTGCCGGCCCGCCCGGCCATCGCGGCGGACACCAGGTCGGCTAGCTCCTCAAGGGCGAGCAGCGCGATCCTGGTCTTGAGGTCGTGGGCGTTCTTGACGTGCGAGTACAGGCTCGCGGTCCTGACGCCGACCCGCCGTGCGAGGGCGGCGGGCGTCGCGTGCTCGAAGCCGACCTCGTCGGCCAGCTCCGCACCCGCACGCACCAGGCGCTCCGTGGTCAGTCCCGCCCGTGTCGCCATGACCGTCCTCCGCATCGCCGCCCGCTCCTGCCATCACCAACCATGCACACACCTAAATCCATTAGGCAAATCACCAAACCACTTAGGGATCCCGTGCTCGGGCAAGGGGGGCGTGCGACCGATCAGGATTCGAGAAGCACCGGCAGGCGGCCCGCAACTAGCTTCGAGGGCATGGCAAACATCGCATCCGTCACCCTCGAAGTGACCGACACCGCAGCCGCCGACCGCTTCTACACCGCTGCCTTCGGACTCGGCGCCCCGCAGCTGAGGCTGCGCGCCTCCGAAGCGCCGACCACCGGTTTCCGCGGGTTCTCCCTCGCGCTCACCGTGGCCCAGCCGGCCGACGTCGACAGCCTGATCGCCAGCGCCGTCGACGCCGGAGCCACCGTCCTCAAGCCCGCCACGAAGTCGCTCTGGGGGTACGGCGGCGTCCTGCGGGCCCCGGACGGCGCGATCTGGAAGCTCGCGACCTCGGCGAAGAAGAACACCGGCCCCGCCACCCGCCGCATCGACGAGTTCGTCCTCCTGCTGGGCGTCGCGGACTTCGCCGAGAGCAAGCGGTTCTACGTCTCCCAGGGCCTCGCCGTCGCGAAGAGCTTCGGCAGCAGGTACGCCGAGTTCGAGTCCGGACCGGCCGAGGGGCCCGGCGGCGGCCCGGTCAAGCTGGCGCTCTACCGCCACCGAGCGCTGGCCAAGGAAGTCGGCGTCACCCCCGAGGGCACCGGCTCCCACCGGCTCGTACTCGGCGGCGACGCGGCGGACTTCACCGACCCGGACGGCTTCCCCTGGGAGACCACGGCACAGGCGGCCGCGAGCTGACAGGGGGCGTGCGGGTGGGAACGGGTGACCGGGACCCCGCCCGCCGTGCGGCGGTGGTTGACTGCGGCGCATGGATCTCGTGCAGATGTGCTTCCGTGCCGCCACGCAGACGAAGAGAACAGGGGCGGCGGCGCCGGGCGTTGGCCGGTGTCTGCTTCTCCGTGAGGGGTGGCTGTCGTGAGGGGCGGTGCGCTGCCGCCGTTCGATCCCGAGCTCGCGGCGGCGCTCGCGGCCTCCGGGTTCGGGGGCGGCGACCCGCTCACCCCTGAGAACCTCGCCGAACAGCAGGCACGGGACGTCGCGACCCGGCCCCGGCCCACGGTCGACGAACTCCGGGACGGCGGCCGGTTCGAGGTGGCGGAGGTGCGGGTGCCGGGGCCGCCGGGTGCGCCCGAGGTGACGCTCGTCAGTGCTCGGCCCGCCGGGGTTTCCCGGCCGCTGCCGCTGCTGTACTACCTGCACGGCGGTGGGCTCGTCATGGGCAACGCGTGGTCCGTGCTGCCCCGGTTGCTCGCCGACTGGGCCCTCCCGCTGGAGATGGCCGTCGTCTCCGTCGCGTACCGGCTGTCGCCGCGGACGCGGTATCCGGGGGCGCTGGAGGACTGTTACTCCGGCCTCGTCTGGGCCGCCGGGCACGCCGGCGAACTGGGCATCGACGCCGGCCGTATCGTCCTCGGCGGCAGGAGCGCCGGGGGCTGCCTCGCCGCGGCACTCGCCCTGCTCACCCGCGACCGGGGCGGTCCCACCCCTGTCGGGCAGTTGCTGATGTCGCCGATGCTCGACGACCGCGACCGTACTTTTTCCGTACGGCAGTTGGGCTCCGTCGACACCTGGGACCGTACGTCCGCACGCACGGTGTGGCAGGCGTACCTGGGCGACCGGTACGGCGCCGCGGACCTGCCGCCCTACGCGGCGCCCGCCCGTGCGGCCGAGCTGTCGGGGGCGGTGGGGGAGTCGGGGGTGGCGGGGCTGGCTTCGGCCTACCTCGATGTCGGTTCCGCCGAGACTCTGCGGGACGAGTGCGTGGCCTACGCGGACGCGATCTGGCAGGCGGGCGGAGAGGCCGAACTGCACGTGTGGCCCGGGGCGTTCCACGGCTTCGACAGCTTCGCCCCGGAGGCAGCGGTCAGCCGGAACGCGCGTGACGCCCGCACCCGCTGGCTCCGGCGCACCCTCGGCGCGGGCCGGGCGGGTGAAGCCGGGGTCTAGGGCTCCGGAGTGCGCGAGCGGACAGGAGAGTGGGGCCCGGCCAACGGCCGGGCCCCACTCCCACGTTCCCAGGACGGCATGCGCCGGGCGTGCTCACTCACTGTCGGCGAGCAGCCGGTACAGGGCCTTGCGGGTGTCGGTGAGGATCTGGGCCGCCTTGGCCTTCTCCTCGTCCGTGCCCACCTCGGCGACCTGGCGTGCGGCCGTCGCGATCTGGTCGATCCCGTCGCGCAGCACCTTGTGCACCGGCGGGACGCCCGCGGTGATCTGCTCCCAGGGGCGGTCGTCGTCCCCGGCGGCGGCCCGCGCCTCGCGGCCCGCTTCGGTGAGGGTCAGCAGCCGCTTGCCGCTGGAGTCGTCCGCGGTGACCAGGCCCTCGTCCTGCAGCAACTGCAGGGCCGGGTACAGGGAGCCGGGGCTGGGGCGCCACACGCCACCGGTCCTGGCCTCCAGTTCCTGGATCATCTCGTAACCGTGCATCGGGCGCTCGGCCAGCAGGGCCAGTGCCGCCGCACGGACGTCGCCGCGCCGTGCCCGGCCGCGACCGGCGCCGCGAGGGCCACCGCCCCGCATGCCGCGCGGGCCACCGCCCATGCCGTGATGGTGACCCCTGCCGCGCCGCTCGCCGGGACGTCCGGGGCCCTCGGGGAAGCCCGCGCCGGGATCGAATCCGCCACGGCCGCCGGGACCTCCCCGGAAGCGCCGGAATCCCTCGGGGCCGAACTCTTGGTCTCGCTGTGTGCTGTTCATGATCGAACTCCTTCGATGTCATCAGTGTCATGCGGATGGATGCCGGTGTCCGGGGGCTCGTCGGGCGAGCTTTCATCAACCGACACTCAAAACGATATATCGGTAACCATCTAGATGCAACAGTTTGGATCGGAGGATCTCACGAGCGCACGACCTGGCGGAGCCGCGTGACCCCCGCATGGAAAACTGTCGGGACGCGAGAGACGGGGGCGGCGGATGGGCAGGCGCCAGATACGGAAGATGCTGCGGAGCATGGAGAGCGGCCGGCCGGTCGAGGTCTCCAGCACGCTGACGTCCTGGAAGAAGCTGTCCCGACTCGCCTTCGTCGCCCAGCAGTTCGGCTACGAGTACGCGGACGTGCGGCAGGGCGGCGGGCCGCAGGGCCACGGAATGGTGCTGTTGATCGTGCCGGACCCCACCCCGGAAGGCCGCGCCCGTGCCGCCCGCAACCGCGAGCGCTACCCGGACGCGGCCGACGGGTCCGCGCTGCCGCCCTACGCCCCCGAAGAGGTCCGGATCCTCAAGGCACGCATGATGTTCGACCTCGCCACCCGGACCACCCCGGAGCAGGCGGCGGCGCTGATGGCGCTCTTCCTCACGGTGACGGCCCTGGCCATCGGCTACCGGTTCCGCGGCAGCACCACCGCCGTGCTCGCGACGGCGATCGGCTGGGCCGTACTGATGGCCCTGCTGCCCGTCGCCACCGCCGCGAGCCGGCGTTGGCGCGCGAAGCACGCCGCGAAGCTGGAGGCCGCCGGGCTCGTCGCGGTGACCGGGCCGCAGGGCCGCGTACGGTACCTGCCGCCCGGCGCACGGCTCCCCGGGCACGGCAACCCCTTCGGGGACGGGTCCCCACCGCCGCCCGCGCACCCCGGCGCCCACTGACGAAGGGCCTGGCGCGCCCACAGCCCGTGGGGGAGTCGAGGGGGGCGCGCCCGCAGCCGGTGCCCGCGGCCCCGTGCGGGGAGGCGAAACACGTTGCGCCGTCGCCTTCCGTGCGGAGAATCGGTGCGTGCAGATCCTCTCCTTCCCCGAAGAAGCCGTCCCGCCCGCCCTGCGCACGCAGGTGCGGGAGATCCAGGAGCAGGCCTGGCCGTCCCCGCCCGGACAGCAAGCACCGCCCGAAGCCCCCGTGCACGACCCCGCGCTGCGGCCCCTGTCCATGCTGCTCGTCGACGGCGGTACGGTGCTGGCGGCCCTGGACGTCCTCGTCAAGGAGATCGGCCACGCGGGCGCGCGGTACGCGGCCGGCGGGCTCAGCACGGTGGCGACCCGCAAGGAGAGCAGGGGACACGGGCACGGCGGGCGTCTGGTGGCTGCGGCCCGCGAGGCGATGGCCGCGCGGGACCTGGACCTCGGCCTGTTCACCTGCGACAGCCCGCTGCGGGCCTTCTACGAGGGCGCGGGCTGGCAGGTGCTCCCCGGCGCGGTGCTGATCGGCGGGACCCCGGACGACCCGTTCCCCAGCGACCGGCCCGGCTTCGACAAGGTCACCCTGGCCGCCTTCTTCTCGTCCCGCGCCCGCCGGGCGGAACCCGCCTTCCGGGACAGCCGCATCGCCCTCCACCCCGGAGAAATCGACAAACTGTGGTGACGGTGCGCCCGCCGCTCCCGCGTTGTGCCGTCCGCCCGGCCACGGCCGCCGAAATTTGTCACCCAGGTATCTAGGTCCCCGCGTCCGGGCGGTCCAGGGTGGTCCCTCCTCTGTGTCCTCTGTGTGCGGACGTTTCCCCGGAAGGCGGACCCGTGGTGCGAAGAAGGCGATTACTGGCGGCGATGGTCGGAGCGGTTCCCGGTGCGGTGCTCACCACGGGGACGGCACGGGCCCGGGTGCCCGGGGCGAGGGCTGCCCAGTGGGAGACCCTGGCGGTGCCCGGCGGTGCGCCGGCCGCGCAGCTGCGCCGGATCTCCGCCGCCGGGCCCCAACTGGCCTGGGCCGTAGGGGAGCAGGCCCGCAGCGGGCCCTCGCAGGGGCGCGCGCTGGCCGTGCACCGGAACGGGAGCGGCTGGGCCGAGACAGACCTCTCCCACCTGAACTACTCGGGCAGGCTCAGCGACGTGGCCGCCGGCCCCGGCTCGGCGTGGTGCGTCGGGCTGCCCGCCGGGGGCGCGAGCCCCCTGCTGCGCTGGGACGGCACCACCTGGCAGCCGGCCGCGTTCCCCGGCAGCGGCGAACCGGACCTCCGGCTGCACTCGGTGGCCGTCGGCCCCGACGGGCGGGTGTGGGTGGGCGGCAGCCGGGGCGGCGCGGCCCGGCTGCTGTGCGGGGACGGCACCACCTGGCGGTGGCTCGACCCGCTGCCCGGGTCGGGCGCCTCCCTGTACCGGGTCGTCGCGGGCGCGGCGGGCGAGGTGTGGGTGTGCGGGGACCTGCCGACCGGCTCCGGCTGGTCCGGGCTCGCGGCCCGCTGGAACGGCACGTGGACGGTGCTGCCCACCATCGGCGGTCTGCGTCTGAGCATCGGCGACCTGCACGTCGCGGGCCCCGGCGACATCTGGGCGGTGGGCACGGAAGCCGGTGTCGGCGGGCCGCCGGGCCGCCCCGGAAGCCCCGTACTGCGCCACTTCGACGGCACCGCGTGGACGGCCGCGGACCCCGGCTTCACGGCCGGTGCGCTGACCGGGATCGCGGGCGACGCCCAGGGCCGCGCCGCCTGGATCTCCGGCTGGAACTACCACGACCAGACCCGCAGCACCCACCTCCACAGGGAGGGCGCGGGCTGGACCGCCGTACGGGGCCCGGCCGGTGCGGCCCCCGCGCCGTACCTCAACGACGTGACGGCGGTGCCCGGCACCTCGGAGTTCTGGTCCGTGGGCCTCACCAGCCCCACCCCGGCACCACCGACCACGGCGTACGCGGAACGGTTCGCGGGATGAGGCGGCCTTGGCACGCCACCGTCGTCGCCCTGGCCGGACTGCTGACGGCCGCCGGCTGCACGGCGTCCCCGGACCTCTCCGGCGGCGAACCGCCGGGCCCCGGCGTGGTGGCCGCGGCGAGACCCGGCCCGCCCGAACCCTCGCCGTCCGCCCGGCCCACCGACCCGCCCCCGGCCACGAAGGGGCCCGGTACCGCCCGGCGGACCCCGGCAGCGAAACCGCCCCCGGCACCGCCCGCGCCGCGCCGGAAGTACCCGGTGCTCTACCTCGGGGACTCCTTCGCGATGGAGAGCCAGAACGTGCTCGGCGAGCGGATCGGCGCCACCGGCCGGGGGACCGTGCACAGCGCGCCCTACTCGGGCACCACCCTCTGCGACTACCTGACCGGCCGCGCCGTCGACTCCCTCGTACCGCCGGGCGACAAGGCGGCGACGCTGGTCAAGGCCCACCGGCCACGGGTCGTGGTGCTCCAGTTCTGGGGCAACTCCTGGGGGTTCACCCCGTGCATGGACAACATCGCCCAGGGCAGCCCCCAGTACTACGAGCGGTACGCCAGGGACGCCGGAACGCTCACCGCGCAGATCGCGGACGCGGCCCGGTCCGCCGGGATACCCCGGCCGCGCATCGTCTGGGTGCTCCAGGGCCCCGACCCGTTCTCGACGGACCGCACCCAGCGCGTCAATACGATGTACCAGACCCAGGCAGCCGCCACCGGTGACACCGTCTCCGACGCGGGCCGCTCGGTGAGCGACCCGGACCGGAGATACGTGTGGCAGCAGCGGCTGCCCTGCAACGACGAGGAGCGTGCCCGGCCCGGCGACTGCGTCGGCGGACTGACCACGCTCCACCGGGACGACGACCCGATGCACTTCTGCCAGGCCCCGACCACCACCACGCCACGCCCGTGTCCGGTGCACTCACCGGGGATCGTCCGCTACAGCAAGGCGATCACGGCGACCGTGGAGGAGTACCTGCGGGGGATCGGCTGAGGGGCCGGGGCCGCACGTCCCCGGGGCCGGGCCGTACGTCCCCGGGGACGGGGACCAAGGGCCGGGGCTGAGGGCCCGGGGATCAGGGGCCGGTGATCAGCCGAACACCGGGACCCTGTTCACGGCCCCCGGCTCCGACTTCCCGGACTGCGCTCCCTCGGACTTCGTCATCCCGGACTTGGCCTTGTCGGACTTGGCCTTGTCGTTTCCGCAGAACTCCGCCTCGACCACGAGCAGCGGCCCCCAGTCGCCGTTGCGGTTGTAGGAGATGGTGTGACGGCCGTCGGGGGTGATCGCGGTCTCCGAGTTGGAGCCGACGGTGCCGCCGCTGTGCCCCCACAGGTTCGCGCCGCACGAGGTGCGCACGTTGTACAGCCCGAGCCCGTAGCCGGAGTAGACGGGGTTGTCCGGGGCGGGCACCGCCGTCCGCATCTCGGCGAGCTGCTTGGCGGGCATCAGCTTGCCGCGCATCAGGGCGGTGAAGAAGCGGTTGAGGTCACTGGTCGTCGAGATCATGTCGCCCGCGGACCAGCCCCACGACATGTTGTGCTCGGTGGCGTCGTAGATCTTCGTCGCCGCGGGGTCGCGGGTCAGCTTCGAGTACGCCCGCGAACTCTTGGCCGGCATGAACGGGTTGGTGCCCGGCAGGCTCGTCTGGCGCAGCCCGAGCCGGTTGATGACCCGCTCGCGCACCGCCTGCTCGTAGCTCTTCCCGGTCACCTTCTCGATGATCAGCCCGGCCAGGATGTAACCGGTGTTGGAGTACGAGTGCCGGGCGCCGGGCGCGAAGTCGGGCTTGTGCCGCAGCGCGACGCGCACGAGTTCGCGCGGGGTGTGGGTCTCGAAGCGGTGCTTCAGGAAGCCGCCGAGCAGGTTGCGGTCCGTGAAGGCCGCGTCGTTGGTGTAGTTGTAGAGGCCGCTGGTGTGGTTGAGGAGCTGACGGACCGTGATGGTGCGGCCGTCGTTGCCGTTGCCCCGCACCATCCCCGGCAGCCACCGGTCCACGGTGTCGTCGAGGTCGAGCCTGCCCTCCGCCTCCAGCTGGAGCAGCACGGTGGCCACGAACGTCTTGGTGATGCTGCCTATCCGGAACCGGTCGTCGGCCCCGCGCGGCTTGCCCGTCCGCCGGTCGCCGACGCCCGCAGTGCCCTTCCACACCTGGTCGTCGATGGCCTCGGCGACCAGTCCGGGGCTGCCCGCGGCGACCATCTCCTCCATCGCGCGCTGCGTCGCCGCGTGCTGCCCGGCGGACCGCGAGTTCTGACCGGCGCTCTGCTCCGCGCCCCGCGTCTCCGCGAACGCGGGCTGGGCGAACGCGGTGACGGCCAGCGCCGCCGCGAGCCCCATCGCTCCGGTGCGCATCGTCCGACGTACTGCCATGTGCTGCTCCTCAAGGCTTCCGGTGCCGGACCGCTGTCGCGTCCGGCGCTTCGGAATCAGCCTCTCCGCATCAGCTTTCGCAGACGATCCGGCCAGCACCCCTGTCACTGTGCTCCCAACCCCCGCCCCGGGGTGGCGCTATGCCCCCCAAGCCGTGCCCCGGAGCACCACGGTCAGGGGCCCTTGGGGCAGTACTCCCCGTTGATCACGTCCGGCAGGGCCCGGGTCTCCCAGTCGCCATTGGTGTTGAACGCCAGCTGGTGGCGGCCGTCCTCCGTGGTCAGGGCCAGTGACAACGTGCCCTGGAGCTGGCCGAGATGCCCCCACAGGACCGTGCCGCAGCTCGTCGTGAGGCGGGTGAGGCCCAGCCCGTACGCCTGTGTCGGGTCCTCCGGCACCGGGAGCACGGTCTTCATCGCCTTCAGCGCTCCGGGCGGCAGGAGCCTGCCGCGCAGCAGGGCGCGGTAGAAGCGGTTCAGGTCGCCGGTGCTGGAGACGATGTCGCCGTCGCCCCAGGCCTGCGAGCCGTTGATCTCGGTGACGTCGTCGATCCGGTCGGGCTTCGCAGCGAACAGCTTGCCGTAGGAACGGCTGCTCGGCCTCGGGAGCCGGATGCCGGTACCGGGGTTGGAAGTGGCGTGCAGGCCGAGGGGGTTGATGATGCGCGCGCGCACCTGGGACTCGTACGAGTGGCCGGTCGCCCGCTCGATGACCAGTGCGGCCAGGACGTAGTTGGTGTTGGAGTACGCGTGCCGGGTGCCCGGGGCGAACACCGGGGGATGGGCGAGTGCGGCCCGCACGCGCGCGGTCGGCGGCAGGGTGTCGTAACGGTGCTTGAGGAAGCCCTCGCCGACCATGTACGTCCGCCGGAACTCCTCGTCGGACAGGTAGTCGAACAGTCCGCTGCTCTGGTTGAGGAGCTGACGGACCGTGATCTCCCTGCCGTCGTTGCCGTTGCCCCGCACCAGGCCGGGGAGCCACCTCTCCACGGTGTCGTCGAGGTCGAGCCCGCCCTCCGCCTCCAGCTGGAGCAGCACGGTGGCCACGAACGTCTTGGCGATGCTGCCCGTACGGAACCGCTCGTCGTGGTCGCGCGGCGCGCCCGTCCGCAGATTTCCCACGCCCTCGGCGGCGCGCCAGCTGCCGTGGCCGTCGCGTGCCTCGACGACGATGCCGGGCAGCCCGCTCGCGACGACCGCCCGCATCGCGCGCCGCGTCGCATCGTGGCCGGTGTCGACGGCGGTCGAAGTCCCGCTGTTTGAAGCGCTGTTGACCGCTTCCGCCGGGGCCGGGTGCGGTGCGGCTCCGGCCGTCGGGGCGGTGAGCGCGGTGGCGGCGGTCACCGCTGCCACCGCCAGACCCGCCACTTTGGTGCGGGCGTACCTCGTCATGTGCATATCGCTCTCCCCTCGCTCGGCGTCCGTGCTCGTGCCCGTGCCCGTGCCTGTGCTCGTGGTGGTGCGTGAT
Organism: Streptomyces sp. NPDC004111; assembly: GCF_042874215.1. Lineage (NCBI taxonomy): Bacteria > Bacillati > Actinomycetota > Actinomycetes > Kitasatosporales > Streptomycetaceae > Streptomyces > Streptomyces sp. NPDC004111. The sequence continues at coordinate 202,545 of NZ_JBIAMU010000010.1, forward strand.
GCGTGTCCTGCGCGTGGTGCGCGCGGCGCGTGGTGCGTCGCACGGGTGGCGCGATGTACGGGTGGTGCGTGGTGCCCGTGTGCGCGGTGCGCCGGCACGGCACGGCCTCGTACGGCAAGACCACGAACGTTCCCGGAGGGTTGAGCCCGGACTACGGGGTGGGGATGCCCGCCGGGCGGGCCGGGCGGCCCAGCCGGACCGGTACCCCGGGCGAGTACAGCACGCTGACCGGGTCCCCGGCCGGTGCGGGGAGCCCGGCCGCGGCGACCAGGTCCTCCTCGCACTCGACCAGCTCGGCACGGTGCAGCGGCCAGCGCGGGTGGTCGTTGGGCAGATAGGCCGCGCCGCCGAAGAACGCGTTGTGCATCCCCCAGCGGGCGGTCAGGAAGTGCTCCAACTCGGTCGGCTCGTCGATGGGTTCGCCCGTCCGCACGGTGAGCCGGCTGCGGGCGCCGCGCGGTCCCGGCCAGCGCCGGGAGCTGGTGTACGTGACGTGGTCGCCCGCGGTGCGCACCGACATCCGCGACCACAGGTAAGGCAGCCGGAATCCCAGCCGCCCCATCACCACCGGGATCAGCCGCGAGGCGTCCATCGACCGGAAGACGACACCGCGCCGCCCGTGCGCGTCCACCGAGTACAGCCGCACATTGGTCTCGGGAAACGTCCCGAGGTACGGCACCCCCGGCAGCCCGAGCCAGCCGACCCGGTGCATCCGGAACGCGACGAGACCGACGTACGTCATCCCGTCGTGGGTGTCCGCGACGGTGCCGCGCGGCAGCAGCCCCGCCACCGTCTCCGGGGCGACCGCCCAGTGCACGAAGGCGAGATCGAGCCACTGCTGCGTCAGCAGCGGGGTGCGTATCGTGGCGGGCGCGTCGGGTGTGACGGATGTGGGTTTCTGCACGGCACCAGCATGACAGCGGGCGGTCGCGCGCCGTCAGCCGCCCGTCGCGGAGCCCTCCTTCGGCTCCCTGATCAGCAGCGAGACGAGCAGCGCGAGCAGGGAGACGCCCACCGCGAGGCCGAACGCCGTACGGAACCCGCCGAGCGTTCCGGTGCCCGCCAGCGGACCCGCCAGGGCGATGCCGACCGAGGCGCCGATGCCGAAGCAGGCGCCGTTCAGACCGGGCAGCGCACCCGGGCTCTCCTTGGGGGAGAGCATGACGCCGAGACCGTTGAGCATGGTCAGCGCCAGCCCGTTGTAGAAGACGCCGAGCGCGCAGCAGACCGCGAGGACGACCCAGCGGTCACCGGCGAACACCGCGGCCACCGCGAGCGCGACGGCCGAAGCCAGCAGGCCCGTACGCAGCATCGGCAGCCACCCCTTGCGCGGTGCCAGCCACCCCGCGAGGGGCGCCGCGAGCAGCCCGATCGCCGCCGGCGGCGTCAGGAACAGCAGGGCGGCGAGCGTCGCGGACATGCCGAACCCGACCTTGTCGTCCTGACTCAGCAGCACCACCGTGAAGTTGAGGGAGGCGAACACGCTCATCAGGGTCAGCAGCGTCGTCACCATCAGCGGCCACACCTGGCGCGAGCGCAGATGACGCACCGCGATCAGCGGGGTGGTGCCGCGCTTCTCGATCTGCCAGAAGGCGGCGAACAGCCCCGCGGCGGCCACGGTCAGCACCACCGGCCACGGCGAGAGCCAGCCGTGCGTGCCGCCCTGGCTGATCGCCTGGTTGACGCAGACGATTCCGGCGGACAGCGAGGCCGCACCCCACCAGTCCATCCGTCCGGCGTCCCCGGGCGGCGGCGTCGCCGGTACGGCACGCGCCACACAGACCAGCGCGAGCAGGCCGGTGGCCAGGATCGCGCCGAAGATCCAGCGGAAGCCGAGGTGGTCGGCGACGAACCCGCCGACGAAACCGTCCACCCCGCCGACGCCGCCGTTGACGGCGGTGATCACACCGAGCGCGGTCCCGAACTGCCGCGCGCTCATCGTGTCGCGCACCAGCAGGTACGTCAGCTGGAAGGTGGCGCCCGCGGCCCCCTGGAGCACCCGACCGACGACGAGGAGCCCGACGTTCGGGGCGAGCATCGCCACGACGGTGCCCGCGCACATGACGGCGAGCGCGGCGAGCAGCACCGTACGGCGGCCGAGGTGGTCGCTGAGCCGGGACAGCACGACGCCCGCGACGCCGCCGACGAGGAAGAAGAGGTTCTGCGACAGCGCGACCGTGCCGAGCGGGGCGCCGAGCTCGCGCGCGATCTCCGGCAGGGCGGGCGTCACCATGGACGCGTTGAGCTGGAAGGCGATGACGCCGACGATCAGCGCGGGCAGTACGAAGCGGTGCGTACGGCTGCCGGGGGCGGCGTCCCGTACCGCGAGGGGGCTCACGCGGCGCTGCCTTCGCCCGAGGGGACGTGCGCGGAGAGGCCGGTGCCCGTACCCGTACCCGTATTCGTACCCGTGCTCGTACGGATCCGGTCGACCAGCAGGGCGGGGAAGGTGCCGTCGGTCTCCAGGACCACCCGGGCGTTGGCGTCGGCGCGCTCGGGGTACCCCAGGTACATGCCGCGGGTGTCGGCGACGAGGGCGCCGCGCGCGGGACCTTCGCCGGTCTCCACGCCGACGTGCAGCCGCGGCGCCAGCAGCGGGGTGACATGACCGGCCGCGAGCGCGGCGGCCAGCGGGTCGTGGCAGGCGGAACCCCGGAAGGGCAGCGCGACCTCCTCGTGGAAGTCGAAGTACACGTCGAGCACCCGGGCGGCGAAGACGCTCGCGGGGGTGCCGTGGGCGAGGAGGTCCCGCTGGGTGGCGGTGGTGAGGTTCTCCCGCATGGTGACGTCGAGCGGGACGATCGTCAGGTCCCGCCAGCCCGCCGCCAGGACGAGCGCGGCGGCCTCCGGGTCGTTGCCGATGTTGGCCTCGGCGACCGGGGTGATGTTGCCGGGGTGGTGGACGGCGCCGCCCATGACGGTGAGGCCGCGGATCAGCTCCGGCAGCCGGGGCTCGCGGCGCAGCGCGAGGGCGAGGTTGGTGAGCGGGGCCGTGGCGAGCAGCGACAGCTCTCCGTCGGCCTGCCGGGCGGTCTCGATGATCAGCTCGACGGCGTCCTCGTCCGCCACCGGGGCGGTGGGAGCGGGGAGTTCGACGTTGCCGATGCCGTTGTCCCCGTGCACATGGGTGGCGTAGTGGGGCAGTGAGCCGCGCAGGGTCCGGTCGGCACCGGCCGCCACCGGGATGTCGGTGCGGCCCACGAGTTCGAGGACCTGGAGGGAGTTGACCGCTGCCTGGCGGGCCGCGGTGTTGCCGCCGACCGTGGTGACCGCGCGCAGGTCGACGTCGGGGGAGAGCGCCAGGTACAGGAGCGCGAGGGCGTCGTCGACGCCGGTGTCGCAGTCCATCAGCAGGGGTCGGGGGATCGTCATGTCACGTCGTCCTTGAGGTGATCGGGATGGTGGAGCGGGTTCGGGGCCGGGGGCGGGTGTGGTCAGGAGGGGGTACGGGGGTGTGCCGGGCGGTCCGCCGGAGGGTGCGCGGGGGTTGTCGCGGGCGGGCCGTCCCCGGCGAGCCCCCGCCCCTGCGCTCCCTCGCGGGTCGTCGCCCCGGCACCCGCCGCCACGGCCGCGTCCAGGGCATCGGCCACCGGGTCCCCGGCGGCGAGCCGGGCGGCGAGGGTGCCCGCGAAGCAGTCGCCTGCCCCGGTGGTGTCGACGGCGTGCACCGGGGGCGGCACGGACGCGTGCTCCCCCCAGCGGGCGCCCCTGGCGCCGAGCGTCACGCACACCGACCGGGCTTCCTCCCCGAGCGCCTCGTACTCGTGCTCGTTGACGATCGCGGGGTCGGCCAGCCGCAGCAGTTCCGGCGGCACCTCGGCGACCGGGGACGCGTTGAGCACGACCCGGGTGCCGGCCCGGCCGGCGATCAGGGCGGCCCGTACGACGGCGGGCAGCGGGGTCTCCAGCTGGAGCAGCAGCACGTCGGCCGCGGCGATGGTCGCCGCGGCGCGTTCGGCGTCGGCCTCGGTGACGGCCCCGTTGGCGCCGGGGATCACGACGATGGTGTTCTCGCCGAGGTCGTCGACGCAGATGTGGGCCTGCCCGGTGGGCTCGCCCGGGGTGGTGGTCACGCCGGTGGTGTCGATGCCGTCGGACCGGAGCGTCGCGAGATAGCGGCGGCCCCCGTCGTCGTCGCCGACCCGGCCGAGCATCCGGACCCGTGCCCCGGCGCGGGCCGCGGCCACCGCCTGGTTGGCGCCCTTGCCGCCCGGCAGTACGGTCAACGACCGGCCGGTCACGGTCTCGCCGGGGCGGGGGTGCCGGGCCACCCGGGTCACCAGGTCGATGTTGAGTGACCCGAGCACCACCACGGTGGGCTGCTGGTCGTGCATTGTCAGACCTTTCATGAAGGATGAAGGGGTACTTTCGGCTGATTCCGAACCCACTTCGAAGAGAAGGCCGAGGAGTTGTCTTACAACTTGCTCGGGGCTGGTGGGACATTAACCCCGAAGGTGGGCCGCGACAAGGGGTAAGCCGTGGGCAATGCGGGGCGAGTATGCTCGGCACGGGCGGAAGACGTCCGACAACTGACCAGGGGTACCGGGCGGCGCACGGCGAAGGCCCGCGCAGGCCCGTGACCCGCGCGGGCCGGTGAACGCCCGCGGACCCGCAGCACGAAAGGGGGGCCGGGGGTGGCCCAGGCCCGTACGCGACGCCGCCAGCCGAGGGTCGAGCTCTACGAGCGGATCGTCGCCGCGATCCACGACGGCACGTACCCGCCCGGCACCAAGCTCCCCTCCGAGCCGGTGCTGGCCGCCGCACTGGGCGTCGGCCGCCCCGCCCTGCGCGAAGTGCTGATCCTGCTCCAGGAGGACGGGCTCATCACCCGCAAGCACGGCGTCGGCAGCCGGGTGAACCAGCCTCCCGCCACTCGGGGCATCGAACGGCTGGCCCCCGTCGAGGCACTGCTCGGCCCGGGGAACGTGTCCTGCCGCCGGCTCGCCGCCGAACTGGACGAGCCGACCGACTTCTCCGGCTTCCACCTCCGGCTCCCGCCCACCAGCCGGGCCTGGTTCTGGGAGACCCTCATCGACATCGACGGCGTTCCCGCCTGCTTCGCCCACGAATGGGCGGCCGACGCGTCCACGCTCGCCGAACTCGGACCCGGCTTCCCCGAAGCGCTCGGCGAACCGTCCCCGGACGGACGGCCCACCAGCATGCTCGCCGTCCTGATCGCCGCGGCAGGCGACCGCGCCCTCGGTGCCAAGAGCACGATGGGCGCGACCATCCTGGGCAAGGAGCGGGGCAAGGCCATGAACCGGCCGCCGGAGACCCCCGCGATCCTGATCACGCAGGTCGTCACCGCGGACGACAGCCCGGTGCTCGCCGCGAAGTACCTGCTCCCGGCGGGCGCCCCGCTGATCCACCTGAACCAGCGCCACTGACCAGGCCGACCAGAACCACCGCCGAGACGGCCGCCACCACCGACGCCCACGACCGGACTCCCGCGCCGCGCACTGTGCCGCGCCCCGCGCCCGGAGCCTGGGGCACGTCCCGGGCTTGGAACCCGCGCCCCCACGTCCCCCGCCCGCCCAAACGGCACCGCGCCCCGGTGCCGCACGGGGCGGTCCGGGGCGCGGCGGGGTGTCGCGGCTGTCGTGGGTCTACCGCCCGGTGAGGAAGTCGAGGACCTTGGCCGTCGCGTCCAGGGCGGTGCTCGTGCTGCCGAAGTTCGGCGGCGGCGTGATCTTCGAGCCCGGCCAGGTGTGCCCGGCACCGCTCATCACCAGCAGCTCGACGGGGGCGCCGCCCGGCTTGCCGGGGCCCCAGTACGTGCGGTCGTAGCCGGAGTGCGCCGTCGTCACCGGGGGCTTCGTGCCGGCCGCACGGGCGAAGGCCGCCGCGCTGTCCCGGGTGCCGATCGTCGCGGTCATCGGCTCCTCGCCCGGCTTCGGTGCCGGCGGGTTCGGCACGCCCGCCATCGGACGTACCGCGTCCTTCTCCCCGTACACGACCAGGACCGGGACGGGCGCGGGTGCCGCGGCGTCGAGCGCCTTCGCCGCGCCGACCGGCAACTGTCCGGACACCGAGGCCGCTGCCGCCACCCGCTGCGGGCGCTGGGACGCGAACCGCATCGCCATGGAACCCCCGTTGGAGAAGCCGACCGCGTACACCCGCTTCGGGTCGGCCTCGCCCCGGCGCACCAGTTCGGCGATCAGGGCGTCGGCGAAGCGGACGTCCACGTTCGGGTCGGGGCGTTTCGGGGTGGGGGTGGTGTCGGCGCTCCAGATCCGGTCGATGGCCTCCGGGCGGGCGACCACCATTCCGCGCTCGCCGGCCGCCTTCTCCAGCCGGTCGCGCTTGCGCATCTCGCTCGCCGTCTCGCCCCGGCCGTGGAAGGCGAGGAGGAGAGGACGGGCCTTCCGCTCGCCACCGGGCCGGTGCAGCAGGTACGTGCGCTCGGTGCCGCCCACCGTCAGCCGCTCGCGCGAGTCGGCCGCCGACCCCGAGGCCGCCGACCCCGAGGCCGCCGCCCCGGAAGCGGCCGGGGACGACGCGGCCGGGGACGAGGCCGCGGGCCGTCCCTCGGACTTGGCGGGCGTCCCCGCGCAGCCCGCCAGCGACAGGGCGAGCAGCGCGCTCAGCGAACCGGACACGAGTGCGGGGACGGGCCTGCGGGACGGCCCGCCGCGTGAACCACGGAAGAAGATCATGGGGCCGAGAAGATCAGTGGACCGGGGTCCATGTCCAAGACCAATATCGATCAGCCATTCATACGGTTCCGATATCGTTGCTGTTCGTGGACCTGATCCGGCACCTGGAGTGCTTCGTGGCCGTTGCCGAAGAATCACACTTCGGCCGTGCCGCGGCCCGCCTCGGCATGGCCCAGCCACCCCTCTCGCAACGGGTGCAGCGGCTGGAACGCGAGCTGGGTGTACGGCTCTTCGAACGCACCAGCCGCCAGGTGACCATCACCCGCGCCGGTACCCTGCTGCTCGACGACGCCCGCGAACTGCTCGCCCGCGCCGAGGCGTTGCGGGCCACCGCGCGCCGCGCCCGCGACGGCGAGAGCGGGCTGTTGCGGGCCGCGCTGCCCACCGACATCGCGGGCGGGACGCTGGCCGCGATCCTGGCCGGGTTCCGTGAACTGCACGCGGACGTCGAACTGGAACTGCACGAGGTGTCCACCACCCAGCAGCTGGCCCGGTTCGCCTCCCACGACCTGGACGTCGGACTCATCCACCACCCCTGCGACGTCGGCGGACTGGAACTCGGCCCCGTGCTCCGCCGCGAACTGGGCGTCCTGCTGCCGCGCGAGGCACCGGCGGCGGCGCTGGACGAGGTGCCGCTGGCCGCACTGAGCGGCCACGACCTGGTCATGTTCCACCGGGCCGACGCCCCCGCCCTCTTCGACGAACTGCTGACGACGTGTGCCCGCAACGGCTACACGCCGCCCGCCGTACGGCACGGGCAGGGCACCGCCTTCGTGCACGGACTGATCGCGGCGGCGCAGGCCGTCGCCTTCAGCCCACGAGACGTCGCACTGCCCCAACAGGCTCAGGGAGAAGGCGAATTGACGTGGCGCCCGCTGGCCGGTGCGCCTCTCGCCTGGCGGCACTCGGTGGCCTGGCCCAAAGGGCGCAACGACCGGACGGTGGCCTCCTTCGCCGAGCTGACGACACGGGCGCTGCGCAAGGGGCCCGGCGTCGGCGCGGACCTTCCGGCACACCCGCTGCACCTGCGCCCGGCCGCGGAGTACTGGCTGTGAGCGCGCGCGCCGAACACCCCGAGCACCGGGAGCGCGGTCGGCACCGCCGCCGCCCGCAGCACCCGCCCCGCGCGGAGACGACCAGCCCGAAGGCGACGGCGCTCGCGTGCCCGGACACGACGAGCCCGCGGACAACGACGCCCCCGCACCCGGACACGACGAGCCCGAAGACGACGACAAGGACGACTGCGGCAACCGCCGAGACCGTGGAGCAGGCACTGTGACGACCACCCCTCACCACCGCCGTATCGCCGAGGCCTTCGCCGGTGCGGGCGTCGTGGGCCTGCTGCACGCCCGCGACATCGACTCCGGCGCCGAGGTCGCGTTGTCCGCCGACCGGCCCGTGGTCACCGCGAGCGTCCACAAGCTCTGCCTGCTGGTCGCGCTGCACGAGCGGGCCGCCGCCGGGGAGCTGGACCTGACCGAGCAGACCGACTGCGACCCGGTCGACCGGGTCGCGGGCCCCACCGGCACGTCGGCGATGCTCGACCCGGTACGCATGTCCCTGCGCGACACCGCCTTCCTGATGATGTCGGTGAGCGACAACGCGGCAGCCGACCTCCTGCTGCGCCACGTCGGCCTCGACGCCGTCAACCGCACCACCGCCCGGCTCGGCCTCACCCGCACCCACGCCGTCCACACCTTCGGCGAACTCTCCGCCTCCATCCGCCAGGACGCCGGCCCGGACGGGGCGCAGGCCCTGGCCGACCCGTACGTCACCCAGCGGCTGCGCGCACTCGACCCTGCCCGCACCAACCGCAGCACCCCCCGCGACATGACCCGACTGCTCGCCGCGCTCTGGCGGGACGAGGCGTCCACCCCGGAGCACGGGGCGGCGATGCGCAGGCTGCTCGGCCTCCAGGTGTGGCCGCACCGGATGGCCTCCGGCTTCCCCTTCGACGACGTGCACGTCGCGGGCAAGACGGGCAGCCTGCCGACGGTGCGCAACGAGGTCGGCGTCGTCGAGTACCCGGACGGCGGGCGGTACGCCGTCGCCGTGTTCACCCGCGCCGCCAGTACGGCCGCGATCCTGCCCGCGGCCGACGCGGTCATCGGCACGACGGCCAGGATCGCGGTCGACGCACTGCGGGCGGGTCGCTGAGGACCCGCCCGCGGTACGTCGGTACGTCGTCGTGGACCCGCCCCCACGGGCGTGCGCTCAGCCCCGGAGACAGGTGCGGCACTCGCCCCTGCGGCGCAGGTGGTAGGCGTACGTCGCGGTGCCCAGCGCGACGCCCCAGAAGAGCCAGAAGAACATCGGGACGTTGGTTCCCCACAGCAGGGGGTCGATCCCGCCGCGGAGGTTCATCAGCGCGCCGGGGATCAGGGCCGCGGCCACGATCGCCGCGGGGATGATCGCGGTCCGCGGGTCGACCGGCCTGCCCGCCCTGAACCACACCCAGCGCGGCCACACCTCGCCCCACCGGCTGACCAGCCCGTGCGTGAGCAGACTGCCCAGCGTGGACAGGACACCCAGACCGAGACCGATCGACAGCATTCCCGGGGTGTCCCGCATCTCCTGGAGGAACTCGTCCGTGATGCCCAGCGGGAGGCCGAAGTACCAGGCGAGCCGGGTGAGGTCGTACGGGATCGTCGCGAGCACCGCCACCCACACGGCCTTGCGCCCCCAGCCGAGCGCCCGTTCCGGCGAGGTCCACGCGGCGCGGGCCCGGTCGTCGCGCCCGCAGCTCGTGCACCGGTCGGCGGTACGGCGCTGGTGGGCGAGGGTGGCCAGGGCCCAGAGCAGCCCGCCGACGAAGACCAGGACGAGATGGTCGCGGTGCCAGTACAGGATGTCCTCCAGCCCGCCCTGCGGCCCGGGGATGCCGGTGAAGGCGAACACCACGAGGACCGGGGCGAACGCCACCAGCGCGATCAGCGTGTAGTCCGGCACCACGAAGGCCAGCACCACGGCGGCCAGCCACCCGAAGCCGAGCAGCGCGGCCCGCGCCCGCCGGGAAACCGGTCCAGGCAACCGCTGCTGACGCAGCATCAGCAGCCCGACCGCCACCGCGACCGCGCAGAACACGGCGAACGCCGGGGAGACCGTGCCGACCGGGCTCGGGTCGAGCACCGACGCCGACGCCCGGTCGTCCTCGACCTGGGCGAAGGGGTAGGCGGCCCCGCCGAACGCCCAGTACACGTGGGCGGCCCCGTACAGCGCCGACCAGCCGATCGCGGCCGGCAACGCCCAGTCGGGCCACCGGGACCACCACCGCCCGATCGGACCAACCTTCCTGACGGGAGCGGAAGTTGCCGCCGCACCGCCGGACGTCCGCTCCTTGGTCACCGCACCGGCCATCGTGGACCGCCTCCTTGTCACCCGCGCTTCCGTGTGGTGACCAGGCTGTCAACCGGGCCCCGGGGCAGGTATCCGCCGATCGGCAGAGATCCACCAGGGCGCCCCGCCGCTCCCGGGCTGCGTCTGTGCCGTTCGGCAGACCTTCGGTCGTCGTGCACGGAGACGTAGACCGGTGGGGCGTCCCGGAATCACCGGTGCGCCGGACGGGTCCACGGCGGCCCGTTCATTACCTGACCGAAGTCAGAGGTTCGGGCTATGGTCGGGGAATGGACGCGACTCAGATCGACCGGGTACGCCGGTTCAACCGCACCGTCACCGAACGCGTGGGTGTGCTCCACGACCGCTACCTGGGACTCGACCGCCCCGTCGGGGAGGCCCGGCTGCTCTGGGAGATCGGCGAGCAGGGCCGGGACGTGCGGCTCCTCCGCGAACGGCTCGGGCTCGACTCCGGCTACGTCAGCCGACTGCTCCGCTCCCTGGAGGCTGCCGGGCTGGTCACCGTCGAGCCGCAGCCCCGCGACAAACGGGTACGCACGGCCCGCCTCACCGAAGCGGGCCGCGCCGAGCGCGCCGTGCTGGGCCGCCGCAGCGACGCACTGGCCGCCTCGCTGCTCGCACCGCTCAACTCCGCCCAACGGGCCCGGCTGGTCGGCGCGATGGCCGAGGTGGACCGGCTGCTCACCGCCGCGACGGTCACCCTGGACGTACTGGACCCCGGCCACCCGGACGCCGAGCACTGTCTGCGCGCGTACTTCACCGAGCTGGCGGACCGCTTCGAGTCCGGCTTCGACCCCGCCCGGAGCCTGCTGCCCGACGCGGGCGAACTCCGCGCGCCGCACGGCCTGTTCCTGGTCGCCCGGCTGCACGGCGAACCCGTCGGCTGCGCGGGGCTGAAGCTGCCCCCGGGGGCTCCGGCCGAGATCAAGCGCATGTGGGTGGCGCCGCACACCCGGGGCCTGGGCCTCGGCCGCCGCTTCCTCGCCGAACTGGAGGACCGGGCCGCCCGGCAGGGCCGCGACGTGCTGCGCCTGGACACCAACCGGGCGCTCGACGCCGCGATCGGCCTCTACCACTCCTGCGGCTTCGCGGAGGTCCCCGCGTTCAACGACGAGCCGTACGCCCACCACTGGTTCGAGAAGCGGATCGCCGCGACGTCCGCCGACCGGACCTGAACAGGGCGCCCGCCGGCTCCCGGAGCGGACCCGAGGTGCGCCGCCCGCACACCGCGGCACAGCGCCGGGCGGTGCCCCGGCGGGCCGTCCGCAGCCGCCGCGCGGTGGCGTGCCGACGGCGTCTCCACTCGCCCCGGGGCAGCCCGACGCGCTCCCCGCCGCCGGTGAACAGGGCGTTCACCGGGGCGTGCGGGTCGGCGGCCATCCCCTTGGCCACCAGCACGCCGACGACCACCGGGCCGAGAGCGACCGCGAGCGCGGAGCCGGCGGTGGTCACGCGGCGCAGCCGCGGGCGGTTCGCAGAGGGCTCGGCGGGCTCGGCCGCCGTGGTCTTCGTCGAGGTCATGTCCCCATTCCAGCAAGTCCGTACCGGCGGGTAATCGGGGCGGATACTCAGGCCGCCGGGCGTGCGGTACTCAGACCGGGGCTCGGTGCGCTCCGGCGCCGGGGCGGCTGACATGCTGGGCCCATGAAGATCGCGGCAGCCCAGCTCACCTCCGTTCCGGCCGACGTCCCGGCGAACACGCGCCGGATGGCCGACCTCGCGGGCCGGGCCCGCGACCGGGGCGCCGAGCTGCTGGTCTTCCCCGAACTGGCCCCGACGGGGTACGAGCCCGAAGCGGTGCGCGCCCGCCGCGACCTCTGGCTGTCCGCCGACGACCCGCGCCTGGACGCGATCCGTGCGTCCGGCGTGGCCTGCGTCGTCAACTGCGCCGCACCCTCCGACAGGACCCGGGCCGGGGACGGGAGCGGGGACGGCGGCGAGGACGGGGAGCGGCCCGTCATCGGGACGTTCGTCTTCGGCGCGGACGGCGAGCTGATCACCTCGTACCGCAAACAGCACTTGTTCGAGCACGAGCGGGAGGTGTTCGCGGCGGGCCGGAGCGACGGGCGCTTCACCCTCGGCGGACTGCGCTTCGCCCTGGCCACCTGCTTCGACAACCACTTCCCCGAGCTGGTCGCCCGGGGCGCCGACGACGGGTGCCAGGTCCACCTGGCCAGCTCGCTGTACGGCACGGGCGGCGGCGTGGACGAGCTGCGCACGGTGTACCCGAACATCGCCAGAACCCACGGGATGTACGTCGTGGTGGCCAACCACGTCGGTCCGGCCGGGGCGTGGACGGGGTGCGGCCGCTCCGCGCTGTGGGCCCCGGACGGCGCCCCGCTCGCGCAGGCGGACGCCGAGTCGACCACGGTGGTCGTCGCCGACGTCCCGCCGGGCCACGCCGGCCCCGGCCCTGCCTGAGACGGCACGGGGGCGGCCCCGCCCGCCGCGGCGCGGGGCCCCCGGGCCGGTGCCCTACAGGTCCGTCACCGGCGGGGTGCCGAACTGCGCCTCCACCGCCTTGAACATGACCTGCCAGGTCTTGAACTCCGTGTTCGTGTGCACGGCGATCGTCCGCTCGCCGTCCGGCGTCCCGATGACCGCGATGTGGGAGCCCTGCATGCTGCCGCCCATGCCGCGCAGCCTCAGCCCGCCGGTGACCTCCGGGTCCAGCTCGAACACGCCCAGCCCGTAGCTGGAGTGCGGCATCCAGTGGGTGCCCGCGGTGGAGAACATCGTCCACATCTCGCGGTGCTGAGCCTCGGGCAGCAGCGTCCCCGACGCCAACGCGTTGAACACCTGGATCATTTCGCCGGTCGTCGAGACGACGTTGCCCGCCGACCAGGCCCACGAGCTGTTGTACTCGGTCGTGTCGAGCGGCGGCAGCCCCGGCTCCTCGAACATCGACTGCCAGTTCTCCGCGGTGACGTCGTCCGGATCGACCCCGTCCCTGAGGAAGAGCCCCGAGTACGCCCGCGGGTACGGCTCCGGGTAGAGGGTGTCGCCCGCGGGGCGCACGAAGGTGTGCGTCAGCCCGAGCGGCCGGGTGACGGTCCGCGCCACCTCCTCCGCGTAGCTGTTGCCGGTCACCTTCTCGATGATCGCTCCGGCGAGGTAGAAGCCGCCGTTGGAGTAGGCGAAGATCTCCCCGGGGCCCGCCAGCGGCGGCTGGGAGACGGTGAGTTCGAGGAGTTCCTCGGTGGTCCACCGGTCGAAGCGGTGCTCGGTGAGACCGGCGCGGGTGGCGTAGCGGTGCGAGATCTCCGGGGCGAGCCCGGTGATGAACAGGCCGCTGGTGTTGCTCAGCAGGTGACGGACGGTGATCCTGCTGCCGTCGTAGCCGTTGGTGGCGACGTCGAGGATGCCGGGCAGCCACTTGTCCACCGGGTCCTCGATGCTCAGCCTGCCCTCGGCCTCCAGCGCCAGCACCGTGGCCGCGGTGAACGCCTTGCCCGCGCTGCCCACGTGCAGGTGCTCGTCCCGCTGCCGGGCCCGCCCGGACTCGATGTCGGCCAGGCCCGCCGAGCCGAACCACTGCCCGTCCGCGTCGCTGACCTCGGCGACGATGCCGGGTACGTCCACCTCGGCCACCACCCAGTCCAGGACCTGCTGGATCTTCGCGCGGTCGCCCTGCCCGTGGCCCGTGAGGGCTGCGGAGTTCGTCATGCCGTGTCCTTCCCCCGGGCGGGCCGTCGTCGGCCGCCCGTGTCCCGGTGCTTTCCGGTGCTTCTCGGTACGGGAAGAGACTCGCGGCCCGCGCTGACAGCGCACTGGTCGTCCACTGACAGAACCGGGCGGCCCCTGTCAGAGGGGCGCGGCCCTGGTGGGACGGGGCGGTGTCAGAGCCCGCCCGCCGCCTCCAGCAGCCGGTCGAGCGCCGCCGCGCGCGGCGTCTGCGCACCCCTGGCGAACTCAGCCTCGTACGCCTCCTCGCCGAGCCGCCGTACCAGCGCCTCGACCAAGGCGCGCAGTTCCGGGTCGCCCTCGTCGAACGCCCCGCGGATCGCCCGGCTCGTGCCGAGCGCGTGCGCCGCGCCCGCCGGATCGCCCTCCGCCGCGAGCAGCGCGCCCAACTGCTGGGCGGCGACGGCGGTGTTGCGGTGGGCGAAGGCGGCCCGTACCGCCGCGGGCAGCGCCCGCCGGGCCGCTACCGCGTCGCCCGTGTGCAGCAGGTTCGCCATCCGCACCGGCGCGACCCACAGCGCCGCCACCTCGCCCGCCGGGTCGGTCCGTTCGCCGAGCGACTCCAGCCGGGCCAGTTCCCGCTCGGCCTCCACCGGGTCGCCGGAGCGGCGGTGCAGTTCGGCGCGGCAGGCCAGCGCCCCGATCCGCAGCAGGTGGTCGCCGCGCTCCCGGGCCGCCCGCTCCGCCGCGTCGATGTCGCGGCCCGCCTCCGCCAGATCGCCGCCGCGCATCCGCTCGGCCGCCAGGCCCAGCAGATAGGGGATCTCGTCCTGCGGTGCGAGGGCCAGGCCGCGCCCGTAGGCGGCGACGGCGGCGGCGTGCTCGCCGCGCACCGAGTGCACCCGGGCCACGCCCGCCAGCGCCATCGCGGTGCACAGCCGGTCGCCGGACGCCTCGAACGCGTGCAGGGCGTCGGCCGTGGCGCGCGCGAGGCTCTCCCAGTCTCCGCTCTCGTGGTGCGTGATGCACTCGGCGAGGTACGTGCAGCCGGCCGCCCAGGCGTCGCCGTGCGCCCGTACGTCCGCGCCGAGCCGGGCGGCCAGTTCGCCGAGGCCGAGCAGCCGGCCCGCGGTGAGGGTGGCCAGGAGCGCGGTCGGGCAGCGCTCCAGCGCGCCGGTGCGCACGCAGTCCTCGACCAGGGCGCGCACCGACGCCGCGTCGGGGGCCCGGCCGTGGGAGCCGGTCAGATCGCGGACGGCGGTGAAGGCGGCCCGGTGGGCGGGGGACAGCGCCTCGCCCAGCGCGCAGACCGAGGCCACCAGCGCGTCGGCGCGGGCGTCCCAGCGCAACGAGTGCCAGTACCAGGTCAGCGGGGACAGCAGGCGCGCCGCCGCGTCCGCGTCCCCGGCCGCGACGGCGGTCCGCAGGGCGTGCACCAGGTTGTCGTACTCGGCCGTGAAGAACGCGAAAGCGTCCTGCTGCCGGGCGGTCCGCAGCAACGGCTCGTGCCACGCCGCCAGTTCGGCGAAGTGGTGCGTCAGGCGGGCCTCGACGGCGGCCCGTTCGCCCGTCCCGCCGAGCCGCTCCGCCGCGTACGCCCGTACGCTCTCCAGCATCCGGTAGCGGTCGCCGGTCCGCTCCACGAGGGACTTGTCCACCAGCGAACCCAGTACATAGGGCACGTCCGCGACCGCCAGGGCCCCGCCCCCGCAGACCGCCTCGACGGCCGCGGACCCGGCGGGGGCCGCGAACACCGCGAACCGCCGTGCCAGGAGCGCTTCCTGGGGGTCGAGCAGGTCCCAGCTCCACCCGATGACGGCGTGCAGGGTGCGCTGGCGGGGCTGCGCGGCCCGGTTGCCGGAGGACAGCAGCCGGAAACGGTCGTCGAGCCGCCGCGCGATCTGCCCGATGCTCATGGACCGCAGCCGGGCGGCGGCCAGTTCGAGGGCGAGCGGTACTCCGTCCAGCCCGCGCACCACCTCGCCGACGGCCCGCGCGGTGGCCTCCTCGCCCGCGAAGTCGTCGGCGAACTCCGGCCGCACGGCTGCCGCCCGGTCGAGGAAGAGCCGGACGGCGGCCGTGGCGGCCGTTTCGGCGGGGTCCGCGCCCGGGTGCGGCAGCGGCAGCGGAGCGAGGCGGCACAGCGTCTCGCCGAGCACTTCCAGGGGTTCCCGGCTGGTGGCCAGGACGGTCAGCCGGGGCCGCAGTTCGAGTAGCTGCTGCACGAACCCGGCCGCCGCGTCGACGAGCTGCTCGCAGTTGTCCAGTACGAGGACGGCCTCGCCGCCGCCGAGCAGTTCGGCCACCCGCTCCGGCGGCCCGGCCTGCCCCTCGCCGCCGCGCCGGGGAGTGCCGGGGCCGCTCAGCACGCCCAGCACGGTGTCGAGGAGTCCCTCGCTGTCGCGCACCCCCGCCAGCGGCACCAGCCACAGCCGGCCCTGCCGGAACGCGCGGTGCGCGGCTGCCGCCTCGGTGGCCAGCCGGGTCTTCCCCACCCCGCCGGGACCGACGACCGTGACCAGCCGTGAGATCGTCAACAGCCTTGCCAGCGCGTCGAGTTCACCGCCGCGGCCGACGAACGACGTCAGCCGTGCGGGCAGCCTGCCCGGGGCGGGGCCCGCGGAACGAGCCGGTGCGGCGGGCGGGTCGGTCTCGCCGCGCACCACGGCGAGGTGGGCCTCCCTGAGCGCGGGCGACGGGTCGACCCCCAGCTCCTCGGCCAGCCGCGCCCGTACGTCCTCGAACACGGCCAGCGCCTCGGACTGCCGGCCCGCCGTGTGCAGGGCCCGGACGCGCAGCACGGCCAGCCTCTCCCGCAGCGGGTGTTGTGCCGCCGCCGCCTCCAGATCGGCGACGGCTCCGGGCCCACGGCCGAGCCGCAGCTCCGCCTCCCACCGGTCCTCGCGCGCCGCGAGCCGCAGCTCCTCCCAACGGGCCACGGCCGGCGCGGCGAACGGGGCGTCCCGTACGTCCGCCAGCGCGTCCCCGTCCCACAGTGCGAGCGCCTCACCCAGCAGGGCGGCCGTCTCCTCGGGTGCCGCGGCGAGCTCCCGGGCGCCCCGCGCCGCCAGCTCCTCGAAGCGGAGGGCGTCCACGTGCGCCCGGGGCAGGGCGAGCCGGTAGCCCGCCGGGGCCGATTCCAGCAGCCCACCCTCGGGGAGGTCCCGGCGCAGCCGGTAGACCAGGGCGTGCAGCGAGTTCAGTGCCTTCGCGGGGGGTTCCCCGCCCCACAACGCGTCCACGAGGGCGGCGGGCGGGACCATCTCGCCCGCCGTCAGCGCCAGCCGGGCGAGCAGGGTGCGCGGTCTGATGCCGCCGATGCCGACCGGAGTGCCGCCGCCGTCGTACACCCGGACCGGTCCGAGCAGTGCTATCCGCATTCCCACCGGCCCAGTATCCCCGCCCGCCGGGACCGGTCGGCTCCGGCGGGTCGCGCCGGGACCGGGCGGTCGCTAGTCCTTGTGCGCGGCGAGCCGTTCGACGAGGCCGATGCCGCGGGCCAGCAACTCCCTTTCCGCACCGGACAGTTCCGCCTCGATCGCGCGTGCCAGCCAGTCGGCCCTGCGCCCGCGCTCCTCCTCCAGGAGGGTGCGGCCCGCCGCCGAGAGCTCCACCAGGGTCTTGCGGCCGTCGGTGGGGTGCGCGCGGCGGGTGACCAGCCCCTGTTCCACGAGCAGCCCGACGGCGCGCGCCATGGACTGCGGGCGCACCCGCTGGTCGGCCGCCAGCTCGCTCGTCGTCATGGCGCTGTTGCGGTCCAGCGAGCCGAGGACGGCCACCTGGCCGAGCGGCATCTGGTCCTCAAGCTTCACGCGCCGCGAGAGCTTTCCGATCGCGGTGCGCAGTTCGGCCGCGACGGCGGCGGATTCCGGGAGGGGCATACCGCACTTTATCCCGGGTGTGGAGCACACCTGCGCAGGTGAGCTGCGCAGAGCAACTGCGCAGCACAACTGAACAGCAGAGCTGCGCAGCAAAACTGCACAGTCTTGCTGTAGAGTCTGCCGCGCCGGGTCCAGCGCCACCGTCGTCGCAGCCGGACCCCGGCACGCGACAACGGGAAGGACCTCCCATGACCGCCATCACCGCCGTCACCGGCCGCCACGTACTCGACAGCAGGGGGAACCCCACCGTCGAGGTGGACGTGGAACTCGCGGACGGCTCGCTCGGCCGGGCCGCCGTGCCCTCCGGCGCCTCCACCGGTGCCCGCGAGGCCGTCGAACTCCGCGACGGCGACCGGAGCCGCTGGCACGGCAAGGGCGTCGACCTCGCCGTACGCCACGTCAACACGGAACTCGCGGCGGCCGTCGTCGGCCGCGAGGCGGAGGACCAGGCCGGACTGGACGCCGCGCTCGTCGCCACGGACGGCACCCCCACCAAGTCCCGGCTCGGCGCCAACGCGATCCTCGGCGTCTCCCTGGCGACCGCCAAGGCCGCCGCGGCGTCCCACCGGCTGCCCCTCTACCGGTACGTCGGCGGGACGGACGCCCGGCTGCTCCCCGTACCGATGATGAACATCGTCAACGGCGGCGCGCACGCCGACAATCCGCTGGACTTCCAGGAGTTCATGATCGCCCCGATCGGCGCGGACACCTTCGCGGAGGCGGTCCGGATGGGGTCGGAGATCTTCCACACCCTGCGCCGCGACCTGCTGGCCGCCGGGCACTCCACGGGCGTGGGCGACGAGGGCGGCTTCGCGCCCGCCCTGCGCACCGCCGAGGAGGCGCTCGACTTCGTGGTGGCGGCCGTCGAGCGCTCCGGGTACCGGCCGGGCACGGACATCGGGCTGGTGATGGACCCGGCGTCGTCGGAGTTCTTCCGCGACGGCGTCTACGACTACGCGGGGGAAGGGGTGCGCCGCACCCCCGCCGAGCACGCCGACCACCTCGTCAAGCTGATCGACGCCTACCCGGTGGTGTCCGTCGAGGACCCGATGGCCGAGGACGACCTCACGGGGTGGCGGGACCTGACCGCACGGGTCGGCGCGCGCTGCCAGCTCACCGGTGACGACGTGTTCTGCACCAACGAGACCCTGCTGCGCGACGGCATCCGCACCGGCGTCGCCAACTCCGTCCTGGTCAAGGTCAACCAGATCGGCACCCTGACGGAGTCCCTGGCCACCGTGGGCACCGCCCACCGGGCCGGCTACACGGTCGTCATGTCGCACCGCTCGGGCGAGACCGAGGACACCACCATCGCCGACCTGGCGGTGGCCACCGGCTGCGGACAGATCAAGACCGGCTCGCTGTCCCGCTCCGACCGGACGGCCAAGTACAACCAGCTCCTGCGCATCGAGCAGGAGCTGGGCGACAGCGCGCGGTACGCGGGTGCGGCGGCGCTGGGGATGCGGACGGCCGGCTAGCGGCTGCCGGAGGGTGCGGCTCCCGCGGCGGAGGGCGCCGCACCGTCCAGGGCGGGCGGGCGTACCAGCTCGACCTCGCGCCACGGGTCGGACCGGGCGCCCGGGGACAGTTCCCAGCCGTGCCGCCCGGCCGCCTCGACGACGTAACCCGCTCCCAGCGCACGGTACTTGCGGCGTCCCACGTGCAGGGTCCGCTGCGGGGCCTTCGCCCTCAGGTGCCGGGTCAGCTGCCGCTCCACCCGCTCCCGGTAGAACTCCTCGTCGCCCTCGTGCCGCAGTTCGGGCAGCGTCACGAACCAGAGCGGCCACATGGGCACCACGGTGAACACCGCGTCGATGAGTTTCATGAACCCGGTCTCCACGCCGGGTATCCAGCTGATGATCTCCAGGAACATTCCCACGACGACGATCCCCAGCACGAGCACCAGGCACAGCGCCCAGTGGAACGGCGCGTACACGACGGTCAGCAGGAACTGCGCGGTCAGCTGAACAGTGCCTCTGACCGGGGACGGGTCCCAGGACGTGTCGCGGTGCATACGGTGCTCCCCCTCGGCTGCGGACTGCGTGCGCGGATGTGCGCGCAGCACAGTGCATCAGGCCCGCCCGGCGCTCCCGCACCCGCCCCCTCGTTGCGGGCGGGGCGGGTGGGCCGCGTGGGGCCGTTGGGGTGAACCGGTGGGGGAGGAGTGGAGCTACTTCTTCCGCCGGGCCAGGAGCATCGAGGTCACCACTCCCGCGGCGAAGGTGGCGGCGAGCACGAACCACATGGGCGCCTCGGCCCACACGAGCCAGAAGTGAATGCGGGCCTTGCTGGTGTTGATCAGGACGAACCAGATGGCCAGCGCGGCAATGACGACCCCGGCGATCAGCCGCGGGGACACGTTCAGGGGCGACTTCGGGGAGGACCCGCCGGTCGGTGACATCGCACTCCTCGGGGCAGTGGGGCGGCCGGTTGGATACCCACCATGACCCAGCGGGACCGGGCACGCATTCCCGCCGGATCACTCCGGCGCCGGCGCCCGGCACCTACCGGGCCGCGCCGCGACAGCCGCACCCGGGGCCGTCCGTGCCCGGGATCAGCTCCCGGTGTACTCGAACACCAGCAGCGTCCGAGGGCCGCCGGCGCCCGCCTCGGTGCGGCTGCCGGCCGGCCGGAACCCGCACTTCTCGGCGACCCGGACCGAGGCCGTGTTCTCCGCGTCGGCCTCCAGCAGGAGCCGGGTCAGGCCGACGCGGTCGCTCAGGGCCCACCCGGCGAGCAGCGTCACGGCCCTGGGGGCGATGCCCCGGCCGCGCAGGCCGGGGAACACGCTGTAGGCGACGGTGCCCACGTGGTCGTCCCGGAACTGCAGGTTGATCACCCCGACCGGCTCGTCCTTCACCGCGTCCGCGATCACCAGCGGGGCCGCCCGGCCGGTTCGCCACGCCTCCTCGCCCCGGGACATCCGCGTGCTGCGCGCCGACTCGTCCATCGGCGGGTCGTCCAGCCAGCGGCGGGTCTTCGGGTCGTGGCTCGCCGCGGCGACGGCGGAGAGGTCCGAGACGCGCCACGGCCGCAGGGCGACCACCCCGTCCGTAAGGGGTTCCACCAGCGGTTCGACCGGCCCCGAGCGTCCCATGGTGGGATCCTAGGCGCTCGCCCGTGAGAGTGAACTCCCGCGCGTGCGAACGTGGTTGGGATCCGGCCGGGGGCTACTTGATGCTGGTGTCGCCGAGCGTCTCCAGCACCTTGCGCAACTGGTCGCCCGCCTCCGCGACGAGTTCGCGGTCCACGCCGGCGAGGAGCTGCGCGTAGTTCTCCAGATGGCCCGCGAAGGCGGCCCGGGTGACCTCGTGGCCGTGCTCGGTGAGGCGGATCCTGACGGTGCGCCGGTCGTCGCCGTCCCGTACCCGCTCGACCAGGCCCTTGGCCTCCATCCTGTCGATGCGGTTGGTGATGGCCCCGGACGTCACCATGGACGCCTTGATGAAGGCGCCCGCGGTGAGCGCGTAGGGCGGACCCGAGCGCTGGAGCGTGGTGAGTACGTCGAACTCGCCGCGCTCCACGCCGTAGGTGGCGGCCACCGCCTTCGCGGACTTCTCCACCAGCTGGCCGAGCCGCTGGACCCGGGCGAAGAGCTGTACCGGCCACAGGTCGTCCGCCACGTCGGGGCGCTCGGTGACCCACTGCTCGATGATCGCGTCCACGGCGTCGCTCATCGCCGCACTCCTCTCAATGGCTACCTTCTCAACGTTAAGACACTTGACGTTGAGAGGGTCCGCTGCTTTATTTGTCTCAACGTTGAGATTATCAAGGCTGAACGACAGGAGCACGCCATGTCCGAGCACGCCCTCCACGCCCGGCTTCCCCTGCACCCCGCCGCCCAGGACCTGCTCTTCCGCGAGGCCCGCACCGCGAACACCTTCACCGCCGAGCCGGTGGACGAGGAGCAGATCCAGGCGGTCTACGACCTGATCAAGTACGCCCCCACCGCCTACAACCAGTCGCCGCTGCGGATCGTCCTGGTCCGCTCCGACGACGCGCGGGCACGGCTCGTGGCGCACATGGCCGAGGGCAACCGCCCGAAGACGGCGAGTGCGCCGCTGGTCGCGATACTCGCCGCCGACAACGAGTTCCACGAGGAACTCCCCGCCCTGCTCCCGCACTTCCCCCAGGCCAAGGACCTCTTCTTCGCCGAGCGTCCGGTCCGCGAGGAGTCCGCCCTCGTCAACGCCACGCTCCAGGCCGGGTACTTCCTCCTCGGCGTGCGTGCGGCGGGGCTGGCCGCCGGACCGATGACCGGATTCGACTTCCCTGCCGTGCGCAAGGAGTTCCTGGACGACGACCACACGCCGCTGATGGTCGTCAACATCGGCCGGCCGGGCGCCGACGCCTGGTACCCGCGCTCGCCGCGACTCGCGTACGACGAGGTCGTCACGACGGTCTGAGGTGCGGCGCGACCGTTCGTACCCGGCGGTGCGCCCCCCGGATCCACCCCCCCTTCAACCCCTTATCAGTAACCGGAGACTGTCATGGCCCTGACCATTCGCAGCGGTGCGGACCCCTCCCGAGAGCAGTCGCGGGAACGAGGGCGGGCGCAGGTGCCTGAGCGGGCACCGGGACCTGAGCGGGCGCAGGCGCCCGAGCAGGCGCCGCGGCCGGCGAAGGCGCACCAAGTGCCCGTCGGGTGGCTCGCCCTGCTGGCCACCCCGATCGCCGCCAGCGCCAACAGCCCCGTGCTGATCCTCCCCGGCATGGCGGGCGCCCTCGGCGTCCCGACGGCCACGGCCACCTGGCTCGTCACGGCGTTCGCCTGGGCCATGGCCGTCGGCACCCCGCTGATGGCGGGACTGCTGCGCCGCAGGGGCCTCGGCAGCGTGCTCCGGCTGAGCACCGCCCTGATCCTGACCGGCACCGCGGCCGTCGCAGTGGCGCCGTGGCTGCCGCTCGCGATGGCCGGCCGGGCGGCCCAGGCGGCGGGCGGTGCGGGCCTGGTCACCGTGGCGATGAGCCTGGCCGGCTCGGTCCGCCGGATGGGCGTGATCACGGCCGGGTTCGGCACGCTGGGCGCGGTCGGCCCGCTGCTCGGCTCGACGGTCGCCGGCGCGGTCTCCTGGCGGGCGGCCCTCGCCGTCGGATGCCTCGCCCTGCTCGCCCTCCCCGCGGTCGTGCGCCACGCCGACCTGTCCGCGCCGCCGCGGAGCAACCCTTTCGACGGCCGGGGCGCCACGCTGCTCGTCCTGCTGGCCACGGCCCTGGTGCTCGTGCCGCGTCACCCGCTCCCGGCGGTGGCCGCCGCCCTGGTGGCGGCCCTGCTGCTGGCGCTGCACATCCGCTCGCACCCCCACGGGTTCGTCCCCGCGGCGCTGCTGCGCAACCGGACGTACGTCGTGTACGCCCTGCTCTCCTGCGCCTTGGCGACCTCGTACTTCACTCTGCTGTTCACCGTCCCGCAGTTGCTGCGGGAGCGCACCGACTGGTCGACGTCCGTCATCGGCACCGGCCAGCTCGTCGCCCTCCTCGTCGGCTCCGCGCTGTCCATGGCGCTGGCCGCGGTGTCCGCCCGGCTGGGGCGGCGCAAGGTGCTGGCGGTGCTGCTGACGGTCGGCCCGCTGGCCCCGCTGCTCGCCGTACTCGGCCCCTGGCCGCCGCTGCTCCTGCTGGTCGCGGTGCTGGCCGTCCTCGCGACCAGCGGGGGCCTGGCGACCCTCTCGGTGTACGGCACCCAGAGCCTGCCGTCCGCCCAACGTCCCACGGCGATCGGCCTGTTCAACCTCTGCTACCAGCTCGGCGGTGCCTTCGGGCCCGCGGTGGCGGCACTGATCGCGCTGGGGGCGTGAGACGGGGCGGCGGACGTCGTGCCCGGGTCACCGGTGGCCAGTGGCTACCGGTGACCCAGTACGTTGACCACCCGGCCGTCGGGGTCCCGGACGAAGAACCGCCGTACTCCCCACTCCTCGTCCTGCAGCGGGTGCACGATCTCCGCGCCGCTCGCCAGCACACTCGCGTAGGCCGCGTCCACGTCGTCCACCTCGACGCTCAGGTCCGGGCACACCGGCGCGGTCTCGTCCCGCGCCATCACGCTGACCTGCGCCCCGGGTGCGGACGGCGAGGCGAGCGTCATGATCCAGCCGTGGTTCATGACCTCCTCGAAGCCCAGCAGACCGTAGAAGTCCCGGTTCTTCTCCATGTCCGTGGACCGGATGTTGGGCACGACACGACGGACCGACATCAACGCCTCCTGTACGAGTGACGAGTGGTGCGAGCGGTGAACGTGCCCCGATCCTCTCAGGCTTGGGGCCGCGCCGCGGCAGCGGTCACACCGTCCAGGACCAGGCCGAGCCCGTCGAGGAACTGCGCGCGGTCGTCGTGCTCGCGCGCCTGCCGGGCGACGGCCCTGGTGAACGGGTAGTCGTCGGGGTCGAGCGCCTCCCACGCCCGGGACACCGCGTCGAGGAACCCGGCGCGGTCCTCGCCCGGCCCCAGGGAACGGGTGGCCGCGATGTTCGCGGCGTTCTGCCCGGCGGCGCCGAGGATGTAGTGCATCAGCGCCGAGGCCGCCGTGAACCAGTCCTCCCGCGGCACGCCCAGGTCGCTCACCCGGCGGCCGATGCTCTCGAAGAGCCGCGGCGCCACCGTCCGCGCGGGGCTCCGGGAGAGCTGGGCGGCGAGTTGCGTGGCGAGCCACGGATGTGCCTCCGACGCCTCGAACAGCCCGAGGGCGACAAGGCGGATGCCGTCCCGGGGCGAGGGGGGCGCCCCGGCGGGGTCTACCGTCAGGGCGGCGGCCACCACCGCGTCGGTGGCGGCGCCGAGCAGCTCGCCCTTGTTCGCCACGTGCCAGTAGATCGCCCCGGGACCCGTGGCCAGACGCTCGGAGAGCGCCCGGAAGGTCAGCCCGCCCTCGCCCGCCGTGTCGAGCAGTTCGATCGCGGCCTCGACGATCCGCTCCCGGGAGAGCGGCTCCTCCCGTCGCTCGGTGCGACGCGTCCTGGTTGCCATGCGCACATCCTGGCACAGCCCTGGAACCCCGTTCCAGCTTCTCCTTGACATCACTGGAACGCTGTTCCAGAGTGGCGCTGGAACGGTATTCCAGAGAAGGTGCGCCGCAGCCCGTCCGGCAGGCGCGCCCCGTGTGAGGAGTCGCCATGCGCACCCACGGCACGTCCGGAACGCACGTCACGATCGTCGGGGCCGGCCTCGGCGGCCTCGTGCTCGCCCGGGTCCTGCACGTCCACGGCATCCCGGCCACGGTCTACGAGGCGGAGGCCTCACCGACGGCGCGCGCCCAGGGCGGGATGCTCGACATCCACGACCACAACGGCCAACCCGCCCTCGCGGAAGCCCGGCTGACCGACGAGTTCCACCGCATCGTGCTGCCGGGCCGGCAGGCGATACGGGTGCTCGACCGGGACGGGACCGTCCACCTCGACAAGCCCGACGACGGCACCGGCGGACGCCCCGAGGTGCCGCGCGGCGCACTGCGGCGCATCCTCGTCGACTCGCTCCCGGCCGGCACCGTCCGGTGGGGCCACAAGGCCGTGGGCGTGCGCGCCCTCGGTGAGCGGGGCGACGGCCGGCCGTACGAGGTGAGCTTCGCGGACGGCACCACCGCCGTCACGAACCTGCTGGTCGGCGCCGACGGGGCGTGGTCACGGGTACGCCCCCTCCTCTCCGCCGCCACCCCCGCGTACGTCGGCACGTCGTTCGTCGAGACCTTCCTGTACGACGCGGACACCCGCCACCCCGCCGCCGCGAAGGCGGTCGGCGGCGGGGCCCTGTTCGCCCTCGACCAGGACGGGAGCGGGCAGGGGATCTCCGCGCACCGCGAGCACGGCGGGACCCTGCACGCCTACATCAGCCTGGCCAGGCCGCAGGACTGGTTCGCCGCCGTCGACTTCACCGACACCGCCGCGGCCACCGCGCGGATCGCCCGCGAGTTCGACGGCTGGGCGCCGGAACTCACCGCCCTGATCAGCGAGAGCGACACGGTGCCCGTCCTGCGCCCGCACCACACGCTGCCGGTCGGGCACCGCTGGGACCGGGTGCCGGGGGTCACGCTGCTCGGCGACGCCGCGCACCTCATCCCGCCGAACGGCGAAGGCGCCAACCTGGCCATGCAGGACGGCGCCGAACTCGGCCGGGCGCTCGCCGCGCACCCCGGCGACGTCGAGACCGCGCTCGCCGTCTACGAAGGGGCCCTGTTCCCGCGCAGCGCCGAGGTGGCCGCGGCCGAGGCCGCGACCGACGCCCACCCCACGCCCCAGCAGGTGGCGGGCTTCTTCGCCGCGGTCGAATGACCCCGCCCGGCCCAGGCCGGGTGAGGCCGCCGCCCGGCCGGGGCCGATGGGCTACCCGATCACCTCCGCCAGCCGTCGCGCCTCGCTCTTGACGAAGTAGTGGCCGCCGCCCGGGACGACCTCCAGCGTCACGTCGCGGGCGAACCGCTGCCACGCCAGATAGCCGCTCTCGTAGCCCTCCGTGGCCGCGTCCGCGTCGCCGATGACCACCCGGACCGGGGTGCGCAGCCGCTTCCAGCCCGCCGACGCCTCGCGCAGCAGCGCCGCCCCCTGGGCCATGTCGTGGCGCACCACGGTCAGTACGCGCCGCAGGTCCTCCTGGTCCAGGGCGCCCTCGAAGCCGCCCAGGCCGCTCAGGAACGCGTGCAGTTCGGCGTCGTCCAGATCGCCCTCCTGCGCCCGGGGCAGTGCCGCCCCCAGGCAGACGGACGCGGCGGGCAGGTCCAGGTCCTCCAGCCGCCGGGCGACGGCCAGGGCCAGACCGGTGCCCACGCAGTGGCCGTAGACCGTGACGGGGACGTCCGGGTGGGCGGCGCGGAGCCGGGCGATCTCCGCCACCAGATGGTCGCGGGCCACGGCCCAGCCGACCAGGGGCTCCTCGGGGCGCACCGGGTCGTGGCCGGGCAGCGCCGCCGACCACAGCACGCTGCCGGGCGCCAGGTGGGTCGCCAGCGCCTGGTACGCGGTGGCGCTGCCGCCCCCGTACGGGATGCAGACCACCGCCCGCCGCACCGGCCGCCCGTCGTCGGGGACGAGCCGGTGCAGCCACCGCCCCGCCTCCTCGGGTTCGGCGACCCGCAGCCGGGCCGCGAGGCGGCGCGGCGTGGGGTGCTGGAACACGTCGACCACGGACAGCCGTCCGCCGCCCGCCCGCCGGGCGAGCGTCACCGCCTTGAACGAGTCGCCGCCGCTGTCGAAGAAGTCGTCGTCGATGCCCGCGTCCGGCACGCCCAGCAACTCCCGCCACACCTCCACGAGCGCGGACTCCGCCGCGTTCCGCGGTGCCACGGCGGGCGCGGTCCGCCGCGCGTCCGGGACCGGGGCGGGCAGCGCGGCGACGTCCAGCTTCCCGTTGCCCGTCAGCGGGATCGCGTCCAGCAGCACGATCGCCGAGGGGACCATGTAGGCCGGCAGCCGTTCGCGCAGCCACGGGCGCAGCGCGGCCGTCCGGTCGTCGGCACCGGGTGCGGGCACCACGTAGGCGGCCAGCACCGAGTCGCCCACCGCGTCCCGGCACACGACGGCCCGCGCGTCGGCCACCGCCTCGTGCTCGCGCAGCACCGCCTCGATCTCGCCCGGCTCGATGCGGAACCCCCGCAGCTTGACCTGCGCGTCGGAGCGGCCCAGATAGACGAGCCGGCCGTCCGGCGTCCACTCGGCCAGGTCCCCGGAGCGGTAGAGCCTGCTCCCCGCCGCCCCGAACGGGCTGGCGACGAACCGCTCCGAGGTCAGCCCGGGGCGCCCGAGGTAGCCGAGCGCCAACTGCGGCCCCGCCACGTACAGTTCACCGGCCACCCCGGGTGCGACCGGCCGGAGGGCGCTGTCGAGCACATGCGTCTCCAGGCCGGGCAGCCCGGACCCGATGACGCTGCC
The DNA here is from genome assembly GCF_042874215.1 of Streptomyces sp. NPDC004111. NCBI lineage: Bacteria > Bacillati > Actinomycetota > Actinomycetes > Kitasatosporales > Streptomycetaceae > Streptomyces > Streptomyces sp. NPDC004111. The sequence continues at coordinate 229,911 of NZ_JBIAMU010000010.1, forward strand.
CCGGCCGCTCGCCGCCAGCCGCCGGTCCAGCGCCGCGTGGGTGACGTGCACGGTGGTCTCGGTGATGCCGTACATGTTGACCAGTGCGGGCGCGTCGTCGGCGTGCCGTTCGTACCAGTCGCCGAGCCGGTCCAGGTCCAGCATCTCGCCGCCGAACACCACGTAGCGCAGGGCCAGCCGGTCACCGGTCGCCGGGTCCTCCCGGTCGGCGCGGGTCAGCTGCTGGAACGCGGACGGCGTCTGGTTGAGGACTGTCACCCGCTCCCGTACGAGCAGGTCGAGGAAGTCCTGCGGCGACCGGCTCACCCCGTACGGCACGACCACCAGCCGCCCGCCGTGCAGCAGCGGACCCCACAACTCCCATACGGAGAAGTCGAAGGCGTACGAGTGGTACATGGTCCACACGTCGTCCGCGCCGAAGCCGAACAGCTGCTGCGCCCCGCCCATCAGGGCCAGTACGTTCGCGTGCGTGACGACGACGCCCTTGGGACGGCCGGTGGACCCCGAGGTGTAGATCACATAGGCGGGCCGCCCCGGGTCCCGGACCGCGTCCGGCAACGGAACTGACGTATCGTCAGCAGACTCGGGGTCGTGCGGTACGTCCGGTACGTCGTCGAGCAGCACGACCGGCGGGCCCCCCGGCGGCAGCCCGTCCGCCCGCTCCGCCGTCGAGACGACCATCGCCGGGCGGGCGTCGGACAGGATGTAGCCGATCCGCCCGGCCGGGAGGTCCGGGTCGACCGGCACGTACGCCGCACCCGACTTGAGGACGGCGAGCAGGGCCACGACGAGGTCGGCCGAGCGGGGCAGCGACACCGCCACGTACCGTCCCGGGCCCGCGCCGCGCCGGACCAGGTGCGCGGCCAGCCGGTCGGCGCGGGCGTCGAGTTCGCGGTAGCCGAGCCGTTCGTCGCCCGCGCAGACGGCGACGCGGTCCGGGTCCCGGCGTGCCCGCTCCGCGAAGGCCGCGGCCAGATCGGTGTGGCGCACCGGTTCCGCCTCACCGCCCGCGCGCGTCCACTCCCGTATCGCGTGCAGCCCCTCGGCGCCGACCGTGTCGATCGCGCCGACGCGCCGGTGCGGCGCGGTGTCCGCGTCGATGACGGCGCGCAGCGCGCCCAGATAGCCGGTGCGGTGCACGGCCAGTTCGTCGGCGCCGTACATCTTCGGGTTGGCGTGGCACACGATCTGCAGGCCCTCGCCCCGGACGGACACCGCCACCATGAAGTCGTCGACGGGGCCGACGGCCCGGTTGTGCGAGACGCCGTGCGCCTCCGCGAACGGCAGCCCGTAGTCGAACGGCATGACGTTGATCTGCGGCCCGAACAGCCGGTTGTGCTCCTGGATCAGACCGAGGTCGCGGCGCAGCTCCTCGCACCGGTAGCGCATGTGCCGCAATGCCTGCCTGGCCCGGGAGTTCACCTGCCCGATCAGCTCGGCGAGCGTCGTCTCCGGGCGCACCCGCAGCCGCAGCGGCACGACGTTGGCGGTCATGCCCGGGGTGTTCTTCGCCAGGACGGAGCTGCGGCCCGCCACCGACATGCCCAGCACGACGTCCTCGCTGCCGGTGACGCGGTGCGTGTACGCGGCGAGCGCGGCGAACATCAGCACGCTCCAGGACGTCCGGAACGACTGGGCGGTCCTGCGCAGCCGCTCGTACTCCCGCGGCGGCAGGTGCCAGGAGTCGCGGCGGACGCCCGGCGCCATCGGTGCCCGGCGCCGGGAGAGACCGGCGGGCTCGCCCAGGCCGGCCATCTGCTGCCGCCAGAACTCCCCGTCCTCCGCGTGCGCCGCGGAGGCGCGGTACGCCGTGTCCTCCGCGAGCAGTTCCGCGAGCCCGCCCGCCCGGCTCGCGGGCACGGTGGTGCCCTGCCGCAGCGCGGTGTAGATCTCGGCGGCCCGCCGGGTCAGCAGGAAGCCGCCGTAACCGTCGAGGAGCAGGTGGTGGAAGCGCTGGTACAGCAGGTGCCGCTGCGGCCCCAGGGTGAGGACGGCCTGGGTGAACAGGTGCTTGCCGCCCGACAGGTCCACCGGCACGGCCAGATCGGCGTCCATCCAGGCGTGGGCCGCGGACAGCGGGTCCGGCTCGCGGGTCAGGTCCAGCCGGGACATGGCGTCCCGGCCCCCGCCGTCCCCCTCGACGGGCTGCTGCCAGGGCCCGGTGTCGTCCTCGCCGCAGCGCACCTTCGCGGCCTCCGCCTCGGCGTAGGCGCGCCGTACCGCGACGCAGAGGAGCCCGGGGTCGAGCGGGCCGGTGATCTCGATGTACTCCGCGATGTTGTACATCGACCCGCTCGTATCGAACTGCTGGGCGAACCAGACGCCCGCCTGTGCCGCCGAAAGGGGTAACCGCGTCTCGTGTTCCTGCCCGGCCATGACTCTCCTCTGGGTGGGCGCGCCGGTGCGTCCCGGGGCGGAGCGCATCGGTGCACCCCCCGGGCGCTGCGCCGACGCGGAGTTGCCGCCACGCTCGCCCGGCGGTCTACACCCGCCCTATGAGGGGCCGCTCCACAGCGGTCCGGCCAGGGACGAAGACTCCGGACGCCCGGGAGCCGCCCGGGGCACGCCCCCGTGCGTCACCGCCTGCCCCACTCCTCGGCCAGCAGCTCGTACGACCGCACCCGGTCCGCATGGCCGTGGGTGATCGTGGTGATCAGCAACTCGTCGGCGCCGGTGGCCTCCTGGAGCCGGGACAGCTGGTCGGCGACCGTCGCGGGCGAGCCGACGAACTGGGTGTCCAGCCGGTCCTGCACCAGCGCCCGGTCCTCCTGCGACCAGACGTGCGCGCGGGCCTCCTCGGGGGTGGGGAACTCGATTGCGCCCTCCGCGTTGCGGATGCTGCGCACCCAGACCCCGTAACCGGTGGCGAGTTCGCGGGCGCGGTCGTCGTCCTCGGCCACCACCACGTCCGCAGACACGATCAGGTACGGCTTGTCGAGTTCGTCCGAGGGCCGGAACGCGGCCCGGTAGCCCTCCGCCGCCTCCAGCACCGTACCGGGGCTGACGTGGTAGTTCGCCGCGAAGCGGAGCCCGCCCCGGCCCGCGACCTCGGCGCTCTCGCCGCCGCTGCTGCCCAGGACCCACAGCTCCAGACCGGCACCCTCGCCGGGGACGGCGCGTGCCGCGATGCCGTCCGGGCTGCGGTAGGTGCCCGCCAGCAGCGCCTGGATGTCGTCGACCTGCTCGCCGTAGTCCTGGGACGTGGCGTCCGGCTGCTGGAGCAGGGTGCGCTGGACGGCCACGCGCGGCGAGCCGAGCACGTTGTCGAAGGAGAACCGGGGCGGAACGCGCAGCCCGTTCGGTGTGAACCCGTCGACCACCGGGGTCGCGGTCGGCCGCGGCGCCGCGGTGCCGCCCGGCGGACGCCCGCCGGAACGTCCGAGCCCCAGGTCGATCCGCCCGGGGTGCAGCAGGTCGATCAGCCCGAACTCCTCGACCGTGGACAGCGCGGTGCGGTGACCGAGTTGTACGGCGCCGGAGCCGAGCCGGATGGTCGAGGTCGCGGCGGCGGTCAGGGCGATCACGACGGCGGGCGAGGCGCCGACCACCCCCGGATTGAGGTGGTGTTCGGCGAACCAGTAACGGGCGTAGCCGAAGCGCTCGGTGTGCTGCGCCAGGTCGATGGAGCGGCGCAGCGCCTCGGCGGCGGTGGAGCCGGAGGAGATCGGTATCAGGTCGAGGACGGAGAGGGGGATGCCGGACATGGGGTGGTCTCCTCGGTCGGTCGGTCAGCAGGTCGGGCCGTCCGTCGGTCGGGCGGTCAAAGGTCTTGGGGGCAGCGGGCAGCGGGCAGCGGTCAGTGCTCCGCGGGCGCCGGTGTCGGTACGGAGACGGAGACGGGGCCGGGGTCGGGGCCGGGGCTGTGAACCGGGGTGGCCGGTGCGCCGACCGGGCCCCAGGCGAAGGGCGGGTCGGGGATCTCGCGGCGCAGCACCGGGGCCACCTCCGACTGGAAGAGGGCGAGCGAATCGCGGTGCTGACGGTCCGTCAGCCCGCTCGCGTCGGCGTTCAGATGGAGCACCGAGTGGCCGAACTCCGCGTGGTACCTGTGCACCTTGTCGACGATCTGCTGCGGACTGCCGATCAGCGCCGAGCTGCGTTCCACGAAGTCCTCCAGCGTCAAGAACACCGGATCCAGCCCCAGGCTCCGCTGGAACGCCAGGTTCCCCTCGAAGACCGGCCGGTAGGCCGCCAGCGCCTCCTGCGAGGTGCGGGCCGCGCAGAAGCCCGCCGTGCCCGCGCCCACCGCGAGCGCGGCCGGATCGTGCCCGTAGTGCGCCCAGCGCTCGCGGTAGTACCGGATCAACTCGGCGTACGGGCCGATCGGGTTGCTGACGTTCGCCGAGAACAGCGGGTCGCCGTGGCGCGCGGCGAGATCGACCGACTCCCGGCTCGTCGCACTGCCGTGCCAGACCCGGACCGGCTGCTGGAGCGGCCTGGGCCACACCTCCGCGTCCCGCAGCGGCGGCCGGAACCGGGTCCGCGCGGTCACCCGCTCCTCGCGCCAGAGCCTGCGGAACACCTCGAAGCTCTCCGCGTTCCGCTCCCACTGGTCCTCGGCCGTCACCGCGAACAGATCCCGCTGCGCGCTCCCGTTGCCCTTGCCGACGATCAGCTCCAGCCGCCCGCCGGAGAGGTGGTCCAGCGTCGCGTAGTCCTCGTACGCCCGCACCGGGTCGAGCAGGCTGAGCGTGGTGACGGCCGTGAACAGCCTGATCCGGGAGGTGAGCGCGGCGAGGTGGCTCAGGACGACCGGCGGCGAGGAGGAGAGGAACGGCCGCTCGTGCCGCTCCCCGACGCCGAAGCCGTCGAAGCCCAGCTCCTCGGCCAGCAGCGCGTTGTCGACCACCTCCCGGAAGCGCTCCCGGGTCGGCTTGCGCACCCCGGTCACCGGGTGCGGCGCGTGCACGATCAGGGTGATGGCCAGGAACTTCACGAGGCCACCCGGCCCGCCGCCGAAGGCTCCGCGCCGTCCTGCCCGCCCCGGGCGCGCGCCCGCACGTCCGGATGGGCGAGGCCCAGGTGGTCGCGCAGCGTGCTGCCCTCGTACTCCGTGCGGTGCACACCGCGCTCCTGGAGGAGCGGGACGACCGTGTCCGCGAAGACGTCGAGACCGCCCGGGGTGACGTGCGGGACGAGGATGAACCCGTCGGAGGCGTCCTCCTGGACGAGCGTGTTGATCTCCTCGGCGACCGTGGCCGGGGAGCCGACGAAGGACTGGCGGTTGCCGGTCTCGATGACCAGGTCCCGGATCGACCACTTGTTGGCGGCGGCACGCTCCCGCCACTCGCGGGCCACCGCCAGCGGGTCGCGGTACATCCGGACCTGGGCGCGGCCCCGCGCCAGGGTGTGCTCGCCCGGGTCCGGGTCGATGTCCGGCAGCGGTCCGTCCGGGTCGTAGCCCGACAGGTCGCGGTTCCAGACGAACTCCAGGTGCTTGATCGCGGTGGCGCCGCTGACCTGCTGCCGGCGCACCTCCCGGGCCAGTTCCCGCGCCTCGGCGTCCGTGTCGCCGAGCACGAACGTCGCGGCGGGCAGGATCAGCAGCTCGTCGTGGGTACGGCCGTGGCGGGCGAGCCGCCCCTTGACGTCCGCGTAGAACGCCCGGCCCTCGTCGAGGGTCGCGTACCGGCTGAAGATCGCGTCGGCCTGCGCGGCGGCGAACTCGCGCCCCTCCTCCGAGTCACCGGCCTGGAAGATCACCGGACGGCCCTGCGGGGAGCGTGGGACGTTGAACCGCCCCTCGATGTCGAAGTGCTGCCCCCGGTGGGCGAAGCTCCCGGCCCGCGCGTCGCCCAGGAAGGTGCCCGCGTCCCGGTCGGCGACGATCTCGTCACCGCGCCAGGAGTCGAACAGCTCGTTGGCGGTGGCCAGGAACTCCCGGGCCCGTGAATAGCGCTCCTCCTGCGGCAGGAAACCGCCGCGGCGGAAGTTCTCGCCGGTGAAGGCGTCCCAGGAGGTGACCACGTTCCAGGCGGCGCGCCCGCCGGAGAGGTGGTCGAGCGAGGCGAACTGGCGGGCCACCTCGTAGGGCTCGTTGAAGGTGGAGTTGATGGTGCCGGTCAGACCGAGGCGGTCGGTGACGGCGGCCAGCGCGGACAGCACGGTGAAGGTGTCGGGGCGGCCCACCACGTCCAGGTCGTAGAGCTTGCCGCCCTGTTCGCGCAGCCGCAGCCCCTCGGCCAGGAACAGGAAGTCGAACCTGGCGCGCTCGGCGGTCCGCGCGAAGTGCGCGAAGGAACGGAACTCGATGTGGCTGCCGGCCTCGGGGTCGCTCCACACGGTGGTGTTGTTGACGCCCGGGAAGTGCGCCGCGAGGTGGACTTGCTTGACTGGCTTGCTCATGGTCGGAGGTCCTTCCGGCTCAGCGGGTCGGGGCGGCGTCGGCGGGGGAGACGGCCGCGTTCTCGGAGTGCGCGGCCGGTGCGTAGCGGCTGGCCGGCCGGGGCAGCCCGAGCAGCCCGCGCAGCGTGTCCGCCTCGTACGCCGTCCGGAAGACGCCCCGGCGCTGGAGTTCGGGCACCAGCCCACGGGTGATCGCCGGGAGGTCGTGCCCCACCACGGCGGGCCGCAGCCGGAACCCGGTCAGCCCGCCCTCCCGCAACTCCTCCAACAGGTCGGCGAGTTGGGCGGAGGTGCCGGTGAAGACCGGGGCGTCGCTCGGGTACGGGGCCCCGGCGACGCCGTCCAGCCGCGCCAGCCTGGCCGCGGCGGCCCCCGGCTCCTCGTCGACGAGCACCACCAGATCGCCGAACACGTGCAGCGTCTCCTGGGCGCGGCCCGCCGCCGACTGCTCCTTGCGGATCTCCGCGACCGCGTCCCTGGCCCGCCCGGCGTCGCCCACGGTGACGTACCCGATGTCGGCGGCCCTGCCCACCAGCCGGTACGGCAGGTCCCCGTGCGCCAGGGCGCTGACCACGGGCTGGCCCTGGGGCGGCCGGGGCGTGATCGAGGGCCCCTTGACGCTGAAGTGCGGGCCGGAGAAGTCGATGTAGTGCAGCCGCTCCCGGTCGACGAACCGGCCGGTCGCCGCGTCCCGGATCTCCGCGTCGTCCTCCCAGCTGTCCCAGAGCCTGCGCACCACCTCGACGTAGTCGGCGGCCTCGTCCAGCACCTCGCGCGCGGTCCGCTGCCCGGCGGGCGACCGGTAGCCCGCCTCGCCGAGCACCGGGAAGGTGCGGCGGCCGAAGTGGGCGGCCTCGTTGCGGCGCGTGGTCACCTGCACGCGCAGGCCCGCCCGGCCGCCGCTCACGTAGTCCAGGGTGGCGACGGCCTTGGAGAGGTGGAACGGCTCGGTGTGGGTGGCCACCACCGTCGGCACGATGCCGATGTGCCGGGTCAGCGGTGCGATCCGGGCCGCGACGAGCACGGCGTCCAGCCGCCCGCGCACCTGGTCGGTGCGTTCGTCGGGGCCGTCGTACGGGCTGTCGTACGGGGTCTGGAGGCCCAGCGAGTCCTCGATGGTCACGAAGTCGAGGAGGCCGCGTTCGGCCTCGGCGACCAGATCGGCCCAGTAGCCGGCGGTGAACAGCTCGCCGGGCCGGGAGACGGGCTCGCGCCAGGCGGCCGGGTGCCAGCCGGCGCCGTCCAGGGCGACGGCCAGGTGCAGGGGTGCTGAGGACACGGGAAGTGCCTTCCTGTGGGAGGGGTGGACGGAGGGGACCGCTCAGTCCCGGCCCCGCGGGACCGTGCCGGGCGCGCGCACCAGGAGGAACCGGGTGCGGCGGCGCAGGGTGAACCCGATCGACTCGTACAGCCGGATCGCCGGGGCGTTGCTCGCGGCCGTGTGGAGGAACGGGGTCTCGCCGCGCTCCCGGATGCCCGCGGCCACCGCGCGCACCAGCCGGGTGGCCAGTCCGCGCCCCCGGTGGTCGGGGTGGGTGCAGACGGCGCTGATCTCCGTCCAGCCCGGCGGACGCAGCCGCTCCCCGGCCAGCGCGATCAGCGGGCCCCGGCCGCCGTCCGCGCGGATACCCAGATACGTGCCGAGCTCCACGGTGCGGGGCCGGAACGGGCCTGGCCGGGTGAGCGCGACCAGCGCGAGCGCCTCCGGGACGTCACCGGGCCCCAGCCGCACCGCCTCCGGCGCCCGTTCGGCACGCAGCGCGGTGTCCGTCAGCTGGACGCCGGTACCGCTCTCGACGACCTCCCACCCCTCGGGCACGTCCTGGACGCCGGTGACCGCGGCCGTCGTTCCCGGCCCGAGCAGCCGGGCCAGGTCGTCCCAGGCACCGGGGTCGGCCGGATCGCCGAGCGCGGTGAACGGGGAGATGTCCGCCGGGTAGCGGGCGGCCCGCCCGACGCGCTCGGCGAGGTGCGCGTGCGGGCCGGTCAGCGCGGCCCAGGCGGGGTTGTCCAGCAGTACGTCCGGATGCCGGGGGACGGTGGACGGCGGGGCCGCCGTGGCGGTGGTCGTGGTGGCGGGCGGGGCCGCCGGTGCGGCGGGCGTGGTGGGCGGGACGCTGAGGGTCATGGCAGTGCTGTGTCTCCGTATCGGAACCGGGGGAGGGGCGGGCGGTGCCGGGACGTGCGGGGCGGACGGTGCCGGGGCCTCGGCGGCCGGGCGGTGGGCGGGCCGGTCAGGAGTTGTTCAGGGGCAGGCCGGGCGGGTCGATCCGGGACCTGTCGACGGCCTCGTTGGACAGGTGCCAGGCGGCGAGCCACTTGGCGTACTGCCCGTTCTGGATCAGGTGGTTGATCGCGCCCGCCACCGGCTTCGCGAGCTTGCTGTCCTTGCGCGCGGTGGCCGCGATGAGGCCCTGGAGCGAGGTGCCGGCACCGGAGAAGGTGCCCGCGTTGCGGGTCGGCCTGGGCGACTTCGCGGTCTGCGCGACGTGGTAAGCCACCGCGGGGTTGGGGCCCAGATAGATGTCGATCCTGCCGCTGGTCAGTGCCAGGGCGGTGGCGTTGTAGTCCTGGAAGTGCTTGACGGTGAGCTGCTTGCCCTCCTTGGCCAGCTTCGCCTTCCACTCCAGGAGGATCCGCTCCTGGTTGGTGCCCGCGCCGACGGCGACCGTACGGCCCGCCAGCCTGCGGTAGTCGCCGCCGAACTCCCAGGTGCTGCCGCGCGACGTCTCGAACGCCAGGTTGTCCTGCCGGTAGGAGGCGAACTCGTACTTCCGTTTGCGTTCCTCGGTGACGGTGACGTTGGAGAACAGCACGTCGGTCCGGCCGCTGTCGACGCCGACGAACATGTTCTCCCAGGTCGAGTTCTTCACCTCCGGCCTCAGGCCGAGGACCGCGGCGACCAGCCGCCCGAGGTCGGGTTCGGCGCCGGTGAGGGTCTTCTGGTCCCCGCCGACGTACGACAGCGGCGCGGCCCCGGCGGGCAGCGCGCCCACCCCGATCGTCAGCGTCCCCCGCGCGGCGACCTCCTTCGGCAGCTGCGCGCGGAGGGACTTCACCTCCGGCACCTTGAGCGGGGTCTCGGTCGCGGCACCGTTGGACAGGGCCCCCACGACCACCGTCCCGTCCGGTGCGCCGCCGCCGGCCGTGGTGGCGGCGTCGCTGTCGCCCCCGCACCCGGCGAGCGAGGCGGCCAGGGCGACGGCGACGGCCAGGGCGGTGAGTCCGCGCGACGGGCGGCGGCGGTGACGCGGGCCGGCACCTGCGAGGGGACCGGTTCGGGCGAGGGGGCCGGGACGGGTGCTGGAACCGGGGCTGCGCATGGGGGTCCTTGTCGGCTGGGAGGGGTACGGCGACGGGGGTGCGGCGGCGCGGTCGGGGCCCGGACGGTCGGGGCCCGGACGGCAGGGAAGGAGCGGCGTCGCGGGCCGGGGCGCGGTCACAGCACCCTGCTGAGGAAGTCCCGCGTCCGCGGATGTTCGGGGTGGTCCAACACCTGGGCGGGCGGCCCCTGTTCGACGATCCGCCCCTCGTCCATGAAGACCACCCGGTCGGCGATTTCCCGGGCGAAACCGATCTCGTGGGTGACCACGACCAGGGTGGTGCCGCTGCGGGCCAGGTCCTTGATGACGGCCAGCACCTCGCCGACCAGCTCGGGATCGAGTGCGGAGGTCGGCTCGTCGAAGAGGATGACGCCGGGCCGCAGCGCGAGGGCGCGGGCGATGGCCACCCGCTGCTGCTGGCCGCCGGACAGCTGCCGGGGGTACGCCCCGGCCCGGTCGCCCAGCCCCACCCGGGCCAGCAGGTCGCGGGCGAGTGCCTGCGCCTCCGGCTTGGTCAGCTTCCCGGTCGCCACCGGGGCGGCGGCCACGTTGTCCAGCACCGTCAGGTGCGGGAAGAGGTGGAAGTTCTGGAACACGAAGCCGATCCCGGCACGCTGGGCGAGGATCGCCCGCTCGCTCAGCTCCTTGAGCCGCTTGCCGTGCCGCCGCACCCCGACCGGCTCGCCGTTCAGGCTGACGTGCCCCAGTTCCGGTTTCTCCAGATGGTTGATCACCCGCAGCAGGGTCGACTTGCCGGACCCCGAGGGCCCGACGACGACCGTGACCTCACCGGGCCGCACGGTCAACTTCACGCGATCCAGTACGCGTTGGGTGCCGAACCACTTGGACACTCCGTGCACCTCGACGGCGGCCGGGCGGGGTTGGAGGGTTTCGGTGGTCATGACGCGGTCTCCCTCCGGGCGCGGACCCGCAGCTCGGCCGCGCCGGTGCGCAGCCGCTGCCACGGGGTCGGCGGAAGCGTGCGCAGCGCACCGCGCGAGGACCGCCGCTCGACGTAGAACTGGACGACGGACACGACGCTGGTGAGGATCAGGTACCAGACCGTCGCCACCAGCAGCAGCGGCACGATGTCGCCGGGATAGGTGCTGCTCATGCTCTGCGCCGCGCCGAACAGGTCGAGCAGCGACACGTAGAAGACCAGCGAGGTCGCCTTGATCAGACCGATGAGCTGGTTGACGTAGTTCGGCACGAACGAGCGCAGGGCCTGCGGGAGCACGATCCGCAGGAACTGGTACCGCTTCGGCAGCCCGAGCGCGGCGGCGGCCTCGTGCTGTCCCTGGTCCACCGAGAGGATCCCGCCGCGCACCACCTCCGAGGCGTACGCCGCCTCGTGGAGGCTGAGCCCGACGACCGCGACGGCCATGTCGGTGGCGAGCCGGTTCTCGTCGAAGGTGAAGAACGCCGGGCCGAACGGAATGCCCAGGCTCACCGTTTGGTACAGCGCGCTGAAGTTGTAGAGGAAGAGCAGGACGACGATCAGCGGCACCGACCGGAACAGCCAGAGGTAGAACCAGCTCACCGTCCGCAGCACCGGACTCGGCGACAGCCTCGCCAGCGCCAGCAGCACACCGCCCAGCAGCCCCAGCACCGCGCTCAGGAAGGTGACTTCGAGCGTGACGAGCAGACCGTCCAGGACGGCCGGACGCAGGAACCAGTACGCGAAGCGGTCCCACTGGTAGAACGGGTTGGTCACCAGGCCGTGGACGATCTGGGCGACCAGCACGAGCACGACGGCGGCGGCGAGCCAGCGGCCGGGACGCCGAAGCGGCAGCACCCGCTGGGCGGCCGGGGGTTTCTCGGTGGGCGGTGGCCCGGCCGGGCCGGGTTCCGGGACCGGGCCGGGTACGTCGGCGAGGGTCACGGCGGCGCCGGGGGACTCGCGGGAAGAGGGCATGCGGAGCTCCAGCGGAACAGGCGAGGGCTGCACGGAAGAGGTGAAGGGCCGCCGCCGCGAGGGCCGCAGGGCGCGGAGGAACCCGGCGGCGGGCACGGGGGACGGCGTACACGGGGGCGACGCGCACCCGGCGACGCGCACCGGACGACGGGCACCGAGGGGGTGCCGCCGGCCGGGGCCGGGGCCACCGCTCAGGGACGGTTGGCCGATCCGGACGGCGCTGCCGGGAAGGCGGTCGTCAGCCCCGCGGCAGCGGGCGACAGGGCAGGGTGCGGCAAGTGGCGCTACACAGCGCGCTGCTGACCCGCAGCAGGTCCACGGAGCGGTCCGCGACCAGCGCGACGCGGCGGTGGGACCGCCGTACGGTCGTCCCCTCTGCTGCCCGCATCGCGTTCACCGTCACCGTTCCGCCCCTGGGGGCCCGTCTCGCACCGACGCTCGTGGCCTGTCTCCGTGGCAACGTACCCACGCCCGCGAAAGCGCGTCAACGCCTCCGCCGCACCCGTCGGACAGCCGTAACAGGCCTTCATACCGGCGTTACGAAGCGTCCTCCCCGAGCCCCGCCGACGCACGGAACACCGACGCACGGAACACCGACGCACGGAACACCGACGGGCGGGAGGACGTGTGCGGACGTCGCCCGGTCCGACCCCGGGGACGCCGGGGCCTCCGTACCGCCCGTGCTCAGAACCAGTGCAGGCAGTGCGGGGGCCGGTCCGTGCCGAAGAGGGCGTCGGCGAGGACGGCGGCGCCCGGCCGGTGGGCCCGGACGTGTCCGGCGCGCACGAGCGTGCTCGGGGCGGTGCCGCCCAGATAGACCGAGCCCAGGTCGCCGATGTCCATGGACAGGTCGGGTTCCCGGTCGGTCGGTGTGCACTCGGCCTTGCCGTCCCGGACGGTCAGCAGGTGGCGGCCGTGCTCGCCGAGGAACGGATCGGTGACGTCCAGCACGATCTCGCCGTCGGTGAACCAGCCGCGCGCGGTCAGCGCCCGTGGCACGTCGAGCAGCCGGACCCAGAGCCAGTCGGTCTCCTCGCTCACCTGGCCGGCCCGGAAGTCCGCCAGCTGCCAGCGCAGCGGGTGCCCGGGGGCGTGGTGCCGGAACACGACGTCGGTGACGATGTCGTGGCCCAGCACGAAGCGGGTCAGGGCCGAGACGGCCGCGTCGTCGGTGGCGATGGTCTCGTCGACGGTCAGGTTGCGGGAGTCGTCCAGCGAGTAGCTGGCGTACCCGTCGGGGACGCCGTCGGCGTCCCGGTGGACGGCCACGTAGCGCGGCGCCCGGGAGACCGGGGGCTGCCCCGCGCTGCGCGCCCACCACCGGTTCGGCCGGGACAGCGCACCGGGCTGGGTGCGGCGGTACCGGTCGTAGATCTCCTCCAGGAGGTCGCCGCACCGCTCCCGCCGCAGCACCTCCACCGACCCGGTGTCCGGCCCGGCCGTCCGCCCCCGGGGCTCGGCGAGCGCGGCCCGCCGGCGCGGCACCGTCAGCCGCCGGGTGTAGGTGGCCGGCCCGTAGCCGAACCTGCGGTAGATCAGGGCCTCCGAGGCCAGCAGCACGGACAGGAACTCTCCCCGCTCGCGCAGTTCGGCGAGCTGGTGGCGCTTCATCGCGCTGAGCACGCCCCGGCGCCGGTGCGAGGGCACGACGCCGACGGCGGTGACACCGGCCGCCGGGACGATCACCTCACCCGGCAGCGTGAGTTCGAAGGAGTACGCGGCAGCGGTGCCCACCGGCTGCCCGTCGTCCGTCTCCGCGAGCAGCGCCCGGTCCATCTCCAGCGCCGACCACCAGAGCCCGCCCTCCTCCGTGGGGGTTTCCGGGAAGCGTCCGAACGCGAGGTGCATCGTGTCGACGAAGACACCGAGATCCTGGTCGGTGGTGGTACGGATCCGCATGGGTTCGGCTGCCTCCTCGGAAACGGGCGGCACGGCGCGTGCGGCCCCGCCACAGTCCAACGGCGGCCGGGGACGGGGGTCAAGCGAATATCCGCCGACCGCGCCGGACCCGCCGCGACCGGGCTGTCGGCCCCGCGCGACCCGGCGTAGGGTCCGTCGGGTGAACACGACTTCCCTGCCGCCCCGCGTTCTTCTGATCGGATTCGACCCCTACCGGGTCCCCGGCCCCTGGGCCCCCGAGCCCGTGGCCAAGGCGCTCGAAGAGGGCACGGCCCGGTTCGCCGAGCACGGCGTCGGCGTCGAGATGTGCCTGTTCGGCCTCGACGGCAGCCAGGACGTGGCGGAGGTCGTCACCGCGGCGCTGCGCTCCCGCGACTGGGAGTGCGTCGTGGTCGGCGGCGGCCTGCGCAAGCCCGGGGAACTCCTCGAACTCTTCGAGAAGGTGATCAACCTGGTGCGCAGGCACGCGCCGAACGCGGCGATCGCGTTCAACACCGGTCCGACGGACAGCTACGACGCGGCGGCCCGCTGGATCACCGTCCCGTGACGCGTCCCCGGCACCCCTGGTAGCGTCCCCGGCATGTCTGCTTCTCCGAGCGCGGCCGGGTGCGCCGCGGTGACCAGGACGCCCCGCTAGCGGCGGGACGTCCTACCCACACCTTCGACCTTCGTCCTGGACGTCGCGTCGCTCCGTGATCAGACCGGAGCGGCACCTTCGTGCTGCCCGGAACCTCTTCCGAGCGACGGAGTTCCCGATGCGTTCACGCATCCCCTTTTCCCGACGGCACAGCCCGTCCACCGCGCGCGCGTGGCTCGTGCTGTGCGCGATGTCCCTGCTCCAGTTCTTCCTCGCGGTCGACGTGACCGTGGTCAACATCGCCCTGCCCTCCATCGGCGACGAGTACGGCGTGGGCGGACACGCCCTCACCTGGGTCGTGGTCGGCTACACGATCACCGGTGGCGGACTGCTGCTGCTCGGCGGCCGGCTGGGCGACCTGTACGGGCGGCGGCGCGTCCTGCTGTTCGGCACCGGCCTGTTCGGTGCCGCCTCGCTGCTGGCGGGGCTCGCCCCCACCTTCGAACTGCTGGTGCTCGCGCGTCTGCTCCAGGGTGCCGGTGAGGCCGTCGCCCTGCCCGCCGCGATGGCCACCATCGTCCTGCTGTTCCCCGAAGGGCCGCTGAGGTCCCGCGCGTTGAGCGTGTGGGGCGCGGTCGCCAGCTGCGGTCTGGCGCTCGGGTTCGCGGTGTCCGGCGTGATCACCGCCCAGCTGGGCTGGCGGTGGATCTTCCTGCTGTCGGTGCCGTTCGTCCTGGTGGTGCTGCTGGCGGCCGTGCTGCTGATCGACGGGGACCGGCCCGCCGTGCCGCCCGCCGAGGGCGCCGCGCCCCTGTCCCCCGGGCCCCGGCGGCCGGGGCTCGGCGGTGCGCTGCTGCTGACCGCCTGCCCGCTGCTGTTCACCCTCGCCGTGGTCGGGGCCGGTGAACCGGCAACCCCCGGCTGGCTCGTCGCGGGGGCGTCGGCCGGGGCGGTGGCCGCCGGATTCGCGTGCGTACGCGTCGAGGCACGCGCGCGCGATCCGCTGCTGCCGCCGCGCTTCTTCGCCCACCGGGCGCGGGTGGCGGCCAATCTGACCACGATGCTGCTGAGCGGGGCGCTGTCGACCTCGTTCCTGCTGTTCACCTTCTACCTCCAGGACCGCCTCGGCACGGGTCCGCTGGGCGCGGGTCTGACGATGCTGCCGCTGGCGGTGTCGCTGATCGCGTGCGCGCTGCTGGTGCCCCGGCTGCTGGGACGCTGGGGGGCACGCGCGTGCGTACTGGCCGGGATCGGTTTCACGGCGGCTGCGCTGGCGGTGATCGCGCTCGTGGCGGTCCTGCGGGCGGACGGGCCGGCGCTTGTCCCGGCGATGTTCCTGATCGCGGCCGGCATGGGGCTCGGCATCGTGGGACTGCAGTACGTCGCGGTCAGCGGCGTCACCGAGGACGACGCGGGGACCGCCTCGGGGGTGCAGCGCGCGGCCGACCAGCTGGGCGGTGCGACCGGGACCGCGCTCTGCGTCGGGGTCGGGTTCGCCCCGGCCCTGCACTCCGTCGACCCGTTCGTCCTCGCCACGCTGCTGGCCGGGGTGGGCCTGGTGATCGGCGCGGTCGTGGCGGGGCGGATGCCCGCACCGCCCACGGGCGAGCGGCCCGGCACCGGACCGGGTGAACGACCGGCCGGACGGCCGGGGGAACGGACGGGCTGACCCTCGCTCCACCGGGGCGGCGCCCGGCCCCCGCCCACGCGGCGGCGGCCGGGCGCCGGGGCCTGCGGTGGGCCGTGTCGGTGAATCGTTTCCGCTCTAAACGGTGCAGCCCACATCCCTTGCGCGTGGCGGACGTTGAATGCGGTATGAGGTACGACAACGAGGCTCTGCGCGACGCTGTCGCCCAGTGCCGGGCGGCCGAGCGGGCGCTCGAAGAGGCACAGCTGCACTACCGCCGGGCCCAGGAGAAGGCTGCCTTCCTGGAGGAGCAACGGGTGCGGGCGGACATCGTGGTGAACGCGGCGCAGTCCGCGCTCCTGGCGTTCCGGGCCGAGGAGACGGCCGCCGTCGCCGTCCTCACCGCGGTCCTGGAGGACCAGGCTCCGTACCGGCGGCCCCAGGCACCGCCCGCCTCTGCGGGGGAGCGCGAACCGCTCGACCGCCCCTCCGCGCCCCAGTCCTGACGGGGCGACGGCGGACGGCCGGGGCGAGGGGCGGCCCCGGGGGCCGGTCCGGCGGGATCTGCCGGACCGGCCCCCGGGTGTCGCGGAACGCTCGGCGCCGATCGGTCGGTGGGGACCGTTCAGCGCTTGAGCGTGAAGGTGAAGTCGCCGGTGGTCCGGCCGCCCGGCCGGACGGCCGACACCAGCTTCCCTTCCGTGACGAGCCGTTCGACCTCGGCCCGCGGCAGACGGCAGCCGTCGGCGATCAACCGAACCGGCCGGACCGGGATCCGTGCCGCGAAGCGGACCGACACGTCGATCACCTCGCGGTCCAGGTGGTCCGTTCCGCCGGTGTCCAGGCGCCAGGCACCGGTCCAGTCGAGCGCGACGCGGTTGCGCCGCAGCAGGGCCGGGTCCTGGAGCAGTTCGGCGGTCAGACCGAGGTCGTTGTCGTGCAATTTGTCGAGCAGTTCGGGCCGTACGGAGCGGACATGTGTCCGCTCCAGGACCGTGAGCTTGGCGGTCTCCCCGCATCCGGCACAGAGCACGAGGAGCCAGATGTCGAGGAGCTTGTGGTGGGCGTTGACGCGGAATTTGCCGCTCGCCCGGAAACGGTCGGACGCGCACGTGTGGCAGCGTCGGCGGACAAGAGGCAGACAGGTGGGCGCGACGGCCCAGGTGTGGAGCACGGAGGTACACCGTTTTCCGTGAGAGATACACAGCACGAAGGAGCGCGGCGCGGTTGCGCGCCGCGCGACGGTTCAGCGCACGGGAGGTCTCACACGGTGTACAACGGGACGCCTTCGCCTGGGCAGTACGGATCGACGGCACGGTAGACGGGCACGTCGCGGCCGTGCCACCGATTTTTCGCGGGCCCCTTCGCTAGGCGCCGAAGTCGCGGCGGGCGGACTCGATGTGGTCCAGGTGCCGCTGGGTCCAGTCGCAGAGGGCGTCGACGGTGGCGCGCAGGGCGCGGCCGGGTCCGGTGAGGGTGTACTCGACGCGCGGCGGCACGGTGGGGTGCACCTTGCGGGTCACCAGGCCGTTGCGCTCCAGCATGCGGAGGTTCTGGGTGAGCATCTTGTGGCTGATGCCCTCGACCTCGCCGCGCAACTCGCTGAAGCGCAGGGTGCGTTCGCCGAGGGCCTCGATGATCAGGAGGGCCCACTTGTTGGCGACGTCGGAGAAGATCTCCCGCGCCAGGGAATCCGCACGCCTGAGGTCCGCCCCCTCGGGCAGGGTCTCGCGCTGCTGCTTGCTCGCCATCACGTTCCTCGTTCGCCGCGTGGGGGCCGGGCCGACCCTCACTCTCCTACGGTTCCTCAGTCACCACAAGAGAGCGTGGAGGGCTGCCCGGCCGCGAGCGCCCCGGGGCACGGCGGGCGGCGTGCTGCCGCTCGTCGCGCAGCCGCCGCCCCGGTCGCCGCCTCCGGTGGTCCGCCTTCCGTGCGGTCAGTCCAGAAGCTCCACGTACCCGTCGGTCCCGTGCAGGCGGATCCGCTGCCCGTCGCGGATCAGTCGGGTGGCACCGTCCACGCCCACGACGGCCGGCAGACCGTACTCCCTGGCGATCACCGCGCCGTGGGTCATCAGCCCGCCCACCTCGGTGACCAGGCCCGCGATCCCGACGAACAGCGGCGACCAGCTGGGGTCCGTGAACGGCGTGACCAGGATGTCGCCCGCCGCGAGATCCGCGTCCGCCACGTCGAGGACCACCCGGGCCCGCCCCTCGACGGTCCCGGCCGAGACCGGCACACCGACCAGCGCACCGGCCGGTACGTCGTCCCGGCGGTACGCCCCGCTCAGGGCCTCGCCGTCGGAGGTGAGCACCCGGGGCGGGGTGAGCGCCCCGTACGACCGGAACGCCTCCTTGCGCCGCCGCACCAGTTCGCCGTCCACCTCGCCCGCGCGCACCGCGGCGTGGAACTCCGGGAAGGTGAGGTGGAAGACGTCGTCCCGCTCGGCCAGCGCACCCGCCCGCACCAGGCGCTCCGCCTCCGCCATCAGTGCCCGCTTGTAGACGAAGTAGCGGCGGACGATGTCGTACTTCGGGTACTCCCGGTACCCGATGAAGGCCCTGACCTGGTCGATCATCCGCTTGGTCGCCTCGGCCCTGCGTGCGCCGTCCGGCTGGTCCCGCAGCCGCGCCAGTACCTCCTCCTCCTTCTGCCGCGCCTTGCGCCGCCCCTCCTCGAAACGCCGCCCGGCGGCGCCGGGAGCGAAGTTCCGTACGTTGTCGAGGACGGCCGGCACGAGCGAGGCGGGGCGCTCGCGCCAGCGCGGCCTCGTGATATCGATCTCGCCCACGCAGCGCATCCCGTACCGGTCGAGGTAGCCCTCGATGGCCTCGCGGGCCTCGGTCCCGCCCGGGAACTTCGGCAGCTCGGCCAGGAAGTCCTCGTCCCCGCCGTCCCGCGTGCCCCCGGGCGCGCCGTCCTGGAGGCTCTGGAGGTACGCCACGACCTCCGCGTGCGGGCGGATCACGTCCGCGATGTCGAGCAGCTCAAGCCCCATCCGGGAGGTGATGTTGCCGGGCGCGGACAGCGTGAGGGTGTCGGCCGGGTTCTTCTCGCCCAGCCAGTCGCGCAACCGGTCGTTGAGCCACCAGGTGGCCTCCATCCCCGCCATGATCGCCTTGAAGTTCAGCGGGTCGCTCAGCACCCGCTTGTGCTCCTCGAAGGCCTCCAGCAGGAACTCGAAGAGCTCCGGTCCGCGCTTCGTCCGGATGCCGTCCTCCAGCGCGGCGACGGACGCCCGGCTGCGCGCCACCAGTTCGGGGACGACGGCCGGATCGACCCCGTCCGGCGCGAGCCCGCCGTCCGCCCTTTCCTCCGCCGCCGAGGCAGCCGCTGCCGTACGGGACTGCCTGCCGGGGCCGGGGTCCGCGTCCGGGAGCGAGGGGACGAAGTCGCCGCGGTCGATGACGGTCTCCAGCGCGTCCCTGACCAGCGGATCGCCCTTGCCCATGAGGTCGAGCAGACCGGCCCGGCTCGCGGGCGAGGCCAGGCTCCGGGTGACGTCGACGAACAGCCGCCCGCCCGCCTCGTACATCGGCACCATGGCCGTCAGCTGCCACATGGAGTACCCCAGGGGCTTCATGGGGTCGGTCATCATCTGCTGGTGGCCCACCGAGACGTAGACGTGGTTGCCCCGGTCCGCGCCCCCGGTGCCGGGGTCGGCAGGCCGTACCGGAACGGGGAACAGCGTGGTGATCGGCCGGCTCTGCACGATCCGGAAGCCGTCGTCGGCCAGGCACCACTCGATGTCCTGCGGGCCGCCGAAGTGCGCCTCGATCCGCCGCCCCAGCCGTACCAGCCGCACCACCTGCTCGTCGGTCAGCGCGGGCAGCTCCCGCTGCGGCCCGTCGATCGCCACCTCCCGCGTACCGCCGCCCGGCAGTGCCCGCAGGGCGCGCTCCTTGGCGGCGACGGCCCGTTCGGTGATCGTCTCGCCGCGCACCTTGAAGACGTCCGGGTTCACCAGGCCGGAGACCAGTGCCTCGCCGAGCCCGAAACCGGCGTCCACGGTGGCGGTCTTCCGGTCCCCGGTGACGGGGTCGGCCGTGAACAGGATGCCGGACGCCCGCGGGAGGACCATCCGCTGCACCACCACGGCCATGTGCACCGTGCGGTGGTCGATGCCGTTGCGGGCCCGGTAGACCACGGCCCGCTCGGTGAACAGCGAGGCCCAGCACCGGCTGACGTGCCGCAGGACCTCCTCGGGCCCCACGACGTTCAGATACGTGTCCTGCTGCCCGGCGAAGGAGGCCGTCGGCAGGTCCTCCGCCGTCGCGCTGGAACGGACGGCGTACCCCTCGCGGTCACCGAGCCGGGCGAGCGCGCCGGTGATCGCCGACGCGAGGCCGTCCGGGACGGCGATCCCCTCGACGGCCTTGCGGATCTCCGCGCTGAGCACGCGGAGCGTCTCCCGGTCGCCGGAGTCCAGCGGGTCCAGCCGCGACAGCCGGTCGAGCAGGTCGTCCACCGACGGCGAGAGGGCGACGACCCGCCGGTAGGCGTCCGTCGGGACGACGAACCCCTCCGGCACGCGGACGCCGTCGATCCGCGACAGCGCCCCCAGGTGCGCGCCCTTGCCGCCGACGACCGCGCCCCAGGACGCGTCGATCTCCTGAAGGTCCCACACGTACCGCTCGTTCACCGCGACTCCCCGGAGGCGATCCTGCTCCGCCGCACCGCACCGGCCGGTCGAACCACCGGTACGCCCGTTCCGAGCGCAGGCGGCACGGCCGCGGTCGCGGTCGCGACCACGGGCCGCACGGCACCGCGTCCCTCGTACGTCGACAACACCACACGCACCGTGTGTCCTCATTTCTGCAGGTTGTGGCCTCGGCGCACGATTCTGCGGCACCGACGGGGCCTTGCCGCAAGCCCCCCGGTGCGCTATAGGTTGAAAGTGGCGGGGGAGTGATCTCCTTTTCGCCCGCCCGGCCCACCGGCCCGCAGGGTGACGCAGCCCCCGTTTCAGGGCATCGCGAACCGTGCGACGTACTGGTCGAAGGGCTCGATGCCGACCCCCACGCGCAGCTCGTCCATCCGCTCCGGCTCCTCGCACGGCCACGGCACGGGCGCCCCGTCCTTCACACCGGCGATCTGGGTTCCGTAGATCTGCTTGCGGCCCGCGTTGACCGACGTGCGGTCGCGCAGGAAGGCCAGGTCCCGGGGCTCGGCCGAGCCCGCCGCCACCGCCTGCTCCATCAGCTCCAGAGCGCGGCGCTGGACGTCGAGCTGCCGGTCCGCGTGCTGGGCGATCAGCCACGCCGCGCGGGCGGCCTCCGCACCGACCAGTTCGGCCGTCGGCCAGCCGTGCTCCGCCATGATCGCGCCGAGCCGGTCGCCGTGCTCGGCGGTCAGCCGCCGCCACGCCAACTGCTCGGCGGGGTCCTCGCTGTTCGCGTGAACGGTGGCCCGGTGGTCGGCCGCGGCCATCTCCCGCAGTTCGGCCGCCAGCGCGGAAACGTCGTGCGTCACTCTCAACTCCTTTGACATCTGGGCGAGTTGAGCCGATCGGGGCTCAATCTCCATGGCCCCAACCCTAAATACGCATTTCCGGTGTAAAGATCATTCCGGAGAACGGTGACAGCGCCCGTCCCGTGCGGCGAGAATGGATACACCCCCCGGCGCTTGGCGCCGTTCCGCTGCCGCCCAGGGAGGACTCGGAGGCACCGCAACCCCCCTGCTATCGTGCGCCGATGTCAACGAGCAAGAAGTTCCAGGTCACCTTCGACTGCGCGGATCCGGAGCGGGTGGCCCGCTTCTGGTGCGAGGTGCTGGGGTACGTCGTACCGTCGCCGCCGGAGGGGTTCGACACCTGGGACGACTACCACCGCAGCCTGCCCGCCGAGGAGCGGGGCGCGTGGTTCGCGTGCACGGACCCCTCGGGCGAGGGGCCGCGCCTGTTCTTCCAGCGGGTGCCCGAGGGCAAGGTCGCCAAGAACCGGGTGCACCTCGACGTGCGGGTCGGCACCGGTCTCGTGGGTGCGGAGCGGCTGGCCGTCCTCGAAGCCGAGTGCGCACGGCTGGTGGCCCTCGGCGCGGTGCACGACAGGACGCTGTACGCCGACGAGGAGAACGAGTCGTGCATCGCGATGCAGGACATCGAGGGCCACGAGTTCTGCATCGACTGAGAACCCGCTGAACCCCTTCGGGCTCTCCCCCGGGGGGAGTCGAGTGCTGCGCGGGGGCCTCCGGGTGTGCGGTCAGTCCCGCGGTTGCCGGACCGTTCTGCGCAACAGTCCGAGGAACACCTCGCGCTCCTCGGGCGACAGGGGATCCAGCAACTGCTCGCCCACCGACATGACCGCGGGAGCGAGCGCCTCGGCCAGGCTCCTCCCCTCGTCCGTCACGCTCACCAGTTTCCGCCGCCGGTCCGCCTCGTCCTGCGCGAACTCCACCAGCCCCCGGCGCCGCAGCCGGTCGAGCAGGGGGGCGGCCGTCGACTTGTCGAGGTGGGCGAGCGCGCCCAGGGTGCCCTGGTCCATCGCGCCGTGCGCGTGCAGCAGGCTCAGCACGGTGAACTGCGGCCCCGTGAGGTCCTGGTGCACCTGGTCGTACCAGAGGCGGGTGTGCGCCTGGTTCAGCCTGCGGGCCAGCGGGCCGATGCCCTCGATTGCGGCGAGCACGGCGCCCGCCTCCGCGTTCTCTTCCGCCATGGTCGGTGGGCTCCCGGGGCTGAGGTCGAGTTGGTAAGGACGTACACGTACTATATCTTCGGCCATATAGGACGTGTACGTCCTTTCTTTGAAGGGAGACCGCATGAGACTCGTCGTGGCGATGACCGGTGCCACCGGAGCGCCCCTGGGCGTCCGTGTGCTCGAAGCGCTCCAGGAGCTGGGAGTGGAGACGCACTTGGTCGTCAGCCGGTGGGCGCGGGCCACCCTCGCGCAGGAGACCGGCCGCACGGTGCGCGACCTGAAGTCCCTGGCCACGGTGACGCACAGCCCCGACGACCAGGGCGCACCCATCTCCAGCGGCTCGTTCCGGGCCGACGGCATGGTGGTCGTGCCGTGCAGCATGAAGACCCTGGCGGCGATCCGCACCGGGTACGGGGACGGCCTGATCGGCCGCGCCGCCGACGTCATGCTCAAGGAACGGCGCCGGCTCGTCCTGGTCGCCAGGGAGACCCCGCTGTCGGCCGTGCACCTGGAGAACATGCTGGAACTGACCCGGATGGGCGCGGTGGTCATGCCGCCCGTCCCGGCGTTCTACCACCGGCCCGAGAGCCTCTCCGACGTCGTCGAACACCTCGCGGCCCGCATCCTCGACCAGTTCGGACTGGACCTGCCGACGGCGCGCCGCTGGCAGGGCATGACAGTCCCCGCAGAAAGGCCCCAGTCATGACACAGCGCGGCAGCGCCCTCAACTTCCGCGACTTCGTCGGCGAACTCCTCGCGATCGGCGACGCCGTCGACATCCGGGAACCGGTCAGCCCCGACCTCGAAGTCGGCGCCGTCACCCGGCGCGTCTACGAGACCCGGAGCCCGGCACCCCTGTTCGGCAACCTCACCGGCACCGAACCCGGCTTCCGGATCCTGGGCGCCCCGGCCGGACTCAGCCATTCCGGCAAAGGCACCTACGGCCGGCTCGCCGCCCACTTCGGACTGCCGCGCGACACCACGCCCCGACAGCTCCTGGAGAAGCTCATCGCGGCCATGCACGCCCGGCCGCTCCCGCCGCGCGTCGTCGCCACCGGACCCTGCAAGGAGAACGTGCTGACCGGCGACGCCGTGGACCTGGAGCGCTTCCCGGTCCCGCTGCTGCACCAGGAGGACGGCGGCCGTTACTTCGGGACGTACGGCTTCCACGTGGTGCGCACCCCGGACGGCCGGTGGACGAGCTGGTCGGTCAGCCGGACCATGCTCCACGGCCGCACGACCCTGGTCGGCCCCGCCATGGCGCAGCAGCACCTCGGGATGATCCACCGCATGTGGCGCGAGAAGGGACTGCCCACCCCGTGGGCGATGGTCCTCGGCGCCCCGCCGGCTGCACTGGCCGCGGCGGGCATGCCGCTGCCCGCCGAGGTGGACGAGAGCGGCTACGTCGGCGCGCTCACCGGCAGTCCCGTCGACGTGGTCCGCACCGAACTCCACGACCTGTACGTCCCGGCCAACTCCGAGATCGTGCTGGAGGGTTGCATCAGCCCCGACGAGACGGCGCTGGAGGGGCCGATGGGCGAGTACCACGGCTACTCGTTCGCCGAGGGCAAGCAGCAGCCCGTCTTCCACGTGGAGGCGGTCACCCACCGGGACGACCCCATCCTGCCGGTCTGCGCGGCGGGCCTGCCGCCCGAGGAGAACCACACCGTCTGGGGCACCATGATCTCCGCCGCCAGCCTGGACGTCCTGCGCTCCAGCGGACTGCCGGTGGATCTCGCCTGGTGCTCGTACGAGGCCGCCACCTGCTGGATCGTCGTCTCCGTCGACCTCGCGAAGCTGGCCCGCAGCGGACTGGGCGAACGGGAGCTGGCCGACGCGGTCGCCGACGTCCTCTTCGGCTCGCACACGGGCTGGCTGGTGCCCAAGGTGCTGCTCGTCGCGAACGACATCGACATCACCGACATCGACCAGGTGGTGTGGGCCCTGGCGACCCGCCACCACCCCGGCACCGGCCACTACTCCTACCCGCGGGCGCCCGGCATCCCGATGGTGCCCTACCTCACGGAGGAGGAGGTGCGCACCGGACGCGGCGGGAAGTCGGTCACCAGCTGCCTGCTGCCGGAACAGTTCGCGGGCGGGACGCGGGGGACCACGGCCTCCTTCGGGACGTCGTTCCCCGAGGACGTGCGCCGCCGGGTGCTGGAGCGCTGGGAGGCGTACGGGTTCGAAGGGGGCGCGCCGGCCGGGGCCCGGTGACGGAGCGGGGTGCGGCGGCCTGCCGGCTCACCCGCGCGCACCGCCGACGGCCACCGCCGGGACGCGTTCACCCCCGGCGCGTGGTCACCCGCAGCGCATCAGGGCGGCCACCTTGTGCAGCACCGCGCGCTTCGCCGCCGCGTACTGCGCGTCGGAGCCGCTCGCGAACACGTGCACGTACCGGCGGTCGGTCCCGTCGTCCTCGGCGCACACCAGCGCCGTGACGCCGTCCCGGTCGTAGCGCAGGTCCTCGCGGGACAGGGAGAGGGGCCGGCCGGGGGTCACCTTCACGACGGCCCGGATTCCGGTGGGGGAGAAGGCGTCCACGATGCTTCTGTCCCGCAGGACCAGGGCCGCGATGTCGCTCATCGTGCCGTCCTCCTCGCCGCTCGACCCCCTGCTCCACCCGCACCTGCTGATCACGCCGTCGCCGAGCGAGCCGGTCTGCGACGACCCGGACGTCTCCCGCCGCGACGGACGCAGGTCGCCGGACAGGCCGCAGGGCTTCGCCCCGGGCGCCAGCGGCACCGACTTCAGCGCGGGCCAGTCGAGCGACGGCGGCTCGGGGAAGGGCTTGCCGCCGCAGGAGCCGGCCCGCGCGTTGCCCACGGCGAGCAGCAGGCGTGCCGCGAGGTCAGCGGCGGCGCGCCTGTCGCGCTCCGCGCCAGGGACGTTGACGTTGACCATCCTGTTCCCGCACTGCGGGAGGTGGAGCCAGCCGTCCACCCGGTCACCGTGCACATGGACCATCCCGGGCAGGTTACGGGGCAGCGGGAACCTGCCGGTGCCCCACCACAGATGGGACTTGAGCGGGGTCTTCATCACGGTGGCCTCGACGTTCCAGTCGCCCCGGCTCACCTTGCACGACGGGTCGTCCCAGGTGTCCTTGTCCTCCTCGACCTTCCACGACCCGTCGGCACGGGCGGCATCGGCGGCGGTGCTGAGGAGGGCGCTGTCCACGCTGCCCCAGCAGGCACGGTCCGGCAGACCGCTCCACGGCCACTTGCTGGTGACCGTGGTCCAGCCGGCGGCGGCCAGCAGTGCGACACCCAGCGTCAGGGCGGCCCAACGGAGCTTCCCGCGCGGGGCGTCGGGGCCGTCGGCGGGCGGCGGGCCGCCGGTGGCACGATGTTCGCATTCCCCCATGGGGGGCGACCCTAGGCTTGATCGTTTGGCGTGGCAAACGCCGCGTCAGGGCCGGGGCGGGGAGCTGCTCGCCCTGGACCGGGCCCACGTACGTGCCCGGTCCCGGTGCCGAGGCATCGTCGGCCGCCCCACGGGCAGGTCTCCGACAGCACACGGCCGCGACCCGGCCGGGACCCCGCAGCGAAGGAGATCCCGTCATGCGCATCCCCGGACCCGAGCACATGCGCATCCCCGGACCCGAGCACCGGACGGACGGCGGGCTGGGCGCCGTCGCCGCCGCCGGCGGGCTGCACCGGTACCAGCTCCAGCTCCACGACACGTACGGACCGGTCGTGCGCTTCCAGCTGCCGGGCGCGGAAACGGCCGTGTCGGTGGCCGACCCCGTGCTCCTGGAGGCCACGGCACACCTCGACGAGCGTCCGGCGGCACTGTTCGCCTTCCTGGACCCGCTGTGCGAGGCGGGCAACCTGCAAGTGCTGCCCGCCGGTGAACACGCGCCCTGGCGGCGGCTGCTGCTCTCGGTGTTCGCCGGACGCCCGGCCCACGAGCGGCACTTCGCCCGCTTCACCCGGCTCGCCCAGGACCTCGCGGACCGCTGGGCCGGGGCCGCCGACGGCGAACCCGTCGAACTGCAGAAGGAGTTGACCGCGCTGTCGCTCCGGCTGATCTGCGGTTTCGCGTTCGACGGCGCGGGCGACGGCACGGCCGCCGGGGCCGAGGTGGACGCCGAGCGCGTCGCCGCCGCGTTCGAGGACGTGCTCACCGAGTACCTCGGGCGGCTCTACCAGGTGCCGAGGGACGACCCGCGCGCGGCGGAGCGTGCCGAGGAATCCCTCGCCTATCTGCGAGCCACGGTCGACCGCGTGGTGGCCGCGCACGCCGGCGCCGCGGGCCGCACCGGCCGCAGCGATCTGATCGGGGCGCTCGTCGAGGCCGGGGAGAGCCCGGCGCGGATCCGCGACACGGTGATGGTGACGCTGCTGGCCGCCCACCACACCACGGGCGTCGCGGTCTCCTGGACGCTGCACCTGCTGGGCGGCCACCCCGGGGCCGCCGACCGGGTCGCCGCCGAACTGGACGAGGTACTCGGGGACCGCACCGCACCCGACTACGCCGACCTGCGCCGGCTCCCGTACCTCGACATGGTGCTCAAGGAGTCGATGCGGCTGTTCCCGCCCGGCCCCTACGGTGCGCGCGAGACCACCGAGGACCTGACCCTGGGCCCGTACGAGATCCCCGCGGGCACGACGGTCTTCTACCCCTTCTGGGCGGTGCACCTGAACCCCGAGTACTGGCCCGACCCGGCCCGTTTCGACCCCGAGCGGTTCGCTCCGGGGGAGACGGCCGCCCGGCCCCGGCTCGCGTACGTCCCCTTCGGGATCGGTCCGCGCAGCTGCGAGGGCGCCGCCCTGGCCACGGTCGAGGCGCAACTCGTCCTCGCCGTCCTCCTCAAACGGCTGCGCTTCGGCCCCGCGCCCGGCCACGAGGTGACGCCGGTGGAACGCTTCGTGCTGTGGGCCCGGGACGGCATCCGGATGACGGTACGGGCGCGGGCGGCCTCCGTGTAGCCGGGGCGGACCGCCGCCTCCGCCCCGGCCGGCGCTCCCTCCTCGTACCGCTCCCCGCGATCCGGGATGCGACTGTGCGCCACTTTCGTCCCGTTTGGTGATTTACGTATCGGGTACCCCGCAGGGTGGTGCCGCACGAAAACGCACCGTACGAGGACATACGTAGCGCTATTCGCAATTCTGGAGGTTCGGATGCCTGAGCAGCGTGGGAGCGCCTTCGCCACCGTCAACCCGTACACCGGGGAGACCGTCGCGGAGTTCCCGCAGATCGAGGGCAAGGAGGTCGACTCCCTCGTGGAGGCCGCGGACCGGGCCTTCGCCGCGTGGCGGAAGCGGCCGGTCGAGGAGCGGGCCGCCGTGCTGGAACGGGCGGCCGGCCTGATGAAGGAGCGGAAGGAGGAGCTGGCCCGGACCGTCACGCTGGAGATGGGCAAGCTGATCTCCGAGGCGCGCGGGGAGGTGGACCTCGCCGCCTCGATCCTGGCGTACTACGCGAGGAACGGCCCCGACTTCCTGGCGGCGGAACCGTTGGAGGTCGACGAGGGCGAGGCGTACCTCGTCAACGAGCCCCTCGGCGTCCTGCTCGGCGTCATGCCGTGGAACTTCCCGCTCTACCAGGTGGTGCGCTTCGCCGGCCCCAACCTGGTGCTGGGCAACACCGTCCTGGTCAAGCACGCCGGAATCTGTCCGCAGTCCGCCCTCGCCCTGGAGAAGCTGTTCGCCGACGCGGGCGCGCCCGCGGGCGTCTACACGAACCTGTTCGCCGGGCACGAGGAGATCTCCCGCGTCATCGACCTCCCGGCCGTCCGGGGCGCCTCGCTCACCGGCAGCGAGGGCGCCGGCGCCAAGGTCGCCGAGCGCGCCGGGCGGAACATGAAGCCGAGTCTGCTCGAACTCGGCGGCAGCGACGTGTTCGTCGTCCTCGACGGGGAGAACCTGCGGCGCACGGTCGGCGCCGCGGTGTCCGGGCGGATGGCGAACACCGGGCAGAGCTGTGTCGCGTCCAAGCGGTTCATCGTGCTGGACGAGTTCTACGACGACTTCGTGGCCGGACTGCGCCGCGGCTTCGCGGAGCTGAAGCCGGGCGACCCCGCCGACGAGGGGACCACGCTCGGGCCCCTCTCGTCCGAGCGGGCGGCCGCGGACCTGGTGGACCAGATCCGCGAGACGGTCGAGCAGGGGGCCGAGCTGGTCCTGGGCGGCGACCGGATCGACCGCCCCGGCGCCTTCGTCGAGCCGACGATCCTCACCGGCGTCACCCCGGGAATGCGGGCGTACGCGGAGGAGCTGTTCGGCCCTGCCGCGGTGGTCTACCGGGTGGCGGACGAGGACGAGGCGGTGGCCCTCGCCAACGACAGCCAGTACGGGCTCGGCGGCTCCGTCTTCTGCGCGGACGTCGAGCGGGGCCGCCGGGTGGCGGAGCGGATCGAGACCGGCATGGTCTGGGTCAACCACCCCACCTCCACCCAGGCCGACCTGCCGTTCGGCGGCATCAAGCGCTCGGGCTACGGCCGGGAGCTCTCGAAGCTCGGGATGCGGGAGTTCGTCAACCGCAAGCTGGTCCGCGTCCTGCCGCCCGACGCGGAGCTGCGCGGAATCGCGGGCTGACCACGGACGCGGGCCGCCCGCGACGACCGGCCGGGAGCCCGCCACGACCGGCCGGGAGCCCGTCAGGGCCGCCCGCCCCGACCGGCCCGGCCACCCACCACGACCCACAACGAAGGACCCACTCATGCCCGCAGTACCCGACATCACCCTCAACAACGGCGTCACCATTCCCCAGCTCGGCTTCGGCACCTACCAGATCCCGCCGAAGGACACCCGCGACACGACCCTCGACGCCTTCGAGGCCGGCTACCGGCACATCGACACGGCGCAGATGTACGGCAACGAGAAGGGGGTCGGCCAGGCCGTACGGGACTCCGGGCTCGACCGCTCCGAGGTCTTCGTCACCAGCAAGCTGAACAACGGGGCGCACGGGCACGACAACGCCCTCCGCGCGTTCGACCGCAGCCTGGAGGAGATGGAACTCGACCACCTGGACCTCTTCCTCATCCACTGGCCGCTGCCCGACCGGGGCGACTTCGTGGAGACGTGGCAGGCGCTGGAGGAGATCTACCGTTCCGGCCGGGCGAAGTCCATCGGCGTCTCCAACTTCCAGCCGCACCATCTGCGCCGGCTGATGGAGGACTCCGTCGTGGTCCCCGCCGTGAACCAGATCGAGGTCCACCCGTACCTGACCCAGGACACCGTGCGCGCCTTCGGGGCCGAGCACGACATCGCCACCGAGGCCTGGTCGCCGATCGCGCGGGGCAAGGTGCTGGACGACCCCGCCCTCGTACGGATCGCGGAGCGCGTCGGCAGGTCCACGGCGCAGGTCACCCTCCGCTGGCACCTCCAGCGCGGCGACATCGTCTTCCCGAAGTCGGTGACGCCCGAGCGCATCAGGGACAACATCGACCTCTTCGGCTTCGAACTCACCGAGAGCGACATGGGGGACATCACCGCACTCGACCGCGGCGAGCGCACCGGCCCCGACCCCGACCGGTTCCACGGCTGACCGGCGTGCCGGGAGCCCGTGCGGGGAACGCTTTGAGCAGTGCTCCAACCCGGCGGTGTCATGATTGCGGGCCGTGCCGGGAGGGGAGGGCCGGTGCGGTCGTGGGATTCCGCGTTCCGGAGCCGGTGCTTTCCGTTCCGGCACCACATGTTTAGAGTGTCGTTCAAAAGCAGTGCCTGGAGGAGCGACCGCGTGCGACCCCGCCGCGCCCGGCGCTCCCTCCAAGCCGGTCCGCCCCACCCCCCTGCTAAGGACGACCGTCATGTTCCGTATGCCCGCCGAATGGGCCCCGCACGAGCGCACCTGGATGGCCTGGCCCGGCCCCAACACCACCTTCTCCGACCCCGCCGAGCTCGCCGGGTCCCGTGCCGCCTGGGCAGCCGTCGCCCGTGCGGTGCGCCGGTTCGAGCCCGTCACCATGGTCGTGGGCCCCGGGCAGACGGACAGTGCCGCCGCGCTCCTCGGTCCCGACGTCGACCTCGTCGAGCGGCCCCTCGACGACGCCTGGATGCGGGACATCGGGCCCACCTTCGTCACCGACGACCGGACCGGTGAACTGGCCGCCGTGGACTGGGTGTTCAACGGCTGGGGCGCCCAGGAGTGGGCCTCCTGGGAGCACGACTCGAAGATCGCCGCACAGGTCGCCGACCTCCTCGCCGTCCCCGTGCACGGCTCCCGGCTCGTCAACGAGGGCGGCGGCATCCACGTCGACGGCGAGGGCACCGTCCTGCTCACCGAGACCGTCCAGCTCGGCCCCGAGCGGAACCCGGACTGGACCCGCGAGGAGGTCGAGGCCGAGATCCACGCCAGGCTCGGCACCACCAAGGCCATCTGGCTGCCGCGCGGCCTGACCGGCGACTACCCGCCGCACGGCTACGGCACCCTGGGCCATGTCGACATCGTCGCCGCGTTCGCCGCGCCCGGCGTGGTCCTCGTCCACTCCCAGCCCGACCCGGCTCACCCCGACCATGAGGTGTGCAAGGGCATCGCCGAACTGCTGCGCGAGGAGACCGACGCCAAGGGCCGCCCGCTGGAGGTGATCGAGGTCCCGGCGCCCGAGGGTGTCAAGGACGAGGACGGGCACTGGGTCGACCACTCGTACATCAACCACTACCTCTGCAACGGCGGCGTCGTGCTCTGCGCCTTCGACGACCCCCGCGACGAGCAGGCCGCCGCGCTCTTCCGCCGGCTCTTCCCCGACCGCGAGGTCACCCTGGTCGACGCCCGGACGATCTTCGCGGGCGGCGGCGGCATCCACTGCATCACCCAGCAGCAGCCCCGGGTCTGACGCCCGCTCACGGCCCGCCGCGTACGACCGGGGCGGGCCGTTCCCGTACCGGGGGTTCCCGTTCCGCCGTAGTAGGCAGGTACACGACACTTCGCTACCGTACGGCGTGCGCAACGGAACGAGGAAGCGAACCCGAGCGAACCCCGAAGGGACACCGACCAGAAGATGCTGACTCTTGGGCGAAACAGAGTAAGGACGGCCGCGCTGGGCCTGCTGGCCGCGGTGCTCGTCGCCGGTGCCGCGGTGACCACCCCCGCTGCGGCCGAACCCGCCGCCGCGCCCGCCAAGGCGGCGCCCGCCAAGCAGGGGCCGATATCGGTGGCCTATGTCGAGGTGAACAGCAACAGCATGCTCAACGTGGGCAAGTACAAGCTGGCGAACGGTGGTGGCAACGTCTTTGACATCGCTGTCATCTTCGCCGCGAACATCAACTACGACACCACCAAGAAGTCCGCCTACCTCTACTTCAACGAGAACGTGAAGCGCGTACTGGACAACGCGCAGACCCAGATCCGCCCGTTGCAGGCCAAGGGCATCAAGGTCGTCCTGTCCGTGCTCGGCAACCACGAGGGCGCCGGATTCGCCAACTTCCCCTCCAAGGAGGCCGCTTCGGCCTTCGCCAAGCAGCTGTCCGACACCGTGCGCGACTACGGGCTCGACGGCATCGACTTCGACGACGAGTACGCCGAGTACGGCAGGAACGGGACCGGCCAGCCCAACGCGAGCTCCTTCGTCCACCTGGTCACCGCGCTGCGCGCCAACATGCCCGACAAGATCGTCTCGCTCTACAACATCGGCCCGTCCGCGTCCCGGCTGTCCTACGGCGGCGTGGACGTCTCGTCCAAGTTCAACTACGCCTGGAACCCCTGGTACGGCACCTGGCAGGTGCCCGGCATCGCCCTGCCCAAGTCGGGCCTCTCGCCCGCTGCCGTCGACATCGGCGCCACGTCCTCGGGCACCGCGGCCGACCTCGCCCGGCGTACCGTGCGCGAGAACTACGGCGTGTACCTGACCTACAACCTCGACGGCGCCAACCGGCAGTCGTACGTCTCCGGCTTCACCAAGGAGCTGTACGGCAGCACGGCCGTCTACACCCCGTAGGGCCCGCGCGGCACCGCCGCCCGGCCCGGCGGAACTGCCGGGCCGGGCGGCGGGTGCCATCGGGTAGAACATACGGGTGAGGAACGACCCCGCCCCCCGCCGCCGCAGAACCGCGCCCCCGCGCGAGACCGTGCTCGCCGCCGCCATGGCGGCCATCGCCGACGCCGGCCTGGAGAAGCTGACCATGGCCGGCCTCGGGCGGGAGGTCGGCATGAGCAGCGGACACCTCCTCTACTACTTCCGCTCCAAGGACGAACTGCTGCTGCGCACCCTGGAGTGGAGCGAGGAGCGGCTCGGAGTGGAGCGGCGGGCGGCGCTGGCCCGGCAGGTCCCGGTGCGCGAGCGCCTCGACGCCTATGTGCGGCTGTACCTGCCGAGGGCGGCGGGCGACCCGCACTGGACGCTCTGGCTGGAGCTGTGGAACCGGGTGCGGGCCCTCGACGACGAGGCCCGCGGCCGGCTGCTGGACATCGAGCTGTCCTGGCACCGTGACCTGGTCGCGCTGCTCGTCGAGGGGGCGTCGCGCGGCGAGCTGCGGGCGGTGGACGCCGACCGCTGCGCGACCAGGATCCGGGCCCTGCTCGACGGTTTCAGCACCCATGTGGCGATCGGACTGCCGGGCTCGGAACCGGCGGACGTGCTCGCCCACGTCGGGGACTTCTTCGACGAGACGCTCGCGCCGGGGGACGGGGCGCGGGGCGGGGCGTAGCGCGGGCGCCGGCCGTGCTGCCGGTGGCCCTCAGACGGCGTTCCGCAGCGTCCCCGCGGCCAGGCCCAGCTCGCGTTCGGCCGTCGTGAACAGCAGATTGTCCAGCGCCGGGTGCGTGAACGCGGGGTCGTCGTTCGCGTACGCGCCGAGCCCGTCGATCGTCACCAGCAGGGCCAGGCACACCCCGAAGGCGTCGTCCGTGCGGAACTCGCCCGTACGTATCCCGTCCTCGATCAGGGCGGTCACGCTGTCGCGCATGATCGCCTCCTGCGCCGCGACGACGTCCCGGAGCTTGGGGCGGTAGCGCGAGAGGTGCCGGGCGTTCAGCCAGAGCCTGCCGAGGTCGGTGAACTCCTCGCCGCGGAAGCGGTGCAGCAGCCGGCCGAGCCGCCGGGTCGGCGGAAGCTCGGCGTCACCCTCCGGATGCAGCGCGTCGCGCTCCCGGGTGACCGCGCACGCGAAGGCGTCGCACAGCAGGTCGTCGATGGCCGGGAAGTAGTGGCTGATCAGACCCGGACGTACCCCCAGCTCATCGGCGACGAGCTGCATCGTCACGCGTTCCAGGCCCCGTTCCAGGGCGAGTCGGGCGGCGGTCCGCAGGATCTCGGTCCGGCGCTCCTGCGCGGTCTTGCGCGTCCGTACGGCTCGGGGGGTTGACGTCATGCGGAACAGACTATTGGATTGCGCACCAACAGCTTATTGGTGTGGACACCAATGAAGCTGGGTCGCTTCTGGCCGCACCCTCCCGGACACCTCGGTGGCGAGGACAGTGCCGTCTTCTTCTCGTCGAAGGAACCACCCCATGCAGCGTTCTCCGGACGATCCCGTCACGGCCGCACCCGTCCCAGGGCAGGACCGGGCCCCCGGACAAGACCAGCCAGGATCGGTCGAGAGCCGGGGCATCGACGTCGTGCCCGACGACGAACGGCACGGCAGGGCCCGTGAGCTGTTCGCCCTGTGGGCGGCGCCGAACGTCAGCTACCTCAGCTTCGTCGTCGGCGGGACCCTCGTCCTGACGGGCCTCTCGCTGGGCGAGGCGTTCGCCGTCATCGTCCTGGGCAACCTGCTGTGGCTGCTCACCGGCTTCATCGCGATCAGCGGCCCCGCGGCGGGCACCTCCGGGTCGGTGATCTCCCGCGCCATGTACGGCGTGGTCGGCAACAAGGCCGTCGTCGCCGTCACCGGCTGGCTGATCGCCTCGCTCTACCTGGCGCTGAACTGGTCGGCCGCCTCCACGGCCGGCCTCGGCATGGCGGCCCGGCTCGGCCTCCCGGACTCCACCGCCCTCAACGCCGCGGTGGTGATCCTGATCGCCGGCGCCACCATCCTCGTCGCGATCTTCGGACACGCGACGATCGTCCGCCTGTACGGCGTACTGACCGTCTTCCTCACCGTGGTCTTCCTCGCCCTGAGCGTCATGGTCCTCGGGCACACCGACTGGTCGTACACCCCGGCCGAACCGCTCACCGGGGTGGCGCACCTCGCCGTACTGGCCGCCGGATTCACGCTCGTCGCGTCCGCGCCGCTGTCGTACGCCAACAGCCCCGACCTCGCCCGCTACCTGCCCCGGCACACCAGCGGCGCGTCCATCACACTCGCCACCGCCGTCGGCGCCTTCCTGCCGAGCGTCGCCTTCACCACCATCGGGGCACTGGCCGCCACCACCCTCGACATGAACGACCCGCAGGCCGCGCTGGAGAGCATCATGCCGGGCTGGTTCGTGGCCCCCTTCGTCATCGCGGTCGTCGTCAACACCGTCGCCAACAACGGCATCACCGCCTACAGCGCCGGGCTCTCCATGCAGTCGATCGGCGTACGGCTGCCGCGGACCCTCGCCGTGCTCGTCATCGGCGTCATCGGCACCACCATGACCCTCTTCGCACTGCTGGTCTTCGACTTCCTGACCGCCGTCAACACGATGATGGAACTCGTCGTGGTGATCACCGGCCCCTGCATGGCCGTCTACGCCACGGACATCGTCCTGCGCCGCAACCGCTACGACGGACACGCCCTCCACGACGAGAGCCGCACCGGACCGCACTGGTACGCGGGCGGCGTCAACTGGGCCGGCGTACTTGCCGTCCTGGCGGGCGCGGGCGCGGCCACCCTGTGCGCCAGCTCCACCACCTGGGGCGGGCCGCTGTCCTCGGCGCTCGGCGGAGTCAACCTGGCAATCCCCGTGGGCATCGCCGGCTCGGCGGTCCTGTACTGGATCCTGACCCGTGCCCTCGGCACCCTCCCTTCCCCCACCGCGTCCCCCACCGTTCAGCGCTGAAGGAACCACCATGCACGCCGACCTCATCGTGCGAGCCGCACGGATCGAGAACTTCGACCCCGGCCCCGACCCGTACCCCGCCACCTCGGTGGCCGTCCGCGACGGCCGGATCGTCGCCGTCGGCGGCGACCGCGTCCTGGACGACTGGGCGGGACCCGCCACCCAAGTGCTCGACTTCCCCGGTGCGACCGTCACCCCGGGGCTCACCGACTCCCACGCCCACCCGGTGTGGGGCGCCATCGAGGTCGCCACCGGACTCGACCTCGGCGGGGCGGCCACCCTCGACGAGGTGTGCGCACGCATCGCCGGCCGGATCGCGGAACGCGGCACCAGCGCCTGGGTGACCGGCTACGACCTCGACCTCAACGTGTTCGACGGGGCACCCACCGGCGACCCGCTGGAACGGCGCTTCCCCGGGGTACCGGTCTCCCTCATGACCAGCGACGCCCACTCCCTGGTGGTCAGCCCCGCCGTCGTCCAGCAGATCGGCCTCACCGGCAGGGAGACCTTCGACGACGCCTCCGAGATCGTCGTCGGCCCCGACGGCAGTCCCTCCGGCTTCGTCCTGGAACTCCAGGCCATGGACCTGGTCCTCGCCCACTACCCCGAGGTGCCGCTGCCGGCCGCCGCCGGGCACGTCGAGCGGCAACTGCGCGAGTTCGCCGCCACCGGCCTGACCGGACTGCACGCACTGGACTTCACCGCACCCTCCGAGGACGTCTACCGGCTGATCGAGAAGGACGGCGACCTGCCGCTGCGGATCCGCTGCTCCCCGCTCGT
This sequence comes from Streptomyces sp. NPDC004111, assembly GCF_042874215.1. Classification (NCBI taxonomy): domain Bacteria; kingdom Bacillati; phylum Actinomycetota; class Actinomycetes; order Kitasatosporales; family Streptomycetaceae; genus Streptomyces; species Streptomyces sp. NPDC004111. The sequence goes on from NZ_JBIAMU010000010.1 coordinate 265,877, forward strand.
GCCCGCCGACTCGGGACGCGACGTGTGGGAGGAGGTCGTCGCCCAGCAGCGGCTCGCCGGGCGCCGCTGGCACGTCGCGGGCGCCAAGTTCATGCTGGACGGCACCGCCGACAACGGCTCCGCGTGGTTCGAGCACCCCGATGTGCACGGCCAGAACCGCAAACCGCTGTGGACGAACGTGGACCGCTACCGCGAGGCCGTCCGCTTCTTCACCGCGCACGACGTCCCCACCGCCACCCACGCCATCGGCGACCTGGCCGTACGCACCGCACTCGACGTGATCGAGGAGGCGGGCCACCCCGCGTCGGGGCCGCACCGCATCGAGCACATCGAGTCCATCCCCGACGCCCTCGTGCCGCGCTTCGCCGCACTCGGCGTCCCCGCCGGGCTCCAGCCCGTCCACGCCACCCGCATGACCAGGGCCGACCAGAGCGACAACTGGTCCCGGCGGATCGGCCCGCAGCGCGCCGCGCGCGGCTGGCGCACCCGTGACCTGCTGGACCACGGGGCCGTCGTGGCACTCGGCTCCGACTGGCCCATCGGGATCGGCGACCCGCGGATCGCGCTGGCCGACGCCCAGCTGCGGCGCCCCGTCGGCCGTCCCGACCTCGCGCCCGTACAGCCCGGCCAGGGCATCACCGCACGGGAGGCCTACGCCGGAATGACCCGGGCCCCGGCAATCGCCGCGGGCGCCGCCGAACGGCTCGGCCGGATCGCCCCGGGCCATCTCGCCGACCTCACCGTGTTCGCCCGCAACCCCCTCGACCTCACCCCCGAAGAGCAGGCCGCCAACCCCGTGCTCGGCACGGTCGTCGACGGCGGCTTCATCCCCCGCACCCCCCAGGAGCACGCCTCATGACCGCCATTCCGCCCTCCGGCCAGGACGCCCGGCCCGCCGACGCAGCGCCCTACGCCCGCCCCGCGACCCGCCTGCGGGTGAGCGTCGACGACGCCGACCCGCGCCGGCGCGGCCGGGCCCGGGGGCAGCGGCTCGCCGACGGGCTGCCCGGCGCCCTGGACGCGTACGACCGGCTCTTCGCCCTCGCGGAGATCCCGCAGGAGACCGTGCGCGAGGACGCCGAGCGGGCTCTCGACGCCGTCGGCGCCTTCCGCCCGGGGCTGCGCGAACAGATCGAGGGCATCGCCGAGGGGGCCGGCATCGACACCTGGCGGATCGGCGCGCTCAACGCCCGCACCGAGATCCTGGCCCGCAGCCGGGCCGTACCGCCCGGCGAGTGCTCCACCCTGGTCCGACGGCTGCGCACGGCCGACGGCGGCAGCACCCACGTCGGCGTGCAGACCTGGGACTGGCACGTCGAACTCAGCTCCTCCTGGCACACCGTCGACAGCGCGGGCGGCGCACACCGCTACACCGGCATCACCGAGCACGGCATCCTCGCCAAGATCGGCGTGAACAGCGCGGGACTGGCCCTGCACTTCAACATCCTCGGCCACCGCGACGACCGGATCGGCGGCATCCCGGTGCACGTCCTGGCCGCGCTCGTCCTCGAAGAGGCCGAGAGCACCGCCCACGCGCGGGAGATCCTGAACGAGGCCCCCCTCACCTCGTCCGGCTCCTTCACCCTCTTCGACGAGCACAGCGCACTGCTCCTCGACCTCAGCCCGGAGGGGATCTTCGAGGTGCCCGAAGTGGCCGAGGGCACCCATCTGCGCACCAACCACTTCCTCACCGCCACCCCCGCCGCGCACGAGAAGACGTGGCTGTACCAGCCGGACTCCGGCGAGCGCTACGACTTCCTGCGCGAGCGGATCGCGCGCGAGCCCGTCGAGCGCGCCGACGAGCTGATCGAGCGGCTGGTCACCGGGGCGGGGGAGCCGCCGGTGACCTGCGTACCCGACCTGGGCGCCGCACCGGGACAGCGCTGGGCGAGCCTGGCCACGGTCGTGCTCGACCCGGCGGCCCGCACCGCCAGGGTGCTCGACGGCACCCCCGCCGAGCGCACCACCCGCCCCTGGGTCACCCTGCGCAGCGCCTGACCCGCGCCCCGCGCCCGGAACTCCCGCGGGCGCGGGACGCGCGGCCCCGGAGCACCTCACCGCGCTCCGGGGCACGGGCCGGGCTCAGCCCCGGTGAACGACAGTCCCGCCGGTCATCGTCAGCACGACCGGCGCCGTGGCCAGCTCGTCGGCGGGCGCGGCTACCGGGTCGACGGCGAACGCCGTGAGGTCGGCCCGCAGGCCCGGCGCCACCCGGCCCGCCTCGTCCTGCTCGCCCACCGCACGCGCGGCGTGCGACGTGTACCCCTCCAGCGCCATCAGCCCGGTCAGCGACTGCCCGGCCGTGACCGGCTCGACCTCGGGCCGGCCGGGCAGCCGGCGCAGCCGCGCGGTGGCGAGCACCTCGCGCGGGTCGAAGTCCGCGATCGGCCAGTCCGAGCCGAGTACCAGCGTCGCGCCCGCGTCCCGCAGGTCACGGCAGCGCCAGGCACGGCCGGCCCGCTCCTCGCCCACCCGCCGCGACCACTCGTCCGTGTGGTCGGCGCGGGTGAACGCCAGGTGGGACGGCTGCATCGACGCCGCGACGCCGAGCCGGGCGAAGCGCGGCAACTGGCTGCCCGGCACCGTCTCGATGTGCTCGATCCGGTGCAGGGGCCGCAGCGCAGGGTCGTCGAGGAGCTCCACCGTGTCGAGCACGTGCCGTACGGCCGCGTCCCCGATCGCGTGCGTGGCGGTGCGCACCCCGGCGCGGGCCAGATGGTGGACGGCGCGGGTGTACGCGGCCGGGTCCGGCCAGAACGCCTCGGTGCCCTGCCCGTGGCAGTCGGCGTGCTCCAGCCAGGCGGTACCGCCCTCGATGGTGCCGTCCATGAAGAACTTCACGCCGCCCACCCGCCAGCGCCGCCCGTGCGCGCGCTGCAGTTCCACGAGGTGGTCGAGGCCCGCAGCGTCCGTGCCCGGCATGCACCAGGGCGAGATCCGCAGCCGAACCGGCAGCTCGCCGCTCTCCTCGATGTCCGCCAGGAGGCCCAGCACGTCGGGCTCCTCAAGGTCCATGACATGGGCGCCGGTGAGCCCGGTGGCTGCCATGTCGCGCAGCACGCCGAGCAGCCGCTCCCGGCGCACGGCCTCGCTCTCGCGCGGAAGTACGGCGTCCATCAGGCTCATCGCGGCGAACTCCACGAGGTGCCCGGTGGGCCGTCCGTCCGCGTCGCAGACCACCTGCGCCCGCTGCTCGAAACGGTGCGGCCCCTCGATCCCGGCGGCGGCCAGCGCGGGGCCGCTGACCAGGGCGGAGTGCGCGTCGTAGAGCCGGATGAAGGCGGGCACACCGGCGAGCGCCCGGTCGATCAGCTCGTGGTGGACGGGCCGGCCGCCGAAGGCGTTGTGGTCCAGGCCGTGGGCGACGACCCAGTCGCCGGGCCGCGCGGCGCGGGCCGCGCCGGCCAGGGCGGTGCGCAGCCCGTCGAGGTCCTGGCAGGCGGAGAGGTCGAGCCCGGCGGCCGTCGTCACCCCGAGGTACGGGTGGCTGTGCCCGTCGACCAGACCGGGAAAGAGGGTGGCCCCGGCCAGGTCGATGACCTCGGTGCGGGCGCCCCGCCAGTTCCGTACGTCCGCCTCGTCACCCACGGCGACGATGCGGCCGTCCTTGACGGCGACGGCCTCCGCCCACGGCCGCTCGGGGTCGAGAGTGCGGACACGGGCGCCGACCAGGAGGGTGTCGGCGGCGGGGAAGGTCTCGGTGGGGTGTGACACGAGTGCGTTCCTTGCGTCGGGGGTGGTGACAGGAGGGTGGTGCAGGAGGGGCGTGGGAGGGCAGCCGGGCAGGGAGGGGAGGGCGCGGGCAGGCGGGCGGGCGAACAGGCAGGGGTGCGGCGGCAGGGAGACGGCCAGGGACTTCCGGGGTCGGGAGGACGGCGCCGGACAGGGGCGCCAAAACCTAAACCGTTTCGGTTTAGGTAATGTAGACGCCCGACGTAGGATCCGGGAAGACCTCACGTCAGGAGAAGGCAATATGGGGCGGCCGAAAAAGGCCCTGCTCGACCGGACGCGCATCGGCCGTACGGCCCTCGAACTCGTCGACGAGACGGGCGACTTCACCGTCCCCGAGGTCGCGCGCCGGCTCGGGGTGCAGACCGCTTCGGTGTACCATCACGTGGAGGGCCGGGCGGGCGTGATCGAACTGCTCCGGGAGCAGGTCGTCGCGGGGCTGGACGCCGGAACGCTCGCCACGGGCCCCTGGGACGTCGCCCTGGAGGTGTGGGCCCGCTCCTACCGGGCGGCCTTCGCGGCCCACCCCCGGGCCATCGCCATGCTGATGACCTCGCCGGTGCGCGCCGTGCGGGTGATCGAGCACTACGAGCGGGTGGTGAGCCTGCTCGGGGAGGCGGGGTTCGCGCCCGCGGCGGTCATGCCGATCGTCACCGGACTCGACAACATCGTCCTCGGCTCCGCCCTGGACATGTCCGCCCCCGAGGTCATGTGGATCGTCGGTGAGGAGTCCAGGGCCCCGCGGCTGGCCGAGGCCCAGGCGGCGACCGGACCGGACCGCGCGGACCTGGCCTTCGACCTCACGCTCGCGGGCTTCCTGGCGCACTGCCGGGAACTGCTCGCGTCGAAGGGGCGGGCGGCGGAGGCCTGACGGGTGGGTGCGGGGGTGGCTGCGGGTGCGGGTGCGGGCCGTACGGGGCGCGACGTTCGCCTCGGTCGGTGTCATTTCGGACAAGGGGTTCAATCGTAGCTATCAAGGGCAATTAGGATTCCCTGATGTTCGCCTACGCCCTTGCCCTCCTCTTCTTCGTCCTCTTCTGCTACCGCGTGCGGCAGGACCCCAGACGCTTCCGCAACGCCGTGCTGCTCGGGCTCAGCGTGGCATTCGCGCTCCCCGCCCTGGTGGGCACGCTCGCCGGCAGCCCTTCACCGCTCGTCTCCGTACCGGCCACCCTGGCCCTGCTCCTGTGCGGCCTGGGCATCCTCGTGCTGCCCTGCCTGCTGGTCGCCAACGGCGTCACCATGGTCCGCAAGGAGGGCCGCAGCCTGGGCAATCTGCTCTCCCTCCTGGCAGGACTGACCGCGTTCGGGCTGATCGCGCTGCTGGTCGTGGCGGTGCGCACCGAGTCGTGGCTGCTGACCGCCTTCGCCGTCGTCGCCCTCTCCGTCGCCGCGTACGTCTCCTTCCTCTTCCTCTGCTTCGTCGGCTACGGATTCCTCTACGGCCGCCAGAAGGTGCGTGAGGACCTCGACTACGTGGTGGTGCTCGGGTCCGGACTGCTCGGCGGGCGCCGGGTGTCGCCCCTGCTGGCAAGCCGGCTGGACCGGGGACGCGCGGTGTACGACGCCCAGGCCGAACGGGGCGGGACCGCCCCGGTGCTCGTCCTCTCGGGCGGGCAGGGGCCGGACGAGGAGATCCCCGAGGCGCACGCCATGGCGGACTACCTGGCCGAGCGCGGCGTACCGGGGGAGAGCCTGGTCCGCGAGGACAAGTCCCGTACCACCGAGGAGAACCTGCGGTTCAGCAGGGCGATCATGGAGGAGGCGAAGCCCGACTACCGCTGCCTGATCGTGACCAACAACTTCCACGCCTTCCGTGCCGCGATGTTCGCCCGGGGCCAGGGCGTGCGGGGACAGGTGGTCGGCTCGCCCACCGCCCGCTACTTCTGGCCGAGCGCCACACTGCGGGAGTTCGTCGCCGTCTTCGTCCACTACGGGAAGGTCAACTTCTCCGTCTGCGGAGCCCTGGTGGCACTCGGCACGCTCGCCGTCCTGGCGAGCCGCTGACCGCCCGCCGGCCAGGGGTGCACCGCGAGGGCGGCAGAGAGGGGCCGGCGACGGCGCGGCGCCGCCCCCGGCCCCTCAAGGACACGGCGCCCCCGGTGCCTCAGGACACCGCGGTCCCCTCCAGTTCGACCAGTTGGCCGGGGATCGCCAGCCGCACGACTCCGAGCATCGTGGTCGCCGGGGCAACCCCGGCGGCACCCAGCCGGGCCGCCAGCGTGCCGTAGTGCGCCATGAGCAGATCGACGTCGGTGGTGAAGACGTTGAGCCGGACGAGGTTCGCCAGTGTCATCCCGGCCTCGGCCAGCACGGCCTCCAGATTGTCGACGGTGAGGGCGAGTTGGGCCGCCATGTCGCCCTCGTGCAGGGGCTTGCCCTCGCCGTCCACCGCGGTCTGACCGGAGCAGTGGAGGGTCCGGGTCTGCCCGGTCACCAGCTCGCCCTGGTTGAAGCCCAGCGGCACCGACCACTTCACCGGGTTGACCGCAGTCCGTTGCATCGCCACGTCGATTCCATTCGTTCGCTGGGGAGTTGTGAGGTGCGCGCGCCCGCCCGCAGGCCCGGAGGCCGCCGGCTTCGGCGTCGCGTGAACGAGCCTCCCAACAATTCATGACACCCTCGGTCAGGTATTTGCCTAGACTTCGCGCATGCGCGCCGACCGGCTGGTTTCCCTCGTGCTGCTGCTCCGTCGGCACGGCCGGATGACCGCCGACACGCTGGCCCGCGAGCTGGAGGTGTCCACCCGCACCGTGCTGCGCGACATCGAGGCGCTGTCCGCCGCCGGGGTGCCGGTGCACGCCGAGCGCGGGCGGCACGGCGGGTTCGCGCTCCTGCCCGGCTTCCGGACCGAGCTGACCGGGCTGAACCACGACGAGGCCCTCGCCGTACTGACCGCCGGATCCGCGCGCGCGGAGCAGGCGTTCGGCCTCGGCTCCGCACTCGCCTCGGCGATGCGCAAGGTCGTGGACGCACTGCCCGAGGGCCACCGGGCCACCGCCAGCGACGCCGCCCAGCGCTTCCTCGTCGACCCGGAGAGCGACCTGCTCTCGCGGCGGCTCGTGACCGACCAGGTGCCCGCCACCACCATGGCGGTGGTGCGGCGCACGGTGCTCGCCGGACACAAGCTGCGCATCCACTACGAGGCCGTGGGCCGGGCGCCGGACTGGCGCACCGTGGACCCGGTCGGCCTGGTCACCGTGCGCGACCGGGCCTACCTGCTGGCCACGAGAGCGGGCCAGGACCGCACCTACCGGCTGTCGCGGGTACTGGCCGCCGAGGAACTTCCCGAGCCGGCCCAGCGCCCGAACCGGGTGGATCTGGACCGCATCTGGCGGGAGCGCTCCGCCCGCTTCCTCTCCGGCAGCGACCACCTCACCGTGCTGGTCCGCCTAGACCCGGTCCGGCGGGAGGAACTGCTTGACACCGCGCTCGCCGTCCGCGCGGAGGAGCCCGGGGCGGACGGATGGCTGCGCCTGGAGGTGACCTACCAGGACGCGCGGCACGCCGCCTGGTCGCTGTGGCAGCTCGGTACGGACGCGGAGGCGCTGGCCCCGCAGTCCCTGCGCGACTCCCTGCGCGCGCGGGCCCGCACGCTCGCCGAACGGTACGAGGACCGCCCGGCCCCGGCCCCGGGCGGCGACGGCCGCCCCGGTCAGGCCCGGGACGGCGACGGCTAGCCCGGCCCGGCCAGAGGAGGCGACGGCGGTTGCCCCGTGGGCAGTGACACCGTGACGCGGATGCCGCCGTCCGGGCGCGGAACGAGGGTCAGGGTGCCGTCGTGGGCCTGGGCGATGGTCTTGACGATCGCCAGCCCGAGACCGACGCCCGCGTGGTCGGTGTGGATGCGTTCGGTCCCGCGCCGGAACGGCTCGGTGAGGGTCGCCAGCCGCTCGGGGGACAGCCGCTCACCGGTGTTCTCCACGCTCAGGACCGCGTCCCCGGCCCGGGTGCCGGTGGTGACCCGTACCGTGCCCTTCTCCGGCAGGTTGTGGACGATCGCGTTGTGCACGAGGTTCGTCGTCAACTGCAGCAGGAGCGCCGGGGAGCCGACGGCGGGAGTGATCTCGCCGGTGGTCTCGACGGTGACTCCGTTGCGTTCCGCGAGGGGCAGGAGCGACTCGGTGGCCTCCTCCGCGAGCAGCGACAGGTCGACGGGCTCCCTGGCGAAGGACCGCTGGTCGGCGCGGCTGAGCAGGAGCAGCGCCTCGGTGAGGTCGATGGCCCGGGTGTTGACGGTGCGCAGCCGGTCGATGAGTTCGCCGGTGTCGTGGCCGGGGTCCGTGCGGGCCCAGTCGAGCAGGGTCTTGGAGATCGCGAGCGGGGTGCGCAGCTCGTGCGAGGCGTTGGCCGCGAACCGCTTCTGCTCGGCGACGTGCGCCTCCAGCCGTACGAGCATGGCGTCGAAGGCGTCGGCCAGCTCGCGGAACTCGTCCTGACGGCCCGGTAGCCGGATGCGGTGGGACAGCGCGCCGTCGCCGACGGTACGGGTGGCCTGGGTGATGCGGGTCAGCGGGGAGAGCATCCGGCCCGCCAGGACCCAGCCGCCCAGCAGGCCGAACACCAACAGGAACGCCATCACGGAGGCCGCCGCCGGGGCGAACGTGCCGAACAGCAACTGCCGGTTGGGGTTCTGGTGCAGCATCCGCCGGTCCCAGTCGTCGGGAACGTAGTCCAGCAGGAACACCCACACGGCGCCGAGCAGCAGGGCGCCGGCCAGCATCAGGAACCCGGCGTAGCTGAGGGTGAGCTTGACCCGGACGCTCAGCCCGGGGCGCCTAGCCACGGAGTTCACGGCCCGCTCCACCGGGCCCCCGGTCGCCGTCCGGGTCGCTCGGGCCGTCCTGGCCGGGGGTCCCCGGCGGTACGTCGATGCGGTAGCCGACACCCGCGAGCGTGGCGATGATCCAGGGTTCGCCGAGCCGTTTGCGCAGGGCCGAGACGGTGATGCGTACGGCGTTGGTGAACGGGTCGGCGTTCTCGTCCCAGGCGCGCCCCAGCAGTTCCTCGGCGCTCACCACACCGCCCTCCGCCGCCACGAGCACTTCGAGCACGGCGAACTGCTTCCTGGTCAGCGCCACATACCGGCCGTCCCGGTAGACCTCTCTGCGGAACGGGTCCAGCCGCAGCCCCGCGATCTCCCGCACGGGGGGCCGGCTGTGGGCCCGCCTGCGGTCCAGCGCCCGCAGCCGCAGCACCAGCTCGCGGAGCTCGAAGGGCTTCGTGAGGTAGTCGTCGGCGCCGAGCTCGAACCCGGAGGCCTTGTCGTCGAGCCGGTCGGCCGCGGTGAGCATGAGGATCGGCATACCGCTGCCGGACGCGACGATGCGCCGGGCGATCTCGTCCCCGGAGGGCCCCGGAATGTCGCGGTCGAGGACGGCGATGTCGTAGGAGTTGATGCTCAGGAGTTCCAGAGCGGTGTCGCCGTCACCCGCGATGTCGGCGGCGATCGCCTCCATGCGCAGACCATTGCGGATGGCTTCGGCCAGAAAGGGCTCGTCCTCGACGATCAGAACACGCATACCGTCGATGCTACGAACCGGCGCCTATCGTCCGCGTATCAAAATCCCCGCCCGCACGCTCCCCGCCCGCACGCTCCCCGCCCGCACGATCCGCGTCCGCACGCTCCCCGTCGCCCCGGATCAGCCCGCGGAGCCCCGCTGCCGGAGCGCCCGGTAGCGGTCGTAGGCCTCGCGGGCGTCGGGCACGAACTCCTCGTGGCGGACCAGTGCCGCCAGCTCGGGCTCGGTGAGCCACGCGTGCCAGCCGATCTCCTCGGGGTCGGGATCGACGGGTCCGGTCACCACGACCTCGTGCAGGCCGAGCCAGTACGGGCTGATCACTCCCTCGCACCGGAACTTGAACACGAACCGCGGGCTCGCCCGCACCCCCAGCTCCTCCGCCAGCTCCCGGGCGGCGGCCCGCTCGTAGGTCTCCCCGGCGTCGACCCCACCGCCCAGCATCCAGTTGAACTGGCCCGCGAAGCGCGGTGCGCCGGCCGGACGGCGGTGCACGAGGGTCCGGCCCTCCTCGTCGCGGCACACGATCGTGGCGATGCGGTGCAGCCACCGACGGCGCTGCGCCTCCCGCCGGGAGACGGCACCCAGCACCTCGTCCTGTTCGTCGACCCGGTCGACCAGTTCGTCCATGGGGCACACGATGCCACTGCCGCTCCGCGGCCCCTTCGGCGGACCCGTGGGCGTGCTACCGCACGGTCCCCTTCCCCACGCACAAGTAGCCGCCCTTTCCGCCGGCGTTCCGTTCGACGCGGTTCGGAGGAAGGCAACGCACCCAGACGGTGCGGTAGCGCGCGTTCTCCTCGATCAGCTGGCGTTCGTCGGGGGACGCCCGGGAATAGCGGTCGTAGGCGTCGTCGGAGAGGGCGGCGATCTCGGGGCTGGGGCACTGGGCGAGGGCGGGCGCCGCCGCCCCCAAGGAACCGGCCGCCGCACACAGCAGCAGGGCGAGGGAGATACGGAAGCGGGACATACGGCTCCTGGGTCGGAATGCGGGCGGGACGGGCATCGTGCCACCGCGCTGCTCCCGCCGCCGGGCGAAGCGCCCCGCGCGGCCCCGTGGTGCGCACGGCTTCACTCGAACAGTCGCGGCACCGGGGCGCGGGGAGAGCCCCCCGAGCGAGTCGCCGACGCCGTGTCCCCGTCAGGTCTCGAAGAGCGCGTCGCCCAGTCCGCCCGTCGGCCCCGGGCCCGGCAGCACGTACGCCAGGGCCGAGCCCCGGTGCTCCACGAAGCGCGAGAGGGCGTCCTTCACCGCGAGCCGCTCCTGCACCCGTACGAAGAGCGCCGGGTCGTTCATGCAGGCGAGGAAGAGCAGACCGCGGTCCTGGGGCCCGTTGTCGTAGCTGTAGCCGCGCCGCAGCATGCGCGCCCCCCGGTCCAGCCGGGAGTGGGCCTGCCGTACGTGGGCGTCGACCGGCAGGACGTACCGCCCCTCCGGGGACTTGTCGAAGAGGTCGACCTCCCGGTGCTCCTCGTGGTGGCCCAGGGGCGCTCCCTCGGCCCGCGTGCGTCCGATCACCGCTTCCTGACGGCGTGTCGGCAGCGCTTCGAACGCCGGAGTGTCCATGTGGATACGGCGGACCACGAGATAGGTGCCGTTCTCGTCCGGGCCCTCACCCACCCACACCCACCGTTCGGACTCCGTGTGCGTGGGGTTGATCGTGCCGTCCTTGAACCCGAAGAGGTTGCGGGGAGTCTCGCCCGGCCGGTGCGGGGGCAGGTGTCCGGGCTGGCTCCAGCGGGCACGCAGCACGCCCGCGGCGAGCCGGGTGAGCTTCTGCCCCGCGGAGGCGACCGCGGTGGCGCTGTCGCCGCAGACCTGCACCAGCACGTCGCCGCCGCACCTCCGCGGCTGGAGCCGGTCCCCGGGGAAGGCGGGCAGCTCCGCCAGCAACGCCGGTGCGCGCACACCGAGCAGGGCCGGTGTCCGGGGGCCGATGCCCACGGTCACCGTGACCGGGGAGGCGCCCGCGACGGCCGGTGCAGCGCTCCGGCCGTCCCGCTCATCCCTGCGGCCGTAGGCCGTCCACTCCGCGAACAGCCGGCGCAGCCGGTGCGCGCCCGGCCCCCCGCGCAGGCCCGGATCCAGGTCGAAGGCCAGCACGCGAACGCGAAGCGGCGGAGGGTCGACCACGCCGGACTGCCGGAACGGGGAGGGGGCGGGCGAGCGTTCCGCGTCCGGCTGGGCGGGGCCGGTCCCGACGGAGGGGCGCCGCCCGGCCGCAGAGCAACCGGTGACGACGGTGGCGGCCGTGCCGGTGAGCAGAGTGCGCCGCGCCGGGCCGAATTCGGAGAGGGTCTCTGGCATCTCGTTCCGTGCATCGAAGAGAAAGGGGAAACGTGAAACGGAGATCAATGCGCAGGACGGTACACCTGTCCTCATGCACATCCCGGCAACATCTCCCCGTATCCGAAGCGTTCTCGCCGTCGCAGGGCGCGTCACCCTTTTGCTCGCCCTGCTCACCGGGGCTTCCGCATGCGCCGAACCCCCCTCCGTACGACCCGCCCCCGGTGCCGACGGGCATTCCGTGATTCGCGTTCCGCAGAACGCTCCGTCAATTCAGCAGGCTGTTGATTTCGCTCGTCCGGGTGACCTGGTACTGGTCTCTTCGGGTATTTACCGGGAAAGCGTGGTGATGAAGACGGAGCGTGTCGTGCTGCGCGGCGTCGACCGGAACAAGGTCGTCGTCGACGGAGAGTTCCGGCGCGGAAACGGCATCACGGTGACGGGAGCGCAGTCCGTGGTGGAGAACCTCACGGTCCGCAACCACCTGGTCAACGGGGTGCTCTTCACCGGTGTGACGGACAGTCAGCTCCAGGCCCGGGGCGCGGGCGGCGCCGGGTACAGCCCGCTGGACACGGCGAAGTTCCCGCCCCTGAAGGGCTTCCGTGCCTCCTATGTGACCGCGCACAACAACGCCCTGTACGGCATCTACGCGTTCGACGCCAAGGACGGCGTCATCGAGAACTCCTACGCGTCCGGCCACGCCGATTCCGGCATCTACGTCGGCCAGTGCCGCCCGTGCTCCACCGTCGTCCGGCACAACACCGTCGAGCACAACGCCGTAGGCCTGGAAGTCACGAACGCCTCGGAGAACCTCTACTTCCTCGCGAACACCGTGCACCGCAACCGGGTCGGCGTCACCGCCAACTCCAACGACCTGGAAGCCCTCGGACCCCAGCACGCCGCCGTCTTCACCGGAAACCGGATCACCGACAACAACGACGACCAGGGGCCCGAGCAGGCCGAGGGCGGCTTCGGCATCGGCGTCGGAGTCGGCGGCGGACTGCGCAACACCTTCGAGCGCAACCTGGTCACCGGCAACCGCAGCGCGGGCATCGTCCTCCAGGATCTCCAGGGCTACCCCGTGCGGGACAACGTGGTCCGGGGCAACCGGGTGCACGGCAACGGCGTCGACCTCGTGCTCAACGCGGCAGGTTCGGCAGGCAACTGCTTCGCGGGCAACGCCGAACGGACCGTCAGCCCCGCCGGGCTGACCGGGGCCGGCGGCTGCGGCGCCGCACCGGAGCGGGCGCTCGCCGCCAAGGGCCGCGGCGCCGGTGTGCGGGTGCCGCCCGGCGTCTCCTTCCGGAGCGCCCCGAAGCCCGCGGCCCAGCCGCAGGCCCCCGGTGCTCCGAACAGGCCGGCGCTGCCGGCCGTGGGCCTGCCGGGCAAGGTGCGCGTCGAGGACGTACCCCTGCCCGGCTGAGCCTCAGCGCCCCTGGGGCGTCCCGCTCGTCCGGCCGGCCCGCCCGCCCCACGGCTGATGCGGCACCGCCGTTCGGACCGTGGGGCCGAAGTCGATCCGGGACTGCGTTTCGGAACCTGCGGGACGGATCTCCACCCGGCCCAGTCCTCCCTGCTCACTGATCCAGTAGGTCAGGGGGGAGCGCGCCTGCGCCGGCCGGGCGGACCCGCCGGGCGAGGCCCCCGCCGCGCCCGACGGGGTGCCCCCGGGGGCGGCGCCGGAGCCCTTGCGCACCGCGTCCCTGCGGTCGGCCGTGGGGCGGGGGCCGGAGTACAGGCTGTAGGTGTCCCCGTCGCGCTCGCCCCGGCCGAGGTACTGGGCGCCGTGCTGGGCGATGAGCTGCGGGTTGTCCGGGCGGTTGGTGCCCAGCCCCATGGCGACGCGCAGCACGAGGTCCAGCGGGTCGCCGCCGAAGGTGCGGGGGGACCAGGCACGGGGCTTCAGCTTCGCGGCCGCCGCGGCGGCTTCGGCTCCGCCTGCGGCCTTTCCCTTCGCGACGGCCAGCCCGCCGGCGTCCCAGGCGACCAGTCCCCGCGCGGCGGCGGTCGAGTAGGCGCCCACGGCGCGGTGGGCCCGGTAGTCGATCACCGCCCGCACCTCGACCGTGTCGTCGCCCATGGGAGCCCTCGCCACCACCTCCAGCGGGCTCTTCTCGTACAGCTCGAACCGGGACACGGCCATCTGCTCGGCCTGCCCGGTGGTCACCGGGTGGGGCGTGTCCGCGTCGTTCCCGGGCAGGCACAGGAGTGCGGCAAGTGCCCCAGCGCCGAGTCCCAGGGCGGTGAACAGCAGTCCTCGGTGCCGTGGCCGTCGGGGCAGAACAGAGATGGCGCTACGCATGAGTGATTCCCTTCCGGCGGCCGTCGCTCACACCGCGGACGGTCTTCCGCCGGGCGGTGAGTTTGCTAGTGATCGTCATCGGCGCGGTGGACGCGGGGAGACGCCGCGCGCAGGGGGTCACTCGAACAGCCCCGACGAACTCCGGACGGCGCACCGACGCGCCGGCGGCCCCCCTCTGTGCCAGAGGGAGGCCGCCGGGCGATGCTCCGGAAGTCCGGAGCCGCGGAACTACTTCTTCTTCTTTTCCTCTTCCTTGGGCTTGTTCTTCAGGGTGACGCGCACCGGGTTCTTCTCACAGTTGCGGTCGGTCACCTTGAGCGGGCCGGTGACGGCCCTGTTGCCCACGGGCAGCTCGAAACCTTCCGGAACGGCGGTCTCGACGAGGTAGTAACTGCCGATCTTGATCTTGTCGAAGGTGCACTTGCCCATGGAGTCCGTGGCGCACTCGTCACGGCGCATGTCGCGCTTGGCGCCGGTGCGCTGGAGACCGGCGACGCCGTTCGACTCCTGCCACAGTTGGAAGACCGCGCCCGCGACGGGCTTGCTGTCCTTCGAGCTGATCTTCGACAGGATGATCTGGGTCGGCTTCAGGAAACCGAAGTCGATGTCGTGGTCGTTCTCACCGGCGCCGTCGATCTTGACGTCGGCGGCGGCGAACCGGCCACCGTTCCCGTAGGGCTTGCCCTTGGAGTCGACCATCATGTTGCCGTCCTTGCCGAACTGGGTGGGCTCGTAGCCCTCCAGCACGCCGCCGGCGGCGTAGTCGGCGGGGTTGTCCATCCGCACGAAGTACTTGCGGCCGTAGACCCAGTCGGCCTCGGCGACGTTCTTGACCAGCGTGGAGTCGAAGTAGTACTCGCCCCGGGCGTTGGTCTTCGTCGTGCCGATCTTCTTGTTGTCCTTGTCGTACAGGTTCACGGTCGCGCCCACCACGGGCTTCTCGTCCGGGTCCTGGATGCCGTTCTTCTGGCGCTTGCCGTTGTCGTACCAGACGCGGTTGCCGATCTGGAACGGGGCCTCGTCACAGAGGACCTCAAGGTCGGCCATGCCGCCGCCCTTGCCCCAGATGTCGGTGAGCTGGTTGCCGGCCTGGGCGTTGCCCTCACGGCTGCCGTCACGGTTCACGTGCATCGTGCCCGCGTTGTACAGCGCGCCGACGACGTCGATGCCCGAAGAGGCGATGGAGTCCTCGACCTTGGACAGCGCGATGCCCGAGAACGCCGCCTCCTGGTGGTAGCCGGTCCGGTAGTCGCCCGGGTAGAACTCCTTGACGTCGGCGGACTGGCCGCCGTTCGGCTGGGTCGCCGCGTTGTTCGTGCAGCCGCCGTTGCCGTCGAGCTTGAACTTGCCGTCCGCGCCCTTGCACGCCCGGTTCAGGTCACCGCCCATGGTGGCCTGACCCACCGCGGCGTCGCCGGACCACCGGGGCATGTCCCAGCCGAACTGGTCACCGAAGCGGTCGCGGAAGCCCAGGATCAGCTCGCCGTCGGTGTCCACCACGATGTCGCCCAGGACAGGCTGCGGGTAGGCGGACCGCGCGGCACACCTGGCTCCTGCCTCGGTGCTGGGCCACTCACCCTTCCACGGGAACCAGCCCTTGCCGGCGCAGTTGGCCGTGAAGGTGTCGGCGATACCGCGGGGGAAGTCGAGCTTCTCGTCCATGACCGTGCCGGTGAAGGCGCTGGTCTTGGGGTTGAACGTGTGGATGACGGCCCGCATGTCGGCCTTGTCCTGGGTCGACTCCGCCGAGCAGACACCGCCGACGTAGACGGTGCCGTCCTGCACGCCCAGACCGAACGGACGCCAGTCGTCGCCACAGCCCGGGTTCGGGATGGTGTACGAGCCCTTCGGCGCGGCGGCCGTCTTCTGCGTGGCGTCGTAGCGGTAGAGCTTCTTGTCGTTCAGGTTGACGACGTAGAGGTCCTTGCCGTCCTCGGAGACCTCGACGTCGCCCAGCGACTCCTTGGTCACCGTCGGGGCGAAGGCGACGTCCATGTCCGGGCGGGACATGTCGTGCGCCGTGTCGCCCACGTTGGGGACCGTGGTGAACAGGCTGGTCTGCTCGCTCTGCCGGTCCGTCAGGTAGATCGCGCCGGGGCCGCCGGGACCGTACTTCGAACCGCGCTTGGCGAGCGCGCCGGAGAAGACCCACTTCTTCTGCTTGCTCCACCCGATGCCGTACAGGGCACCCGTGGTGGCCTTGTCCGACAGATTCGTGGTCTGGTTGTCGACGCCGCGCGCGTCGTACGGGAAGCCCACGAGCGTCCGGCGGGTGTCCGGGTCGTTGAACCCCTCGACGTCCTTGCCGATGCAGGCAGTGAGCAGCTCGGCGTTCTTCTGGCAGTAGTCGGCCGGATTCCAGAACGAGGTGGTGACCTCGGCGTCCTGGCCGCCCTTGAGGTCGACGAACTCCACGTTCGACGACAGCACGGTCGGGTCGCTCAGGTCGTCCTTCGGCGAGGCGAACCCGGGGAACATCACGCCCGGCTTCGGGTTCTTGACCTCGACGCGGTACTTGCCACCGCGCAGCTGCGCACCCGGCGCCAGGGTGACCGTGCCGTCGGCCGCGGTCTTCCCGGTGATGCTGCGGCCGTCCGCGTCCGTCAGGACCACGGTGACCCCGCCCAGGCCGGGCTCCAGCACCTGGTCCCACTTGCCGTTCGCGTTGACCTCACGCACGACACGGATCTTCGCGCTGCCGTCACCGGCGTCCGCCGAGGCCGACTGCACGCTGAGCACGGCACCCGAAGCCATGACGGGCAGCACCACACTCAGCGCACCGACCCTGCGGGTCACCTGTCTCCCGCGAAGTGCGGCAGGAATGAACGTTGGCAAGACATCTCCCAGTCCTCGTCTTCGTCCGTCAACCACATAGCCAACGGGCATTGAGCAGACCCAGAAGAACTCAAAGTTCTGTAAAGGGCACGGCTGAACACCCCACATGGAGGTGGAATTGCTCCAGACGGCTCCACTTCTTTATCAGGTGAGGATCGGGTGAGCAGATTCCCTTCCTTGTCCTTTCAGGAGGAGAGAGAGGGGGTGCTGCCTGATGCGGTATCAGTGAATGGCCCTGCCGGTGGGTTTGGGATTCGTATACGGCCCGAATCGCGCGAAAGGCATAACTCGCTCCGGAGGCCGTTGTCATGCACGTGGCCCAACTCCGGTTGGTCGCCGGTGACGGCCCGGGATATCCCTGAGGGAACCGCCCCGGCCGTCGCCTCCCTGGAGTACAAGTTGACGCGTGACCACTCGTCGCCGCACCGGACCACGGGCGCAGCCCTGGCCCTCCTCGGGCTCGTACTGACGACAGCACTCCCCGCTGCCGCCGCCCACGCCGCTCCTGCCGGTCCGCCGGCGCCTGCCGTACGGTCGGCGGCGGGCTGCACGGCGAGCACCGGGCCCTACCAGTGGCAGCTGGAGAAGAAGTTGAAGCTGCGCCAGGACGGCCGGATGTCCGCCACCGACTGCGCAGCCATCAAGAAGCTCCAGACCCGGCTCAAAATCAGCCCGGTGAACGGCGCAGCCGATCTCAAGACCTACCGGATGCTGCTCGTGTACGAGGTGCGCAAGAACCCCAACGCGAAGAAGCGCTGCCCGGCACCGAACTACCGGGTGACGTGCGTGGACCTGTCCCGGCAGATCCTGTGGGTGCAGAAGGGGAAGAAGGTGACGTTCGCGCCGATCCCGATCCGCAGCGGGCGCAAGGGGCTGGAGACGCGTACGGGCTGGCAGCGGATCTACCTCAAGAAGAGGTCGCACTTCTCCACCATCTACGACAACGCGCCCATGCCGTACTCGCAGTTCTTCAACGGCGGCCAAGCCCTGCACGGCACGTACCACGACCTCTTCGAGTCGGGCTCCGGCGGCTGCGTCAACATGTACCTGAAGGACGCCCAACGGCTCTACAAGTACCTCAAGATCGGCGCCCGGCTCTACATCTACGGCCGCAAGCCCGTCCGCGCGGTGGAGACCCCCGACGCACACGACGACCGGCTGATCGCCGAGGCGTTCGGATCCCCGGACATCCCGATCGACTGGACCCCCGACATGCCGCTGAACTGAGGCGGCGTCGGGCGGCGCGGTGGGTGTGTGGGGGTGTGCGTGCGGGCGCGCGTGCGGATGGGACCGGCTGTGGGGAGCCGGCCGGGGCCGTGCGGCAGGCCATCTGGTGACCTGCCGTACGGCCCCGCCGGGGCGCCTGGACCGGCTCAGCGGCAGTAGGGCTCCACGGCTCCCACGTTGCGGGCCCACCCCGCGGCGATCCAGCCGCGGCCGTCGGCGAGCTTGTACCACCGCGGATTGCCCCGCACCTTGTCGGAGTCGACCTTGCAGGTGATGTTGACGATCAGCCCCTGGGGCAGGGAGCCGACCGGCTTGTAACGCAGCCCGGGGCCGCTGCGGACGGACAGCGTGCCGGGGATCACGCGGACGCGGTACGGGCCGGGCTTGGTGTGGTCGTTCCGCCCGTGACCCCCCTCACCCTTGGGCCCCCGCGGACCACGATCCCCCTTCGGCCCGACGGGCCCCCGAGGCCCGGACACCCCCTGCGGCCCGACGGGGCCGCGCGGCCCGGAGGCGCCAGGGGTGCCTTGGTTGCCCTGGGGGCCTTGAGGTCCCTGAGGTCCTTGAGGTCCTTGAGGTCCGGTGGGGCCGGTAGTGCCTGCGGGGCCGGGGTTGCCCTGGGGGCCTTGGGGTCCCTGGGGACCTGTGGGGCCGTCAGCGCCGGTGGGGCCGATGTCGCCGCGGGCGCCCTGAGGCCCCTGGGGGCCTGCGGGTCCGTCTGCTCCGGTGTTGCCCTTCGGTCCTGCGGGTCCGTCTGCTCCGGTGTCGCCCTTGAGCCCTGTCGGGCCGGTCGCGCCGATGTCGCCCTTGTCTCCCTTGGCGCCCTGGGCACCCGGGGTGCCCTGAGGGCCCTGGGGACCTGCGGGTCCGTCCGCTCCGGTGTCGCCCTTCGGTCCTGCGGGTCCGTCGGCTCCCGTGTCGCCCTTCATACCTGTGGGCCCTTGCGCTCCGGTGTCACCCTTCGGCCCTGCGGGACCCTGCGCTCCCGTGTCACCCTTCGGGCCCGCTGCGCCGTCGGCTCCGGTGTCGCCCTTCTGCCCTGCGGGACCGACCGGACCCGCGTCGCCCTTGACGCCCTGGTCACCCTTTGACCCGGCAGGGCCTGCCGCCCCCGTGTCGCCCTTGGGCCCGGCGGGTCCGGCTGCGCCGGTGTCTCCCTTGGGTCCGGTGGGGCCAGTGGCGCCGGGGTCGCCCTTCGGTCCGGCAGGGCCAACCGAGCCCGTGTCTCCCTTGGCCCCCACAGGGCCGGCGGCGCCCGTGTCGCCCTTGGCCCCGGTGGGGCCGGCGGCGCCCGGGTCGCCCTTCGGTCCGGCGGGGCCCGCCGCTCCCGGTGCACCGGCCTGTCCTGTCGCGCCCGTCGGGCCCTGGCTGCCGGTGTCGCCCTTGTCGCCTCTGGGGCCGGTGGGGCCGGTCGAACCCGGGTCTCCCTTGTCGCCCTTGGCGCCCGGGTCGCCCTTCGGGCCGGGCGGGCCCTGGCGGGTGATGGCCGGGGTGAAGGTGGACTGGGTGGTGTCCGCCGTGACGGGGCCGTTGTTGGAGGTGTCAGGGTCCGCCGTGGTGGCGTTGACCCAGGCCTGGTTCATCGGCATGTTCTCGGCGGTGGCCGCCATGGTGCCGTTCACCACGACGGTGACCGAGTCCCCGGAGGGGATGGTGGGAACCGGGCAGTCGAGCCGGGTGCCCGCCCCGCCCGTCAGCGCGGTGGTGGTGCAGGGCCCGCCGCCCTGGACGACGGACGCCTGCGGTCCCACGACGGTGGGCGGCATGCGGTCGTGCACCACGACGCCCTCGGAGGGTTCGGGACCCGCGTTGGTCACGGTGATCTGCCAGGCGACGCCACCCCCGGCACTCACCTCCTTGGTGGTCATCCGCTTGCTGATGCGCAGGTCCGCGGCGGGCGGCTGCTGGACGGCCCGTACGTTCGCGAGCAGCGCGCCGCACGCGGCGGAGGACCGCGTCTCGGTGGAGGTGAACTTCAGCGTCGGGTTGGCCGCCGACGCGGTGAAGGTGTACGTGCTGTCCTGCCAGTTGCCGGTGTTGCGGGTGGCCACGCCCAGGGTGGTGTACGGGGTGTCGGCGCCTCCCGTACCGGACACGGTGAACGGCTGGCCGTTGGCCAACTGGGCCGTGCTGCAACCGCTCCAGGTGTTCGGGCTGTTGCCGAAGGTCACGGTGACCCTGGCTCCCTTGGGCACCCCGGTGAGCTGCTGGCTGAGGGTGACCGGCGCGCCGCCGTTGAGGTCGACGGCCTGGAGTCCGTCGGCGCGCTTGGCCATCGCGGCGGAGTAGACCTCCGTGGTGGCTCCCCAGCCGGGGACCGCGCCGCTCGTGAAGCTCTGGTCGCCCGGCGGGACGACGGTGCCCGCGAACGTGCCGTTGACCACCGCAACCGGAAGCGGGTCGGCCGCGTGCGCCGGGGAGAGGCCGCCCGCCTGGAGCGCGACCACGGTGCACGCCAGGGCCAGGGTGCGGCTTCCGGATCGCCGGGCCGTGCTGTTCGGGTCGTGCATGTCGCTCTCCGCTGTCCGGGACGAGGAGTGCTCCGACCGTCGAGCGGTCCGAGCACCGGAACCGGTTCCGTTCCGCAGCACCAGATCAGAAGTGATCGACGCGCGGCCCGCGAGTTGCCGCGCCGCAGCATTCGTGCAATGCCCTCGTTCGCCGAGTACGGCACTTCGCACGGCACCGGCCGTCCCGGCGGCGGCACAGCGGTGCCCCCGGTCCGCGGAGAGGCAGGACCGGGGGCACCGGGGCCGCGGCGCACCGGAGGAGTGCGCGAAGCGCCTGGGCCGCGCGAAACGCCAGGGGTGGCAGAAGTGCCAGGGGCGTCAGCGGCGGGGGAGCCTACGCCGTGCAGCTCACCTTGATCGGGGCCGCCGCCGCGTGCCGGTTCCCCGAGGTCTTGCCGCGGTTGTCCATGACGACGGATACCTTGCCCGTCGCCGGGAACGTCCCGGCGTTGACCCACTCACCCAGGTGCGCGGTCTGGTTGATCTCGAAGCTGCCGATCACCGTGCTCGACTTGGGCACGAAGGCGCGGTGGACGGTGTAGTACGCGGGGCTGCCGCCCACGTAACTGATGTCGCTCACCTTCGGGATGTAGACCGAGACCTGGCAACTGCCCTTCGTCACCTCCCCCGTGTAGAACTTCCACTGGGCGAAGCCGTTGGAAGTCGACGTGCTGTTGGAGAGCGGGACGCTGTAGTAGAAACCGCTGCACCCGTAACCCGTCTGGCTGCCCTTGCTGCCGCGCCAGCCCTTGTTGCTGTCCCGCCACTGGTCGGAGGTGGCGAACCCGGCGGTGTCACAGCCGGGGCCTATGAGGTGGTTGTACGTGGCCACGGTGGCCGGCTGCTGCTTCTGGGTGCCGCCGGAGGTGCTGCCGCTCGTACCCTCGGCGGGCTTGTCGGCGGTGTTCCCGCCGGTCGTGGTGCCGGGGGCCGTGGGCGGGGTCTTGTCACCGGGTACGGGCTTGGTGCCGGCCTCCGCGGGGACGGTGCCGGTGCCGACACCGGCCCCGGCCTTGGTGACCGCGCCCTTGTCGCCGGTGGTGCCGCCCTCGTGCAGGCCGCCCGTCGCGCCGGTGCTGCGCTCCGCGAGGGAGCCGCCCGCCTTGGCGCCACCGGCGCCGGCGCCCGGAAGGTTCTCGCCCGGGGCGTTCTGCTGACCGGGCACGATGCCGGGGCCCGAACCGTCCGGGCCCATCCGGCTGCCCGCGGGGCCCTGAGCGGCTGCCGGGCCGATCTCGTCGTCCGACCCGGACAGCCCGGAGATCAGGAACGGCACCCCGACCAGCAGCAGCCCACCGGCCACGGCCGCGGCGATCATCGGCTTGCCGGGGCGGCCGAGGGCGAGGCCGGAGGAACGGCGGGCGGTGCTGCCGGTGGCCGCCTTGGTGGCCGTGGCAGTCTTCGTGCCGGTGGTGCTCGCCGAGGCGGTGGCCACCGTGGCCGTCGTACCTGCCACTGCCGTCCCAGTGGCGGCGGCAGCGGTGGTGGAACCGGACTTCTGCGCGGGCGACTTGGACTTCCCGGGCGTCTCTCCTGCGACGGCGGTGGACGTCTCCCGGGCCTTCTCCTGCGCCTGCTGCGGCTTCTGTGGCGTCTGTTCCTTCTGCGCCTTCGCCGGAGCCGAGGACGAGGACGTGGACGTGGACGAGGCGGTGGCTGTCGCCTTCGCCTTCGCCGTCTCCTTGGCTGCCGCCTCGGACTCGGGGGCCGCCGCTTCCTCCTCCTGCTTCTTCTTGCCTTCAGCTGCCGTGGTCTGCGACCCGGTGCTCGCCGCCGTCGAAGCGGTCGGGACAGCGGCTGCCTTCGCCGCCTTGGCTGCCTTCGCCGTCTTCTTGGGCTCTGCCTTCTTCGGCTCGGGCTCTGCCTCGGTCTTTTCGGGCTGGGCCTTCTCGGGGAAGAGGCCCGAAGTCGGTTCCTCGGCGAGCACCGCGAGTTCCGCCGCGCGGGGAACGGGTGAGCCTGAGGTGCCGGACGTCGCTCCGGCGGGAGCCGACTCGCTGCTAGCCATGACATGCCTCTCTGAGGGGACAGGTGGGGGAGGGGGAAAAGCAGTAGGGAAGGTTCAGGTGGGTTCAGGAAAGGTGCGCGGTGGGGAACGCCCCCGTGCACCGGGCGGGCCAGCGGGCGTCGGTCCCGTCGGACCTGAGGGCCGCCGCGTCCAACCGGGCGACCGCCTCGTCCGACGGCACCCGGAACTGAGCCGCCCCGGCGGGCACTTCGGCCAGCAGTACGCGCGCGGGCAGACCTTCCGCCGCTTCGTGCCTGGCCAGTACGGAGAACTCGGTCCCGGCACCGAACAGCGCCGTCGCACGATCGCCGTCGGTCGCCGATGCGGACGCCTGGAGTGCCGAGGTGCGGCGCGCCGTCAACGGCCTGACGACGTACCGCACATGCTCCTCCGGCGGCAGCGGCGCGCCCTTCGACTCCAGGTGCACGACGTCCAGCGGCGCGTCGCAGTACAGAAACGCCCCCGGTACGACATCGTCCGCGATCTCCGGCCCCGGCACGGCCCGCATCAGCGTGCCGCGCAGCGCGGGCAGCCGACGCAGCCCGGAGGCCAGGCAGGCGGCGTACGGGCCGAGTTCGCCGCCACCGGCCCCGGCCCCCGCCTCTGCGGCGAGCGCGAGTGAGCCGAACCGTCCGTCCGGCGGGGACGACAGATAGAGGTGTACGGCGATCAGGTCGGTACGCGCGGCGCTCTCACCGGGACCGCGCAGGGCGGGCAGCCGGATGAGTGCCTGGTTCACCGGCCCGGTGTGCTCCTCCCAGACGGCCGCCGCCAGCTCCCGGAACGCGGCCCGGTCGTCACTGCCGCTGAAACCGCTGCCGGAAGGACCGGCGGCGGCTCCGGCCCGGCGGGGTGCGGCGGTCCGGACGACGGGCGGGGCGGGAGTCGCGGAGGGGCTCTCCGGGGCGCGGGTCCCGGAGCGTACGGCCGAGGACGGAGGGGTGGCCTCGGGTGCTTGAGGTGCTTCGGGTTCTTCCGCCGCTTTCGGTGCTTCCGCCGTTGCCGGTGCTTCCGGTGCTTCCGGTGCTTCCGGTGCTTCCGGTGCTTCCGGTGCTTCCGGCGCATCCGGCGCTTGCGGTGTCTTCGGAGCGGGGGAGCCGCTGCTGGTGGCGGGACGCGCGGAGGTAAGGCGAACGGGGGCGACGGGCGGGGCCGTGAGAGCGGTCGAGACCGCAGTGGCAGCCTCAGAGGTGGGTTCAGCCGCAGCCGCAGGATCGGTCGTGGTTCCGACCGCAGCCGCAGCCTCGGTCGTGGTCTCGGCCGCAGGGGCAGCCGCAGCCTCGGTCGTGGTCCCAACTGGAGCCGTGGTCGGTTCCGTGGACGGTGTGGAAGGCGGGCCGGACGGCTCGGTGACGCCTGTCGGAGCGGGCGCGGGCGCAGCCTCCGATGCGCCCTCCGACGCGGACCCAGCTCCATCTCCAGCCCCAGCCTCAGTCCCAGCCGCAGCTTCGCCCCCTGCCCCGGCCGGTGGTGGCGGGGTCGTGGCGGTGCCCCGGGTGGTTCGTTCCGGGGATGCCGCCGAAGTGTGCCTCGTGGATGTCGCGGAAGCGGTCACCTGCGAGTTGGTCTCCGGTCCGGCGACAGCCGTGGCCGTCTCGTGCCGGGAGGCGACGGCCGGCCGGGACGCCCCGGCAGCGGAGACCGAGGCGAGCGCTCCCGGCCGGACGGGGGCCCCGGAGACACTGAGCACGTCCGGCCGGACCGCCGCCGTCTCGCCGCCCGCAGCTGTCTGGCCGTCCGTCGCTGTCGGTTCGGCCGGTGCGTTTCCGGATGCCGTACGCGATGTTGTGCGCGCTCCCGTGGCGTACCTCAGTCCGTTGCGTACGGCGAAGCGGCGCAGCGCGCCCACCGTCTCCGCGCTTGCCCGCGCGGGTGCGGCGATCTCCGCGTGTTCCCTTATCTCCTCGTCCAGTTCGGGCAGCAGCGCGGCGAGCGACTTCAGCAGACGGCCGCGTGCCCTGTCGTTCGCTCCCGTGTCCTCCACCTCGATCCGGGCGGCACGGGCATCGGCGGGGCGGTCGCGGACGTCGTCGGGCGGTACCGGGGAGGCGCCGACCCACAGGCCCGCCCGTACCGCGACCACGTACGCGTCGTCCGTCAGCCGCAGTGCGCCCGGTTCGAGTGCGGGGCCGCCCAGGCCCTCCGGAAGCTGCCAGTGCACCGGCCGCGCGGCGGGACGGTGCCCGTCCTCCCCGGCTGGGGAGCAGAGTACGGCGGTCAGCAGAGCCGGCCAGGTGAACTCGCCCTCGGGCGAGTGCAGTCGTACGGACTCGGTACGCGCAGGCGCTCCGCCGCCTTCCGCCCCTGTGCCGGGGGTGGCGAGCGGCAGACCCGTGCAGAGCTCGACCTCCGTGCCGAGCAGGTCGGCCACGGTCTCCGCGACCGGCAGCTGATCGCGGCCGTCGCCCGGTGCGAGCCGCACCGACCTGCGCAGTTCGGCGGGCAGTCCGGCGAGCAGGGTCGCCAGGTCCTCGGCGAGGGCATCCCGAGGTGTGTTCCCGGAACTCACCAGCACGGTCAGCCGTTCAGGGTGTACGGCGAGGGTGAACGCGGGGTCCCCGGGGCGGGGTGCGGCCGTCTCCGTGGGACGCAGCAGCAGTCCCGCCGGGATCTGCTGCACCGTGCAGCCGCCGCCCAGCTCGCCGAGCGGCACCCGGGCCAGCGCCCGCTGCCAGCTCGGCGCGGGTATGCGTGCGCCCAGCGCCTCGGGCGCACAGCCGGGGGAGAACCGCCACCAGCCGCCGGAGCGAGAGGCCGGCTCGGTGACGTACAGCCCGCCGCCCGGTACGAGGACGGCCGCCGAGTCCGGAGCGTCGAGTTCCAGCTCCCAGGCGTCGGCGAGGCGTTGCGCCAGCGGGAGCCGGCCCGACGTCGACGCCGCGGCGCCGGACATCACCAGCCGCGCACCCGTGTGCGTACCGCCGCTGAGCCGGGCGAGCAGACCGCCCAGTTCCTCGCCGAGGTTCCCGGCCGCTTCGGCGGCCACGTCGACGACCACCACCGGCCTGTCCGGCTCGACGGGCAGCGCACGGGCCAACTCGCCGACCGATGTGCGGCGGTCGGCCGACGAACGGAGCAGATATCTGCCGTCGTCCTCCTCCAGAACGGTGTACGGGGCCGCGGCACCCGCCCCCGGACCAGGCACAGTCGCGCTCGGCGCCGCGGAGGTGGTGCGGCGCCCGAGCCAACGGGGAAGCCGTGAGGGCACCTTGCTCATGTGGTGTGCCCCCGGCGGCTGCGACTGCTGTGCTGCACTGCTCCTCCATCAACGGCCGTGCCCGAATGTGATGTTGAACATAGCTTCCGTGGACTCATGCGGTGTCCCCGGGGCTGGTGGTACGGGTGGGGCGGGCGGGGCCTGGGCCGGTGAGG
The DNA here is from genome assembly GCF_042874215.1 of Streptomyces sp. NPDC004111. Classification (NCBI taxonomy): domain Bacteria; kingdom Bacillati; phylum Actinomycetota; class Actinomycetes; order Kitasatosporales; family Streptomycetaceae; genus Streptomyces; species Streptomyces sp. NPDC004111. The sequence goes on from NZ_JBIAMU010000010.1 coordinate 291,666, forward strand.
ATGCCGAGAGCCAGTTCGGAGAGCGCGGAGGGAGCGGACCGGACGGGTTCGGCAGCGGGCCCGGGGGCCGGTTCGGTGTCGGGCTCGGGCACCGGGGCGGACGCGTCCGCGCGCTGTCGCGCCATCCGCTCCTCGTGCTGTTCCACCGCCCGGCAGGCCCGCTCCCAGGCCTCTCTGGCGGCGTCCAGTTCGGCCTGCCGGAGTTGCTGCTCCTGCGCGGCCAGGGCTGCCCACTCGGTGAGTTCCTCCCACGTCGCTGCGGAGAGGGCGGCAGCGGACGGCAGGGGCGGGGTCGGCGTCATCGGGTGGTCGCCCCTTCCGGGCTGGGCGAGGAGCCGCTGTTCGCCGTGCTGCTCCGCGGGTTGCCCAGCAGGATGTTGGTGATGTCGAGGGAACTTTGCTGCGGAGGGTTGCCGGTGGCGTTTCCGGCCGGGCGGCCGTCGTCCGGGTTCCCGGCCTGGGGAAGCGCGCCGGACCGGATCTCGGCCCGCCATCCGCCCAGCGAGCGCGACGGCTCCTGTGCGATCGGGTTGCCCCAGACGTCCCTGTCCGGGGATTCCTCGGTCCGGAAGTCCCAGGTCAGTACGAGATGCCGCGAGGTGGGACCGGTGCCGGTGAGCACCTCGTGGACGGTGCCGTCGGGGCCCGTGACGTGGATGTCCATGCCCAGCGCGGCGGCGTACTGCTTCAGGAGGTACAGGGCGGCGGCGTCCAGGGCGAACGTCCTGCCCGAGTCCGGGTTCCGGTAGTCGGCGAAGGTCACCGCACCGTCGCCCGGAGTCTCCGTGCCGTGCGCGGTCTCCGTCGTGGCGTCGAACGGGTGGAGCCTGCCGGTGACCAGCCTGATGAAGAAGTCGTCGACCTGCATCCCGGTTTCCAGAGCCCCGTTGGTCAGCGCGGTCACGTGTGCCCGGTCGGTGGACCTGTGGCCCAGTTCTTCGGCGGGCGTGGTCGTCGCGGTGTAGAGGTTGTTGAGCATGGTGTACAGGGCTGTTCGCGTGCTGGTCGTCCCCGGTGCGGGAGTGGGGTCGGGGGTGAGGGCGTCGAGTGCGGCGAAGAGGGAACCGGGCGGGTTGTTCAGCCCTCCGGACTCGTTCAGCGGTGTGTGACCCTCCTGGAAACTGGTCAGGTACTCGCGGGCGAACGCGTCCAGATTGCGCAGCAGGTACAGCTCGTTGGGCGTCTGTGCCAGCGACTCGGTGAGACGTGTGATCTGACCGGGATCCATCCCCGCGAAGATGGTGACGACGTCGTTGGGGGAGATCCCGGCCGGGATGGCGGCCGGGACCTTCGCCGCCATCGACTTGTTGACCGTATGGCCCTTTCCGAGGTGACCGTCGTGGGCGTCCGAGGGGGTGGCGTGCCCATCGGTGCGGCGCACGGGCCACAGCGCGTCGTGCTGATTCCTGTGGTTCAACCGGCTTTCGACGAAGGGCTCGACGCTCAGGGACTTTCGTTCCACCGGGGGCTTCTCCGCAGAGGTCTGCGTCTCCCGGGACACCGGGGCGGAAGGGTTCGGCTCGCGGAGGGTGCCGGGGTGGAAGACCTGGCCGAAGATGCTCTGCACGGGGTCGTGGCGCTGCGGAAGCTGACCGGTTTCCATCAGACCGGCCACGAGCCTGGACAGGTCGGTCTCGGTCGAGGCGTCCACGGGCTCCACGAGATAGGCCATGCCGCGCAGCGGAAGCCGGTTGTTGGAGGCATGGACCTGACGGAGCGTCTGCTGCGCCAGGAATTCCTCACGCAGCACGGCCGCCCTCTTCAGTTCTTCGATGCGGCGCTGTTCCTGGATCGCCGGATCTTCCGGCTGATCGCTCGTGCGCTGTTCCTCGGAGTTCGACGGGTCCGGCTGCCGGTACGGCAGGTTCTCCGACAGTTCCCAGGCGACGAGCATGTTCAGCGACTCGGAGAGGCCACGGAACTCCGAGCCGCCCTCGGCGAACCTGACCGGGTTGAGCACGTCCGAGCGCAGGAGCGTGGCGGCCGCGTCCACGAAGAGGTTCGGTTCCGGCGAGTAGGGCGTCAGGGGGTTGATCCTCGCCTGCCTCGTGCGGATCCGGATGTCCTGGTCGATCGCGTTTCTCGCGATGCTGTCGAGATGCGTGTTGACGAGAGCGGTGAGGTGGCTCTGCTCTTCCGGTGACCGTTCCCCTTCCCTGGGACGCTTCAGCAGAACGTTGATCAGCGCTTCGTCGCTCGCCGTTCGCTCGGCCGGCGGTATGCCCAGCAGGTCGGCCATTTCGCCGCTCTGGACTGTCATCGTTTTGGCTCGCGCTGACTTGATGCCGGCCAGCGCACCCTTGACTGCCGCGTCGTCTTCTTCGGTCCAATCCTTCGGCTTCGGCAGATCCGAGAAATCTTTGCCGGTGTGGTCTCCGAGCATTTTGACGAGCGTGGTGACGTCTCGTGCCACACGCCTTGAGGCGGGCTTTTCCAGCTCTTCTCCGAGTTCTGCCATTTTTGCCGTCGGATCTGCCGCCCACTTGGCTGCCAAGGACTTCTCGAAGTTACGTACCGTCATTTCATGCGTGCGAGAGAGCGCGACCGGGTCGTTCTTCGCTGGGAGCCGGTACCCGCCGGACATCAGCAAGGGGCGGAAATGAGACGGGGTGAGGATTTCGTTCTGCTCCGCGTTGCTGTCTTCCGTGGAGCTGTCTTCGTGCACCGCCACCGGATCGTCACTGAGCCGGTGCTCGAAGTGGTTGAAGCTGTGCTTGCCTTCGGGCGTGAGGTGCGGGTACTCGTCGAAGTCCATGAACGCGACGTACGGGTGGGTGGACTGCTCCCGACCGTCCATCATCGTGAGGATCGTCTGTCGGTTGGCCGGGCTTTCCAGTACGGCGTTGCGGGCCTTGCCGTACAGGAAATCCGTCTTCTTGCTGGAGATGGGGGTGGGAACCAGAGCCAGGGGAAACGGAGAGTGCGACATCGCGGCGGCCCGTTCGATGGCCGAGTGGATCTGAGCGAGGGCAGTATTCTTCTGCGCGACTTCGCCTGTGGTCACCTTCTTGTCGTTCGCAATCACGTGCATGGCGTTGACCCCTACGACGACGGCGACGCGCTCGCCGAAGCCGTTCAGCCCGTGCTGGATGGAATTCAGGAAGGCTTGGAGCTTTTCCGGATGATCCCCCAACTCCTTCGCACTGACCATCGCGTTGACGACGTAGGAGATCTCGCGTGAGTCGTTCAGGCTCTGCTCCACCCAGTTGAGGTACTGCGTGCCGGTCAACGTCCCGTCGGACGCACTCAGGGGGGAGGTCGTGCCCCTGGTGCTCAGGAGATCGAGAAAAGCCTGGTTGACGTGTGCCCTCGTGGCGTGTTGTTCCGTGGTGACCGACGACGAGGAGGTGCCGGGGGTGGGAGGCAGCCACGGCTGGTTCGGGCGCGTCGAGGCGGTCGAGGCGGTCGAGGCGAGGGACGCCGTCGTCTCCGCGTCCTCGGACAGGGTCGCGTCCGCATCCGTGGTCGCATTCGCCTCGGCGGCTTCGTTCGTGGTGAACGGGGTGTGGGTCGAGGAGCCGCCGAAGAGCCCGCCGGTCTCTGTGGCGAGCCGGTTCAGATCGTGCTGGATGAGTTGGCTGATCGCGGGCGGATGCATGTTGAGTTCGAGGAGACCGTTGTAGGCGCTGTCCCGCTCCTGCGTGGCTTCCGCGACCTCGTCCTGCGCGCGCTGGCGCATCGCGAGCACCGTGGGGGAGGGCCCGCGCGAACTCTCGCCCACGTTCGAGTCGAAGAGCGCGGCCAGCCGCTGTTCCGCCGCCGCGAGTTCGCTGTTCGCGCGCTCGTAACGGGTCCAGGCGTCGATCCGCTGCTCGGCCACCTCGCCCGTGGTGTCGCCGACGACACGTTGCCGCACCACTTCGTTCCTGGCACGCATGGAATCGGAGAGGAGGGAGGTGGTGGACGAGTTCGAGGTGGTCGAAGAGGTCGCCGTCACCGGGGTGGACGGAGAAAGATCGTCCTGGTCTTCCTCCTCGGCCGTGCGGCGGTCCATCTCCCGCTGGATCAGGGCCGCGGTTTCGTCGGCGCGCCGCGACTCCTGGAGAGCTTGCAGAACGCGCTGTTCCAGTGCCTCTCGTTCGGCACGCAGTGCGTCCAGCGCCCGGTTCTCGGTGTCGCTGTTGTCGGATTCGGGTTGGGATTCTGGTTCGGACTCGCGGGTGGACTCGTGGTCGGACTGTTGCGACGCCTGGAACTGCCGCAGGACGTTCTGTTCGTCACTCTCCTGGATGGCGCGCAGTGCGTCCAGCGCGCGATTCTCGGTGTCGCTGTTGTCGGAGTCGTCGCTGCTGTGGGAGGTGTCCGAGTCGTCGGAGTCGTCGGAGTCTTCGCTGTCGTAGGAGGTGTCCGAGTCATTCGAGTCGTCTGAGTCATCCGAGTCGTCGGAGTCATCGAAGAGGTCCGACTCATCAGCATCGAGATCGGACTCGTCATCGGACTCGTCCGCGGACTCATGAACAGACTCGTCCACGGACTCGTGACCGGACTCGCTCTCCGATTCCTCCTGCTCCGTCGTAGTGGTGTCCGTGGATTCGGGCACCGGGTGGAAGTCGAGCCGTACGATGCCGTCGGCGGTCAGCAGGTTCAGTTCCACGGGACGAACGAGTGCGTTGGCCACCCCGGCGGCCCACAGGCTCGCCCGGTGCCGTGCCGCCGCCTCGTCGTCGGTGCCGTCCCGGCCGGGCGTTCCCTCGCGGATGTCGAGCCACAGCTCCGCACCCGGCGCGGTCGGTTCCTCCGTCGCGACGCGGGTCGCCAGGAGCTGCGTCAGCTGCTCCTCGGTGAGTGTGGCGTTCCGCGCCTGGCCTTCCGGCCGGGGCTCGTTGAGCAGTGTCGCCACGTCGAAGACGTGCTCGGTGACCCGGAACGGCAGGGCGCCGAGGCCGAGCAGGTCGCGCTCCTGCACCCGTACGAGCGCCTCGCCCTGCACGTGGCGCACCTCGCCGGACGGGCCCGTCACCGTGATCAGGGTCTGGACCCGTGCCAGATGCGTCTGCCAGCGGCGCTCGCCCTGCGGCTGCGAGGTCACGCCCTGCCGCTTCCAGTCGCGGGTGGTCGCCGTGTGCGTGTCGGCGGAACCCGGCTGCTGGGTCTGGGTCTGGAGGAGCGGGACGTTCGGGCCGAACGACGCGGTCTTCTTCTCGTTCAGGTCGTACTTGGTCTGGAGGGTCAGGGCGGTCGCGCTGGACCGGGTCACCGACGAGGTGCCCGACGTGGCCTGGATCAGTACCCGGTCCATCGCCAGCGCGCCGGTCGGCGAGAGCAGCGTGGGGCTGTGCAGCCCGACCGTGACGGTCACGGGCCCGGCCGTTGCCGAGTGGGTCGACAGGGTGCCGCCGAAGAGCGCGGCGAGAGCGACATCGCCGAGCTGTGTGGAGCCGGTCGCCCCGAGGGCGGTGGCGTGGGCGAGTTCGGTGAACTGTACCGCGGCCCGGTCGCCCGCCTCCGTACCGTCGTTGGCGGTCGTCCCGGTGTTGCCCTCGTCCCGGACCAGGGAGGTGTCGGTGTCCGGCAGCGCGCCGCGCGTCACCAGGTCCGGTGCCACCTCGGACAGCGCCGTGCGCAGCTGTTCGAGTCCGGTGAAGCGGTGCACCATCACGGGCCCGGACAGGACGAGCCCCGGGTTCAGCCCGGCCGGCCGCTCGCGCGTGGGCCCCTGGGCCTGCCGCAGATGCGACTCGGCGTTGTGCACATCGGTGCCGGTCAGCCGCAGATCCACCCGTACCGGTACCGAGCCCCGCTCGATGTCGGGGTCGAGCCGTCCCGCCCAGCGGGTCAGGGTGTCGAGCCCGGAGAGGTTCAGCAGCGACTGGGTCAGCCGGGCGGTCAGCTCGCCGGGCGAGAAGGGCAGGGTGTGGGTGCGGACCTCCACGTGGTAGTCGTACTCGGCCGCGTACTCCGCCGCGTTGTCCGTGCGCAGCCAGAACCGCTGGTCGCTGGAGGTGCCCGATCCCGTGGTCACCGCGCGTGTCGAACTGCGGGTCCCCCTGGGGGTCGTCACGTCCGTGTGGGGGCCGACCATCTGGCGCTCGTAGCTGGTGCCGATGGTGGCGTTGAGGCTGTGCTGCACGGAGTTGGTCTCGGTGACCTGGGTGTTCCCGGGGGAATGGGCGAAGACGTTCTCCTGCCCCGAGTTCGCGGTGGCCTCCTTGCCCTGGAGCCGGCTCAGGTCGGTGAAGGGGGTCGCGTGGACCGACACCTCCACCAGCTTGACCGTGCCGTTGCGCACGTGGACGAACCGGTGCCGGATCGGGTCGTCCTGCCCCCGCGAGGGCAGCGCCCGCATTCCGGCCGTGGAGGTCAGCCCGTGGATGCGCTCGCGCGCGCCGGGGCTGAAGGAGTCGCCGGGCGTCAGCAGACCGGGTGCGGCCCGCTCCACCAGCGTGGTGATCAGAGAGCCGAACCGGTCGCGCACGCTCCGGTCGGGCGTCCGCAGCCGTGCGTCGTCGTCGGGTTGGTGGTCCCCCTCGGTGCGCTCGCTGAGGGGTACGGCGTTCAGCACGGCACCCACCCCGAATCCCCGTCCGTCCCGCAGTGACGGGGGGAAGGGCAGGGGCGTCGGCGGCAGCGGGGTCGGGATGGTGAGCCCTGCGACGCCGTTCGGGAAGAACTCGTGGTTGCGCCGCAGCTGGTCGACGGTGGCGAGGTACTGGAGGCCCGCGGGCACGTGGACCGCCACCTGGAACTCGGTGGGAGCGAGCCCGGTCAGGTTCTGCACCGCGTGGGGTGCCGCGTTCAGGAAGAGGTTGCGGCGACCGCTGCGGATGGTCACCACGTAGGTGACGTCCGACTCCAGCCGGTGCAGCTGCATCGACTCGGCGGGCGTCCGGGTGACGGTGCTGCTCGTCGTCAGACCGGTGGTGCGGTCCTGGCGCGCGGCGTACGCGTAGCCGCCCGAGGGCTGGATGCGCGGGACGCTGGGCACCGTCAGGGTGACGCCGCCGCTGTGCTCGTCCGCCTGGCCCCTCGTGCGCTGGAAGGTGCGCGAGTGGGAGGTGTTGGTGCCCGTCTCGATGTACTGGGCGTGCACGTCCGTACCGGTCAGCGGTCGGACCGGACCCGCGTACGCCTGGATCTCCACGGAGTACTCGGTGTCGGCCGTCATCCCGGGCAGCACCAGGCCCTCGATGACGTAGCTGCCCTTGAGGAGCTGGTGGGCGCGCGCGGTGAGCTGGGTGGCGTTGAGCGCCGTGTGCAGCTGCTCGGTCAGGGCGGTGCCGCGGTCGGTGACCTTCCCGCCGAACACGGCGCGGGACAGCCGGTTCAGGGCGGAGGTGCCGGTGGCGGGCGCGGTGGTCGGTCCCTGCTGCTGTGCCTGGGCATTGTCGTCCGCCTGGCTCTGCGCGGCCAGGATCTGCCGGAAGCCGTCCGTGACGGCCTGCCGCAGTTCCTTCGCGCCCCGCAGCAGATCCACGAACGCGTCGTCCGGAAGCCGGGTGGTGTCCTGCGAGAAGGCCAGTGCTTCGGTGTCCTGCGCGGACACCTCCCTGATCACCGGGTCCGTCACCGCGACCTGCTGGGCCGCCGCGAGGGTCCGGTCCGACGGCACGGCCAGCAGCACGCTGCCGGGCACGGCCGGGGGCGTCATCTCCATGTCGATCGAGACCGAGTCCGGCGGGGCGACCGGCTCCGCCGAGGTCCAGGACCGTACCGGAAGCTCGCCGGTGCCCTCGTACAGCGACAGCGTGAAGTCCGCGGGGACCGCGAAGACCTCCGTCGGGCCGTTCCTGGTCAGGACCAGCTGGTCGTGGCCCAGGCCGTTGCCGCTGGTCTCGCTGCCGCCCCAGTTGTTGTGCGTCCGGGTGAACTGGTAGTTGCCGGCGATCGTGGCGCCCGGCGCGGGGCCGGTCGGCGGCACACCCGGCGTGCGGGAGAGGGTGGGGGCCGACACGGACACGCCGCCGCCCCAGTTCGCGGCCGTGGCCGCCGAGCGCTGCTCGGAACCGGGCAGCGACAGCGCCACCATGTTGATGGTCTCGACGTCCGCGAGGGAGTGCCGGTGGGTCACGGCCGCGCCGTCGCGCCGTACCGCCGACAGGGACAGCTCCACCCGCCGTTCGCCCCCGGTGAGACCGCCGGGCAGGGTGAACCAGGTGCGGTGGGCGTCGCCCGCCATGTCGTCGAGTGCGGCCCGCAGCCCGAGCTGCGACCGCTTCTGCTCGAACAGCCGCAGGTTGGCGAGCTGCGCGGCGCGGGTCGCCTCGTCCGTACGGCTCAGCAACCGGGACGGCAACTGCCGGGCGCTGTCCAGGAGTTGGGCCGGTGTGCGCGAACCGTGCGCGGGCGGCTGCTGGGCGGGCGGCAGGAAGCCCTCCTGGCGCAGCCAGTGTTCGGCCCGGTCGAAGAGGTGGTCCGTGCCGTCGACCCGCAGCGGGGTGGCCGACACCCCGATGCCGTTGAGCCGGGCGAGCTCGGCCGGGAGCTGCGGCGTTCCGGCGGCGGGATCCGTGGCCGCGTCCTGCGGCAGTGTCCGCAGCCGCAGTTCCGACTGCCCCGGCAGCCGGAACTCCCGGCTCGTTCCGTCCGGGCCGATGAGGTGCACCGTGTACGAGGCCGTGTACGGCACCGTCCGGTGCGCGCGGACGGTGCGCAGGGTGTGGTTGACGGTGGCGGAACCGCCCGAGCTGTGCCCGTGGGTCCAGCCGTGTTTCACGCCCACCTTGCCGCCGAAGCCGATACCTGCCCCGTACGCCCAGCTCACGGCCTTGTCCCAGAGGGTGGAGTTGACCAGGAAGGAGAGGTTGACGGGCAGGTCGAAGCCGAGCCCGGAGGTGACCTTGACGCTGGTGTCCAGCTTCACGGTGCGGGTGAGGTGGCTCTCCAGGAAGAAGTCGCCGGGCAGGGAGCCGATGGTGCCGCCCTCGACCGGCCGCAGGTCGGCGGTGAGCCGCAGCATTCCGGCGAGCTGGCCGCCGGGGGTGTACAGCCGCGGGCTGTACTGGCCGCCGCGGCCTTCGGTCCGCTCGCCGGCCGCCTCGTGCAGCCGCTGGAGCGGCAGCCCGCCCCGCAGGTTGGCCTCGCCGAACAGGGTCGCCACCTCCGCGCGCGAGTGCGCGGACAGCGTGTCCAGGAAGCGGCTGAGTTCGTCGTTGTTCCGCACGGCGCGGCTCACGAACCCGGGGTCGCGCAGCGAGTCCACGGCCCACAGCGGCAGGTCGTCCAGCTGGGCGTGCGGGGACGGCGCGGTCTGCTGCGCGGGGGTGTCGGGCGTGGTCGCCACCCGGTCGGGGAACTGCACGACGAGCGGTGCGTGCCGCACCCCGTCCTGCTGGTCCACCCGCCACTCGGCGGTGAACAGCACCGGATGCGACGGGGTGTTGTTGCGCATCGCCTGCGTCTGGGAAACGGTCTCGGCGGTGGTGGCGCTGAACGCCCGCTGGTTGTGCGTCACCGTCAGCGCGGGGCTGAAGGCGCTACCGGTGTAGAAGCCGGTGACCCCGAGGAGGACGTTTCCGGTCAGCGGGATCGGCAGGGTGCGCGGGTTCACCGAACCGGAGGCGGAACCGTGGTCCAGGGCGCTGGTGGCCCGCTTCTCGACGCGCCGCTGGGGGTCCTCCTTGGTGAACGCCCCGTGCCGGTCCGAGGTCCGCGGCTCGGAGAGGGTGAGCGACAGGGTGACGGTGCGCGGCCCGGAGGCCAGCGGCACGGTGAGCGGCAGGCCGTGCCCGCTCAGCAGGTACGGCATCCGCGAGTCCAGCGCCGAGGGCCCCAGCTCGCGCTCCAGCGTCCCGCGCACGGTCTGCCGGTCCGCGTCGTCCAGCCCCTCGCCGAGCGCCCGCAGCACGTCCCGGTGCAGCCCGGTCATGGTGTCCGGCGACAGCGGCTCGAAGTGCTCCATGCCGACGCCGGGAAAGTTCGGGGTGCCGTACTGCCGCACGTACTCCGAGAGCGGCCCGCTCCAGCCTTCCGGTGCCGAACTGGTCGGCGGCGTCACCGAGTCGGGGTCCGAGGAGGCCAGCCGCACCGGCCCGGTGGCCGGGGGCGCGGTGAGCGGCGCCGTGTCCGGGGACAGGGTGTGCAGCGGGATCACCGCGTGCCGGCTGACCTGCTCGATCGTACGGAGGTAGTCCTGCGGCAGCGTGCGCAGCGACTCCTCGTCCACCCGCACCATCAGCCCCTGCTGCCGCACCCCGGAGGCGTCGGGCGAGCGGCGGAACAGGTGCCGGTCGTCGGGGCCGGCCGTCGGCCTGGACTCGGCGTACTCGTCCGCGAGACCCAGGTAGTGCAGGATCTCGTGGGTGAGCACGGCGTCGCTGTGCCCGACGTCCCAGGTGCGCTGGTCGGCGCGCGGCACGATGCTCTGCGACCGGGACAGCGTCACCGCCTCGCTGTGCGCGGACGACTCCAGGAATTCGGCCGTGACGTGCAGCTGGTCGCCCGAGTCGGGCAGCGTGTAACCGACGTTGACGTAACGGTCCAGGGTCGCCTGCACCCGAGAGTGCAGCGCCGACAGGTCCTGCGCGGTCAGCCCGTCGGTGAGCCGGAACGGCAGGGTCACATAGAACTGACGGACCGTCCGCCCGTCCGGCAGCCGCACCTGGCGCACATGGTTGCGGATCAGCGTCATCGAACCGTCGAGCCGCCCCCCGGCGCGCAGCGACTGCACCAGCTTCGGGTCGAAGCGCTCCGTGTGCACGGCGGCGGTCTTCGTCGCGGGGAACGCCGCCACCTCGTGCGGGGCGACCGGACGCGTCGTCCGCCCGCCCGGCGGCCGGGAGCCGTTCGTGCCGGGCGCGGCCGGTGCGGTCCCGTCCCCGGGGGCACCGGGCGAGGGCCACCGGGGAGTGAGGGAGGCCAGGGACTGGGCGGTCGGGTCGGCGGGCGGCGGCACCACGAGGCCGGGTATCTGACGGCCGCCGGGACGGTGCGCCTCGGCGATCTCGCCGGGGAGGGCGAGGTGGCGCACCTCGGCCTCGATGAGGAGGTCGTCGGCCTCGTTCACCCGCTGCTGCGCCTCGTGCCACGCGAGGTCGTGCCGGGCGTCCGCCTCCTCGCGGCGTGCCAGGCCGAGCAGGTCCACGGCCCGCGCCTCGTCCCGCGCGGCGGCGTGCAGGGCGTCGTACGCGGCGGCGTCCCGCTCCAGCGGGGCCAGCGCCTCCTGGAGCATCGTCTCGCGCCGGCGCAGCGCTTCGATCCGGTCGGGGGTCGCCACGGCCAGCCGCTCGCGGGTGGTCCGCAGCATGCCGTCGGCCTGCTGGAGGGCGTCCCGTACGTCCTGCTCGGTCCGCTCCAGCGTGCCGGCGAGGTCGCGCTGCCGGGTGTGCGCCTGCTGCGCGTCGAAGAGGTCCTGTTCCCGCGCGGCGCGGCGGCCGGTGGCCTCCTGGAGCGCGTTCCGCGGGTCGGGGCCCGGCGCGCGCCGGCCGTGCCGGTTCTCCAGGTCGCTCAACAGGGAGCGGGCGTCGTTGAGTTGCCGCTTCGCCCCGTCCACGTCGGGGAAGGGCGAGGAGTCCGGGGTGAGGGAGAAGAAGCGGGTGCCGTCCCCGTCGCGCAGTGCGAGTTCCACCGGCCGGCCGCTCGCGCCGGCGACCGCCTGGGCGCGCAGCAGCGCCTCGTAGCGCGCGGCCGGGGTGGGGTGGGTCCCCAGGTCCAGCCAGAGCTGCGGGGCCACGGACGGCAGGGCCCCTGACTCGGTGCCGAGCAGGGCGGCGACGCGGTCGGGCGCCAGGTTCCGGACGTCCGGTGCCGACAGGTCCCACACCTGGTTGCCCCGGGCGGCCTCGGGCAGCACGCCGAGCCCCAGCAGGTCGCGCTCCGGCAGCCGTACGACGGCGGTGCCGGTCACGTACCGCACGTCGCCCCTCGGGCCGGTCACCGTGGTGACGGTGTCGACCTCGACCTCGTGGGTGCGCAGCCCCTCGGCGGCCTCGGACTGGCCGTCCGTGCCGGTCTTCTCCCAGTGCCGGGCGAGCGCGGAGACGCCGCCGCCCTGACCGCCCGGGGTCGACTGGTACGACACGACGGGCACCGACCCGCCGAACGCGTAGTCGCCCTTCTCGGAGAGCGTCCCGGTGACCCCGAGGGTGAAGGCGCCGCCGCGCGCGGTCGAGGTGCCCGACGTCGTGCTGAAGCCCGTCATCCGCACCCGGTCGACGGTCACCCCCTTGGTGCTGTCGATCAGCCGGGGGTTGAACACCTGGGTGGACATCGTGACGGTGGGGTGCTTCGAGGTGCCGGTGAGCGTGCCGCCCGCACCGGCCGCCAGACGCACCGGGTCCAGCACGATGCTCCCGCCGTGCAGCAGCTCCGTGAGCCGGGCCGCCGCACCGTCGTGGGTGCTGCCCGAGGTGAGGCCGGGGGTGTCGAGGGCGGGCGCCACCTGCCGGACGGCCTCCAGCAGGGGCCGCTGGTTGCTGAGCGCGTACACGACCTCGTTGCCGGTCGGCCTGAGCGGTGTCATGGGGTGCGCGGGACGGGGGTCCTCGCGCAGCACCGTGTCGGTGGGCGGCCGGTTGTGCTGCGAGGGCTCCGGCACGGACTGGTCGCGGTCCCCGGCGAAGCGCAGGGTGACCCGGCCGTCGACCGACGTCGGGTGCCGGGTGGTGTCGCCGTCCACGAGGAGGTCGGCGGTGAAGACGTAGCCGAGGGTGAACTCGTTGCCGCCCTTGACGCGCTGCCACAGCCGGTCCTCGGCGGTGACGGTGGTGCTGACCGTGTCCGTACGGGCGGTGGAGCCGCTGCCCGAGGGGCTGACGGTCGCCTTGCGGGAGGTCTGGTCGGACGTCGGCACCACGATGCTGCCCGGCAGGGTGAAGCCCCAGCGGGTGGTGCGGCTGGTGGACTCGGTGAAGTTGGCGGGGGCGTGCGCGGAGTAGTTCTCCACCGCCGCGCCCTCGTTGGCCTTGCGGCCCCGTACGTGGGCGAGCTGTTCCCCGGTCCAGGCGGGCCTGCCGTGCACCCGCACTGTGACGGTGCGGGTGCTCCCGCCGCCGGTGAACGGGAAGGAGAAGACCAGCGGACCGTCCGCGCCCCGGCCCGGCAGTGCTCCGAGCGCGGCCGGCGAGGTGTAGTCGGCGATGCGCTGGCGCAGCCCGGGGACGTAGTCGCGGTGGCCGGGAGTGAGACTGCCCGGCGCGTGCCGGGTGACGAGATCGGTGAGCTGCTGGCGCAGCAGGTCGGGGCGGCGGGAGTCCGTGTTGACGGCGGGCGGAGCCGGGACGGTGTTCTCGGTGACCTGGGTGTCGTTCTGCGGGTTCCCGTTCTGGGAGTTCTCGTTCTGCGGGTCGGTGTTCTGCTGGTCGGTGTTCTGCGTGGGGGACGGCTGCGTGACCCCGTCCGGGTCCACCGGGACCGGGAGCGGTTGTGCCACCGGTGTCGCCTCCACCACCGCCGCGAGACCGAGCGCACCGTGCCGCACGAAGCGGTACGGCAGCCTGACGTCGTGCGGGCGCGAGGTGTCGGTGTCCTGGCCGGCGAGGTGCTCCAGCATCGTGCCGCCGCGCCGCAGCTGATCGGCCGTGGCGAGGAAGTTGATGCCGCCCGGCACGTGCACCGTTCGGGTCACCGACGTCGCGCCCTCGTTGAGCGGCGAGACGCGCCGGTGACCCCGGTGGACCGTCACCTCGTACGTGATGTCCGCGCTGATCCGGTGCTGGAGGCCGCTCTCGGACGGCACCCGGGTCGTGTTGGTGGACGCGGTGGTGGTCGCGGAGCTGCTGGTGCCCTGCCCGTAGACGCCCTTGAGGCCCGCGCCGCCCGTGGTGGGCTTCGCCGCGGTGCCGGTGGGCGGGGCGGTGCCCGTGGGCGTCGCCGCCGCGGCCTCGGCCTCCGCGAGGCTCTGGCCGTACTTCAGGGTGACTCCGGGGCCGCCCTCGTGGGCGGTGGACCTGGTGACCTGGTGGGAGGCGGTGTCGGTGGTGCCGAGGTCCGTCTCGCCCGCCTGCACGACCGTGCCCAGGTCCCGCGGGTTGGTGAGGACGGCCCGCACCTCGACGACCAGGTCCGTGCCCGCGGTCGCGCCGGGCACGAAGAGGTCGTCGATGACGAAGACGCCCTTCACCATCTGGTGCGCCCGCGACATCAGCGCGGCGGGGGCCAGCTGGGCGTGCAGCGCCTCGTGCAGCAGCTGCGTCTGGTCGGAGCGGTCGCCGCCGGAGAACGTCCGGTGGACCTCGGTGCCCGCGTGCAGTACGGAGCCGAGGACGGACTTCGCGGCGCCCACCGCGGCGCCCCACCAGCTCGTCGTGGCGGGGGCGGTGGTGGAGGGCTGCGTCCGTCCGGCCCGCTGCCCGTCGCCGTCGTCCTGCTGCGCGTTGTCGTGCTGCCCGTTCTCGTGCTGCCCTTCGCTCTGCTGCGGGTCCGGTCGTACGGTGTCCCGGTCCGCGTCCGGCTCGGTGAGGCCGGCCAAGACGGAGTCGACGGCCTCGTACAGCTTTCCGCTGCCCCGGACGACCTCGACGAGCGAACTGTCCGGCAGCAGGAACGTCACATCGCTCTGCGGCAGCGGGGTGCCCGACGGCTGGAGCACCGCGTCCCCGTACGCGTCCGAGGGCCGCGGGGTGTCCGACGACGTGTGGGTGCGCCCCTCCGGCACGGCCAGGTCGACGAACACGGGCTGCCCGGCCGAGGTGAAGGCACCGGTGGCCGTCGGGCCGTTCCCGTCGGTGATCTCCACCGAGAACACGGCCGGGATCCGGAAGACCTCCGTCTTCTGGTTGGCCGACGTGATCACCTGGGTGTGCGACACCGACGCCCCGACGGTGGAGGTCTCGGTGGTCTGCCGGGTGCCCTTGTAGTCCGCGCTCAGGCTGCCCCGGAAGTTGCCGCGCGCCAGACCGGTCAGTTCGCCGCCGAGCTGCCAGGTCGTGGTGGAGCCCGACGACAGCTGGCTGGTGCCGGGCACGGACAGGTTGCTGTTGCTGGGCAGCTGGACGTCGCTCAGCGTGGTGCGGTGGACGGGGGCGCTGTCGTTCGTGGTGTCCCGGTCCAGGGTGAAGCGGAACCGGACGCGGTCGACGCCGCCCCCCGTCAGCGGCTTGGTGAAGTGCAGGGTGAGCCCGCCGTCGACCAGCTCGTCCATGGTTCCCAGCAGGCCGGGCTGGGAGCCCAGCAGGGAGAGTTTGCGCAGGTTCTCCAGCCGGGCCTTGACCAGGCGGTCGTCCGTGCGCAGTCCGCCCCGCTGCCCCTCGACCGGCAGGTAGCCCCTGTCCTGGAGCCAGCCGCGCGCACTGTCGAACACCGTCGTGACGGCATCGCCGTGCACCCGCAGCGGAGTGGTGGTGAGCCCGATGGCGTCCAGCCGGGTCACCTCGGTGGGCGCCAGCTTCTGCCCCGCCGCGGCGGGCCCGCTGCCCTCCGCCGTCGCCGGGGTGAGGGTCCTGATCCGGATCGGTGTGGCGGGCGCCGACCAGGGCTGCCGCTGGTCCGGGCGCCGGTCCGGGGTGCCGTCCGCAGCGAGGAACTCCACGTGGTACGTCACGGTCGCCGGGGTCAGCACATGACCGTTGTTGGTGCGGATGTTGTGGGTCACGTTGTGCGCGGCACCCGCGCCCAGCGCCTGGTCCTTCTGGCCGGTGTAGCCGCCCTTGGGCACTACGGATCCGCCCACGTGGAAGTCCCGGAACGACTTGTCCGCCTCGGCGGGCTTCTTGTTGAACGTGCCGCCGACCCCCGCCTCGAAGCCGTACGACTGCGACACCTTCGCCAGCGAGTCGGCCTTCAGCTGCCGGTCCAGGAAGCGTTCCAGGCTGTACTTCGGGCCGACCTCGATGTCCCGCCCCTCGCGCGGGCTCACCTGCGCGGTGACCTGGAACAGGCCGAGCGCGTTGCCGCCCTTGTCCAGCAGCACCGGCGACCAGGTGCCCGTGCTGCCGCCGGGGTTGTCCGTCGTCCGCTGGAGGGGCAGCGCGCCGAGCAGGTGCTCGGGTCCGAAGAACTTCTCCACGGTGAGCAGCGACTCGGGCGCCAGCAGGTCGAGCCGGTCGCCGAACCGGGTGCGCACCTCGCGCAGCAGACTGCCGGGGTCGGCCATGGAGTCCATGACCCACAGCGGAGACCGGTCCAGCCGGGAGTTGAACCCGTCGGGGTCCGTGTGGTCGAAGTGGTTCGGGCGCTCCGCTCCGGCGGAGTCCTTCGTGCCGTAGTCGGGCGTCGCGAGGTGCTCGGGGAACCAGGCGGTGACCGTGCCGAGTTCGGTGGTGCCCGCGCGGTCCGGCGGCAGTGCCGCGAACGGCGTGTTGGCCGCCGTCCGCACCCGGCCGAGGGCCGTGTAGTCGAAGGGGCTGGCCGGCTCCGTGCTGCGCAGCAGGCTGGTGGAGGTGACGGTGCTGCTCACGGTGGTCGTCAGACTCGTCTGCTGACGCGAGACGTTGAAGCTCAGCGAGGGGGAGACACCGGTCAGGAAACCCTTGATCAGCCCGAAGGTGTTCGAGAACGGGGCGAGCGAGACCGTGCGCACCGTGGAGGTGGCGGACGTCGACGTGCTGTCGAAGGCGGCGGCCTGCCGCTGCTCGTTGTTGTGCGGCGGCTTGCGGTCGCCCGAGCCGAACTGCGTGGCCGGCCTCGGCCGCTCCAACTGGAGCTGTACGTCGAGGGAGTACGGCCGGCCCCCGATGTCCAGGGTGATCCGGTGACCGTCCCTGCTGAGCAGCATCAGCCGGTTGTCCTGGAGTGCCTGCGGGGAGAGCAGTGTGGTCAGCCGCTCGCGCGCCCCGGCGCGCTGTGCGTCGGTGAGCCGCCCGGTGATCCGCTCCAGCTCGGTCAGCGTCTGCTGCTGGAGGGCGGTGGCCACCCGCTCGTCGATCGGGGCGAGGTGGACGCCGCTGAGGCCCTGGCTGTTCTGGGTACCGAACGTCTGGACCTCGGTGGAGAGCCGGGCGGCGGTCGGCTGGGGTGCGAGGAACACCGAGGTGGTGTTCTGCGTGGTGGTGTTCTCCGAGGTGGTGTTCTCCGCGGTGGTGCGGGTGTGGTCCGTGCCGTCGTCGTCCCCGTCGAGGCCGATGTCGACCACGACGTGCGGCGGTGCGGAGTTGCTCGGCCCGGGGGCGCCGTCGTCCTCCGTATCGTCCGTGTCGAGGTTCATGTCGATGACGGTGTGCGGCTGGGTGACGGACGCCGGTGCCTTGCTGCTGGTCCACGCGGGAGCCAGCGAGTTGCCCGAGGCGTCGGACTCGTCGTGCTGCTCGGACGGGGCGAGCCGCAGTTCGGCGGGGGTGGCTCCGGTCTGGTCCTGCTGGTTCAGGGAGAGGGTCTGCGGCGAGTCGCCGCTCTGCGTCTGCTGGGTGCTGTTGTCGGTGGAGACGGTCTGGAGCGGGGCGGGGGAGTCCTGGCCGGTGGACTCCAGGCCGGTGGAGTTGGCCGAGGTGGTGGACGTCGTCGAGGCCGTGGAGCCCGAGGTGTCCGAGGACGTCGTGGAGACCGTGGAGGTGGTGTTCGGGACGGTCGCGGGAGCGCCGGTGTCGGTGGACTTCGCCGAGTTCTGGGCCGCGTTCTGCGACGTGGACTGGTTCGAGGAGTTGGAGGAGGTCGAGGAGTTGGACGGACTGGACGAGTTGGACGTGTTGGCGTTCGCGGAACCCGCCGTGTTCGTCGCGGCCGTGTTCGTCGCCGGGGACGAGGTGCTCGTGGTCGGCGTCGAGGCGGGTGCGTTCGCGGACGTCGAGGCGGGACCGGTGGTCCCCTGGCTCGTGGTCGGCACCGCTCCGGCGATGGGCTGCTGGGTGCTCGGCTCGTCGTCGTCCGAGGTGTCGAGGACGACGTTGCCGTCCTCGTCGCGCGAGGGCCCGGAGAGGTCGAGCAGCTCGAACCCCTCGTCGTCGTACAGCGTCCGGGACTCGCCGGAGTCCGACGCCGAGTGCTCGGAGGAGTTGTCGTCGTCGTCCGAGGAGAGGTACGAGGAGGAGTCGTTGGAGGACGAGTCGTTCGAGGTGGAGTCGTCCGAGGACGAGTCGTTGGAGTAGAGGGAGGCGCCGTCGTCGGAGTACAGCGACGACGTGTCGGAGCCGCTTCCGCCGCCGTTGCCGACCGTGTTCGGAACCGAGGACGTGCCCGCACCGGTGCCGTTGCCGCCGAGCCCGGACCCCGCGCCCGTACCGCTGTTGCCGACACCGGCCCCGGATCCCGCGCCCGAAGGCCCGCCCGAGTCCAGTCCCGCACCTGGGAGCTTCAGCCCGGCCGCCAGCGCCTCGTTGCGCAGGTTGCCGCCGAGCTTCTCACCGCCGGCCTCCATGATGTGGCCCAGACGGCCCTCGACCATGCCGGAACCGAAGGTCAACGCCGAGGTCTTGAAGGTGTGTTCGTCGCTGAACAGCAGGTTGTAGAAGCCCTCGGAGACCGCCGCGTGCGCACCCTCGAACACGCCCTTGGTGGTGCCGTGCACGCCCGCCTGGGCCATCGCCCGTACGGCGCTCCGGCCGAGCTGGTCGGCGGCGCCCTGGCTGAGCAGCTTGGTGAGCTCCTTGTTGCCGAGCGGCTTGAGGGTGTCGCCCAGCAGCTTCGGGAGGTCCTTCTTGCCGGTGTTCTCCAGCAGCGTCCGCGCCCAGTTGCGGCCGACGTCGCCCGCCTTGTCGCCGCCCAGGTGCTTGGTGAAGGTGTCGCCGACGTCGCGGACGAACTTGTCCCCGGCCGCCTTGCCGTTCGGGCCGGTGGTCTTGGGGATGTTGTCCTTGAAGTTCTTGGCGAAGTCGTCGCCGAAGGTCTTCGGCGGCTTGGGGCCGATTCCGGTCGGGCCCTTGGGGCCGTGCACGGGCGGCGGCGGGAACATCTCGTCGAGCTGCTTGCCGATGTTCTTGCCGCCGCCGTTGCCGAACAGGTCGGAGAGCTTCTTGCCCAGCTTGTTGCCCAGGAACTGGAACGGTCCCGCCAGCAGCCCCTGGATCATGCCGGACAGCGCGGCGGCCTTGGTCAGGTCGCCCTCGTACTCGTCGCGGGTGCCCTGGTTGAGCTGCGACCACTGCACCAGCAGGTCCATCGCGACGCCCATGCCCACGTTGATGAGCTGGTGCATCAGCAGCGTCATCAGCGCCCGCCCGAGCCACGAGCGGATCAGGAACCGGACGATCGCGCACTTCGCCAGGTACGCCTGGATCGACGCCCCGAAGAAGAACGCCAGCGCCGCCGCGACGATCGCCTCCACCAGCAGCTCCACCAGCTGGGCGATGATCATGTACTTGGTGTACTGGAGCTGGGTGGCGGCCTTGCGGGTGTACGTCGCCAGCAACTGCGCCTGGTTGGCGACCGCTTCGAAGTAGTTGAGCCCCTCCTCGCCGATGAAGCTCTTCATCGCGGCCTGGTACATCTCGGCGGCGTCGCCGTCGAAGGTCTCGCTGGTGTAGCCGAGAGCCGCGGCGATCTGCTGCTTCATGTCGTTGTTCAGCTTGCCGTGCAGGTCCTTGTGGACCTCGGCGAGCGCGAACAGCTTGTCCTCGTCGCCGTTCGGCGGTACTTCACCGGTCAGCGCGGCGAACAGCCAGGCACATTCGGGAGGGAACTCCAGGGACACGGGTCAGCGCCTGCCGTTCCCACCGTGCAGGTTGCCGGTGATGTCGTTCTGCAGATTGCCGAACTTGGTGGACGTGTCGCGCAGGCTCTGCGCGCTGCCGCTCAGGGCGTTGCTCAGCTCGGTGATGCCCGTCTTGGCGTCCTCGACGGCAGGCAGGTACTTCTTGGCGAACGCCTCGCCGAACTCACCGGTGCCCCAGCAGCCGTGGTACGTGGTCAGCTTGTCCAGGTAGTCGTCGCGGATCAGCTTGATGTGCTGCGCCACCTCGTCGAGGTTCTCGCCGCTCTTGCCGAGTCCGCCGGTGTCGACATCCAGTCCGCTCATCGCTGCGTCCCCCCGTCCGCCGCCACGGAACCGCTCGTGCCGGTGGTGTGCGTGTCCTCGTCCTCGACCAGCTCGTCCAGCAGGGCGCCGCCGGACGGGCGGGTGGGTGCCTTCGACGGCGGCACCGGCAGCCCCTCCTCGCGCAGCGGCGCGAACAGCTCGTCCCAGTCCAGCTCCTGGAAGCCGCCCTCGGCGGTCGGTGAAAGCCCCGGTATGGGGCCGAACGGGCGGTAGATCTCCGCCAGTTGACCGGCCGCCTCCGCACGGGCCTTGCCGATGGTGGCCATCAGTACGCTCGCCAGCTGCGCCGGGGGCATGGTCCGGTAGCGGGCGGTCGGGAAGCGCAGGTTCGTCAGTTCGCCCTGCGGCCCGACCGTGGCCTCCACGGAACGGTCCTTGGCCATGACGGTCGCCGATATCCGGGCCGCGGCGGCGCCGGCCTCGGTCAGTTTGGACCGGGTCTCCTCGAACTCGGCCAATGCCTCGGCCAGGTGTTCTTCCATCGGGTTGCTCATGACTGTTCCGCGCCCTTCCCGTGCTGCGTGTTCTTTCCCGGCCGGTCCGCCCGGCGGCTCACCGTCCGATCACCGCGGCCACGCCGCCCTCGTCGGTGCCCCAGGTGTCCTCGTCCTCGCTCACCCAGGTGGAGCGCTCGCGCTCGTCGCTCTGGGTGTTGCCGCCGGCGCCGCCGCCCATGCCGCCCATCGGCGGCATCATCGGCATGCCGCTGCCCGAGCTGCTGGTGTTGGGGCGCCGCATCAGGGCGGCCTCCTCGGCGGCGAGCTGGGCGGCGCGGCCGTTGCGCGCCGCGTTGGCCTCTCCCATCGCTCCGGCACGGGTGCGCTCGCCGCCCGCACCCGCGCCCAGGCCGCCCGCCCCGCCCATGCCGCCGGGCGTGAGCCCCTGGCCGCCGAGGGGGTTGAGACCCAGCGGGGGAATCCGGCCGCCCCCGGTGGCGTCCGCGCCCGTACTGCCGTAACCGCCGCCCGTCAGGGGCGAGTTGCCGTTCTTGGCGTCCGGGTAGTCGTAGTAGTCGTAGTTCCCGAGGCCGCCGCTGGTCCTGTTCGGTCCGAGCCCTCCGAGCCCTCCGGTGCCGCCGGTCCCGCCCGTGGTGCCGGTCGTCCTGCCGTACGCGTCGGTGGTGACCGTGCGGCCGTCCGGGTAGGTGATCTGGTGGCCGCCGTCCTTGAGCTTCTTGTCGACGGTGCCGTCGGGGTAGGTGGTGGTGCTCGACCCGTCGGCGTTGTGCTTGGTCTGGGCGCCGCCGCCGGTGGTGTTCAGGTGCTCGGTCTTCTTGTGCCCGTCGGCGTCGGTGGTGGTGTACGTGCCGTCGGGGCCGAGCTTGGTGGTGCTGCCGTCCTTGTACGTGGTGGAGACCGTGCCGTCCTTGCCGACCTGCGCCACCGAGCCGTCGGCGTAGGTGATGGTGGAGGTCCCCTTGCCCAGGTGCGAGACGGTCTTGGTGCCGTCCGGGTCGACCGTGGTCACGGTGCCGTTCGGCGAGACGGTGGTCTTCGTGCCGTCCTCGTGCGTGGTGGTGGTCGAGCCGTCCCTGCCGTACACGGTGGACGAGCCGTCCGGGTTCTTCACGGTCGAGCCGGGCGCCGGGTGGCTGGTGGTGCTGTTGCCCTGGGCGTCGGTGGTGGTGAGCGTGCCGTTCGGCGCCAGCTTCGTGGAGGAGCCGTCCGGGTACTGGGTGATCGTCGAGCCGTCCGGCTTGATGGTGGCCTTCGTACCGTCCTGGTACGTGATGGTCTCGCTGCCGTCCTTGTTCAGGACCGTCTTCGAGCCGTCGGGGTTGTTGGTGACCGAGCTGCCGTCCGGGTTGACGGTGGTGGTCGTGCCGTCCTTGTGCGTGGTGGTGCGCGAGCCGTCGGCGTTGTACGTGGTGGTGCTGCCGTCGGGGCCCTTGACCGTCTTGCCGGGCACGCCGCCGGTGCCGATGCCGCCGCTGGTCCCGTTGGGGTTGAGCGCGGGAGGCAGGACGCCCGGGGGAGTGGTCTCCTTGTGGCCGTCCGGGTAGGTGGTGGTCATCGAACCGTCGGGGTTCTTCGTGGTGACGGAGCCGTCGGGGTTCTTGACGCTGTTGCCGAGGCCGTTGTCGCCGCCGAGCCCGGTGCCGTTGCCGCCTGTGTCGTTGAGGCCCAGCGGGGGTATCGCGCCGGTGGTGGGCGGCTTCTGCCCGCCCTTGTCACCGAGGCCGCCCGCGCCGCCGCCGAGGTTGCCCATCCCGTTGCCGCCGGTCTCGTTCTGGCCGAGCGGGGGGACGTCGGGCTTGCCGTCGCCGCCCTTCTTGAATTCGTCGAGCTTCTTCTCCGATTCCTCCTTCTGCTTGTTCATCTCCTCCTTCTGCTTGTCCATCTCCTTCTTGGCGTCCTCCTTCTCCTTCTCCGCGTCGGCCTTTGCCTTGCCCGCCTCGTCGACGGCGTTGGCCTCCTTGAGGCTGGAGACGCCGGCCTTGAAGGTGAAGGTGGTGTTGCTGCTGGCCCCCGCCATGGCCTGGTTGAGGTTCAGCATCGCCGTGCTGGCGGCGGTGTCGAGATCGGCGAGCGTGGCGCTCCACTTGGTGTGCGCGGCGCGGGAGAGCTGCTTCCAGCTCGCCTCCTGGGTCAGGTCCCCGTAGGTGGGGTGTACGGAGAGGAAGCCCTCACCGGCCTGGGACACCTCGTTCTGGTTCTGCTGCATCTTGACGATGTTGTTCGTGTTCAGCCACGTCGCCACTTCGTCCAGCAGCTGGTCGAGATGGGCGGTCCCCAGCCACAGGCCGGTGCCCACCCACGTCTTCCACGCCGTGTGCAGCGACACGGCGGCGGTGTGGATCGCCTTCTCGGCTTCGAGGATCTTGTCGCTGACGGCGGAGTCCGACTTGTAGTCGGGCACGCTGGTGGACGCCTGGCCGCCCTTGTCGCCGCCGGCCGACTGGATCAGCCGCAGGAAGTCCCGGTAGCCGACGCCAATGGCGTCGATCAGGTCGCGGAACACGTCCGCGCCGTTGCCGCGGTAGGCGGAGTACTCCGAGTTGAGTTCCTTGACCCACTGCTCCAGGACCGGAGTCTGGGTACGGAAGTACGCCGTGACGCGGTCGAACGCCTTGGCGGTGGGGGCGAACGTCGTGAGGTCCACCGAGTCGAGGGCGTCGACGGGCTTGCTGTGCGGGTACTCGGAGCCGTACCCGGTGGTGCGGTGCTCGTTGACCAGCTTCTCCAGGACCATTCCGTAGCCCCAGTCGTACGCACCGGCGTTGCCCGTGTCGCTCCAGTCGGCGCCGTTCGACGAACTCCAGGGCAGACTCAGCTCCACCGTGTAGACGGAGAGCTGTGCGGCCACGTTCTGCCGCGGGCCGTAGAACTTGATCGTCCGGCCGAGCTTGGCGCCGGGCGCGTCCACCTGGCCGGTGGTGCTCCGCCCGTCCCCGGTGTTGGTGATCTTGATCTTCATCCACTCGCTGCCGTCGCCCGTCTTCTCGTCCGCACCCCCCACGGCAGCCACGTTGGCCCGGGTGCCGCCGTCGAAGCCGGTGAGGTTCTTGACGACCGATTCCCAACTCGAATCAACGGCCATGGGGGGTTCGGTACTCCTTCTGAGAGGTCAGGACTTCTGCGACGGGGCCAGGTCCCCGTCGACGTTGCGCAGGTCGTTGAGGAACTTCTGGCTCTCGATGTCCTCCAGGCTCTTCTGCTGCTGCTTCTTCATGTCCGTGAGCACGGTGTTGAGGCCGTCCCTGATGTCGGTGAAGAGCTTCTCCTGGTTGTCCTCGACGGCGGACAGCTCCTTGGCCGACTTCGCCAGGTACGCGAGGAACGGGGCGGCCGACAGCGGCCCCGTCGCCTTGTCGCCCGTCGCGCCGAGCCTGCCCAGCTTGAGCACGGAGCTGACGTAACCGACCGAGGTGCTGCCGAACTGGGTTGCCAGGTACTGCATGGCGGCCACCGCGTGGCCGTCGGTGTCCTTCTTGAGGGCCCCGATCAGGGTGAGGAAGCCCTGCACATCGGTGTTGACGAACTTCGTCAGGGTGTCCGTGTCCAGATGGGACAGATCGGTCGGGTCGGGCGCCATGGCTGCTCGCAATCAGCGGGGGAAGAGGTGCGGAGAGCGGGGGAGGAGGGGCGGGGTCAGCGGCCGACGCGGATGTTGCCCCACTCCGACGCGCTGCGGTTCTCGTGCTGGCGGTACAGGGCGGAGATGTCCGTCAGCGTCTGGCCGTGCTTGGTCAGGACCTCGCTCAGCTGGCCGGCCGCCTGGTTCCACTGGGCCTGCAGACCCGAGTACGTCGCGGCGTCGGCGCCCTGCCAGGCGCCGTGCAGGCCGGCCAGCTCCTCGTTGAGGGCCTGCACCAGATTCCGGATGCGGGTGGTCTGGAGGCTCATGTCCTCCGCGGCCTGGTCCACGCGCTTGTACTCGACGTGGATGATGCCGTCTGTCTTGTTGGAGTGGTCGTACCCGGCGGGGGGAGTGGACATCGCGAACTCCTGGTGGGGAGGGAGAGGGAGGGAGAACGGGCGAACGGCGAGCTGTTGGGCGCTACTTGACCAGCGAGGCGAAGACGTCGTTCGACCGGCTGCTGACCTGGATCGAGTCCGTGGTCTGGTTCTGCAGGTTGCGCTGGAGGGTCCCGGTCTCCTGGAGCTTCTGCATCATCTCGTTGATGTTCTTGGTGATGATGTCCACCTGGCTGCTCCAGTCGGTCAGCAGCCGCTGGAACGCGCCGCCGTCCTGACCGCCGTACGCGTCCATCAGGGAGCCCATGGTGGTCCGTACTTCCTCCTGCGACGTCTTGATGCCGCTGTGGACCATGCCGAGGGCGTTGAGGCCCTTCTGGTTCTCGCTCTGCGACGAAGTCTGCAGGTTGCCGGGAGGGGCAGGGGGAGTCGACACGTCGGACGTCCTTTCCGGAATGGGAGCTTCTGCTGATGCTAGAGAGGCTGATGTGACGCAGGCAATGCTCTGGGGCGAGATCTGAGCTTGCCTTGATCCTTCTGTCGGCCCGAGGCCGTCTACTGGCCGGTAAGAGGCCGTAGTTGACGCTTCGTCGAATGACGAAGCGTCACACGTTCATCGACTGTTCACCCGCAGGACTTCTCCGCGGGCTTCAACGCCGCCTCGGCGGCGGCCCGTTCGCCGCTCGCCGCCGCCGCGTCCAGCACCGGACCGGTCGGCAGCATGTCCAGCAGCCGCGACGGCACCGCCTGGGCGCGCCCGCCCTTCAGGCCGAGGCGCTCCACCGACTTCGCGTCCGGCAGCCGGTACTTGACGCCCACGTCGGTGACCAGATAGCTCGTCGTGCCGATGACCGAGCCGCCCGCCCCCAGCGCCTGTACGAGCGTGCCGCCGCCGGGCCGTACCTCCAGACCGTCCACGGCCAGGCACGCCCGGGTGATCTCCGGGCCGGAGGCCGGAGCCGGGGCCCGTCCGGCGGCCGGTACCAGTGCGAGCGCCACCCGGGGCGCCGCCCCCTCCGGCTGGATCCGGGCGCACACCGAGGTGCCGGGACCGGGGTCCCGTACTCCGGGGGTGCGGGAGGGCCAGAGCGACGGGTCCTTGCCGGCCCGTGCGGACTTCGCCTGGTGCTGCGTCAGCTGGTCGGCGGTGAGCGGGATCGCGGCCGGGGCGGCCCCCGGGTACGCCAGTTTCGCCGTGCGGTCGTCGCCCAGGACGAGCGCGGCTCCGGGGGCGCTCAGGGCGCGCAGCCCGGACCGCTCCAGCAGGAAGTGCTGGGCGGCTGCGCCCGGCGAGGTCAGGGCGTACACCTGGCCGGTACGGCTGGGACGGCCGCCGATCCTGGGGCCCGGGGTGCCCCGGCCGTCCACCTCGGGGGCGGCCAGGTCGGGGGCGGCCGGGACGCTGTCGAGGAACGCGGCGGACACCGGCAGAGGCGTCGCGCCCGAGTAGCCGAGGGCCTGGGCCGCACCGTGCTTGCCGAGCCGCAGCCGGTGGTCGCCCCACAACAGGTGCTTGGCTCCGTCCGGGCCCTGGGCCAGCACCGCGCGGTCGTCGCCGGGCGAGGTGCCCTCGGCGGACAGGCCCAGCCGCAGCGAGGTGACCGGGCGGCGGCCGGTGCCGTCGGGCCCCGTGCGGTTCGGCTCCTCCGCGCAGACCTGCCAGGCGCCCTGCTCCAGGTCGCCGAGCGCGGGCAGCGTGTCGGGGGCGCCGGGGATGCCCACCGGGGTGCCGTGCGGCTCGCCCGCCAGGGACGTCGCGGAGACCTGCACCGGCTTGAGCTTGTCCGCCGCGATCAGCTTCGCGGAGGCGTAGTTGCGGACCGGCCGGAGCCGGCCGCCGAGGTAGAGGTAGCGGGTTCCGGTGTCCTTCTGCACGATCAGCGCGGACTCCTGCCGCCAGGCCTTGGAGCCCGCCGGGGAGATCAGGCCGAAGAGCAGGAAGCCGATGACGAGCACGGCGCCGAGGCCGATGCCCCAGGCCATGCCGCGGTTGGTGCGCCCCACCGGGGACTCCGGGGAGTCCGGGTCGCCCCGCAGCATGCCGCTGGTGAGCCGGCCCATGACGAAGAGGTGCGCCTGGACCTGGTCCTTCCTGGACTGCATGGTGTACGTCCCTCCCCTCAGCCGGTCGCGGTGCGCAGGGCCGCGTACACGCCCAGCACCCACAGGGTCAGCGGGATCAGCGCCACCGCGGCCAGGGTGTGCAGGATGTCCGCCGCGCGGCCCCAGTAGGGCAGCATCCGGCGGCCCGGCACGGTCCACGAGGCGATGGCCGCCGCTGCGGCCACGGCGAGGAGCGCCGCGAGCAGGAAGGGCCGCTGCCCGGCGTCCAGCGAACGGGCCGCGTGCACCGCCATCAGGACCAGGCCGTAGAGCCCGGGGAGCATCACCGCGGGCCGCTGCCACACATTGCCGATGCCGCGTGCGTGCAGCAGCAGAAGCACGCTCAGCACGGCCGCGGTGACCAGCGCCGCGGTGTTCGGGCGGGTCAGGACCAGGGCGGACAGGACGCCCGCGCAGATCACCCCGGTCGCCGCGTAGAGCGCGGTCATCCACTCCTCGGCGAGCGCGGTGCGGCTCACCACCCGCTGGTTGGGATGCGGCTCGATGCCCTCCTGCAACTGCTCGGCGTTGGTGGGCAGGGCGGGCAGCCGCAGCCCGGACAGGCGGAACGCGATGCCGGGCACCAGCCCGCCGAAGACGACCGCGAGCACCGCGAGGACGCTCGCCGCGTGCGCGGCGGGCCAGTCGGTGAGCAGCATCAGGGTGCCCCAGAGCGCACCGGCGAGCGCGACCACCGCCGTGCTCAGCAGCAGCGGTACGAAGGCGGCGACCGCGGCCACCGCCAGGATCGCACCGCCCGCCGCGGCGGCCGAACCGGCCAGCAGCCGGGCCCCGGTGAGCTGGGTGCCCGGGTCGCCGCCGGGCAGCAGGGCGCCCGCCAGCGCGAGATACGGCGGTACGAGGACGCCGAGCGCGGCACCGGCGGCGGAGTCGCCCACCGCGCGGCTCGCCGAGGCGGCCCCGAACAGCACCAGCAGTCCGGTGCCCGCCGCGA
The DNA here is from genome assembly GCF_042874215.1 of Streptomyces sp. NPDC004111. Taxonomy (NCBI): domain Bacteria; kingdom Bacillati; phylum Actinomycetota; class Actinomycetes; order Kitasatosporales; family Streptomycetaceae; genus Streptomyces; species Streptomyces sp. NPDC004111. Next base: position 318,922 of record NZ_JBIAMU010000010.1, read on the forward strand.
CCGCGGCCCGTACCGGGGCCGGGCCGCCGGGCAGGGCCAGCACCAGCAGTCCGGCGGCCAGCAGCACGACCGCGGTGCCGCGCAGCAGCCACCGGCTGGTGCGGGTGGCCCAGCCGTGCGGACGCTCGCGCATCGTGGTGGCCACGCCGTCGACCAGGTCGTCGAAGTGGATGGGCGGCAGGGCTTCGGTGCGGGGGCGCAGCAGGAGCGTCTCGCCGTCCCGCAGGGAGAGCCCCTCGGGGGTGCCCTCCTCGTCCAGCGGTTCCCCGCCCAGGCGTTGCAGGATCCAGCCGCCGTGCTCGATGCCCTTCTCCGCGAGGTCGTCGCCGGCGTGGTCGAGCAGGATGGGCAGCAGATCGGCCACCGGAACGTCCGCGGGGACCGCGAGGTCGAGCAGCCGTTCCGGGGTTCTTACCGTGAGCCGGCACAGGCCGGGGGCGGATATGTCTGTCATGGCGACGGGGCCACACCTCTCCGAGGGGCCGGAATTCCGAAGTCGATCTCCGCACACTACCGTTGTGCACGCGGCAGACTGCAACACCGGTTGTTCACAACTGGTACGGGCATGTTCCGCCCGCTTCGTGCGAGTTTCCCCCATCCCGCCCCACCGCATTTCGGCGCGCCCGAGCCCGAGGAGCAATTCCGCGTGAGCACCGTACTGTTCCGCCGTCCCGCCCGACGGCGGGGTCCCGACATGCCGGACGGCGAGATCAGCCTCCAGGAACCGCCCACTCTTCCCGAGGCGGAACCCAACACCTCGGCCATGTGGACGTACCTCCCCATGGGCCTGACGTCACTCGCCATGCTGATGATGTTCATCAGGCCCGGCCAGGCCACCGCCTTCAGCTACTTCGCGATCGGGCTCATGCTCCTGTCGTCCGTGGCGATGATCGTCGGCCAGCTGATCCGCACCTCGGGCGAACGCAAGCGCAAGCTCAAGGGCGAACGCCGTGACTACCTGCGCTACTTGGCCCAGACCCGGCGGAAGATCCGGCGAACAGTCGGTGAACAGCAGAAGGCGCTGGCCTGGCGGCACCCCGACCCGGCCGCCCTGTGGGCCCTCACCGGCACCAGCCGCCAGTGGGAACGCCGCCCCGCCGACGAGGACTTCGCCGAGGTGCGCGTCGCCGTCGGCGAACAGAAGCTCGGCACCCGGCTCGCCCCGCTGGCCACCAAGCCCGTCGAGGACCTGGAACCGCTCTCCGCCCACGCCCTGCGCAGCTTCATCCGCGCCTACGGAACCGTCCCCGACCAGCCCATCGCCCTCTACCTGCGGGCCTGGTCACGGATCCTGGTGCACGGCGACCAGGACCGCGCCCGCGCCCTCGCCCGCGCAGCTCTCGCCCAGCTCGCCGCGTTCCACGCACCCGAGGAACTCGGCATCGCGCTCTGCGTCTCCGACGCGCGGCGCGCCGACTGGGAATGGGTGAAGTGGCTGCCGCACACCCAGCACGCCTACCAGCGCGACGGCGCCGGACAGGCCCGTACCGTCGCCGCCGGACTCGTCGAACTCGACGAACTGCTCGGCGCCGACTTCACCGAGCGCCCGCCCTTCGACCCGGAGACCGCACCCGGCCGCGACGAGCCGTTCACCGTGATCGTCGTGGACGGCGGCATCGTGCCCGGCGGCCACCGGCTGGAGGGCGTCGGCTACCGCAACACCGTCGTCGTCGACCTCTCCCAGTCGTTCGCCTGGAAGCCCGCCCGGGGCACCCTGCGGCTGCGCATCGGGGACGACGGACTGCACCTGGTGCGCACCGACCGCGAACGCAAGGAGCAGGCCACCCTGCTCGGCGCACCCGACGCGCTCGGCCCCGTCGCCGCCCGCACCCTGGCCGCCCGGCTCGCCCCCTACCGGCTCGGCGGCGGAACGGCCGCCGCCGAACCGTTCACCGCCGACACCGAACTCACCTCCCTGCTCGGCATACCCGACCTGCGCAGGCACGAGGCGGGCCGGCTGTGGAACCGGCCGCTGGAGAGCCGCGAGCGGCTGCGGGTACCGATCGCCGTCGGCGAGGACGGACTGCCCGTCGAACTCGACATCAAGGAGTCCGCACAGGGCGGCATGGGCCCGCACGGCATGCTCATCGGCGCCACCGGCTCCGGCAAGAGCGAGCTGCTGCGCACCCTCGTCCTGGGCCTGGCCCTCACCCACTCCTCGGAGTCCCTGAACTTCGTCCTCGTCGACTTCAAGGGCGGCGCCACCTTCCTCGGCATGGACGAACTCCCGCACACCTCCGCGGTCATCACCAACCTCGCCGAGGAACTGCCCCTGGTCGGCCGTATGCAGGACGCCGTGCACGGCGAACTGATGCGACGTCAGGAGCTGCTGCGCCGGGCCGGGAACTACTCCTCGGTCCTGGAGTACGAGAAGGCCCGCGCGGCCGGCACCCCGCTCGCCCCGCTGCCCTCGCTGTTCATCGTCGTCGACGAGTTCTCCGAACTCCTCGCCGCCCACCGCGACTTCATGGACCTCTTCGTGATGATCGGCCGCCTCGGCCGCTCGCTCGGCGTCCACCTGCTGCTCGCCTCCCAGCGACTGGAGGAGGGCCGCATGCACCAACTGGAGTCCCACCTCTCCTACCGCATCGGTCTGCGCACCTTCTCCGCCATCGAGAGCCGCGGCGTCCTCGGCGTCCCCGACGCCTACCACCTGCCGCCCACCCCTGGCAGCGGCTACCTCAAGAGCGGCGTCGAAGCCCTCACCCGGTTCCGCGCCGCCTATGTGTCCGGCTCGTACAAGCCCAAGCGGGGCAGCGTCCAGCAGGCGCAGATCGCCCGCCAGGTGGTGCCCTGGGGCACCGGCTGGGTGGTGCCGCGCACCCTGCCCGCCGCACCCGACCCCGACCCGGTGACCACCGAACCGGACACTGGGGAGACCCTGCTGGGCCTCGCCCTGGAACGGCTGCGGGACAGCGGACCGCCCGCCCACCAGGTGTGGCTGCCGCCGCTGGACACCCCGCCCGCCCTCGACGCGCTGCTGCCGCCGCTGGTGCCCGACCCCGAATTCGGCCTCACCACCGCCGGCTCGCCCGACCGGGGCAGGCTGCGCGTCCCCGTAGGCATCGTCGACAAGCCCTTCGAACAGGTCCGCGACCTGCTCACCGTCGACTTCGAGGGCGCGGGCGGCCACTTCGCCGTCGCGGGCGGACCGCAGAGCGGCAAGTCCACCGTGCTGCGCACCCTCATCACCGCGCTCGCCCTCACCCACACCCCGCGCGAAGTGCAGTTCTACTGCCTGGACTTCGGCGGCGGCGCCCTCCTCGGCCTCACCGGACTGCCGCACGTCGGCGGAGTCGCGAGCCGCCTGGACCGGGAGCGGATCTCCCGCACCCTGGCCGAGGTCACCTCGCTGCTCAACCGGCGCGAGGTGTTCTTCCAGGAGCAGGGCATCGACTCGATGGCCACCTACCGCAAGCGCCGGGCGGCCGGCCAGTACCCCGACGAGCCGCTGGGCGACGTCTTCCTCGTCGTCGACGGCTGGTCCACCGTGCGCAGCGACATGTTCGACGACATCGGCGTCTTCAACGGCATCGCCACCCGGGGCCTCAACTACGGCGTCCACCTGATGGTCAGCACCTCCCGCTGGGTGGAGCTGTCCGCCGCCCTGCGCGACCAGGTCGGCAACCGGCTGGAGCTGCGGATGGGCGACCCGCTGGACTCCGCCGTCGACATCCGCAAGGCGGCCACCGTCCCCGCCGTACCCGGACGCGGCCTGAGCCCCGACAAGCTGCACTTCCTGGTCGCACTGCCGCGCATCGACGGCGTCGAGGGCGCCGACGACCTCTCCGAGGCGCTCGACGACCTCGTCGAGGCGGTCGCCGAGAACTGGGACGCGCCGCCCGCACCGCCGGTACGGATGCTGCCCACCCGGTTCACCGCGGCCGAGCTCCCGGCCGTCGACCCGCAGCAGCCGCTGCGCGTCGCGCTCGGCCTGGACGAGGCCGAACTCGCCCCCGTCTGGCACGACTTCGCGCAGAGTCCGCACCTGGTGCTGGTCGGCGACACCGAGAGCGGCAAGACCAGCGCCCTGCGCCTGATCGCCGAACGGATCGTCGCCGCCCACACGCCCGACGAGGCCCGCATCCTGGTCGTCGACTACCGCCGGGAACTCGTCGAGGCGGTCCCCGAGGAGTACCGGCTCGGCCACGCGGTGGCCGCCGACCCGCTGCGCGAACTCGTCGACGGGGTCGCCCGCGCGATGGTGGTCCGGGCCCCCGGCGAGGACATCTCACCGGCCCGGATGCGGCGCGCCGACTGGTGGACGGGCCCGCGCCTGTTCGTCCTGGTCGACGACTACGAGATGGTCGGCAGCGGCTTCAGCGGCCCCTTCGAGCCGCTGCTCGCGCACCTGCCGCTGGGCTACGAGGTCGGACTGCACCTCGTCGTCGCCCGCGCCGCGGCGGGCGCCTCCCGGGTCGACCCGCTGATGCGCAAGCTCCAGGAGGTCAACTCGCCGGCCCTGCAGATGTCCTGCCCGCCCTCGGAGGGCTACGTCTTCGACAGCGTCAAGGCGCGCATCCTGCCCCCGGGCCGCGCCCTGCGCGTCGCCCGCCGCAAGGCGGCCCTGGTCCAGCTGGCCCTGCCGACGGAGACACCGGAGGAGAGCGCCTGACCCACTCCCGGCGCCCGGTGCGGCCGGGCAGCCGGCGGGGGGGGGGGGGGGGGGGGGGGGGGGGCGGCGGGCGGGGGGGCCCCCCCCCCCCCCCGGGCCCCCCGGGCCCCCCCGCGGCCCCCCCCCCCCCGCCCCCCCCCCCCCCCCCCCCCCCCCCCCCCCGCCCCCCCCCCCCCCCCCCCCCCCGCCCCCCCCCCCCCCCCCCCCCGTGGTCCTTCCGGGCGGGCCGCCGTGCTCAGGCCGGGCCCGGCCCGTCCGCCCCCAGCCGCCCCGGACGCCAGCCGCGCGCCCGGCCCCGCGGCAGCACCACCGCCAGGAACGCGACCAGCAGAACCACCCCCACGGATCCCGCAGCGACCAGCAGCGAGGTGTTCCTGGCCCCCGAGGTGTCCGGCGGCGACGCCAGCCGCACCGGGCCGGGGCGGGCGGCCGTCACCGCCCCCGCGGCGGCGGCCGGTGCGCTGCCCGCGCCGGCGCCGGCCACCGCACCGTACGGGTCCAGCGCGGGCAGGTCGCCCGGGTAGGCGGTGCGCAGCAGCCGCGCCCGCACCTGGGGCGCCGTCAGCTCGGGGTGGTACGAACGCACCAGGGCGGCGGCGCCCGCCGTCACCGCGGCAGCCAGCGAGGAGCCGGAACCCGTCCACTTGCCGTTGCCCACCGGCCCCGGCCCGACCAGCGCGTCACCGGGGGCGGTCAGATCGGCCCGGGTGAAGGGCGGCGCGGAGTCCGGGCGGGTGCCCTGCGGGCCGGTGTCCAGCACCGCGAGAGCGTCCTGCGGCGGCGCGGGTGCGACGGGCGGCTTGCCCGAGCCCGGCGGGACGCTGTCGGCCGCCGCGGGCACCACCACCAGGGCGTCGGCGCGCGCGGCGGCCGACAGCGCGGCCCGCACCGTCCTGTCGGTGCCGTCCATCGGCGCCGTCACCGCGATCACCCGGGCCCCCGCCTCCGCCGCCTCCCGCACCCCGGCGGCCAGCCGCGCCGGGTCGCTCTCGCCGCGCGTGCCGGTGCCCCGTACCGCGAGGATCGTCGCCAGCGGCGCGACACCCGCGAAGCCCTGGCCCGGGGACGCCGCACCGGCGATCAGCCCCGCCTGGAAGGTGCCCCGGCCCACGCAGTCCTCGTCCGCCCCGCCGAGCGCCCGGACCCGGCCCGCGAGCACCGCGGGCGCGTCGCTCACCCCGGTGCCGACGACGGCGACCTTCACCCCCCGCCCCTGCGAGAGGGTCCACACCTGGTCCAGGGCGAGCGCGTTGCGGCTCCACGGGGCGTCGGAGGTGGCACGCCCCGGGAAGGTGGTGCACTTCTGCTGCGGGGACAGCCGCTCGGGGACGCCCGGCAGCACGACCTTCCCCGGGCCCCCGTCGTCCGCGGCGGCGATCGGTGCGGGCAGCGCGACGAGGGCGGTGGCGAGCAGGGTTGCGGTGGTACGGCGGCGCATGGGGCCGATCCTCGATTCGGATCCGGAGCAGGACACGGGACGTACGGGAGGGAGACAGGGGGACGTACGAGGGGGTGGGGCGGTACGCGGACGTACGGGAGCCGGGGCCGCCGGCCGCCCGGCTCAGCGGGGGCCCGGCAGGTCCTCCGGCAGCAGCATCCGCAGATCGTCCAGGCTCGGTGCGGCGACCGCGCTCAACCGCCCCGCCTGACGGGTCATCATGTGCTCCAGCGTCTGCCGGGCGAGCCGCGCGTTGCCGAAGGTACGGCCCCGGGGCAGGCCGTCGAAGTGGGTGCGCAGCGCGGTGGCCGCGCCGGGCGCGCACTCGTAGCCGTTGTCGACGGCGTGCTGGCGCACGATGGTGACCAGTTCGTCGGAGGAGTAGTCGGGGAACTCGATGTGCCGCGGGAAGCGCGAGGCCAGACCCGGATTGGAGCCCAGGAAGCGCTCCATCTCCTCGGTGTAGCCCGCCACGATCACCACCACCTCGTCGCGGTGGTCCTCCATCAGCTTCAGCAGGGTGTCCACGGCCTCCTGGCCGAAGTCCGAGGAGCCGCCGCCCCCGGCCGGGGTCAGCGTGTACGCCTCGTCGACGAACAGCACCCCGCCGAGCGCGCGCTCGAAGACCTCCTTGGTGAGCTGCGCGGTGTGCCCGACCCAGCGGCCCACCAGATCGGCCCGCGACACCTCCACCAACTGGCCGCGCGGCAGCACCCCGAGGGAGGCCAGCAGCTCCCCGTACAGCCGGGCCACCGTCGTCTTGCCGGTACCGGGCGGGCCCGCGAACACCAGGTGGTTGCTGATGCGCGGGGCGGGCAGCCCGGCCTCGGTGCGGCGGCGGGCGGCTGCCAGCAGATTGACCAGGTCGCCCACCTCCCGCTTGACGGCGGCGAGCCCCACGAGCGCGTCCAGCCGCAGCAGCGGGTCCCCGGCGTCGGTCCGCTCACCGGCCACCGTGGTGCCCACGTCCTCGGCGGTCAGCACCGCCAGGTCCCGCTCGTTCACCTCCGGCAGCCCGGCCAGCCGGGAGGCCTGCCGGTCCACCATCTCCTCGAACACCTTGCGCGCGGTACGCCCGTTGCCGAAGCCCGCGTCGCGCGGAATCGCCTCGAAGTGGTCGCGCAGCGAGGTGCGGGCGGCGGGTTCCAGCTCGTAGTGGTGCCCCGTGCACATCCGCTCGACGATGGTGACCAGCTCGTCGGAGGTGTAGTCGGTGAACTCCACGTTGCGGGTGAAGCGGGAGGCCAGACCCGGGTTGGAGGCGAGGAAGTCGGTCATCTCCTTCGGATAGCCGGCCGCCACCACCACCACGTCCTCCCGGTGGTCCTCCATCAGCTTCACCAGGGTGTCGATGGCCTCCCGGCCGAAGTCGGCACCCGAACCGCCGCCGTCCGAGAGCAGGGTGTACGCCTCGTCGACGAACAGCACACCGCCGAGCGCCTTGTTGAAGGTCTCGGTCGTCTTGATCGCGGTGCCGCCGACGATCTGCGCCACCAGATCGGCCCGCGACACCTCCACCAGGTGCCCGGAACGCAGCACCCCGAGCGAGGCGAGGATCGACCCGTACAGCCGGGCCACCGTCGTCTTTCCGGTGCCGGGCGGGCCCGCGAACACCAGATGGCGGCTCATCGGCGGGGCGGGCATACCGAGACTGGCGCGCCGCTGCGCCAGCCGGTTCAGATTGATCAGGGTCAGCACCTGCTGCTTCACGTCGTCGAGGCCGATCAGCGACTCCAGTTCGGCCACCGGCCCGGTGCCCTGCTCCGGTTCCGCCGCCACCGGCACCGCTCCGCCGGGCAGCCGCCCGTCGCCCGCCGCCTCCGCGCCCGCCGTGGAGCCCCACGCGTCCGGAGCCCCGTTGCCCGCGCTGCTGAGCCCCTCGACCGCGAGCCGGTCGCCCGGCACCGCCTGGCGCAGCCCGCTGCCCCGGTTGTCCCGCACCGTGCAGCCGATCAGCGACACCGGGTCGGCGCCCTCGACGCGTACGCCGTCGGCGCCCGAGCCGGTCACCTCGCACGCGTTCAGCGAAGCCCGCGCGCCCGCGGCGACCAGCACACCGTGCTCGCCCGCGCCCACGACCCGGGCCCGCGCGGCGGACAGTTCGCCCTCCGCCGCCACCTCGACACCGGCCGCGGCGGCCTCCTCCACCACGGTGTCCCGCAGGGTGAGCGTGCCGAGCGCGCCCACCAGCACGCCCGCCCCGGCCGAGGTGCGCAGGGTGCTTCCGCCGACGTACAGGTTGCCGTGCCCCCGGACGTGCACGGCCGAGCCGCCCGAGCCCTCCACCACGGACTCCTCCAGCCGCCCCCGCCCGTCCTTGGCGACCTCCACCCCGTGCGAGGCGGCGCCGACGACTGCCGCGCGGCGCAGCAGCGGGTTGGCGCCGCTGCGCACGACGATGCCCGAGGCGCCCGCGTCGCGGACCTCCAGACGGTCGAACTCGGCCGCCGAGTCCTCGTCGAGCAGCACCCCGACCGCCTTCGCGTCCCGTACGACGGTGCCGGTCAGCACCGGCGAGGAGAACCCGTTCACCCGGACCGCCGCGTCCTGGGCCGAGGCGAACACACAGTCCTTGAAGGTGCCCCTGCTGCGCTCGGTCACGAACAGGCCGTGCCCCGCGGTGCGTTCGCTGCGGCAGCCGGTCAGCGAGGGGGAGCTGCCCGCCCCCAGGACGAAGCCGTGGCCGGTGGTGTCGGTGACCGTCACCTCCTCCAGCACGGTCGGCCCCGTGGAGCTGACGTACACGCCCACCACGCTCTCGCGGACGGTGCCGCGCACCATCCGCGCCGTGCTGTCCTCCTCCACGGCGACGCCCGGCTTGTCCGCCGCGGATATCTCGCAGTCCTCCAGCAGCACATGGGCCTGGCCGTTGGTGAGCACCCCGTTGCCCCGGGCGTCGCGCAGCCGGCTGCGCCGCACTGTGACCCGGCCGCGCTCGCCCGCCACCACCCCGGAGGAGCCCAGGTGTTCCACCACGCAGTGCTCCAGGAAGCTCTCGTTCCCGGACGTCGAGACGACACCTGCGCCCGCCGGGTTGCTCACCCGGCACTCGCGCAGCGCCAGCGATCCGCTGCCCCGCGCGAACAGTGCCGCCCACGCCGAACCGTGCACCTCGCAACGGTCCATCGCGAGCTGCCCGCGCGGCGCGTCCACCACCGGAAGCTCGTCGTCGTGCCCGCGCAGCACCAGGTCGCTGACCATCACGGCGTCCCCGGTGAGGGTCAGCGCGGTCCCGCGCCGGGGCGCCAGTTCCACCGTGCCGGCGCCCTCGGCGGCGGTCAGGGTGATCGCGGAGGAGACGGTGAGGGCCTCCTGGTAGCGGCCGGGGCCGATGCTGACGACTGCGCCGGTGCGGGCCCGCGCGACGGCCTCCGCGACGGTTCGGAACTCACCCGAACCGTCCGCTGCGACGGTGAGCATCTGACGTGACACGTATCTGACCTCCCGGCCCCCGGGGCCGCTGGGACGGCGGGGACGCGCGGCATGTGGTGGGGCGTGTGGAACTGATGTGCCCATCATGCCTGTTGTCGCAGGCCGGCCGCCATCGCGGTCCGCCCGTGACCGTGATGGCGGCCGGCCTGCGACGTGGGAGCGGACCGAGCTGCGGGAGCGGACCGCGACCGCTCCGGGGGCCGGACACCGGCCGCGGCGCGGGGGACGAGCCCCGCGCCGCGGTCACGGGGTCAGAAGCGGCTCGCGCTGGACGGGCCGAACAGCTCGATCTCCGCGAGCGCCACCTGCTTCTCGGCGGAGGCCGCGTGCGCGGACTGGACGGTGAACCGGACCTTGGTGACCTCGCCGACCCGGAACGGGCGCCGCTGGGGGCCCGCACCCTGGTCGAGGGTGAGGTTGCGGGTGGTGGTCTTGCCGTCCGCGCCGGTGAGCGTCACCAGGACGCGGTGCGGCAGCGCCGACTCGTTGATCTTCTCCGGGCGCTTGGAGACGCCCGGGGTGATGATCACGTCCAGCAGCCGGGTGGGCTCGGTGAAGCCGACCTCGACCCACTCGCCCTGCCCGGACTCCGTGACCCCCGGCCCCCACCAGGTGTTGCTCCGCTTGTCGATGACCAGCTTCGCCGGGTGTCCGGGGAACTCGTGCGAGGCCTTGATGTTGTCCGGCGAGACGGGGGCCCGCTTCGCGAAGTGGTCGCTGGTGGCGCGGATGCCGTCGGGCAGGAAGACGATGGCCAGCGCGACGAGGGCCAGCGCAACCAGCACACCGATCCAGGTACCGATCCGGTCCAGCACCCGGCGCAGCGGCGGCCGGTCGCCCGCCCACGGCACGTCCCGCTGCCCGCGCCCCAACAGGCGCCGCCACCAGGGGAGTCGGCCGGGCGCCGTGGTGGCCGTCTCCTGGGCCAGCGGCATCGCGCAGCGGGCGCAGAAGTGCCGGTCGACGCGGTTGGGCGTGGCGCACCAGCGGCACGGCGGGCCGTCCTCGGTGTGCAGCGGCGGTACCGGGGTGCGCACGTGCGGCCGTTCCGCGTCGGGACGGCCGGGCAGTACGGGGGCGACGGCGGGCGGCGCGTCCCGGGCGGGCCCGGGGTCGTCGACGGGCACGAGCAGGGAGCGGGCCCGGTCGGCGGAGACCTGGGGCGCGGAGTGCGCGGACGACGCGGGCGGCGCGGTGTGTGCCGTCGGCGCGGGCGGGTCGTACGCGGGGACCGGGTCCCGGGGGACGGTGTCGTCGTCCTCCCGGTCCAGGGGCATCCCGTGCGGCGCCGCCACGGAGGAGTTCCCCTCGGGGGCGGCGGTGTGCGGGGCGGCCCGGTGCCCGGGTTCGGGCGACCGGTGCTCCGGCGCGGCCGGGTCGGCCGGCCGGTGCTCCCGTGCCGCCCCTTCGGGGGCCTGCGGGGCGTCCGCGGTGTGCGGCTGTGCGCCGCCGGCCGGCCCGGTGCGCCGGGCCGGGGCCAGCCCCGTACCGCCGGGGCCGGGGCGGTCGAAGGCGTTCCACCCGGGGCTCCCGTCGGACGCGGAGGCCGCGCCGCCCGGAGCGCCGGAGGAGCCCGCGGACGTGGCGGGCGGCGCGGCGGCGGGGGCGGGGGCGGCACTGCCGGACCGGTTCCAGCCGAGCACGGCGCCGCAGGCGTCGCAGAAGGACTGGCCCGGTTCCGCGCGGGTTCCGCACTCGGCGCAGTTCTGGACGGTCATCGCTCCAGGGTCCTTTCGGAAGTCGTCACTTCGACGGTGTAGGGCATGTGGGCGGGGCGCGCCGCGGCGACCAGGGAGTCCAGGCGGTGGACGTCGGTGGTGGTCGGCGCGGGCAGTCGCAGGGCGACGTGGAGACGGGGGCGCGGGGCGCCGGGGAAGGGGCCGAGCGGCCGGGCGTTCCAGTCGGCGCCGCCGCTCTCGGTGATGTCGGGCGTGACGCCGAAGGCGAGCCGTACGGCCTCGGAGAGACCCTGCCGGGTGCCGCGCACCCGGTGCAGCGCGGCGGCCGAGGCGACCGCGTCCCGCAGCCGGGCCTCCGGCTCGGTGCCGTCCGTCTCGGCGCCGACCCAGGTGCCCAGCCACGCCGCGAAGTCGACGGGGGTCAGGGCCGGGTCGAAGTAGCGGTCGAGGCAGTCCAGCACGTTGAGGATCGGTGCGAGGACCTCGTCGAGCCCGGCGACGAAGCGCTGGGCGAGGTCGTCGTCGGCGAAGACCGCCGGAAGCATGGTGCCCAGCGGCGCGGACGAGCCGAGGCCGTCCACGCCGACCCGCAGACCGGTCGGGTACCCGCTCCCGGTGGCGCCCGCCGCGGCGCGCCCGTCGTCGGAGCCGCCGCTGCCGGTGCGTCCCGAGCCGTACCCGCCGCCCGCGGAGCCCGCGCCGCCGGAGCCGGTGGGACCGTACCCGTCGCCCGCCGAGCCCGGCCCGTACCCGTCCTCCGGGCCGCCGGTCACGAGGTGCCCCCGACGACCCGGACGCGGTGGTCGAAGGAGAAGACCAGGGCCGGGTCCCTGAGGTCGATGCGGTCGGTCGGGTCGCCGCGCTTGCCGGTGAGCGGGTCCGCCGGGTGCAGCACCACCTCGTCGACGAGCTCGACGCCCGGCACCCGCTGGAGCACGGCGAACACCTCGCCGGACTGGACCGGCCTGCCGAACGGCCAGCCCCGCCCGTCCGCACCGCCGGTCAGCGGGTCGAGGTGCCGGTAGAGCGCGTCGTGCGCCTGCCGCCGCACCCGGTCGGTGTCCACGCCGCGGAAGGCGTGCACCGTGGCGACGACGGTGACGCCCTGGTAGTACGGCGGGCCCACCGCGAGCCGGGTCCCGATCAGCCGGCGCTCGTCGAGGTGGCGGGTGATCCGCCCCAGCAGGCCGTCGTCGGGCACCAGTTGCTCGAAGCGGAGCCGGCCCCCGGGGTCGGGGACCGCCTGCGGCACGACCAGCACCCGTACCGCGTACGCGCCGTGCTCGCCCTCCTCGCCCGCCAGGCAGGTGATCCGGGCGCACTCGGGGGCGGCCCTGCGCGCCAGCTCCTCGTAGTCGCGCAGGGTCACCGCACGCTCCTGGGCGCGCAGCGTCACCGGCGCCCGCAGCTTCGCCTCCTCGACCGTCTCGCCGTCCACCCCGCCGCGCGCCGCCTCACGGTTGACCACCTCCGAGACGTACGGGATCGACGTCCGCAGCACCTGGACCGAGCCGCGCGCCACGTTCCCCGCCCGGCCGCCGCCGGTGCGGTAGCGGCGGGCCCGGACGACCGCGCCCTTGGGGGCGACCGCACCGTACTGCCGCAGGCTGCCGTCCGGTTCGCGCACCGAGGGCCCGAACGCGATCTCACCCGTCGCCGCGTCGAGGGTGACGTGCCGGTCGCCCGGCCCCGAAGCGGCGAAGTGCGGCACCACCCGCCAGTCCTGCCAGCCCTCGTACCCGGCGGTCTGGAGCAGCAGCGGCGGGTCGTCGCCGACCACGGGGGCGTGCGCGAGCCGCAGCCGCTGTCCCGGCAGGCCCGTCGACTCGCCGAGCGCCTCGTCGTCCACGGTCTCCGCGTGCACCGCCCGGGTGGTGCCCCCGACGGTGAAGGCGTCGGCGGCCCGCAGGGTGGGCGAGGTGGAGTAGAAGGGCTGCCCGGCCAGCGGTTCGGTGACCCGGCAGCGCAGCCAGCCCGCCTCGTGGCCGCCGGTGCGGGACAGCACGTGGCCGCCGGGGACGTGCAGCACGATGTCGCCGGGGCGGTTCAGACCACCGGTGCCGTCCCGGTCGACCTCGCACGCCTGCCAGCCGTCCTCGGTCCACGCCTCCCACACCAGCGGGGGCTGGCGGGGGTCCACACCGACGCCGTCGACCCGGCTGTCGAGTTCGAGGGCGACCGCGCAGTGCGGGGCCGCGGCCGACAGGCCCAGCAGCAGACAGTCACCGGGCACCGGCGTCTCGCTGAAGCACAACAGGTCCTTGCCCTCGGCGAGTTCGGCCGTCCGGTCGGTGACGGAGTCGCCCCGGCGCTGCACCACCAGCCGTTGCAGCGAGCACGGCACGACGGACAGCTCGCGCTCGGTGGTGAAGACGACCGCCTCCTCGCGGTCCGTGCGCAGCGTGGCCACCTCCGTGCCCACCGGCACCGAGATCGCCTCCTCCTGCGGTGCCGACAGCCAGAACGTGACGTCGGTACGGGCCGCGGTCGGCGGGAAGAGCGTGATGCCCACCAGGTCGAGGAAGGCCAGGTGGTTCTTCTCCGGAACCCGGTTGAGCCGGTAGACGATCTGGTCGGCCATGTGCGCGACCGTCTCGACCAGGGTGACGCCGGGGTCCGAGACGTTGTGGTCGGTCCACTCGGGCGCGCGCTGCTGGATGTAGCGCTTGGCCTCGTCGACGAACTGCTGGAAGCGCCGGTCGTCGAGGTTGGGGGAGGGCAGGGGCATCAGCGTTCGCTTTCGGGGGAGTTGCCGGGACCGGCCGGACCGCGGGCGGCACCCGGCCCGTCGGAGGGGCCCGGTCCTTCGGAGGCGCCCGGCAGACCGGACTCCTCGTGGGAGGGGATGACGTAGAAGGGGAAGACCAGGCTGCGCGGGTTGTTGGTGCCGCGGATGGAGTACCGGACGTCGATGTACAGCACGCTCCGGTCGCCGCCCGCGGTGACCTCCACGTCGTGCACCTCGATCCGCGGCTCCCAGCGGTCCAGACTCACCAGCACCTCGTGCTGGATGCGGCCCGCGGTCTGCTCGTTGACCGGCGCGAACACGAGGTCGTGCACCCCGCAGCCGAACTCCGGCCGCATCGGCCGCTCGCCCGGCGCGGTGGCCAGCACCAGCCGGATCGCCTCCTCGATCTCCCGCTCGCCGCTGACCAGGGCGATGCCCCCGGTGGGGCCGATGCGCAGGGGGAAGGACCAGCCGGAGCCGACGAACTGTTCGGCCATCAGGGAATCTCCCGTTCTTCGGGTACGTGAAGCGGGCCGTCGGCCCGCACGCCGCCGGGCCCGCCGTCCGGGGCGTGCCGCGGGGCGTCGCGTGCGGTGACGGTCACGGGATCGGGTACGGCTTGTTGTTGACCAGCACGATGCCGTTGAGCATCAGCGTGGCCGCCCGGATGCCCACGTTCGCGGTCGAGTTGACCATGACGCCCGCACCGGCATTGATCATCGCGGCGGCGCCCGCCTTGAGGTCGAGGGCAGCCGCGGCCGAGATGCCCACCACTCCGCCCAGCGACCGCAGGCTGACCATCGCGCCGCCCTGGATGTTGACCTGACCGCCGCTGCGGATGGTCAGGTTGCGCTTGGCGCTGAGGGTCAGGTCGGTGCCCGCGTCGACCGACACCGACCGGCCGCCCTTGATCTTGACGGCGCCGCTGCTGTCGACGGTGATCTCCGTCTTGGTGCGGTCCAGATTGACCACCAGCTTGTCGTTGCCGGTGGCGATCCGCACACCCTGCTTGCGGCCACCGGTCTGCTGGCTGAGCAGGTCGACGCGGTTGCCCTTGCGGTCGGACACGGTGTGCCGGGTGGCCTGTTTGCGCAGCCCGTCGTGCAACGGCACGTCGCTGACCACGGTCGGTTTGTCGCGGCCGTTGTAGAGCCCGCCGATCACGAACGGGTGGTCCAGGGCGCCCCGGTCGAAGCCGACCAGCACCTCGTCGCCCACGTCCATCGGGAAGATCCCGCCGCCGCCCTTGCCGCCCAGCTGCACGGTGCGCGCCCAGTCACTGACGTACGCGTCGTCCAGCCACGGGAAGGTCAGCTTGACCCGGCCCTGCTTCAACGGATCCTGCACATCGGTCACCAGCGCGTTCGCCACGCTCGGCAGCCTGGTGCCGCTCTCCGCGCCGCCGCCCGAGGCCAGCCCGAACAGCGAACGCCACTGCCGGCCGCTCACCGTCACCCAGGACTCGTAGTGGTCGCCGTCGCCGAACACGTGCCGCACCGAGGTGACCGTGTACTTGCCCTCGAACGGCTTGCCCACGTCGGCCAGCGCCACCGGCACACCGGGCCGCAGCTCGGGGTTGCCGCGCGCGATCACCTCCAGCTCCGCGAACGACGAGGTGACGTCGGCCGCCAGCGCCTTCGCCGCGTGCCGCACGTCCGACTGCCGGTCGTAGGGCACGGCCGTCTCGACGAGCTTGGCCGTCTTGAACTTCCCGGCGATCTTCCCCGGGGTGGTGCCGATGCTGATGCCCTTGTCCGAGGAGATCGGGCGCAGCTCGGTGATCTTCTTCTTGGTGGTGACGTTCCAGCCCCGCGACTCGACCTTGCTGACCTGGTCGGCGGCGGTGACCGCGGCCCGCAGCCGCAGGATGTCGTGCCCCGCCTGGAGCACGAAGGCGCTCTTCTCGCCGTCCGTGGTGGGCGAGGGCGCACCCGCCGACGACTTCGGCTCGACGAACTGGAAACGGCCCTTGGCGTCCAGCGACATGACCATGTTGTTCTCGTCGGCGAGCCGGGCCAGGAAGTCCCAGTCGGTGACGTTGGACTGGCTGATGAACTCGTACAGCCCGCTGGTCGCGTCGATCCTGCCGATGGGCACACCGTCCTGCGCCGCCAGCTTGCGGGCGATGTCGGAGGCGGCCTGGTTGCGGTACGCGGCCACCCGGCGCTGCCGCATCAGCCGGTGCCCGTAGTCGTAGCCGCGGATCACGGTGAAACTGCCCGCCCCGTCGTAGTCGGCCTCCAGCGCGGTGATCTCACCGGTCAGCAGCGGAGTGCCGAGCCCCTTGCCGTCGGCGACCGGGGTGAGCACCACCTTCGTGCCGAACTCGGCCTTCAGCTCGCCCAGCACCAGCCGGTAGGGGTCGCGGAAGGTCAGCCGGAACGCGGCGGGCACGCCCACGCCCTGGTCCACCCAGCCGTCGACGAGCAGCGGGGCGATGTCCGCGGGGAGCTTCGCCCCGCCGACGGTGACCCGGATGATGCTGGAGAACGCGGTCTGCACCATCAGCGACGCACCTCCCCGGCGGCGGGCAGGACCAGTTCGACACCGGACGGCAGCCGGGACGGGTCGTCGATCCCGTTGGCCTCCGCGATGGCCCGCCACACCGTGGAGTCCCCGTACTCCCGCCAGGCCAGCGACTGGAGCGTGTCGCCCGCCACCACCCGGTGCACCCGCTGCGCGGTGAGCGCCCCCGACGTCGGGTTCTGGTACTTCGTCTTGGACGGGATCTCGTGCAGCTGCATCCGGCAGGTGGCCCGGATGGGCGTGCCGGTGGTGCTGAAGAGGGTGTACGAGGCCTCGACCGACGAGACGTACGCGACGAAGCGCGCCGTGGCGAACGCCCCCCACTCGAACACCACCCACGGCGGCGAAGGCTGGTCGGCGGCGATGGACTTGGCGGTCGTCTCGCAGCAGCCCAGCAGCGTCTCCACCTGCTTGAGCACGGTGTTGCTCGTCGGCTTGGCCGAGGAGTCCAGGAAGATCTCCACGCTCATCTCGCGCGGATCGGGCCCCAGGAACTCCGGCTTCGCACCGTCCCGCACCGCGGGCGCCGTCGTCACCTTCCACTGGGCGCGGCGGCTGATGGTGAGCTCGGACGGGTTGAAGGAGAAGGAGAACGTCCGGATCAGCCCGCCCGGGTTGGTGCTGGTGCCCAGGGGCGGTTCGTGGATGGCGAGGGTGGCGCGTACCAGGCTCTTGCCCGCGCCCTTGCTGCTGTTGGCCATGGGGTCTTCGTGGTCTTCCTCTGCGGTCCTGCGTCCCGCCGGTTCCGGTGCCGGTGGGGTCCTGCGTCGGCCGTCTCTCGTCCTCGGCCGCTCGTCCTCGGTCAGTCGGTGAAGCCGTGGTGCGCGATCTCCAGGACCTCCGTCGCGACGGCGGGACTGTCCGGGTTGAGCGTGGGTCCCTGCCAGCTGACGGGCAGTACGTCGATCAGCCCCCACCGGGCGACCTCCGAACCGTCCGCCCGCAGCGCCGCGATCTGGGCGGTGGGCCGTTTGATCCCGGTCTGCACCGAGGAGATCCACTTGGCGACCTTCGTGGTGTCCGGGGTGAGCGGACGGGTCAGCCGGATGGTGGAGAAGGTGAGCCGGGTCGGCAGCGTCCAGACGAAGCCGTTGTTGCCGCCCTCCTGCCGGTGCTCGACCTCCACCTGGGAGGACAGCCCGTCGCACCCGTTGAAGTAGCCGAGGCTCTCGCCGTCGATGGTCAGCGTGAACCAGATGGTGGAGCCCGGGTCCTGACGGGGCATCGGGGCCTCTTTCTGTGGTCTCCGCGACGGGGACCGACGGCGGTGGTGCGGGTGGCGAGTGACGGGCGGTGGACGGCGGACGGGGTGTACGGACGGACGAGGTGAACGGGCGGCGGACAGGAGCGCTCCGGTCAGTGCCGGGGGTCCCGGAGCCGGCCGATCCGCTCCCGGTCCTGCCGCAGTTCGGTACGGACGAGCCGGGTGATCCGGCCGATCAGCCGGTGCGTCAGCGCGTCGAGCTGGAAGTCGGTCAGCTCGTCCGGGTCGAACCCGCCGGGCGGGGCCTGTGAGTACCCGGGCGGCGGCTCGGAGCCGGAGACGGGGACCGGCGAGTACGGGGGCGGCGCCGAGCCGTTGGCCGGTGCGG
Organism: Streptomyces sp. NPDC004111; assembly: GCF_042874215.1. Lineage (NCBI taxonomy): Bacteria > Bacillati > Actinomycetota > Actinomycetes > Kitasatosporales > Streptomycetaceae > Streptomyces > Streptomyces sp. NPDC004111. The sequence continues at coordinate 336,932 of NZ_JBIAMU010000010.1, forward strand.
CGGCCGAGTACGGCGGCGGCGGACCCTGCGGGGCGGGCGGGCTGTAGGGCGGCGGCGGACCGCCGGGCGGCGCGTGCTGCGGGGCCGACTGACCGGTGAAGCGGTTCATGGCCGAGGAGACGGTGGCCGCCGCCGCGGCGGCGAGCGCCCCAGTGAAGCCGCCGGAACCGCCCGGGGCACGCTGCACGACAGGAGCGGCCGCAGCGGCCGGAGCGGCGACGGGCCCCACCGGGCCGACGGGCCCGGCGGAAGGTGCCGGCTGCGCGGGGCCGGTGGGCGGCGACCACGCGGGAGCGGGGGCGTTGAGGGGGGCGACGGGCAGCGGCACGGGCGCACCGGACCGGGCGGCCCGGCGCAGCGGAACCACCGAGGCGGCCCCCGCCGGACGTGCGGCGGCGGCCCGCTGGACGGCGGGACCGGTGGCGGCGGGAGTAGGGGCCGCCGGTGGCGTGGGCGCGGTGACGGTCGGCGGTGCGGGTGCCGTGGCGGCAGGAGGTACGGGCGCCGTGACGGCGGGCGGGACGGTTGTGGCGACGGGCAGGACAGTTGTGGCGACGGGCGGCAGGGGCGCACCGCCCGGTGGACCGGCCGGGGCCGGGGCCGCAGGAGCAGTGCGTGTGACGGCACGCTGCACCTGCGGCGGAGCGGCGCCCGCCGTGCGGGGTACGGAGACCGCGGGGACGGGCATGCCGCCCGGTGCGGCGAGCGGTGCGCTGTCGGCCGGTGCGGCCTGGAGCGGCGCGCCCAGCGGCGAGCGGCGCCGGGCCACCGTCGGCGCGGGGGCCGACTGAGGTGCGGGGGCAGGCTGCGGCGCGGGGGCCGGCTGCGGAGGGACGGCGGAGCTGCCGGCGGACGGGGCCGTCGGCAGGGCGGGCGCCCTGGGTGCGGCCGTCGGCGCGGTCGGCGAAGCCGGTGACGCGGCGGGCACGTTCGTCGCTGCGGCGGCGGCCCGGGAGGTCTGAACGGACGGAGTAACGGACGGAGCCGTGGAAGCGGGCGCGACCGCGCGGGGAGCCGGGGCCGGAGCAGCGGTTCCCGACGTCGACGGGAGCGGTGCGCCGAGACCGGGACGCCGGGCGGAGGCACTGCGCTGGACGGGCGGCAGCGGGTGCACGACCGGGGTCGCTCCGCTGCCCGCCGAAGTGCCGCTTCGTTCCGCGCGGGGTGCGGGGGACGTCGATTCGGCGGCGCCCGCAAGCGGCTGCCGGGCGGACCGCTGGACCGGGTGCGCGGCCGTGGTGCCGGGGCGCTCGGAGCCCGCGGTACCGGCGGCCCGGGGGTGCTCGACGCCGGGCGCGCCCGGCGCGGAACGGTCCGCCGAGGGGGCCGGTGTGCCGGGACGAGGTGCCGCCGTACCCGGGCCGTGCTGTGCGGAACGCTGAACGGCGGGCGGAGCCGGGTTCGCTGCTGCCGGGTGCCGGTCGGCGCGCTCCACGGGACGGGGGCTGTCCGGAGTACGGGCGGACGACGGCCCGGAGGAGGCGGCCGAGGAACCGGGGCCGGGGCTCTCCGCGGACCCGCGCCCGTCCGCGGGCTGTGCGCGCTTCAGCTGCACGGGAGCGGGTGCGGCGGACCTACCCGGCGAAGTGGACTGGGAAGAAGGGGAGTTGACCGTCCCGCCGTCACCGGTGCGGGCTGCCGATGGCTGCGCGGTTGAGGCTGCCCGGTCGGGGCGTATGGGCGGAGGCGCGGGCACCGAAGAAGGTGCCGTCGCCGAGGACTTCGAGGACTTCGGTGCGGAAGCGGTGCCGGAAGAACCCTCTCCGGGGCGCGAGTCGGACGCACGCCTCCCGGAGGTGGCCGCAGGGCGCGTCCCGGTGCCGGTCGGACCGCTGTCCGGCGTACGGGCCTGTCCCTTGGCGGCTCGTTGTACCGGGGCGTCCGCCGTGGTGCCGCCACCGGTCGTGACGCCGGAACCGGGGGTGCGGGAGGCGGCGGGCCCGGTGGTGGGTGCGGATGCGGTGCGCTGTACGGAAGGCGGGATGGCCGGGCCACCGGAGTCGGACCGGGAGGCCGTCGGACGGGCGGCCGTCGGACGGGCGCCGGTGCCGACGTCCGGAGCGGTGGCGCTCTTGCGCTGCACGGGCGCCGACGCGGGAGCGGAGGGCCCGCGTTCCTCCGGTGCCGGGGTACGCGGTGACGGTCCGCTCGCCGACGCGCCACCGGAATCCCGGTCGGCGGACGGTGCTGCCGGGCGTACGGGGACGCCGGACGTGCCGGAGGGTGCCGGGGCCGAGGCGCGTGCCTGCGGCGCCGAAGTGCCTTTCGCAGCAGGGTTGTTGGGCTGGGCCGCGACCGCACTGCCCGAAGGCGAAGCGGACTGAGCCGAGGCGGCCGGGGATGGCTGCGGGGACCGTACCGCCCGCTGCACCGGCGGCGCGGACGGCGACGGCGGAGCGGCAGCGGCGGAGGACGCCGGAGCCGGGCCCGGGGACGCCGCGGCGGCCGACCGGACTCCTGGGCCGTCGGCTGCCGCGCCACGGGCCGGGGCACCCGGCGTACCGCTGGTCGTCGTAGGGGCGGAAGGCGTGGCGTCGGACCGCGTACCGCTGGTCGCCGTACGGCCGGAAGGCGTGCCGCCGGACCGCTGCACGGCGGGACCGGCCGCTCCGCGTCGTACCGGCGCATCGGAGACCGGCACACCGGGGGCCTCGGCACCAGGGATCGGAGCCTGAGCGGTGCGGGCGTCCGCGGTGCGTGCCGCGTCCCCGGCCGGCCCCGTACGTACGGGAGCGGCCGGGGACGCGGCGGACGGGCCGGTAAGGGCGGCCGGTTCGGTGTCGGGCGAGCCCGAAGACCCCTGGCCGCTCTCGGACCGCGACGCGGTGCGGGTGGTACGGGGGGCGGCGGGCAGGGTACGGCGCTGTACGGCCGCCGCCCCCGACGACGCCTGCGTCAGCGGGTTGTCGCGGCGCCGGGGCGCGTCCGTGGGCACGGGCGTGGCCCGTATGCCGCGCCCGGTCCGAGAGGTCGCGGGCACCGGCTCCCGGGCGGGTACGGGCCGGACCCGCCGCCCCGGCCCTTCCGGGGACACCCGGGCCTCCGGGGAGATCCGCTGTGCCGGAGCGGTGCTGGTGCCCTCGGCCGCCGGAATCGCCCGCAGGGGTGCGACCGGCATCCGCTGCACCGGCGGCATGCCGGCCGGAGAGTTCAGCGGTGTCGGCCGTGCCGACTGTTCCAGCCCGGTGGCCGGACGCGGCCGGGACGGCGCCGTCAGCGCACCGGAGAGCAGCCCGGCACTCGTCTTCGCGTCGAGCACGGCGGGCGACCCCGTCGCGGTGAACGACGGGTTCTGCCAGGTGGGCAGCCGCCCGCCGAAGCCGGAGTCGGCAACTCCGGTGCTCCCCGCGCCCGTTGCCCGCGCCATCGGCGGCAGGCCGGGCCAGGCCGCGGGAGCGCCGGACGCGGCACTGCCGGCGCCCGTCCCCGCGGACCCCGCGGAGGAGCCCCCGGGGCCGTCGGTGCCGGTCGCTCCCGCGCCCGGTGCCGGTGCTCCGTGCGGGGAGCCGCCCGGCTCCTCCGCGGTGTCCCGGCGACCGCGCAACCGGTCCAGGAATCCCACCCGTCAGCCCTCCTGGCCGCGCGTCACCAGGGACGCGATCCGTTCCGTGTACCGGCGGCGGTCGTGGTGTTCGAGGTCCAGGATGGTCTCCAGGCTCCAGTGGAAGTGGTAGGCGACGTACGCGATCTCCTCGTGCAGCCGGTCGGTCGCGTACGTCACGATTCCCCCAGGCGGCTCCCGCCGAGCTCCACCTCGAAGGGCTCCGAGCAGTGCGGGCAGTGCACGGCGGCGCGGGTGTGGCCCTCCGCGTTGATCTGCCGGTAGAAGTCCTGGAGGAACGCCAGGTCCGAGGCGAACATGTTCTCCACGATCCCGTCGTGCACCATCGGCAGCGTCCCCAACTGGGTGATGACGCGGCCCAGCAGGACCACCGACAGGTACGCCGGGTTCTCCTGGACGCGTACGTCGCGCAGCGGGACCAGCTCGTCCCGGGCCGTCGACAGCCGCATCACGCCGTGCCGGTGCACCACGTCCGAGTCGTCGACGTAGCCGCGCGGCAGCTCGAAGGGGAACTCGGTGCGCAGCCGCTCCTGGCGCACCGCGACCGCCGGTTCCGGCGCGGACGGCGCCCCCGGGGCGGCGGAAACCTCGGCCGGGACCTCGGCCGGCGCCATGGCGCCCCGGGTCCCGGCGGACGAACGCCGCACTACTCGATGACCAGTTCTTCGAAGACGATCGTGACGGTCTCGGTGAGCGCGGATGCCTCGCCCGCCTTCACCGTGCTGGTGTCGATCTTGCTGCACCAGGCGTTGCGCAGGTTGTAGCGCTTGACCGGGTTGTCCTCGAAGTCCATCACGATGATGGAGGCGTTCTTGCGGGCGGTGCCCATGCGGCCGTTGATCGAGTCGTTGATCCACTGCGTGAACGAGGCCGACTGCGTCATACCGCGCACGACGGTGCACTGGCCGTCCTTCTGGGTGCCGGGCAGCAGCGCCACACCGGACTTGCCGGTGGCGCCGTTGTTCTGCTGGTACCTGATGACGTCCTGCTCCAGGGAGAGGCCGCTGACCTCGGCGAGGTACTCGACCATCACGCCGTCGATCTGCAGCCCGAAATTGTGTGAAGTGAGGGCATCGCCCGGCTGGAGGCTCATCTGTTCGCTGTCCTAGGGATGTGAGGGCGGGGGAGAGGGAGGCGGGGAAGGAGGGGGCGGCGGGCCGGGGGCCCCCCCCCCGCCCCCCCGGGCCGGCCCCCCCCCCCCCCCCGGTTACCCGGGCAACGGGCCCCCCCCCCCGAACACGAACACCGCGGGCGGGTCCCGGGGGCGGGCGGTCGGGC
>NZ_JBIAMU010000011.1:0-335926 GCF_042874215.1 Streptomyces sp. NPDC004111
CAACCTGGCCAAGCGCATAACGGACGAGACCACACCAACCTGGCGAGGAACCTACTAGGACAGAAAGGGCAATCTGCCTAGATCAAATGCCCTCTCAGAGCTGCTTGCTACCTTGGCTGCGCTGTGAGCGGTCTAAAGCATCAAGTCGGCTCCGTTGTCAGCAGCAGAGACATGGAAGGCGTAGCCGCCAAGTATGAGTACGAAGGACTGTGAGGAGTGTGGGACAGCGTTCGATCCCACCGGACGAGCTCGTTACTGCGGGGACGAATGCCGCTCAGAGGTGCAAGCGCTGCAAATGACGGCAAGTATGTACGGACTGACCTTGGAACAGACCAGGGTCGTTCGTTCCATAGGTGCTTGCATGATCTGCTCATCTACCATCTCGGGATTCGAGTCCGGAATATTTGCGGCAGATCATTGTCACGATAGCGGAGTTGTGCGCGGCGTTCTCTGTCGATCCTGCAACTTCCTATTGGGTAACGCTCATGATGACGTCGACGTCCTTTTCGCTTCTGTTAAATACCTACTCAAAGACCACGGCGTTGAGCCTTGGAATCAAGGTATGCGTAGAGAGAAAATCGTCGCCGAACGAAAGGATCAACGTCTCACCGTCCGAGTTGAGCGAGCCGAGAGTGCTCTAGAGGTGGCTGAGCGGCGTGTTAAAGAACTTGAGGCCATCTTGGCGGAAGTAGCCGCAGACACGGCAGTTGCCGCTTTGCGTCGTGCTAGAGATGCCGATGCTGTTGAGAGGTTCGTCAGTGAGTTCATATCACCTGCTCCTCGCGGGAGCTCGCGAATTCAGGCAGGTTCCCTCCGAAGTGCTTGGGCGGAATGGACAGGAGGTGCCTCCTGCCCAGTGCAGAGTCTTCATGAGGCCCTACATAAACTAGGTGGCGTTCATCGTCGGTCTTCGACTGGGCGGTACTGGGATGGAATAGCCCTGAATTCTATGCCAAGGGGCGGTACCAGGGATTGAACAGTGCGAGCACGCGGGTGCTCGGGAGTGGCGGGGAGCATTGGCATCCAGTCGAGAGAGTAGGTCGGCGGAGCGGCTTTGGTCGGTGTCCTGCCCGGTTTGGGGTTGAGCATGATCAGGGGGCCGTACGCTGGCCGGCAACTCGGGCAGGCTGTGATCCTGCCCGGAATTTGAACGAGTGGCCCCCTGGTCTTGCTCGACGCGGGACCCGAACTGGGGAGGTGGGTAAAGCCGTGGAGCCGACCGCCCCAGCCACGAGCGGTGTTCCCTACCAGGGCCGGTTGCTCCGGCCCAGGCAGCGGGCGGGCGGCGCAGCCGCAGAGCCTGCAGCCAAGGGCCAGGCCCGCGTACGCGGGCCCTTGATGAAGTAGGGAAATTCTGACCGCAACGTGCTCTTGTGGGCTGCCCGGCGGGCTGCTGCTATGGCTGTACGGCACAGCCACTGGGGGGCGGCATGGGCGACGAGTTACAGATCAAGGCATGGCGGCGCTACGGGCATGATCGGCTCTACGTCATGCGGCCGGACGGGCTGGCCGTCGCGTGGATGGACCGTAGGACCGGAGAGGTCACCTTCCTTCGCCCGGAATACCGCGAAGCTGTCTTGGCCGCCCTTGCGGACTACCAGGACCCTCCACCTCCGACCGTTGCCAAGGTTCCACGCTCGTCGACACAGCCGCAGTACGAATCGCTTTCACCGCTCACTCCGGACTATGACCTCGCCCGCAACCGGGCAGGGGCAAGCGTGCGAGACAAGATCCAGAAGGAGAAACCCGCTCCGGTCACTCGCCTGCTCGACGTGGTGCTGCGGCGGCCGTCGCACCTGGACACATGGCGCACCGGCTATCGCGGGGAGCAGCTTGTCGGAGCCGAACTGGCACGGCTGACTTCTGGTGGTTGGCATGTGCTGCACGCTGTACCGCTACCGAGAGAAGTGGATATTGATCACCTGCTGATCGGCCCCGGCGGAGTCTTCAGCATCAACACCAAGCGGCACCCTGACAAGGCCGTTTGGGTCGGCAACGACGCAGTTCGGATCAACCATGGGCCGCCGCACCCGTACCTCCGCAAGAGCCGTGCCGAAGCCCGGCGCGTTCAGCGAGTGCTGACCCGGTACTGCGATGTTGCTGTCCAAGTTCAGCCGGTTCTTGTCTTCGTCGGAACGGCCGAACTCGTCAGGGAGCCGTCGCTCCTCGACGTTCGGGTCTACCGCGAGCGGGAAGTATCAGCGCTCGGTCCGTTGGAAGGTGTACTGGACCCCGAACAGGTGGAGCGGGTCTTTGCCGTCGCTCGGCACCGGCTGGCCTGGAAGCAAGCGTAGGGGGTGGGTACCTATGCCGCCGCTGAACGTGGCTCCTGCCCGTGTTCGAGATAGACCGGGGCTGATGTCTCCCGCGCCTGGATCGCTGCCGCGATTCGCCGGGCAAGCCTCGGGATTGTGCGGGCGCTGATCTCGGTGACTTCCACGTACGCGAAGCTCTTCAGCTCCTCGGCCTGCAAGGTGATCTGCTCGTGTTGCTCGGGTGCGATCTGGCCTCCGTCGAAGAGGTACAGCACCTTGTCACCTTCGCGGTCGCTGGGAGCCCAATCGACGGCCAGAAGGGCCCCGAGCGGCGGCGTGATGCCGAGTTCTTCGCGGACTTCCCGACCGGCTGCCTGCAATGGCGATTCCCCGGTTTCGACGTACCCGCCGGGGATGTCCCAGTAGCCCTTGTAGGTGGGCTCCACCATGAGCAGTCGTCCGGCCTCATCAAAGAAGAGCGCACCCGCAGCCATACGCGGGTGCGCCATCTTCGCTTCGTGCTCGTTCATCGCCGTCATGCGCCCGAGCGTACCTACGTCAAACGACGTGCAGCCGGTCAGCCAGTTCTGCCATGGGGCGACTCGGACGGCCGCGCTGGTTGCGTACCCACGACAGGACGAGTTCCCGTGCCATGTAGTGGCTACGTACTTGTTCAGGTGCCCAGCTCTCGGCTTGCAGGACCATGGCGAGCGCTTCGTCCACGCGGTTGAACGCGCTCAGCGCGCGTGCCACTTCGAGGTTGTGCCGGGTTCGACGTTCAGTCGGCAGACCCGTCGTGTCGATGCCTGGACCTAGGTCTACTGCGATCTGCATGTCACCGAGTTCGCCAGCGGTCGCCACTCGGTGAATGTCCACGTTGGTTGGTCCGAACGCGGTCCATACGTAGTTCGCGTCTTGCCCGAGGCGTTGGGCAGATCGGTCGGCCTCGGCCAGGAATTCCTGCGTCGCCTGCCGGTCATCCCCTCGCGCAGCGGCCATTGAGCCCGCGAGGAAGAGAGTCCCGTAGATCGACAGGAACTGCGGGGTGGCGTCAGCGAGTCCCGGACGAAGGTAATCAGACGCGTCGCCAACGAGCTGGACAGCGGCACTGTAGCGGCCGTTGGAAAGCAGGCAGTGGGCCACCGATCGGAAGAGAGAGCCGGTGACGACCATGTTCCCGGCTTGCTGAGCTGCTGCGAGACCTCGATCGGCTGCGATCCACGCGAGATCCGTTTCCCCAAGCTTGGTGAGGACCATCGCGGCGCTCTGGTAGGTCATTGCCGTCAACTCGTGTGCGCGCTCGCGGTCATGGCCCTCGTCGCCTGGCAAGCGATCAAGGCGTCGGCTAGCAGCAGGGGGAGACGACGGGTTGCGAGCCCATAGCGAGAGTCCTGGTAGGCGTCCCAGACGTCGGCGACGCTCGATCGCAGGTCGTTCAGCGGGGTGGGCTCACCCTCGGTCGGAACTCCGAGAATCGGCGTGAGCTGGCGGTAGTTCATCAGGGCAGATCGCAGAGCCGGGACAGTCCGGGTGCCGCTCTCGTTCGTCCAGTCCATGAGCGTCGGCTCGGCTAGCAAGTCACCGAGGGAGACGTCCAGCGCGTCGGCGAGCGTCTTGATCACCGATAAGCGGTCCAGCTCCAGCCTGTTGTTCTCGGCCCTGCTGAGCCAGTCGACCGTACGCCCGACCAGGCCGGCCAACACCTCCTGTGACAGGCCCCGCCTGCGGCGGTACCAGGCAACTCGTTCACCGATCGTCAGGTTCGTCGTCATTCCTCGCATGGGATGAGCTTCTCCCCGTCTCTACACGGGACCCCGGAGGATTTTTCCGGGGTGCTTCTGCGAACCGGTCCTAGCGTTACTGCCAACCGCAGGGGCTGTCAGATCAGATGTGGGGCAAGGGGGCCACCATGGTGTTGACCTTGGAAGAACGGTCGATGCTGGCTGAGCAAGTCGAGCAACTTAGCGGAGAAGTAGCGGAACTTGCCCGGCGAGCCGAAAGGGTGATCAACGCTCTTTCGACTGCTGCCGGACAAGGTCCTCTAGCTGTTCCATCCGCTCCGTCAGTCGACGGACATCGCCCCGCACCTCGGTTAGAAACTGAGTGATCTGCTCGAACTCCGGGCTGTGCTGGGTGGAGGTTGCGTCGCTCGGGAGCGCGGCGAAGCTGCCCTTGCCCTGATGCGAGATTGCGAATCCGTCCTCACGAAGGCGCGAGATCGCCTGGCGGGCGACCGTGCGTGAGACCCCGTGCTGAGCCATCAACTCGGACTCAGACGGCAACTTCTCCCCGGGAGCCGTCTCGCCTTCCCGGATCTTCGCTTTGAACTCGTCGGCGATCTGCAAGTACGCCGGCTGCTTCCCGTTGAACTCGGCCATGACCCCTCTTCGCGGTTGTTGTACCAAGTGCAGCACATGGCACCGACACGAGTCGAGAACAACCACTTGACACACCAAGTAAGACAGGTTCATTCTCAAGAAGACATGACGTACTAAGTACGTCGAGTAACTCAACCTAGGAGCGCAGCTATGCGTCAGTTCCCCGTCGACACGTCCGCCGCCACGGTGATGGTGGCGAAGCCCCCGGAGACGAAGGTCTAGGACCGTCGGACCGGTGAGATCGCGGTTGACTCGCAGACCGGTGCCCAGATGATGACGTTGGGCGTGGTGTTCGCCGCGAACGGTGAGACGGACATGATGACCGTGTCGGTGCCGCAGACCGGTGTCTCCGACGAGCTGCCGATGGGCACGCTGGTGTCTCTAACGGGCCTGGTGGCGGTGCCGTGGGAGAACGAGTTCGGCGGTCAGAAGCGGCACGGGATCGCGTTCCGCTGCGTGGCCATCACCCCGGCTCACCTCCCGGCAGCCTCGAACGGCAAGGGCTGATCCCCGGTGAGTGGCGGACAGATCGTGTCGTTGATCGGCTTAGTGCTGATCGTGGTCGGGCTGGGGGTGCTGCGGTGGCGGCGTCCGGCCTGGTACTGGCTCGGCTTCGGCTCCCTGGTGGCCCTGATCCGTATCCGGGCGTCGTTCCGGTCGGTGATGGAAGCCTGCGGGCTGACCGAACCTCCCTCCCGCTCCCGGCTGTGGATCGCCGCTGCAACCCATCGTGAGCCGGTGCGGATTATGCCGGGCATCCGGTGGGTGAGGATCACCCGCTCCGGATTGGTCCTGCGGCTGCGGATGCGCCCGGGGCAGGAAGTCCAGGACTTCGAAGCGGCGACGGAACGCCTGCGGCATTCCTGGCGGATGCACGGCGTCCACGTCCGTGCCCTGAAGCCCGGATATCTGGAAGTTCGGCTGATCGGGTACGACGTGCTGCGCAGGGTCGTCATGCCGGGCAAGCCCGGTGCCGGTCTGCTGCGGGTGCCGGTGGCCGTGTGCGCCGATGGCTCCGCTCACCTGCGGGACTTCCGCGCCACGCCGCACGAACTCGTGGTCGGAGCCACCGAGTCGGGCAAGTCGGTGTATCTGCGCGGGCTGATCAAGGGTCTCGCCCCGCAGCGGGTCGCCCTGGTGGGGATTGACTGCAAGTGGGGTGTGGAGCTGGCCCCGTTCGCCCGCCGGCTCTCCGCCCTCGCGGTCACCCCGGATGAAGCTGGTGCCCTGCTGGATGCGCTGGTGGGAGAGATGACGAGCCGGTTCGAGCTGGTCTGCGCAGCCCAGAACCTCCCTGCGGACGCCCCGCTGGACGCGATCACCTCGGATATCTGGGGCCTGCCGGACGATATCCGGCCGGTGCCGCTGGTGCTGTTCGTGGACGAGATCGCCGAACTGTTCCTTCTGACGAGTAAGGCGGATGAGAAGCGCCGTGACCACCTGGTCACCCAATTGATCCGTCTGGCTCAGCTTGGCCGTGCTGCGGGCATGTACCTGGAGATCTGCGGGCAGCGCTTCGGCTCCGAACTCGGCCCCGGTGCCACCTCGTTGCGCGCTCAGTTGACCGGCCGGGTGGCACACCGGGTCAACGATGAAGGCTCGGCGAAGATGGCGCTTGGGGACGTGAGCCCGCGTGCGGTCGGCGTGGTTACCGCGATCGCCCCGACCCGCCCCGGCACCGCTGTTGCCGCACTGCCGACTGGTGGCTTCGCCCGGATCCGCGCCCCGTTCACCTCGCTCCCGGATGCGGTGGCGGCCTGTGCCAAGCACGCGCACATGACGCCGGACCTGTCCGCCTTGGACGCCTTCCGCCCCGTCCCGGCCCCGGCCGGTGCCCTGGTGGAACTGGCCCCCGAACCGGCCTGACACACCCCCTGCCCCACGGCCGGCGCGACCGCCTCGCACCAGGTCCCTACCCCGCCCATGCCCGAAACCGAAGGGAGCACCACCCCATGGCCACGCCCGCCCGCAAGACGACCGCGAAGAAGAAGCCCGCCCCGGTCAAGCCGGTGCCGTGCAAGCCGTGCAAGGGCACCGGAGAAGTCTCCGCGCCCATCCGAGTCGGCCGCTCCCGCCGCCCGGCCGGTGAGCAGACCGGGATGTGCCTGCGCTGCTTCGGTGCCGGCGAACACGCCCCTCGCTGAGTGATCCCCGCCGGTACCGGGCGGCAGGACTGCGAGAGCCCCGCCCGGTGCTGGCCCCAATCCCTGAAGGGAGGAGACGGCCATGAAGGTACGCATCACGATCACCGTCGATGTCGACGCCGAAGCCTGGGCGCTGGACTACGGCCTGGACCTCAAGGACGTGCGATCCGATGTGAAGGAGTACATCGGCTACCTGATCGCCGGATCCCACCACGTCGAAGACCGGACGTTCACTGATCTGGGGTGGAAGTAGTGCCCCGCCCCACGGTCCGCCCGGACGCCCTGCTGGTGCAGGCCGTGATCGCCGGAGCGTTGTCCTTCGCCCACCTGCACGACATCGCCGCCGCAGCCGGACAGGATGGCTGGAAAGCCTGGGCCTACCCGATCAGCGTGGACCTGCTGCTGGTCGCTGCCTGGCGACAGCTCCGCATCCTGCGCACCGCCCACCGGCCGGCCGGGGCCGCCTGGACCTGGTTCCTGGTCGCGCTCGCCGCCTCCCTCGGGGCGAACGTCGCCACCGCCGGGCTCCTGGACCTGGCCGACGTACCGGCCTGGCTCCGCATTCTCGTCGCTGGCTGGCCCGCCCTCGCCTTCCTCGGCGGCACCCTCCTGGTCCACACCCCGAACCCTGCACCCGCCGCGGACCCCGCCCCCGTGCAAGGAGATGAGGATCCCACCCCGGTGGAGATCACCCGCCCCATGCCGGAGGAAACCCCGCCGGCCGAAGCGGCTCCGGCCCTGCCTCCGGCGACCGCCCCGGACCCGGCACCGGTACCGGCCGACATCCCTGCACCGGTGATCCCGGACGCGCTGCTGACATACGCCCGCAAGGTCGCCGACGAACACCAGACCCGCACCGGCACCCCGATCGCCCCGGACACCCTGCGCGCCCGCCTCGGTGTCCCCGCCCCGATGGCCGACGCCATCGCCGCCCAACTCGCCTGAAAGGAAGCCCTGTTATGACCCGCTACCGATTCCGCGACACCACCCGGATCGGCCCCGTCGAGATCGGCACCTACACCGACCGCTACGGCCGGGAGGCCCACGCCGCCGCCTGCACCGCCCCCGGCTGCGACTGGTCCGCCTCCTACCTGTCCCGTCCGGCCGCTGAACTCGCGGCCCGCGCCCACCGCTGCAACCCCCGCTGACCTCAAGGGAGATCACTCGTCATGGACGTTCCGCTCTGGCTTGCCGTGATCGTCGTCGGCTGGCTCGGGATCAAGCTCACCCGCCCGCCGATCTGGCTCGTCGCCCTGCTCCTCCTGGGCGGGTTCCTCCTCGCCGACAGCATCATCGCCCCCGCCCTCGACTCGCTCGTCAAGTAACCCGCAGACAGGAGAAAACCCGTGTTCAAGCCTCGCTTTCCCACCCCGGACACCCCGGTCCTGACCGCTCACACCCCGGCCGCCCCGCCCACCGACTCAAGCCCGGTCCCCGCCTCGGTCCCCGCGCCGGCGGGTCTGGTCGCCCGGCTGCCGCGTTCGACCGGCGCTGCTGTCGCCCTCGCCGCCGGGGGCGTCGCCGGAGCCCTGGCGCTGGCCTCGATCGCCGTGTCGCTGCTGCTGGCGGTCGCCGTGACGGCTGTCGCGCTGTCGGTGTCCGGGCTCGTCGTGCTCTTCCTCGTCCGCACCCTGCGCGACGAGATCAACCACCACTGAAAGGAACAGATCGTCATGGGCCTCTTCAGCCGCAAGCAGGACCCCGCCCCGGCCGACCCGGCCGCCGCCGAACTCGGCCGCGAGTACGCCATCGCCAAGCGCCACGGCGACCGCAAGAAGGTCAACCAGATCGCCCGCCAGCTCGGCAACGGCACCACCGACCGCGAGTCCTTCGAGGCCGGACGCCGCGCCTACGACGACATCCCGCCGATCGACCCGCCGCGCCGCAACCGCCGCCGCCGCTGACCGGCCCCCGGGGCGGCCTCTACCGCCAAGTTTCCGCCGCCCCGGACGCCGTGCTCCCACCCGATCTCTCAACCGGAAGGAAGTTCCATCATGGCCTACCGCCCCGGCCCCATGGCACGCGTGTGCCCGGACTGCGACGGCTTCCCCATCGTCGCCATCACGACCGGCACCCTGCACGCCGACGGCTCCCGCCACGTCGTCCCCGCCATCTGCCGGGCCTGCCACGGCACCGGCACCCGCACCGCCCGCCGCACCGCCCCCGTCCCGGCCGGGAGGTGGGTGTGATGGGCACCCTCCTGAACTGGAACTCGCCCCAGCACTACGACCACACCGGCGACAAGCCCTGCGTCTGCTGCGGCAAGCCCACCCCGCTCCGCTCCGACCGAGGACGGCCCTGCCACAAGGTCTGCGCCGAAGAGTGGATCGACGCCCACACCCCCCACGACAACGCACGGGAGGAGCGGCGATGACCGAGACCCTGCGCAACGGGCTGCGGGTGCTCGATCTGTTCTCCTGCGCCGGCGGGGCCGCCATGGGCTACCACCGCGCCGGCTTCGACGTCGACGGCGTCGACCTCGCACCCCGCCCCAACTACCCCTTCCCGCAGTACCAGGGCGACGCACTCGCCCACCTGCAACGGCTCCTGACCACCGGCGACATCGGCCAGTACGCGTTCATCCACGCATCCCCGCCCTGCCAGGCAGGGTGCGCGCTGACGGTCGGCACCAACGCCTCACGCGGCTGGGGACGCGACCACGTCCAGCTCATCCCCGAACTGCGCACCCTGCTGGACGCAACCGGTCTGCCGTACGTCATCGAGCAACCCAACGGGCGTGCCCCCGTCCGCAAGGATCTGACCCTGTGCGGGGAGATGTTCGGGCTCGGCGTGCTCCGGCACCGGACCTTCGAACTCGGCAACTGGTCCACCGCCCAACCCGCCCACCCCCGCCACCGGGGATACGTGCGCGGCTACCGCCACGGCGTCTACCGGGACGGCCCCTACGTCGCCGCCTACGGAGCCGGCGGCGGCAAAGCCACCGTCACCGAAATGCAGCAGGCCATGGGCATCACCTGGACCGACGTCCGCGAAGAACTCACCGAAGCCATCCCGCCCGCCTACACCCGGTGGATCGGCGTCGCGTTCCTGACCTGCCGGCAGGAGGTGTGCGTGTGAGCAACACCGCCACCCTGGCGGGCCTCGACCCGACCACCCTGGGGGACCTCCTGCGGGTGGCCGGGTCCCCGGGCTTCGACCGCTGGCAGGACCAGATCCGCCGTACCGGCGGCTGTGCCGAACCCATCCACCTCACCGGCTGGACCCTGGCCAAGGACAAGACCACCGGCCAGACCCGGCACCACTACTCGACCGAGGGTGAGCCGGGCGGAAGGCTGCGGATCGCGTGCGGCAACCGGCGCGCCTCCCGCTGCCCCTCCTGCGCCTACACCTACGCCGGCGACACCTACCACCTGATCCGCGCCGGACTCGTCGGCGACCGCGGCAAGGACATCCCCGCCACCGTCCGGGACCACCCCCGGGCGTTCGCCACCCTGACCGCCCCGTCCTTCGGCCCGGTCCACAACCGGCCCGCCTCCGGCCGCTGCCGCTGCGGCACCACCCACCCCGACGGAGACACCCTGCTCGGCACCGCCCTCGACCCGGCCACGTACGACTACGCCGGCGCGGTGCTGTTCAACAACCACGCCGGGGAGCTGTGGCAGCGCTTCACCAACCGGTTACGCCGCGAACTCGCCGCCCGCGCCGGCCTGACCCAACGCGACTTCACCGACCGCGCCCGGCTGTCCTTCGGCAAGGTCGCAGAGTTCCAGAAACGCGGAGCCATCCACTTCCATGCCGTGATCCGCGTCGACGGACCCGACGGCCCGGACTCACCGCCCCCGGCATGGGCCACGACCGCCGTGCTGGACGACGCGATCAGGGCCGCCGCCGCCCACGGATACACGTCCGTCTCGGTCCCCGCCGCCGGAGAGCAACCGGCCCGTACCTTCCGATGGGGAACACAGATCGACGTCCGGCCGATCCGCGCCTTCGACAACGGCACCGACATCACCGAGCAAGCGGTCGCCTCATACGTGGCGAAGTACGCCACCAAAGCAGCCGAGACCACCGGCACCCTCGACCGACGCATCGGGGAACTCGCCGAACTCGACCGCCACCACGTCCCCGACCACGCCCGCCGCCTCATCCGCGCCTGCTGGGACCTCGACCCGCTCTACCCGGACCGGCGGCTGTGGGCGTGGGCGCACATGCTCGGCTTCCGAGGCCACTTCAGCTCCAAGTCCCGCCACTACTCAACCACCCTCGGAGCCATGCGGCAGGTCCGCGCCGACTACCGCGCCGCCCAGGAACACACCGCCCGTGGCCTGGACGACCGCGAACCGGACACCGTGCTCGTCCTCGCCGCCTGGCAGTACGCCGGCCACGGCCACACCCCCGGCGAATCCGCCCTCGCCGCAGGCATCGCCCGCAGCATCCAGCTCAACCGCGAAACCGCCCGCGAAGCCCTCGCCGACCTGCACGACGAACAGGAGTGGTGACCATGCAACGCACCTTGCCCGACCGGTACCTGACGCCGACCGACGTCGCCGATCTCCTCGGCGTGCCCATCGAGACCATCTACCAGTGGCGGCGCAAGCACACCGGCCCGAAGGGGTTCCGCGTCGGCAGGCACCTCCGCTATGACCCAGCCGACCTGCGCGCGTGGGTCGAATCCCTCATGGAAGTGGAGGCAGCCTGATGGCCGGACACATCCAAGACCGCTGGTACAAGACCACGATCAACGCCAACGGCAAGGAAGTCCGGGTCAGGAGCGACCGGTACGGCATCGGGCTGCGCTACCGCGCCCGTTACGTCGGGCCGGACGGCACGGAGCAGTCCAAGAGCTTCGCGGACCGGAAGAAGAAGCTTGCCGAGAAGTGGCTGACGCGCATTCAAGCCGACATGGATGCGGGCCAGTACATCGACCCGAAGGCTGGAGAGATCACGTTCGGGGAGTACGCCGTGAAGTGGTTGGGCGGGTTGACCACGGATCTGGGCAGTCAGGAAGTCGTGGATCGGCGTATCCGGCTGCACGCGGTGCCGTACCTGGGTTCGCGCCCGATGGGGTCCTTCAAGCCGGAGCACATGCGGACCTGGCTGAACGCGCTCAAGACGGCATTGCCGAATGCGACGTACCGCCGTGCCATTTACGACTCGGTGTCTTCGCTGTTCAACGCAGCGGTGGACGACGGGGTGATCCGGTCGAACCCCTGTCACGCCCAGTCGGTCAAGCCTCCGGAACCTGACCCCCGGCTAATCACACCGTGGCCTGAGTCCCGTGTGCTCGCTGTCCGCGCCGGACTGCCCGACCGGTACGCCGCCACCGTGGACGCGGCCGGCGGTGGTGGACTGCGGCAAGGGGAAGTGCTCGGCCTGGACGCTGAGAACATCGACTTCAACACCGGGTGGCTTCACGTACGGCAGCAGGTCAAGCGAGTGCGCGGGACCCTAGTGTTCGCCCCGCCCAAGCGGCGCAGGCTGCGGGACGCGCCGCTCAGCCCGGTAGTGGCGGACGCCCTTCGGCTCCACATGCGTCGGTTTCCGCCAGTGGAGGTCAAGTTGCCGTGGGAGACCCCGGAAGGGCCGCTCGTGGCACGGACCCTGGTGTTCACCAGTGGTGTGGGAAACGCGATCTGGCGCAGCTACTTCGATGACTACGTGTGGAAACCTGCGTTGGCCTCCGCCGGCGTCATCCCGCTGAGGAAGCCCGGGGAGAAGCGCTACGCCGCCGCGCCGGACGACGGGATGCACGCCCTGCGGCACTTCTACGCCTCGGTGCTCCTGGACGGCGGGGAGAGCATCAAGGCGCTGAGCGTCTACCTCGGGCACTCCGACCCCGGGTTCACCCTGCGGATCTACACCCACCTGATGCCCAGCAGCGAGGAGCGGACGCGTAAGGCCCTGTCGGCGGTGTTCCGGAGGATCAACCCGGAGGAACTGCCGGAAGCGGTCTGACGGCCTCCAGACGGCCCACGGCCCGTGCCCGGCCCCTGATCGGCGGTTCCCTCGCTGGTCAGGGGCCCTTTGCGTGATCGCACTCGGCAAAAACACCCCATCTTGCCTGACGGCCAGGGGCCGGGGGAAACGCGTATCGCCCGGCGCCCGTGACCTGGACGTTCCGGGGCCGTCGGGGTGACCGGGCCGTCACCGAGCGTCGATGTCCGGTGCCGGGGGCCGGGCCCGGAGTGCCGGGAGTCCCGGTCGCGGGGGTGCCGGGACCGGGACTCCGGGGTCAGGGGGCGGGGAGATGGGCCGCCGGGGTCAGTTGCGGTAGCGGAAGACGATGCGGCCGCGGGTCAGGTCGTACGGCGGGAGTTCCACCAGCACCCGGTCCGACAGCACGATCTTGATGTAGTTCTTGCGGATCTTTCCGCTGATGTGCGCGAGCACCTGGTGGCCGTTGTCGAGTTCCACGGTGAACATGGCGCTGCGCAGGCACTCGACGACGCGGCCCTCGACCTCGATGACGTTCTTGTGCTGGGTCATCGCACCAGCTCCAGGTTGCTGCTCACCGGGCGGGCGCCGACGCCCCGGAAGAGGGCCGAGGCCGCGTGGTTGGACTCGTGGACCTCGGCCCAGGCCTCGTCGAAGCCGGAGCGGTGCAGTGCGTGCAGGGTGTGGGCCAGCAGTGCCCGTGCGATGCCGCGGCGCTGTGCGCCGGACCTGACGGCGATCAGGCCGATGCGCGGCCTGATCGCCGTCACCACCCTGATCAGGCCCAGATAGCCGTCCGGCGTCGCGGCGGCCGCGTACTTCGACGGGTCGAGCAGGGTGTCGCCCGCGGGACGGGGGACCACCTCCGCTGGCATGTCCCGCCATCCGACGGTTGCCTCGACCTCGTCGCGGACCGCGCGGTCCACCGCCCGCAGCAGGTCCTCGTCGGCCCTCCCGGCGGGCACGACCGTCACGCCGGGAGGGGGCAGGACCGCGCCGAGGCCGGTGGTCCGGGGGTCGGTCGGTACGGCGTACTCCCACTCGCGGCGCCGGACCGTGAAACCGGCCCTTCGCCAGCGGGCCGTCAGGCCGGTGTCGGCCTCGTCGACCACCGCGTGCAGGGGGCGGGGCAGTGCGGCGAGCATGGCCGCGGCGAGTGCGGCGAAGGCGGCCTCGTGCCAGGCGTCGATGCTGACGAACAGGCGTCCGTCGGGCCGGCGCACCGCGTGTCCGCGGCCGGCCACCAGGTCGTCGTCGAGTGCGTGCCACTGGCCGTCGGCGACGCGGGTGACCGTCACCGCGTGCTCGCCGGGACCGGCCGTGAAAGGTGGGGTGTTCATCGGTGTCTCCTCGGGAGTGCCTCGATCGCAGGCGCTCCCGGCGACACCGAACGTCAGCCGCCGGACCGTGGCGGAGTGAGGGAGCACCCACGGGTAACTGGGTTCACGGGGCTCACCTCCCTACGACGACTTCACGGTCCACCGTGAAGGTAGCAGCGGGACTCCGGCTCGCTCCACCCCTTTTCCGCACACGCCACGGGCACCGGACTCCCTCCGAGGGGCGGGTGTCCGGTGCCCGTGGCGGCCGGTGCGGCTACTCCTCGTCCGGCGCGGGCTTCTTCTTGCGCAGCAGGAACACCACACCGCCGCCGGCCACGAGCATCCCGAGGGCGAGGTAGCCGATCATCGGGGTCGCGGCGGAGCCACCGGTGGCGGCCAGGTTCTGGTCGTCGGCCGTGGCGATCGGGGTGGGCTTTCCGGCGGTGGCCGGGGTGGGACGGTTGGCGGGGGCGTTCGCGGTGCCGATCGCCACCGTGCCGGCCGTCTCGCAGTCCAGTACGCCGGTGAAGTTCTTGCGGAGCCCGCCGGGGCCGGAGACCGTCAGGTCGTACGCCTGGTCCTCCTGCAGCGGGATGGTCACCGTGCGCGACGTGCGGGCCGCGATGGTGTGGCTGAAGCCGAGGAGTTCGAAGGTGAACGCGGCGTCGCCCGCGTTCACGGCCGTGATGCCGACACCGCTCTTGGCGCAGTCCTTCTTGGCGGAGAGCGCCGGGATCGCCCCGGTGGTCTTGCGGGCGGCCCAGGTGACGGTCGCGTCGGCGGTGACCGTGGAGGTGCTGGCCCCGGCCAGGATCTGGGTCTGGCTGTGGGTGTCGCTGACGAGGGCCCGCCCGATCGGCACCCGGGCGTCCGCCTGGACGCTGAGCGCGCTCGTGCCGCCCTCGGTGTCGCCCGGTATGTCGAAGTAGAGCTGGGCTCCGGCCTTGACGTCCGTGACGGGCCTGCCCGCCTTGTCGACGACGCGGACCCCGTACGGCGCGTCGGCGGCGAGGCCGACGGTCACCCGGTCCGCCTGGGCGCGCACGGTCACCGGGCCGACCCGCTCCCCGGCGCGTCCGGCCACCGCGGGCGGGTCCAGGGAGAGCGAGGCGGGCGGCTGCGGGGCGTCGCGCGCGGCCCGCGTCAGGTACTCGGCGAGCCGGCCCGCGCCGGGGTCGGCCGGCAGTGCCTCGACGTTGTCGGAGAAGCGCCAGATCGCGGCCTGGGTGCCCGCGGCGGCGGCCTTGTCGTCGAGCGCCTTGACCCCGGCCTTCCCGGCGAGCGCGGCGAGGTCGTTGACCTGGGGGTAGGAGTGCTCCAGGATCCAGCGGATCTTGCCGGCGTTGTTGTTGCGGTGCAGCGAGGACTGGTCCCAGCCGACTTCCTTGTACGTGGTGCCCTCGCGCGCCGGGGTCCGCAGGTCGACGCTGTAGCTCTGCAGGGCGCCGCCGCCGGTGACGGCCATCTCGAAGAGCCCCGCCTCGGCCTTCCACTCCTCGCCCGCGTCACGGATGGTCACCGGGCCGTGGACGGCCAGCCTGCCGAGGGTGGCGGCGGCCCCGCCGGAGCCGACCGGGCGCTCGTCCGCCGCGGCGCTTCCCGCGCCGCCCAGCGCTCCCGCCGCGAGCAGGCCCGGGGCGAGTGCGACGGCGATCAGCCGGCGTACCCGGGTCGGGCGATCGCGGCGGGCGGTGCGGCGCCCCCGGTCGGTGGCCGGTGGTTCGGCAGTCATGCAAGTCCCCTCCGGGCGAGGTTCGTTCGCATGATGCGTGTGTGGGGTGTGCCTCGCCTGCAACCTCAAGTGCCCCATGGGTATCCGGGAATCCTAAGGAAGCAATGCCGAACAACCCCCCGCCATGCGTCCTGACGTCCTATTCCGAATCGGAATCGTTATCGCCCGGGGCTCAACCCTCCTGACCTTGTCGACAAGTCACCTGCACATAAGGGATGTTCAGGACACTGCTCCCGCCGGTTCCGCCGTCGGCGCGGACGTCCACTCCGCCGTGCGGGCCGCCTTCTTCCGGGTGGCCGCCCGCTCCGGCTTCCGTTCGGGCTCGCGGTCGGCGGCCCCGACCGCGGCCCCGTCCGGGGTCGGGTCCGGGGTCGGGTCCGGGGTCCGGTCCGGGGCTCCCCTGGCCGCCCAGCTCACCGGGGTGTCCGCCGCCCAGCCCGGCGGCACCTCGGGCACCAAGGGCAGGGTGAGCACGGTCGTCGCCTCGTGCGCGGTCCGAGCGGCGTGGGCGGGGTGCGCGCCCTGCGCCCGGGGGTCCGCCGCCCGGACCGCGGCGGGCTCCACCAGACTGGGGTCCGCCTTCGCCACCCGGCGGAACGCCGATGTGCCGCGCGTCATGTCGTGGCCCACCGCGAGGGCGTCGACGTCCGCCGAGAACCGCCGCTCGCCGTCCCTGGTCTCGTCCTTGACGCGCAGTCGGCCGTGCACGACCAGCGGGTCGCCGACGTCGACCGAGGAGGACAGGTTCGCCGCCAGGGAGCGTCTCGCCCACACCGTGTAGAAGCTGGTCGGTCCGTCGGTCCAGGCCTGCTGCTCGCGGTCGAAGCGCCGGGCCGTCACCGCCAGCCGCAGTCTCACCACGTGCCCCAGTGCCGTCTCGGTGCCGATCGGACCGGTGGCGGCGTTGCCCACCAGGGTCACCATCGTCTCGTTCATCGCGGATCTCCCCTCCATGGCCAGCCGGGTCCCGGCTGGTGTTCTCCATGCTGGGCGGATCCCCGGTCTCCCGCTGGGCCTGTGGATCAGCGGGCCCTTGTGGAGAACTCCGTCACCCTCGACCCACCGTCAGCCGCTCCACGGCGGAACGGAGTCCACCGCGCGGGCCGCCCCCGTGACCGTCACGTACCGCTCCCGCACCTCCCGGTAGCGCAGCAGTTCCGCCGCCACCGGGTCGAGCACCTTCGCCCGGCCGCAGCCCGCCGCAGCCTCCCGCAGCCGCCGCTCGACGTCCTGGCCGTACCGCCGTGCGGGGCCGCGTGCGGCGGCCCAGCAGCCCCACTCGACCACCGGGCCGCCGACGACCCCGGCCAGCATCAGCAGGAACGGCGGCAGCAGGTCCGGTTCCAGTACGCCCAGCACCTGGCCCAGCAGCCACAGCCCGCCCAGGATCTGAATGAGTGTCATCGAGGCCTGGGCGAGCACCGCGACCGGCCACCACGCGGGCCGCGGCGGGTTGCCCCGCGGGGCCCCGGCGGTCACCGCCAGCGCGTCGAGTTCCTGCGGCAGGCCCTCGGCGCCGCGCACCGCGGACTCCCGTACGGCCTGTGCCCAGGGGCCGGGCAGCCCGGTGGTGGCCGCGTCGGCGACCGTGCGCACCGCCTGTTCGACCCGCTGGCGGGCCGTCACCTCGATGTCCTTGGCCTCGCCCGGCCGCTGTCCGGCCGGGACGCCGCAGCCCGGGGTGCGCCGGGCGTCGTACCAGCGCCACAGCCGCAGCCACGGCGTACCGCAGGCGCGGCCCGCGTGGCGCCGCCATTCGCGCTCGGCCGCCTCGCCCGCCGCCGCCGCGCCGACCGCCTCGGCCAGCCGGTCGCCGAACTCCTCCCTGGCCCGCTCCCCGAGCCCCGCCCTTCCCTCCGCCACGTACACCGGGCGCAGCCTGGCCGCCGCCGCGTCCACATCGGCGGCCAGCCGCCGCCCCGCGGCGCCCCTTTCCGTGACGAACGTGCGCAGCAGCTCGCGGAGTTCCTCCACCCCGTCACCCGTGAGGGCGGAAAGCGCGAGCACGGTCGCGCCGGGTTCGCCGTACTCGCCGAGCGCCATGCCGTCCTCGTCGAGGAGCCGGCGCAGGTCGTCGAGGACCAGGTCGGCGGCGTCGCCGGGCAGCCGGTCGGTCTGGTTGAGGACGACGAAGGTGACCTCCGCGTGCCCGGCGAGCGGGCGCAGGTAGCGCTCGTGCAGGGCGGCGTCGGCGTACTTCTCCGGGTCGACGACCCAGATCACCGCGTCCACCAGGGCCAGTACCCGGTCGACCTGTTCCCGGTGGGCGGTGACGGCCGAGTCGTGGTCCGGCAGGTCGACCAGGACCAGCCCGCGCAGCCCCTCGTCGCCGCTGGTCCCGGCGCCCGTCCCGGCCTGGAACGGGCGTCGGCGCAGCCGGCCGGGGATGCCCAGCCGGTCGAGCAGGCCGGCCGCCCCGTCGGTCCAGCTGCACGCGATCGGCGCGGAGGTGGTGGGCCGCTTGAGCCCGGTCTCCGAGATCCTCACTCCCGCGAGGGAATTGAAGAGTGTGGACTTGCCGCTTCCGGTCGCGCCGGCGATGGCCACCACGGTGTGCTGCGCGGAGAGCCGCCGCCGTGCGACGGCCTCGTCCAGCACCCGGCCGGCCTCGTGCAGCGTCCGCCCTTCGAGGCGGGCCCGCGAGAGCCCCACCAGTTCCCGCAGGGCGTCCAGCCGTACGCGCAGCTCGTCCCCGTACTCCCCGCCGCCGGGCGGTACGTCGCCGTGCTCCTGCGGCGGTTCCCCGTCCCAGGCCCGCAGTTCGCCGAGGGCGCCGCCGGCCTTCGCCGGGCCGCCCCGCTCGACCGCCCGACGGGCGATCAGCCCGTCGTCCCAGCCGCCGCGTTCCGACGCGTCCGTCCCGCCCGGCTCCCGGGCGTCCGGCGCGGTCGCCACGCCCACCCCGCCCGTTTCACCCGCCCCGCTCGCCGCGCTCGGCCCAGCGGCTTCCGTGGCCTTCGTGGTCACCGACGTCACCTCTCCTTCTTCGTCACGGACAGCGCGGCGATCAGCTCGGCCTGCGGCTCCGGCGTCACGTCCAGCGCGTCGATGGGCGCCAGCCGGCGGTCCCGCTCGGCGTGCAGCACCCGTTCGATGTACGTCGTCACCAGCTCGCCGCCCCGGTCGCGCAGCCGCAGCGCGCTCTGGGCGCCGATCCGCTCGGCCAGCCGCTCGCCCGCCGAACGGGCCCGCCGCCCGCCCAGCAGGGCCGCCGCGAGCAGGGCCGCCACGGCCTCCGGATCGGGTGCGGCGGGCCGCTCCAGCTCCCGTACGACCTCTTCGGCGAGTTCTTCCAGGACCCGGCGCCAGCGCCGTACGACCAGGCCGATCCGTTCGCCGGACTCCGGGTCGGGGCCGCCCGGCGCCACCGCGGAGGAGGCCGGTTCGGCCCGCCAGGCGGCGGTGACGCGTTCGTCGGCGGCGGCCACCGCGCACCTGAGCAGCGCGGTCAGGCTGTCGACCAGGGAGTCCAGCAGTTCGCAGTCGGTGGCGTCGGCCGGGTGGGCGCGCCACCGGGTGAGGGCGTCACCGGCCAGGACGGACCCGTTCCGCAGCCGGGTGCGGACCCGCTCGCCCTCCGCCGCGTACGCCTCCTCGACGGCGCCGGTCAGCCGTACGGCGGCGGCGTACTGCGCGGACACGGCGCCCGCCAGCTCCGGCATCCGGGAGTTGAGCGAGTCCATGGCGCCGCGCGCGGTGCGGGCGACGGCCTGCTGGCGGGCGGCGGGGTCCCGGACCCGGTGGGTGAGCCATTCGAGCAGCGGCGCGACGGCGGTGGACGGCAGCAGTCCGCTTCCGCCGCCTGCCGATTCGGGCAGTTCGGGGATAGTGAAGCGCGGCACGTCGCCGAGTCCGGCCCGGTCGAGCAGGGCGCCGTACTGGCGGGACACCTCGCCCACCACCTGGTGCGGCACCCGGTCCAGGACGGTCACCAGCATCGCGTCGTACTCCTTGGCGGCGCGCAGCAGGTGCCAGGGCACCGCGTCCGCGTAGCGCGAGGCGGTGGTCACCATCACCCAGATGTCGGCCGCGCAGATCAGTTCGGCGGCCAGCACGCGGTTCGCGGCCACCAGCGAGTCGATGTCGGGGGCGTCGAGCAGGGCCAGGCCAGGCGGCAGCGACTCGGAGGTCTCCACCCGCAGCACCCCGCTCTCGTCCTCCTCGGCGGCGTCCTCGCACCGTTCGGGGAGCCACACCCGGGTCAGCTGGGGCAGCACGCGCTGCCCAGCGAACCAGTGGTGGTCGTCCGGATGGCACACCAGCACCGGCGTACGCGTCGTCGGCCGCAGCACCCCCGCCTCACTGACCCGGCGTCCCACCAGCGAGTTGACCAGCGTCGACTTGCCGGCCCCCGTCGAGCCGCCGATGACGGCGAGCAGGGGCGCTTCGGGATCGCGCAGCCGGGGCACGAGATAGTCGTCGAGCTGCGCGAGGAGCTCCAGCCGTGTCTGCCGGGCGCGCGGGGCCCCCGGCAGCGGAAAGGGGAGGCGCACGGCGGCGACACGGTCGCGCAGGGCGGAAAGTGCGTCAAGCAGCTGAGGCCGTACGTCCAAGGTCACCACATACGAAGAATGCCCAACTATGCCCGCTTTTTGAAGCGTATAGACCGCCTCTGCGCGCCGATATCCCCCCAATCGGGGACAATGCGCACCCTGGGACACTTGGGACGAGTGGGGCGCAGGCATAACGAGTGCACAACACCCGGCGCGTGAGGCGCCAAAAGCGATGCGCGATTCGCACTCGCCTGCGATTATCGGGGGCGCTTCACCGAACCTCCACATCGTGCCACGCAGGTGAAGCAACCGGGCCACGGCGACAGGAGCCCTATCCTTGTCCCCGGCAACGGCCACACCGGCCGACCCGGGCCCCAGGCCCACCACCGGCCCCCGTAGCTCAGTGGATAGAGCAGGCGCCTTCTAAGCGCTTGGCCGCAGGTTCGAGTCCTGCCGGGGGCGCAGTACGCACGCACCGTCGGGCCCTTCCTCCGGGGAGGGCCTTCGTGCTGGTGCGGGCAGGCTAGCGAGGGGCGCATAGCGGTGACATAAAGGTCACCGGTGTCCGTACGGGCGGGAAGCGTGCGGGCGGTCGCCCCGCGACGGGGGCCGCCGGCCGCGCGCCGGTGTGAAGATCACAGGCGCCAGTACTGGTGCTTCTTCTCGTCCCGCACCACCACGCCCAGTCGGGCCAGTTCGGCGCGCAGTTCGCGGAGCTGTTCGTCGTCGGAGCCCTTTTCCAGGGTGGCCGCACGGGTCTTGAGCAGGGCGTGGGCGCCGTCGGGGAGGCCGGCCGCGCCGGGGATCCAGCGGCGGAACTCGTTCCTGTGGGGGTCCTCGTCGGCCCAGGCGTAGCCGTGCGCGGCGAGCGCGGCCGACAGCCGGGCGCGGGGCAGGTCGGTCCGCTCGCGGGCCAGTTCGGTGCCGTCGCGGGCGACCAGCACGAACTGCTTGTCGTCCCAGAGGGCCAGCGCGACGTCACGGCCCTGGAACTGCCAGCTCTTTCCCTTTCGGGTGAGGGTGATGTGCTCGGCGGTGATCTCGGCCGACAGTTCCTCGAAGTTCGCGACGAACGCCAGGACCAGGCCCGCCAGCGCGCCCAGCCCGATCATGGCGAAGGTCAGGCCGGGCTCGGGGATCGACGTCACCAGCTTGGCGGGGCCCTGGAACGGCGGCCAGTCCAGCGTGAGCAGCCACTTGGCCCCCAGCTTGACCAGCCAGCCGACGCCCGCGCCCAGCAGCAGGAACGCCGCCGCGATCCCCACCAGCGATCCGGTCGACTGCTTGAGGACGGTCGGCCCGTCCGGCGTTCCGCTCTTCTTGTCCAGCACCGTGGATCAGTCCCTCCGTGCGCCCTTGGGGGCCCTGTGGGTCCCGTGGCGGCCCCGGGGCTCCGTGAGTCCCCCCGGGGGTCCGAGTCGTACGGGGAAAGCGTGCCCGTCCGGTGGACGGCGGCGCGTCGGTCGATGGGATACGCCGGGTTGCCGAAAGTCTCGATCGCGGAGTGAGGGGCGATGGGGGTGACGGGCGACAGGCCCACGGCCTCCCACCCTCCCCCGATATTGATATCGGTTTGGGTAGATTTCCAGGGAAATGGGGCGCCGGTGAACCGGGCCACGCACGTCGGCCGCTCGGCTCCAGGCCCCCGGCACCCGGCACCCGGCACCCGGCACCCAGCACCCGGCCCCGCCCTCCGTCACTCGACTCGGGAACGCACTTGGACCTCTTCCTCGTCTCCGGCAGTACCGACACCCGCTTCGGCCCCGCTCTCCGGTCCCGGCAGCTGGCCGGACTCTTCGCCGGGGCGGGGCACCACGTCCACCTGATCGGCATCGCCCCGGGCGCCGAGGAGCGGCGGGCGGCGGACGCGGCCCCCGGCGACTCGGGCGGCCCGGACTGCTCGGGCGGCGGACCCGCGTACCGGGTCAGCACCCTGTACGACGGGCCGCCGCCGGCCGCCCCCGGCAGGGCCCGCCGCCGGGCCGGCCCCGTCGGCAGGCTGCGGCGGCGGGCGCACGAGCGGGGCATGCGGGCCAAGGCCGAGGAGCTGTCCGCGCTGTTCCGGGAGCGGCCCGGCGGCCCCGGGTCGGCCGGGGTCGTGGTCGTCACCGAGGGGTGGGCGCTGGAGTGGGTGGCGCTCGCCGACACCGCGGGGCTGTCCGTGGTGGTGATGAGCCACGAGCCGTACGCGGTCACCAAGCGCTCCGGGCGCTACCAGCGGCTGCGCTGGCTCTACCGGCAGCACGCGGACCGGGTGCTCGCCCCGACCCGGCAGGACGCCGACTGGTGGATCCGCAGCTGGCTGAACAACGTGGGGGTGATGCCCAGCCCGCTGATCGGCCGCCCCGAGCTGCCCTCGCCGCGCACCGGCCGGTGCGTCGTCTTCGTCGGGCGGCTCGACCACGACAAGGGGACGGACATCCTCCTCGACGCCTGGGCGCAGCTCGCCCCGCACCACCCCGGCTGGCTGCTGCGGCTGTACGGGGACGCCACGGACCGGGCGGGCGGCACGGGGGCGCGGGCACGGGCGGACGCGCTGCACAAGCAGTGCGCCGAACTCGGGATCTCCGCGTCCGTGGAGTGGATGGGGTACGCGGCGGACGTGCCCCGGGTGCTGGCGGAGAGCGCCGTGTTCGTCCTGCCCTCGCGGCAGGAGGGCTTTCCGCTGGCGCCGCTGGAGGCGATGGCGGCCGGGCTGCCGTGTGTCGCCTTCGACGTGTCGCCGGGGGTGCGGGAGTTGGTCACGGACGGCGTCGACGGGCTGCTCGCCCGGCCGGGCAACGTCGACGAACTCGCCCGCCAGCTCGCGCGGCTGTTGACGGACCGGGAGCTGCGGGAGCGGCTCGGGGACGCCGCCCGGGAGAAGGCGCGGCGGTACGCGCCGGAGGTGGTGGCGGAGCGCTGGGAGGAGCTGTTCGCCCTGCTGCGGAAGTGAGCGCCGGGGCGCGTCCCGGCACCCGCGCCGGCCCGCGCCCGGCCCGCTCCCCCGCTACACCAGCGCGCTCGCCGTCACCAGGCCGAACGCGGCCAGAGCCAGCAGGGTGCGCACCGCGTGCAGCCGGTTCCAGCGGGACTCGAAGGCGGCGCGGGCCGCCGCGTCCGTGGTGCCGGTGCGTTCGGAGGCCGCCAGGGCGGTGTTGAGCGGCACGTTGCCGCCCGCCGTCACCGCGTGGTTGAGGAACGACAGGACCAGGCCGCCGATCAGCAGCCACTGCTGGGTGTCCGTACGGCCGCCGTCCGGGGCGACGAAGAGGGCGGCGACGGGGAATCCCACGGACGCGAACATGGTCAGTACGAAGATCCCGCGCGGCACGGCCTCGTTGAGGCGGCGCATCACCGGCACGAACTGCTCGTCCGGGACCCGTGCCAGCGCGGGCATGATGCCGGTCAGGAAGATCAGCATCATGCCCGCGTAGAGGCCGGTGGAGACAACTGCCAGTGCGAGCAGAAGAGTTGACATGCTGCTCATGATGTCCGGAGTCGGCGCGGAGCGCAGCTCCGTTCCGGACATCGGGCCGGTCGCAGGGGGCCCGTCAGGACACGATGTCCTTGCGGGCGAAGCCCCGGAAGGCCAGCGCGAACAGGATCAGCGCGTACGTCACCGAGACCGCCGACCCCTTGATCATTCCGCCCCACTCCAGCTGCGGCTGGAGCGCGTCCACCCACGCGAACTGCCAGTGCGCGGGCAGGAAGTCGCGCCAGTCGCCGAGCGCGGTGACCGCGTCCAGGACGTTGCCGACGATCGTCAGGCCGACCGCGCCGCCGACCGCGCCCAGCGGCGCGTCCGTCTTCGTGGACAGCCAGAAGGCGAGGGCGGCGGTGATCAGCTGGGAGACGAAGAGGTACGCGACGACCAGCGCGAGGCGCGGGGCCGCCGTACCGGCCGGCAGCGCACCGCCGGTGGGCATCTCCAGCGGGCCCCAGCCGTACGCCGCCGTCCCCGCGACCAGGGCGACCAGCGGCAGCAGCACCATCGCCGCCAGGCTGAACGTCAGCGCCACCGCCAGCTTGCTCCACAGCAGCCGCGCCCGGGGCACCGGGGCGGCCAGCAGGTAGCGCAGGGAGGACCAGTTGGCCTCCGAGGCGACGGTGTCGCCGCAGAACAGGGCGACCGGGATGACCAGCAGGAACCCGGCGGACACGAACAGGCATGTGGCGGCGAAGTTCGCGCCGGACGCGGTGGCCGTGTCCATCAGGTTGATCCGGCCGCTGGCGCTGCCGCCGCGCTCCTCGGGGGTGCCGCCGATGGCGAACGCGGCGATCAGGACGAACGGCAGCGCGCCCAGGATGATCGCCATGACCATCGTGCGGCGCCTGCGCCACTGCCGTTTGGCCTCCACCAGGAAGGGCAGGGTGCGGCCCGCCCGGTAGCCGGGGGCGGTGTCGGTGCCCGGCCCCGGGACGGGTGCGAGGGTGCTGCTCACGCGGAGCCTCCGATCAGGGTGAGGAACGCGTCCTCCAGGCGGCGGTGCGGTCCCACACCGGTCAGCGGTACGTCCAGGCGCACCAGTTCGGCGATGAGCGCGGTCGAGGTCAGGCCGTCGAGCCGGACCAGCAGCCCGCCCTCTGCCCGCAGCGCCGAGTCGACGCCTGCCAGCGCGCCGACCTTCTCCACGACCGCCTCGGACACCTCGCCGTCGACGGTGACCAGCAGGGTGTCGCCCGAGCCGATGATCTCGGCGACGGGACCGGCCTGCACCAGCTTGCCCCGGTCCATCACGACCAGGTCGGTGCAGGACTGCTCCACCTCGGACAGCAGGTGGCTGGAGACGATCACGGTGCGTCCGCCGGCCGCGTAACGGATCATCACGTCGCGCATCTCACGGATCTGCGGCGGGTCGAGGCCGTTGGTCGGCTCGTCGAGGATCAGCAGGTCCGGCATGCCGAGCATGGCCTGGGCGATGGCCAGGCGCTGCCGCATGCCCTGGGAGTAGGTGCGCACCGCGCGCTGGAGCGCGTCGCCGAGGCCCGCGATCTCCAATGCCTCGTCGATGTGCGCGTCCTCGGCGGGGCGCCCGGTGGCCTGCCAGTACAGGTCGAGGTTGGCGCGGCCGGAGAGGTGCGGGAGGAAGCCCGCGCCCTCGACGAACGCGCCGACCCGGGAGAGGACCGGTGCGCCGGGCCGGATGGCGTGCCCGAAGACGCGGATCTCCCCGGCGTCGGGGGTGATGAGGCCCATCAGCATGCGCAGGGTGGTGGTCTTGCCCGCGCCGTTGGGCCCGAGCAGTCCGAGGACCTGGCCCTTCTCGACGCGGAAGGAGAGGTCGCGGACGGCGTACCGGTCACTGGACTTGCTGTAGCGCTTGCTGAGCCCGGTGATCTGGAGGGGTACGTCGGCGAGTGCGGGGTCCGGGGCGGGGGCGGCGGCCCGGCGGCGCGCGCCGAGCAGCAGGACGCCCGCGACCAGGACTCCGGCCAGCGGCAGCGCCCACACCCAGGCGGGCAGCCCGGCGGCGGCGGTCGCCAGCCGCGGGTCGGTGGGCACCTTCAGCCCGCCGTCCAGGGAGACGGTGTACGTCGCGGGCTCGGCCGGGGAGGCGTAGCCGAGGTCGGTGGAGGTGAGCAGCAGCCGCATCCGGTGCCCGGCCTGGAACTTGTGGTCGATGGCCGGCAGCGTCAGCTCGACCGTCCTCCCCGCCTTGGCGCCGGTGATCCGGACCGGGGTGACGAGCTGGTGCGGGAGGGACTGCTGTCCGTTCGCGCTCGCGTCGTAGACCTTCGCGAACAGGACCATGTCGTCGCGGTCGGACTTCACCTTGACCTTGACGGTCGGCGATCCGGTGACCTGGAGGCCGGTGGTCAGCGGGGCGGAGTCGTAACGGGCGTACTGGCCGGGGAAGTCGAGGGAGAGCCCGACCCCGAGGCCGGAGAACTGGGAAAGCGCGCCGCCGATGCCGGGCACCCCGGAGATGGCGGGCGGGTTGGCCCCGGCCGGGTTGACGAAGGTCTGCTCGCCGCCGGGCCGGGCGGCGGCGCGGGCCGCGGCGGCGGCTGCGGCGGGCGGGGCCGCGGGTCCGGTGCCGCCCTCCTCGTCGGGTGTGCCGTCCCCGCCCGGGAACAGGCCGCCCGCCGGGCCCGCTCCGGCGCCCTTGAGGGGGACGTCCCTGAGGTCGTTGCGCAGGCCCGGGTAGCGGTCGGCGTCCGCGCCGCGGAGCTGGGCGCTGCCGTTGGTGGAGTCGACGCCGCCGGTGCGGCTGACCCGGAAGGCGGGGCCGGTGTCGGCCGCCTTCTCGCCCTTGAGGTACTTGTCGAACCAGCGTGCGATCCGGCCCTCGACGCGGGCGTCCTCGCGGTCGCCGCCGTCGTGGCCGCCGGCGATCCAGTCGACGGCGACGGGTGCGCCGTTGGCGCTGATCGCCTTCGCCATGGCGTCCGCGTGGCTCAGCGGGAACAGCGAGTCGCTCTGCCCCTGCACGATCAGCGCGGGCACCTTGATGCGGTCGGCGACGGCGGACGGGCTGAGTGCCTCCAGGGTCCGGCGGGCCGCCTCGTCGGGCTTCCCGTCGACCGCCACCCGTTCGTACAGCTCGCACAGCTTGGGCTCGAAGCGGGCGCAGCCGCCGCCGGTGGTGACGAAGATGCCCGCCCACAGCTTCTTGAAGACGCCGTCGGGGAACAGCGCGTCGGCCAGGTTCCAGTAGGTGATGGCGGGGGCGATGGCGTCGACGCGCTTGTCGTACCCGGCGGCCAGCAGCGAGATCGCGCCGCCGTACGAGCCGCCGGTGACGCCGACGCGCGGGTCGCCGTCCTTGTCGAGCTGTACGTCGTCGCGGGCGGCCAGCCAGTCCAGCAGCCGGGACACGTCCTTGACCTCGGCGTCGGGGTCGTTGAGCCCGATCTTCCCGCCGGAGGCGCCGAAGCCGCGGGCGGACCAGGTCAGCACGGCGTAGCCCTGCCTGGCCAGTTCCTCGGCCTGGGCCCGGACGTCCTGCTTGCTGCCGCCGAAGCCGTGCCCGATCAGCACGGCCGGCCTGCGCTTCTTCGTGCCGTCGGTGAAGAAGGAGGTGTCGATGCGCGCGCCCGGCATCGGGAGCACCTGGTCGGACCTGTGCACCGGGACCGGGTCGTCCGCGGCGGCGGACGCCCAGACACCACCGCCCACCAGCACGGCGAGCGCCGCGGTCACGGCGGCGAGCCGACGGCCGCGCGGGCGCGCGCCGGGCCGTCGGCGAAGGGGATTCTCCATACTCCCGACCCTAAGCGGCAGTTCGCCGCCCCTAGGATGCCGCCAGGCGGAACCCGCCCACCTCCTGAGGGAGTAGGTGCCCGGTCCGCCGTACCGCGGTCGGTGTACGCCCGGCCGCCGCCACGCCCCGGGAGGCCCCGCATGGAGATCCGCCGCGCCACCACCACCGCCGGACTCCTCGCCGCGGAGCACCTCTACGACGGTCCCGCCCGCGAGGAGTGGGCGGCCCGGTTCCTGGCCGCCCCCGGGCATCTGATGCTGATCGCCCTGGTGGACGGCTTCCCGGCCGGTTTCGTCTCCGGCATCGAGATGCTGCACCCGGACAAGGGCGCCGAGATGTGCCTGTACGAGCTGTCCGTCGACGAGGGGCACCGGCGGCGCGGCATCGGGTGCGCCCTGACGCGGGCGCTGGCCGCCGAGGCGCGGACGCGCGGCTGCCGCGGCATGTGGGTGGGCGTGGACACCGACAACGGGGCGGCGCTGGCCACCTACGCGGCGGCGGGGGCCCGGCCGGACGGCGTGTTCGCGATGCTCACCTGGGAGTTCGCGTAGCGCCTGATCCCCCTGTACGGGCGCTGACCAGCAGGGTAGGGTCTCCTCCAGCCGCTCCGCCGTCCGCGCGGGGCCCGGATCGAGGAGGTGGGACCCATTACCGCTGTCGCAGGTCGGGTGCTCTCGCCTCACGGTCGTACGACTCACGTGTAGTCGGTACGGGTCCGGAGAGTGCCCTCGGTCGTACCGAAAGGCTCTCCGATGTCGCTCTTCCTGACTGTTCCGTCCCCGGCCGCCCCCTCTTCGCAGGCCGCACCCCCTTCGCCCGCCTCCCCCGCCGCCGCTTCCCCGGACGCCGGGGGCCCCGGGGTTCCCGGCGCCGGTACCGCGCTGTCCCTCGCCGCCACCGTCACCCGGCTCAGGGCGGCCGGCTGTGTGTTCGCGGAGGAGGAGGCGGAGCTGCTGCTCGCCGCCGCGGGGACGCCCGACGAGCTGGCGGACATGGTGCGGCGGCGGGCCGGCGGGCTGCCGCTGGAACACGTGCTGGGCTGGGCGGAGTTCTGCGGGCGGCGGATCTCGGTGGACCCCGGGGTGTTCGTGCCCAGACCCCGCACCGAGTTCCTGGCCCGGCACGCCCTCGCGCTGGCGGGCGCCCGCCGGCCCGGTGCCGTGGTCCTCGACCTGTGCTGCGGTTCGGGCGCGGTCGGCGCGGTGCTGGGGGCGCTGCTGCCGGGGATCGAGCTGTACGCCGCCGACGTGGAGAGCGCCGCGGTGCGCTGCGCCCGGCGCAACCTGGCGGCGTTCGGCGGCACCGTCTTCGAGGGCGACCTGTACGCGCCGCTGCCCGGGTCGCTGCGCGGCCGGATCGACGTCCTGGTGGCGAACGCCCCGTACGTACCGACCGACGACATCGCGCTGCTGCCGCCCGAGGCGCGCGAGCACGAACCGCGGGTGGCCCTGGACGGCGGGGCGGACGGCCTCGACGTGCAGCGGCGGGTGACGGCAAAGGCCGTCCGGTGGCTGGCGCCGGGCGGCAGTCTGCTGATCGAGACCGGTGAACGGCAGGCCCGGTGGACGGCCCGTGCGATGGAGCACGGCGGGCTGCGGGCGCGGATCGTGACGGACGAGGAGACGGGGGCGACCGTCGTCATCGGCGTCCGCGCCGCCCGCCCGGCCGACGGTGCGTCAGCGGTACGTTGACGAGCCGACCGGGTGACCTGCGGCGGGGCCCGCGTTTTGCCGGGTGCCCCGCGCTGGTACCGGTCTGCGGTGACGAAACGCAAGCGTTCCCTGGTCTCCGCCGTCGCGCTGGTCGGCGCCGCCCTGCTGAGCGCTGTCGCGGGCAGCTCGGCGGACACCCAGGTGGACTGCCGGGCCGAGAAGTGCGTGGCGCTGGTCTTCGACGGCGGACCGGGGCCGCACACCGCTGAGCTGCTCGACGTGCTGGCCGACGAGGCCGTTTCGGCGACGTTCTTCGTGACGGGCCGGGAGCCGGCCTTCCGTCACCACGAGGTGGTGCGGCGGATGGCCGACGAGGGGCACGAGGTCGGCAACGGCACCTGGACCCGGCCCCGGCTGACCGAGGTGCCCGCCCGGGAGGCGCGGCGGCAGCTCGTGCAGACCCAGCGGGTGCTCGCCCAGATCACCGGGCGCGCCCCCACCCTGGTCCGGCCGCCGCACGGGGTGTCGGACCGCCGGGTGGCGGCGCTCTGCCGGACGCTGGGGCTGACGCAGGTGCTGGGCGGGGTACGGGCGGCGGGGCACGGGGCGACGGACCCGGACGCCGTGGTGCGGCGGGCCCTGGACGGGGTGGTGCCGGGCGGGAGCGTCCTGCTGGACGACAGCAGTCCGGCGGTGGTCGCGGCCCTGCCCGCCCTGCTGGACGGGCTGCGCGAGCGGGAGTACCGGTTGGTCCCGGCCTCGCCCCGGCACCCGTGACAAATGTCCTACGGAGCTCGGTACAGGCGGCACTGCCGCCACAACTGCCGCTCCCGGCATGCTTCTTCGTACCGGAGCACGACACCAGTCGCGGGACGAGGAGACAGACGGATGAGCAGCAGCAAGCACGACACGATCGCGGGTCTGAAGCCGCTGGCCCTGGACGCCGCTCTGCCGCTCGGGCTGTACTACGCCCTCTCCGCCGCCGGTCTCTCCACCTTCGCGGCGCTGGCCCTGAGCAGCGTCGTCCCGCTGGTGCGCACCGTGTGGAGCGCGCTGGCCGAGCGGCAGCTGAACGCGTTGGCCACGCTGATCCTGGTGGCCAACGCGGTCGGGTTCGGCCTGAGCGCGGTGACCGGTGACCCGCGGCTGATGCTCGCCAAGGACAGCGGCATCACGGGGGCACTGGGGCTGGTGGTGCTGGTGACGGCGCTGTGCGGCAGGCCGCTGATGACCTCGACGGTGCTGCCGGTGCTGCTGCGCGGCGATACGGAGCGGACCGCGGCGTGGCGGCGGCTGACGGCGGCGCCGGGGCCGATGCGGCGTCACGAGGCGCGGTTCTCGCTGATCTGGGGTGCGGGGCTGCTCTTCGAGTCGGTGCTGCGGGTGGTCGGCGCGTACACGGTGCCGGTGCACGTGATGGTGGGCCTGGGCGGGGCCATCGCGGCGGTGGTCCTGTCGGCGACGTTCGTGGTGTCGGGCAGGGCCGCGGTGCTGCCGATGAAGAAGCTGCTCGGTGCGGAGACGGACCGGGCCGCCGCGGAGCGGGTGCTCCCGGCGAAGGAGCTGACGACGGCCGCCTGAGGCCCCGTCGCACGGGCAGCGGCCCGTACCGGACCCCGGGGGGCGGTACGGGCCGCTTCGCGTCGCCCCGCGGGGCGGCGCGCGGGTGGATCAGTGGTTGCGCGGGAAGCCCAGGTCGACGCCGGAGGGGGCGTCGGCCGGGTCGGGCCAGCGGGTCGTGGTGACCTTGCCGCGGGTGTAGAAGTGGATGCCGTCGTTGCCGTAGATGTGGTGGTCGCCGAAGAGGCTGTCCTTCCAGCCGCCGAAGGAGTGGTAGCCGACGGGGACCGGGATGGGCACGTTGACGCCGACCATGCCGGCCTCGATCTCCAGCTGGAAGCGGCGGGCGGCGCCGCCGTCGCGGGTGAAGATCGCGGTGCCGTTGCCGAACGGCGAGGCGTTCATGAGGGCGACGCCCTCCTCGTAGGTGTCCACGCGCAGGACGCACAGCACCGGGCCGAAGATCTCGTCGCGGTACGCGTCGGAGTCGGTCGGCACGTGGTCGAGGAGGGAGAGGCCGATCCAGTGGCCGTTCTCGAAGCCCTCGACGGTGTGACCGGTGCCGTCGAGGACGACCTTGGAGCCCTGGGCGGCGGCGCCGGTGACGTAGCTCGCCACCTTGTCGCGGTGGGCGGCGGTGATCAGCGGGCCCATCTCGGACGTCGGGTCGTTGCCCGGACCGATCTTGATCTTCCGGGCGCGCTCGACGATCTTCTCGACCAGTTCGTCGCCGATGGAGCCGACGGCCACGACGGCGGAGATCGCCATGCAGCGCTCGCCCGCCGAGCCGTACGCCGCCGAGACGGCCGCGTCGGCAGCCGCGTCGAGGTCGGCGTCCGGGAGGACCAGCATGTGGTTCTTGGCGCCGCCGAGCGCCTGGACGCGCTTGCCGTTGGCGGAGGCGGTGGCGTGGATGTGGCGGGCGATGGGGGTGGAGCCGACGAAGGAGACGGCCGCGACGTCCGGGTGCTCCAGGAGGCGGTCCACGGCGACCTTGTCACCGTGCAGGACGTTCAGGACGCCGTCCGGCAGACCGGCCTCGGTGGCCAGCTCCGCGAGGCGCAGCGACGCGGAGGGGTCCTTCTCGGAGGGCTTCAGCACGAAGGTGTTGCCGCACGCGACGGCGACCGGGAACATCCACATCGGCACCATGGCCGGGAAGTTGAACGGGGTGATGCCCGCGACGACACCGAGCGACTGCCGGATCGAGGAGACGTCCACACGGTTGGAGACCTGCGTCGACAGCTCGCCCTTGAGCTGGGTGGTGATGCCGCACGCCAGCTCGACGATCTCCAGACCGCGGGCCACCTCGCCGAGCGCGTCCGAGTGCACCTTGCCGTGCTCGGCGGTGATCAGGGCGGCGATCTCGTCGCGGTGCGCGTCCAGCAGGGCGCGGTAGCGGAAGAGGATCGCGGTGCGCGCGGAGAGGGAGGAGGTGCCCCAGGTCGCGTAGGCGGCCTTGGCGGCGGCCACGGCCGCGTCGACCTCCTCGACGGAGGCGAGCGCGACACGGGTGTCGGCGGCGCCGGTGGCCGGGTCGGTGACCGGGCCCCAGTTGCCCGACGCACCCTCGACGGTCTTGCCACCGATCCAGTGGTTGACGGTCTTCATGTACTGCACTCCTTCAGAGGTGGTGGCGTCGGGCTGCGACGTGCCGGTCGTACTGCTCGCGTGCCCGGACCGCCGACGGGCGGGTCGCGGTCTCGGCCACGGGAACATCCCACCACGCGTCCCCCGCCGGGGGGCCCGACACTGTGTCTGCGGTTTCGGTCTCGGCGTAGACACATGTGGGAACGCTGCTCCGGCGCGCCTCTTCGAGAGCTTCTCGCAGGTCACCGAGGGTGCGGGCGCGCAGGGTGCGCATTCCGAGCGAGGCCGCGTTGGCTGCCAGGTCCACGGGGAGCGGCTCTCCTCGGTACGTGCCGTCGCCGGCCCGGAAGCGGTAGGCGGTCCCGAAGCGCTCGCCGCCGACGGCCTCGGAGAGGCCGCCGATGGAGGCATACCCGTGGTTGTCGAGGATCACCACCTTGATCGGCAGCCGCTCCTGCACGGCGGTGACGATCTCGGTCGGGTTCATGAGGTACGTCCCGTCGCCGACCAGCGCCCACACGGGCCGGTCCGGCGCGGCGAGCTGGACGCCGAGGGCGGCGGGGATCTCGTAGCCCATGCAGGAGTACCCGTACTCGACGTGGTACTGGTCCTCGGAGCGGGTCCGCCAGAGCCGGTGCAGGTCGCCGGGGAGCGAGCCGGCCGCGTTGATCAGGATGTCGTCGCCGGTGACCAGGGTGTCGAGCACGCCCAGGACCTGTGCCTGGGTGGGGACCGCCTTGTCGTCGGGGGCGGCGTAGGCGGCGGTCACGGCCCGCTCCCAGTCCTCCTTCGCCCGGCGGTACTCGTCCTCGTACGCCTCCTCGACGCGGTGGGCGGGCGGTTGCCCGCCGTCGGCGGTGCGGGCCGCCAGTTCCCGGCACAGCCGGTCCAGGCCCGCGGCGGCGTCGCCGATCAGGGTCAGGCCGCTCATCTTGTGGGCGTCGAAGCCGGTGATGTTGAGGTTGAGGAAGCGGACCTCGGGGTTCTGGAAGAGGGTGCGGGAGGCGGTGGTGAAGTCGCTCCAGCGGGTGCCGACGCCGATCACCAGGTCGGCGGTGCGGGCGAGACGGTTGGCGGCTGCGGTACCGGTGTGGCCGATGCCGCCGACGTCGGCGGGGTGGTCGTACGGCAGGGAGCCCTTGCCGGCCTGGGTGGACGCGACGGGGATGCCGGTCAGCTCGGCCAGCCGCCGCAGGGCGGGCCCGGCGCCGCTGTGCCGGACGCCGCCGCCCGCGACGAGCAGGGGGCGGCGGGCGGCCCGTACCGCCCGCGCGGCGTCGTCGAGGTCGCGCCCGTCGGGCTCGGGGGTCCGTACCCGCCACACCCGTTCCGCGAAGAACTCCTCGGGCCAGTCGTGCGCCTGGGCCTGTACGTCCTGGGGCAGGGCGAGCGTGACCGCCCCCGTCTCGGCGGGATCGGCCAGGACGCGCATCGCGGCGAGCGCGGCGGGGACGAGGGCCTCGGGGCGGGTGATCCGGTCGAAGTATTTCGACACGGGGCGCAGGCAGTCGTTGACGGAGATGTCGCCGCCGTGCGGGACCTCCAGCTGCTGGAGCACCGGGTCGGCCGGGCGGGCGGCGAAGGTGTCGCCCGGCAGCAGGAGGACGGGCAGCCGGTTGACGGTGGCCAGGGCGGCCCCGGTGACGAGGTTGGTGGCGCCGGGGCCGATGGAGGTGGTGACGGCGTGGGCGGAGAGCCTGCGGCACTGGCGGGCGTGGCCGACGGCGGCGTGCACCATGGCCTGCTCGTTGCGGCCCTGGAGGAAGGGCATGGCGCCGGCCCCGTGGCCGGTTTCGAGCAGCGCCTGCCCGAGCCCGGCGACGTTGCCGTGCCCGAAGATGCCCCAGGTGGCGGCGATCAGCCGGTGCCGGGTGCCGCGGTGCTCGGTGTACTGCCGGGTCAGGAAGGCGAGCAGTGCCTGGGCGGTGGTGAGACGGCGGGTGGACATGAACGGACTCCTCTCACGGGGCCACGCGTCACCGGTAGCCGTCCGGGTGGTCCGGGTGGAAGCGGATCTGCCAGGCGCGGTCGGGGCCCGGCCCCGCCATGACGTTCAGGTAGTACATGTCCTTGTCCGGCGGGGCGATCGACGGGCCGTGCCAGCCGTCGGGGACCAGGACCGTGTCCCCGGTGCGGACCTCGGTGAGCAGGTCGGCACCGCCCGGCCGGGACGGCGAGATCCGCTGGTAGCCGACTCCGCCGTCCTCGATCTCGTAGTAGTAGATCTCCTCCAGCACCGTCTCCTGCCCGGCCACCTCCTCGTCGTGCTTGTGCGGCGGGTAGGAGGACCAGTTCCCGCCGGGTGTCACCACCTCGACCGCGATCAGCCGGTCGCACTCGAAGGCGTCGGCGGCGGCGAAGTTGCGCACCTCGCGGGCGGTCGTCCCGCTTCCCCGCCGCTCGACGGGGACCTCCGGCGCGGGGCCGCGGCGGGCGGGGAGTCGTCGCTCGCACTTCGCCCCTGCCAGGGCGAACCGGCCCCCCGCACCGGAGGCGATCTGGGCGTGGGCATCGCGCGGAAGGTAGCCGAAGTCGCTGACCCCGGCGAACACCCCTTCCCTGCCCCGCAGTTCGATGATCCGTCCGTCGACCAGCACACTGCACGCCCCGGCCAGCGGCAGCACGATCCACTCGTGATCGCCGGTGGCCAGGTGGTGCGAGCCGCCGGGCCGCAGCCCGAGCACCCGCAGCGCGGTGTGCCGCCAGTCCTCGTAGGGCATGCCCGCGCGCCCGGGGCCGATGTCCGCCAGGTAGGGGCCGGGGGCCGTGCTGCCCGCCGCCACGTGCAGTTTCCCGCCGGGACGGGCCCCGCTCATGACGTGCCGCCGGTCGCCAGCAGGCCGTCGATCTCGTGCGCGTAGGGCATCGCGGACGAGCACTCCAGCCGGGTGGTCACCAGGGCCCCGGCCGCGTTCGCCCGGCGGATCGCCGGCTCCAGGGCAAGGCCGGAGACCAGCCCGTGGCACAGGGCGCCGCCGAACGCGTCCCCCGCGCCGAGCCCGTTGAGCACCTTCACGGGCAGCGGCGGCACCTCGGCGACCGTGCCGTCCCGGTGGACGGCCAGCACCCCCTCGGGGCCCCGCTTGACCACCGCCAGCTCGACGCCCGCCGCCAGCAGCCGGCGCGCAGCCTCGCCGGGCTCCCGCGTCCCCGTCGCGATCTCGCACTCCTCCAGGTTGCCGATCGCGACCGTCGCGTGGCCGAGGGCGGTGGCGTAGACGGGCCCGGGGTCGTCCGAGCCGTTCCAGCACTGGACGCGCCAGTCGAGGTCGAAGACCGTGTGCGCCCGGCGCGAACGGGCCGCCAGGGCGGCCAGCGTGGCGTCCCTGCTCGGCTGCGCGCACAGCCCGGTGCCGGTCATCCAGAAGACCTTGGCCGCGCGGATCTCCGCCAGGTCCAGTTCGTGCGGGTGGATCTCCAGGTCGGGCGCCTTGGGCTGCCGGTAGAAGTAGAGCGGGAAGTCGTCCGGGGGGAAGATCTCGCAGAAGGTGAGCGGGGTGGGGTCGGCGGCGACCTCGGTCACCCAGCGCGCGTCCACCCCGAAGGAGTCCAGCTCCCGGCGCAGATAGGCCCCGAAGGGGTCGGCCCCGGTGCGCGAGACGAGCGCGGTTCCCATCCCCAGCCGGGCCGCGGCCACCGCCACGTTCGCGGCGGAACCGCCGAGGAACTTCCCGAACCGCTCCACCCGGTCCAGCGGAACCCCCGCCTGAAGCGGATAGAGGTCCACACCGAGCCGGCCCATCGTGATCAGGTCGTACACGCGACTCTCCTCTCCTCCCGTTCCACCGGTACGCAACGGGGGCGGCGATCAGTCCGTCCGGTCTATCGGCGCGCGCCGAACACTGTCAATGCTTTGTCCTTACATACCAACTCCCCTTCCCCACCGCTCCCTTGACACCCCTCCCCGCCCGCCGGAAGGCTGCGCCCATGACCAGCGGAGCAGAGCGGACGCGCCTGAGGATCGGATCCGCCCCCGACTCGTGGGGGGTGTGGTTCGCCGACGACCCGCTGCAGGTGCCCTGGCAGCGGTTCCTGGACGAGGTCGCGGCGAGCGGTTACGAGTGGATCGAGCTGGGCCCGTACGGGTACCTGCCGGACGACCCGGCGCTGCTGGGGCGGGAGCTGGCGGCACGCGGGCTGCGGGTGTCCGCCGGGACGGTCTTCACCGCGCTGCACCACGGCGGGGCCGCCGCCTGGGAGGAGACCTGGGCGCACGTCTCCCGGGTGGCCGTCCATGCCGCGGCGGTCGGTGCCGGGAACCTGGTGATGATTCCGGCCTTCTGGCGCGACGACAGGACCGGGCAGCGGCTGGAGGA
Source organism: Streptomyces sp. NPDC004111 (assembly GCF_042874215.1). Lineage (NCBI taxonomy): Bacteria > Bacillati > Actinomycetota > Actinomycetes > Kitasatosporales > Streptomycetaceae > Streptomyces > Streptomyces sp. NPDC004111. The sequence goes on from NZ_JBIAMU010000011.1 coordinate 36,522, forward strand.
CGACACCCTGACCTCCGCCCAGTGGCGCACCCTCGCCGCGCGGACCGAGCGGCTCTCGCGGCAGGTGCGCGAGGAGTTCGGGCTGCGGGTGGTGGTCCACCCGCACGCCGACACCCACATCGACACCGAGGAGAACGTGGTCCGGCTGCTCGACGCGACCGACGGCGACCTGGTCTCGCTGTGCCTGGACACCGGGCACTACGCCTACTGCGGCGGCGACAGCGTCAAGCTCGTCGAGACGTACGGGGAGCGCATCGGCTATCTGCACCTGAAGCAGGTGGACCCGGTGCTGCTGGCCCGGGTGCGGCAGGAGGACCTGCCGTTCGGGCCGGCCGTCGGGCTGGGCGTGATGTGCGAACCGCCGCACGGGGAGCCCCCGCTGGAGCCGGTGCTGGCGGCGGCGCGGGCGCTGGCCGAGCGGCGCGGCGCGGACCTGTTCGCGATCGTCGAGCAGGACATGTACCCGTGCCCGCAGGACAAGCCGCTGCCGATCGCACGGCGCACCCGGGAGTTCCTCCGCTCCTGCGGGGCGTGAGGGCCGCGTCCGCCGAGTGGCCGCGTCCGCCCGCGGGACGGGCCGGGAGTGGCCGCGTGAGCCCGCGGGTCGCACGGGGAGTGGCCGCGTCCGCCCGCGGCCGGGCGGGACGGGCCCGGTGACCGGAGCGGCTTCGTCCGCCTGCCGCCGGGTTGGCCGAAAGCCTGCGCACCCGCGGGCCGTCCGGAACCCCGCGCCGCGTCCGGCTCGTCCCGTGACCCGTGACTCCTCCTGACGCACTCGTTGCCCGAGAAGCACCCGTCGCCGAACTCGTCACCGCCGCACCCCACCCCCGGCTGTACCCCGCCGTGCTCGGCTACCGGGGGTTCCGGCTGGACCTGGGGGCACCGCGCCGCCGTCTCGAACTCCCGGTGGGGGCCGTGACCCTGCTGCTGGGCTTCGAGGGGCCGGTGACGATCCTCCGGCCGCACGGCACGCCGGACCGGGGCGACACGACGGACCCCGGCGGCACCACAGGCACCACGGGCACCGGCGGCACGCCGGACCCCGGCGCCCTGACGCTGACCTCCGGGGTCTCCGGGCTGTCCACCGGGCCGGTGGTCGGGGTGCACGGCGGGCGGCTCGCCGGGGTGGAGGTGCAGCTCGCGCCCTGGGCGGCGTACACCTGGTTCGGGATCGCCCAGCACGAGCTGGCGGACCGGTCCGCCGGGCCGGGGGCGCTGCCGCGGCAGGCCGGCCGCCGGGTCGCCGAACTGGCCGCCCGGCTCGCCCGGCTGCCCGGCTGGGGCGAGCGCTTCCGGGTGCTGGACGCGACGCTCGGCCGGTGGACCGAGGACGGCCGGCCCGCCGCCGCGCGGACCGTGGGCGCCTGGCAGGAGCTGGTGCGCGGCGGGGGCACGCTGCCGGTGCCCCGGCTCGCGGCGCACGTGGGCTGGTCGGTGCGGCAGCTGGAGAAGCGGTTCCGGGACGAGATCGGGCTGCGGCCGAAGGCGGCGGCCCGGGTGCTGCGGCTCCAGCGGGCCCGCCGGATGCTGGCGGCCGGGCATCCGGCCGCGCGGACCGCGGCGCACTGCGGCTTCTACGACCAGGCGCACCTGAGCGGGGAGTTCAGGGCCCTGACGGGGTGCACCCCGGGCGGCTTCGAGGAGCTGCGGCGGCTCCAGTCGGCGGGGGCGGCGGGCCGGGTGGGAACGGACCGCACCGACCGGCTGGCCGGTGAGGTGACCAGTGTGCTGCTGCCGCCCGCGCGGCCCGGCCGGCACCGCCCGGCCGCCTCCGTCAGCCCCGCCGGGTTCGGACGCTCGTACGAGTGAAGTGCGCTTTTTTCCAATACCCGTACGGCCGACCCCGGGCAGGCTTCTCGTACGGAGGGCCGACGACCAACGGCCCGTTCGGATGAGCTTTCCACACAGGGGGAACAGCACATGACGTACCAGCGCATCGCCACCGCCGTCGCCGCCACCGGACTCCTGGCCTCCGGCCTGCTGATGGCGCCCGCCGCCCAGGCCGACGACACCCACCGCACACCGGCCGCCGAGACCCAGGCGCAGGCCCAGACCGAGGCCCAGGCCCAGGCTCTGAAGGCCAAGCGCGTCTACCTCTACGCCAGCAACGTCAACCTCCGCGAGTTCCCGCGCACCAGCGCGCACGTCCTCGCCACCAAGTCGAAGATCTGGCTCCTCGACTACTGCCAGACGGACCGGAACACCACCCCGGTGAAGTCCCCCGACGGGACGATGAACCGCTGGTGGAGCAAGGTGACGCTGACCAGCGGCAGCGACTTCGCCTGGGTGAGCAACGTGTACCTCAGGGGCGGCAAGAAGATCGCCGGTGTCCCCGACTGCTGACCCGGCCGCCCTCCGGTCCCACTCCGTCCGAACCACTCCAAGGAGCACCGCATCGTGCCTCGTACGACACTGCGCACCGCCACCGCCGCGACCCTGACCGGCCTGGTCCTCGCCGGCGGCGTCCTGACGGGCACCTCCGCCTCGGCCGCCGCCGCGGACACAGCCGCCCGCGAGCCGGTCCGGGTGGCCGCCGCCTGCGCGTACTACCAGGGCAGCAAGCTCACGGTGTACGGGCAGAAGGGCGACCGGGTCAGCCAGGTCCAGTGCCTGCTGGCCAACCGCAAGTACCTGAAGTGGAGCGACCTGGACGGCGAGTTCGGCGCCAGGACCCTGGCCGCCGTGAAGAAGTTCCAGAAGAACCACGGCCTGACGGCGGACGGCAAGGTCGGTACGAAGACCTGGCACGCCCTCCGGTACGCCTGACCGGTGCCGGGCGCCGGCCCCGGAAACCGGCGCCCGCACTACACCCGACGACGGGCCGGGCCGAGCACATCGGCCCGGCCCGTCCGGCGTGTCCCGCCCCTCCCCCGCACCACTTGCGTCACACAGATGCCCCTTCCGTCACACATGTCGCCATTACGCGGGCCTTCCGTCACAGGCGCACCACAGCCGCAGCCCGCACCTCACCGGGCGTCGTTCACGGGGCAGAGGCTGAGTGATCGCCAGCGAACGCCGCAGCTCCCCCGACGGCCCCCCGGCCGTGGCTGCCGCGTCCGCAGGGAGGTGCACAGATGACGGACCGCAAGCTCTGGTCGTACAAGGAGATCGCCGCGCACATCCAGGTGCAGACGGACACCGTCCGCTCGTACCGCAAGCACGGGCTGCTGCCGCCGCCGGACCATGTGGAGGGCGGCAAGCCCTACTGGTACGCGGACACCGTCCGGCACTGGGTGGCGAGCCGTCCGGGCAACAGAGGCCGCAGGAGCTGACACCGCCCCCTGCGGCACCCCGGGGCCCCGCATCCGGCCCGGCCGCGACCCGGCCGCCGGAGCGGGGCCCCGCTCCGTACCGCCCGAGCCGGAAGCCACCGGTCACCGGCGGCCGGGGCCGCCCGTTACCAGGACTCCGCCTCCACCCGGCCCAGCTTCGGCATCGGGCCCGCGCCGGCCCGGCACTTGAGGGCCAGCAGCGGGAAAACCAGTACGGAGACCATGCCCGCCCCGACCAGGGCGGCCGCCTCGCTCGCGGCGAGCACCTTGTCGTCGAGGCCGATGGTGGTGATGGCCACGATCAGGGGCAGCGCGGTGGAGCTGAAGAGCATCAGGGCGGTGCGGTCGCGGCGCCCGAGGTCGCGCGGGGCCAGGACGTACACCGGCAGTCCGCGCACGAGCACGAACAGGGCGAGGAAGACCGGCAGCAGGAGCAGCGCCCGGCCGCCGTCCAGCAGGGAGCGCAGGTCGAACTCGACGCCGGTGACCACGAAGAACACCGGCACCAGGAAGCCGAAGCCCATCGCCTCGACCTTTTCGAGGATCTCGCCGCTGCTTTCGGGGGCCGCGCCGCCCAGGACGAGGCGGGTGATCAGTCCGGCGGCGAAGGCGCCCAGCAGCACGTCCAGCCCCAGGGCCTGCGAGGCCCCGAGCATCAGGGCGAGCAGCAGCACCACCAGGCGCACCGCGAACTGGCCGCTGGTGTGCAGGGTCCTGGCGATGATCCGGGAGAACCACGGCGGCTTGGGGCGCATCGCCCACAGGACGGCCGCCGCGGTCAGCACGGCGAAGGCGGCGAGCAGCGCCGTGGACTGCCAGGCGCTGCGTCCGCTGAGCAGCAGCGCCATCGCGATGATCGGCCCGAACTCGCCGATCGAGCCGAACGCCATCATCACCGTGCCGAACCGGCCGCCGAGTTCGCCCGAGTCGCGCAGGACCGGCAGGACGGTGCCCAGTGCGGTGCTGGTCAGGGCGGTGCCGATGAAGACGCCATGGTGGAAGCCGCCGTCGTCGCCGAGGTGGGTGAGCAGGGTGCCCAGGCCCAGACCGAGGCCGAGGGCGATCAGCCAGGACCACACGGATCGTTTCAGCGTGTCGCCGCGGACCTTGCCGAACTCGATCTCGTAGCCCGCGAGGAAGATCAGCATCGCGAGGCCGAGCTGCGAGAGCACGTCGATGACGTCGTCCCGGTGGGCCCAGCCCAGGACGTCCGGGCCGATCAGGATGCCGAGCAGGATCTCGAAGATGACGAGCGGCACCGGCAGCCAGCGGCCGAGCGCGTAGGCGAGGAGGGGTGCGAGCACCGCGATGGCCATGATGAGAATGAGGGTCCCCGACTGTGACATAAAGGTCATTTAACCCAGGCCGGGACGGCCGGGCCGCGAAGGACTTCGGGGGGAACTGGAATTGATACCCCCTAGGGGTATAGTGTGTGTCGTGTCAGGGAGTCACGGCAGCCCCGTGGAAAGCCCTGAGCACCATGGCCGCGTATGCCCAGTACGCCCTGAACGCCCGCAGTCTTCGAAGAGGAGCACCGACATGTCCGCTGAGACCCAGACCCCCGCCGCCGAGGCCGCCCAGACCTCCGGCTCCTGCTGCTCGCCGTCCGGTTCCTGCGGCTCCTCCGGTGCCGCCGAGGTGCAGGTCGGCGCCGTCACCACTGTCTACGAGGTCAAGGGCATGACCTGCGGGCACTGCGAAGGCGCCGTCTCCGCCGAGATCTCGGAGATCGCCGGTGTCGAGTCGGTCAACGCCGCGGCGGCGACCGGCCGGGTGACCGTCGTCTCGGCCGCCCCGCTGGACGAGGAGGCGGTACGCGCCGCCGTCGACGAGGCGGGCTACGAGCTGGTCGGCACCCTCTGACCGACCCCCGCGACCCCGCTCGCCGCAGTACCCGTTTCGGGCCGTATCCGCCGGTTACCCATACTGGTCGGGTACGGCCCGGTCCGTTTTCCGGGACCTTCCCGGTCCTTCCTGGAGCCCCACGATGAACAGCGCCACCCCCGGCCCCGCGCAGCCCCCCGCCGCTCCACCGGTGCTCGACGGCCACGTCGAACTGAGCATCGGCGGCATGACCTGCGCCTCCTGCGCGGCCCGCATCGAGAAGAAGCTCAACCGGATGGAGGGGGTGGCCGCCACCGTCAACTACGCGACCGAGAAGGCGAGAGTCGCGTACGACGAGGGGGCGGTCGGCGTCGCGGACCTCATCGCCACCGTGGAGAAGACCGGGTACACGGCCGAGGAACCCGCCCCCGCCGCCGTCACCGAGGAGCAGGCCGAACCGGAGGGCGACCGGGAACTGGCCGCGCTGCGGCAGCGGCTGACCGTATGTGCCGTGCTCGCCGCGCCCGTGGTCCTGCTCTCCATGGTCCCCGCGCTCCAGTTCGACAACTGGCAGTGGCTGTCGCTGACCCTGGCCGCCCCGGTCGTGGTGTGGGGCGCGCTGCCCTTCCACCGGGCCGCCTGGACCAATCTGCGGCACGGTGCCGCGACCATGGACACGCTCGTCTCGGTGGGCACCCTGGCCGCCTTCGGGTGGTCGCTGTGGGCGCTGTTCCTGGGGGACGCGGGGATGCCGGGGATGCGCCACGGCTTCTCCCTCGCCGTCTCGCGCACCGACTCCGCCTCCACGGTCTACCTCGAAGTGGCCGCCGGGGTGACCGTGTTCATCCTGCTCGGCCGCTGGCTGGAGGCCCGCTCCAAGCGCCGGGCCGGAGCCGCGCTGCGGGCCCTGATGGACCTGGGCGCCAAGGACGTGACGGTGCTGCGCGGCGGCCGGGAGGTGCGCATCGCGGTACGGGAACTGGGCGTCGGAGACCGGTTCGTCGTACGCCCCGGGGAGAAGGTCGCCACCGACGGCCTGGTCGTCGAGGGCAGCTCCGCCGTGGACGCCTCGATGCTGACCGGCGAGTCGGTGCCGGTGGACGTCGGCCCCGGCGACCCGGTGACCGGCGCGACCGTGAACGCGGGCGGCCGTCTCGTCGTCGAGGCCACCCGGGTCGGCGACGACACCCGGCTGGCGAGGATGGCCCGGCTGGTGGAGGACGCGCAGAACGGCAAGGCGCGGGTGCAGCGGCTGGCCGACCGCATCTCGGCGGTGTTCGTGCCCGTCGTGCTGCTGATCGCGCTCGGCACCCTGGCGACCTGGCTGCTGGTGACACGGGACGCGACCGCCGCGTTCACCGCCGCCGTCGCGGTGCTGATCATCGCCTGCCCGTGCGCGCTGGGCCTGGCCACGCCGACCGCGCTGATGGTCGGCACCGGGCGGGGCGCCCAGCTCGGCATCCTGATCAAGGGCCCCGAGGTGCTGGAGTCGACCCGCCGGGTGGACACCGTCGTGCTCGACAAGACGGGCACAGTGACCACCGGGCAGATGGAACTGGCGGACGTGCTGCCCGCCGACGGCGAGGACCGGGCGCGGGTGCTGCGGCTGGCCGGGGCGCTGGAGCACGCCTCCGAGCACCCGGTGGCACGCGCCGTGGCGGCCGGGGCCGCCGCCCGGGGCGAGCTGCCCGGCGTCACGGACTTCGTGAACGTCCCCGGGCTCGGAGTGACGGGAGTGGTCGAGGGGCACCCGGTGTGGGTGGGGCAGGAGAAGCTGCTCACCGACCGGGGCGTGGAGCTGCCGGCCGCGCTGGCGGACGCGAAGGCGGCGGCCGAGGCGGCGGGCCGTACCGCCGTCGTGGTCGCCTGGGACGGTGCCGCGCGCGGGGTGCTGACCGTCGCGGACGCGGTGAAGGACACCAGCGCGGAGGCGGTGCGGCGGCTGCGCGCACTGGGGCTGACCCCGGTGCTGCTGACCGGGGACAACCGAGCGGTCGCGCGGGCGGTGGCCGCCGAGGTCGGCATCGAGGAGGTGCACGCGGAGGTGCTCCCCGAGGACAAGGCGGCCGTGGTCGCACGGTTGCAGGAGGCGGGCCGGACGGTCGCGATGGTCGGGGACGGGGTGAACGACGCGGCGGCGCTGGCCACCGCCGATCTGGGGCTCGCGATGGGCACCGGCACGGACGCCGCGATCGAGGCGGGGGACCTGACGCTGGTGCGCGGGGACCTGCGGGTGGCCGCCGACGCGATCCGGCTGTCGCGGCGCACCCTGTCCACCATCAAGGGAAACCTGTTCTGGGCCTTCGGCTACAACGTGGCGGCGCTGCCGTTGGCGGCCGCCGGGCTGCTCAACCCGATGATCGCCGGATTCGCGATGGCTTTTTCGTCCGTCTTCGTAGTGACAAACAGCCTCCGGCTACGTACCTTCACATGATGTACACGAACACCTGACATACGCGAAGTGACGTAGATCACTGTGTTTGCGGGGTAACCATTGGCCGGGGTCGCGAGTCTAAGAGGCGATGCCACGAACGTCTTGGGGGACGTTCATCGCGGGATGTCTTGGGGGACGTCCCCGGCACAGCGATGGCCGGGACGCGTATACCGGGGAGCTTTGAGCGGCCCTCCCGTTCGTACGGGTCCCGGCAGACCGCGCAGCAGGGCCGGAATTCAGGAGCCGGCAACAGCAGGACCGCAGTGACGAGCAGTACCGCAGGACCGTGACACCAGCAGTACCGAGTCAGGGCACACAGACCTCTGGCGGCGCAAGCCGACAGACGCCCGGTTGGGATCCCGTGGGGGGAATCCGATCCGGGGAACAGGAAAGCGCCCCGTATCGTCGACCCGTGGGGGGATCGGCGGCGGGGCGCTTTTCCGTTGCGCCGTGGTGCTCGTGGTCTTCGTACGGTCAGCGGTCGCGACCGGGACGAAGTCCGGTCAGCGGTTCTCGACCGGGACGAAGTCGCGGAGGACCTCGCCGGTGTAGATCTGGCGCGGGCGGCCGATGCGCGAACCCGGCTCCTTGATCATCTCGTGCCACTGGGCGATCCAGCCGGGCAGCCGGCCGATCGCGAAGAGCACGGTGAACATGTCGGTGGGGAAGCCCATCGCCCGGTAGATCAGACCCGTGTAGAAGTCGACGTTCGGGTAGAGGTTGCGCGAGACGAAGTAGTCGTCGGAGAGCGCGTGCTCCTCCAGCTTGAGCGCGATGTCCAGCAGCTCGTCGGACTTGCCGAGGGCCGAGAGGACGTCGTGCGCGGCAGCCTTGATGATCTTGGCGCGCGGGTCGAAGGACTTGTACACCCGGTGGCCGAAGCCCATCAGGCGGACGCCGTCCTCCTTGTTCTTCACCTTGGTGATGAAGGCGTCGACGTCGCCGCCGTCGGCCTGGATGGATTCGAGCATCTCCAGGACGGACGCGTTGGCGCCACCGTGCAGCGGGCCCCACAGGGCGCTGATGCCGGCCGAGATCGAGGCGAACATGTTCGCCTGCGAGGAGCCGACCAGACGCACGGTGGAGGTCGAACAGTTCTGCTCGTGGTCCGCGTGCAGGATGAGCAGCTTCTCCAGCGCCGAGACGACGACCGGGTCCGGCACGTACTCCTGGGCGGGGACCGAGAAGGTCATCCGCAGGAAGTTCTCGACGTAGCCGAGGTCGTTGCGCGGGTAGACGAACGGGTGGCCGATCGACTTCTTGTACGCGTACGCGGCGATCGTCGGCAGCTTGGCGATCAGCCGGATCGTCGACAGGTGCCGCTGCTGCTCGTCGAACGGGTTGTGGCTGTCCTGGTAGAAGGTGGACAGCGCCGAGACCACCGACGACAGCATGGCCATCGGGTGCGCGTCGCGCGGGAAGCCGTCGAAGAACCGCTTGACGTCCTCGTGCAGCAGCGTGTGCTGGGTGATCTCGTTCTTGAAGGTCGACAGCTCGTCGTCCTTCGGGAGCTCGCCGTTGATCAGCAGGTAGGCGGTCTCCAGGAAACTGCTCTGCTCGGCCAGCTGCTCAATGGGGTACCCGCGGTAGCGCAGGATGCCCTGCTCACCGTCGAGGTAGGTGATCGCGGATTTGTAGGCGGCGGTGTTGCCGTATCCGCTATCGAGGGTGACCAGGCCGGTCTGGGACCGGAGCTTCCCGATGTCGAAGCCCTTGTCGCCGACGGTGCTGTCGATCACCGGGTAGGTGTACTCGCCATCGCCGTACCGCAGTACTACAGAGTTATCGCTCTCGCTCACGTCATCCCTCACCGACGTAGTGCCTCTTCTTCGAGGTGCCCTGACTGTCTCTACCATCCCCCACTTGGCTCAGCAGAGTGCACTCGGGGTCGGCCAACAGGCCCGTTCGCGGCACTGAGTGCCGCCAACCTGCTCATCCTGCCCCCTTCGCCCCGGTTCCGGAACCCCCAGGTGATGTTTCCCACCGATGGCTCCCCGTGGCTTGCGCCGGGAGCTGTACGTACGTGCTACCTGCGAGCCGATGGGCGAGTGCGGTGCACCTGCGACCGGCCGAAACGGTGCGCACCGCCTGCCCGATCGCCTTGCGCGAGCCGACCAGGACGACCAGCTTCTTGGCCCGGGTGACGGCCGTGTAGAGCAGATTGCGCTGGAGCATCGTCCAGGCGCCGGTGGTGACCGGGATCACCACGGCCGGGTACTCGCTGCCCTGGGAGCGGTGGATGGTGACCGCGTACGCGTGGGCCAGCTCGTCCAGCTCGTCGAAGTCGTAGGGGATGTCCTCGTCCTCGTCGGTGCGCACGGTCAGCGTCTGCTCGTCGGGGTCGAGGGCGGTGACGACGCCGACCGTCCCGTTGAAGACGCCGTTGAGGCCCTTCTCGTAGTTGTTGCGGATCTGGGTGACCTTGTCGCCGACCCGGAAGGTGCGCCCGCCGAACCGCTTCTCGGGCAGGTCGGGGCGGGCCGGAGTGATGGCCTGCTGGAGCAGCCCGTTGAGGTTGCCGGCGCCGGCGGGGCCCCGGTGCATGGGGGCCAGCACCTGCACGTCCCGGCGCGGGTCGAGCCCGAACCTGCGGGGGATGCGGCGGGCGGCGACGTCCACGGTGAGCCGCCCGGCCTCCTCGTTGTCGTCCTCGACGAAGAGGAAGAAGTCGCTGAGGCCCTGGGTGAGGGGGTGCGTCCCGGAGTTGATCCGGTGGGCGTTGGTGACCACCCCGGACTGCTGGGCCTGCCGGAAGATCTGGGTGAGCCGTACGTGCGGTACCGGGCCCTCGGGGCTGAGGAGGTCCCGCAGCACCTCCCCCGCGCCCACCGAGGGCAGCTGGTCGACGTCGCCGACCAGCAGCAGGTGTGCACCGGGTGCCACGGCCTTGACGAGCTTGTTGGCGAGCAGCAGGTCCAGCATGGACGCCTCGTCGACCACCACCAGGTCGGCGTCCAGCGGCCGGTCCCGGTCGTAGGCGGCGTCCCCGCCGGGCCTGAGCTCCAGCAGCCGGTGCACGGTGGAGGCGTCCGCCCCGGTCAGCTCGGACAGCCGTTTCGCCGCCCGCCCGGTGGGGGCGGCCAGCACCACCTTGGCCTTCTTCGCGCGGGCCAGCTCGACCACGGACCGCACCGTGAAGGACTTCCCGCAGCCGGGGCCGCCGGTCAGCACCGCGACCTTCTCGGTCAGCGCGAGCTTCACGGCGGCCTCCTGCTCGGGCGCCAGCGCGGCGCCGGTCCGCCGCGCGAGCCATCCCAGCGCCTTGTCCCAGTCCACCCCCGAGAAGCCCGGCATCCGGTCCTCCCCGGTGCGCAGCAGCCGGTTGACCTGCCCGGCGAGGGACAGCTCGGCCCGGTGGAAGGGCACCAGGTAGACGGCGGTCACCGGCTCCCCGCCGTCCGGCGCGGGCACCTTCTCCCGTACGACGCCCTCGTCCTCCTCCGCCAGCTCGGCGAGGCAGTCGATGACCAGGCCGGTGTCCACCTGGAGGAGCTTCACCGAGTCGCTGATCAGCTTCTCCTCGGGCAGGAAGCAGTGGCCCTGGTCGGTGGACTGCGACAGGGCGTACTGCATGCCCGCCTTGACCCGCTGCGGGCTGTCGTGCGGGATGCCGACGGCCTGGGCGATGCGGTCGGCGGTCAGGAAGCCGATGCCCCAGACGTCGGCGGCCAGCCGGTACGGCTCGTTCTTCACGACGGAGATCGAGGCGTCCCCGTACTTCTTGTAGATCCGCACCGCGATCGACGTGGAGACTCCCACCCCCTGGAGGAAGACCATCACCTCCTTGATCGCCTTCTGCTCCTCCCAGGCGGCGGCGATCATCTTCGTCCGCTTGGGGCCGAGCCCCGGCACCTCGACCAGCCGCTTGGGCTCCTGCTCGATGATGTCGAGGGTGTCGACCCCGAAGTGGGTGGTGATCCGGTCGGCCATGACCGGGCCGATGCCCTTGATCAGGCCCGAGCCGAGGTAGCGGCGGATGCCCTGGATGGTGGCGGGCAGCACGGTCGTGTAGTTCTCCACCGTGAACTGCTTGCCGTACTGGGGGTGCGACCCCCAGCGGCCCTCCATCCGCAGCGACTCCCCCGGCTGCGCCCCGAGCAGCGCGCCGACCACCGTCAGCAGGTCGCCCATTCCGGATCCGCGCCCGGTGTCGACCCGCCCGACCGTGTACCCGGTCTCCTCGTTGGCGTAGGTGATCCGCTCAAGGACCCCCTCGACCACGGCGAAACCGGCCGCCGCTCCACCTGAACTCGACATGATCCGACGTTACCGCCGGGGTCCGACAACGCGGACGGCCTGTGGACAACTCCCGTGCCGGGCCCCGTGAATGCCAAAGGACCCGGTCCGTCGACCGGGCCCCCCAGCGTCCCCTCCCCGTAAAGGCTTCCGCGAATCCCCCCAGATCCCCTCCCCCGGAAGCCTTGATGCCACGTATGACCCGCCGGGAAGCGGAAGGGTTGTACGTGGAAGAGGAAATTCTCGGCCGCCGGGGAAGGTGGACGGAAAGCGCTCACAAGGTGCCGACATTTGGTCACAGACGTAGCGTTTTCGCCATGGACAACGATTCCTTTCAGCAGGACGTGCTCAACGAGCTGGGCGACGACAGGCTCTCCGAGATCGCCGGTCTGCTCGGTACGGACGCGGCGGGCGCGCAGAGCGTCGTGGAGTCCACCGCCTCCGCCTTCGCGGGCGGGCTGAGCGAGAAGGCCGAGAACGCCACTCCGGAGGAGGCCGCGGAGGTCCGCCGCGCCATCGACGAGGCCGGCGACCCGCCGTTGCAGGGCGTGGCCACGCTGGGCGGCGGCCTGGGCGGGCTGCTCGGCGGCGGCATGATGGCCGGGGTGCTCGGCAAGATGGCGGGGCCGGTGGCGAAGGCGGTCGCGAAGAAGACCGGGCTCCCCGTGGCCTCGGTGACCCGGGCCATCGAGATCGCCCTGCCGGTGGTCCTCGCGGTCCTCACCAAGCGGGCCACCCAGCGGAAGAACGCCGGAGCGGCGGGCGCGGCCCCGGCGGGCGGCACGGCCGGCGGCGGCCTGGGCGACCTGCTGGGCCAGGTCCTGGGCGGCGGCCCCAAGAAGTAGCGGGCGGGGCGGGGCGGCAGACCTCCCGGCCGCACCGCCCTGCCCTCCGCCACCTCGAAGCCCGGCCAACCCAGCCCAGAATCGGCCCGGCCCCGCCCACCACAGCTCAGCTCAGCCCCGCTCAGCTACAGCACATGCGCCCGGAATCTCTCCGCGACCTCCGTCAGGACCTCCGCGCCGTCGCGTGCCCACAGCGCCTCGTTGAAGATCTCGACCTCGACGTGGCCGTCGAAGCCGGTCCGGTCGACCTGTTCGCGGAAGTCGCGCAGGTCGATGCTTCCGTCGCCCAGCTGGCCGCGCCCCAGCAGCACTCCGGCCGGCAGCGGGGTGATCCAGTCCGCCACCTGGAAGGAGTGGATGCGCCCGCCCGCGCCCGCCCGCACGATCTGTGCGGGCGCCAGGTCGTCCCACCACAGGTGGTAGGTGTCGACGACCACGCCCACCTCCTCGGCGGGGAAGCGTTCGGCGAGGTCCAGCGCCTGGCCCAGGGTCGAGACCACGCACCGGTCGGCGGCGTACATCGGGTGCAGCGGTTCGATCGCGAGCCGCACCCCCCGTTCCCGCGCGTACGGCGCCAGGACCGCGAGCGCGTCGGCGATGCGCTCCCTGGCCGCCACCAGGTCCTTGTCGCCGGGCGGCAGTCCGCCCGAGACCAGGACCAGGGTGTCGGTGCCGAGGGTGGCCGCCTCGTCGATCGCCGTACGGTTGTCCGCGAGCGCCTCCGCCCGCCCGGCGTCGTCCGGCGCGGTGAGGAAGCCGCCCCGGCACAGGCTGGTGACGGTGAGGCCGTGGTCGCGCATCAGCTTGGCCGCGGCTTCCACCCCGTACTCCTGGACGGGCGCCCGCCACAGGCCGACCGCGCCGATCCCGGCCGCCGCGCACCCCTCGGCCAGTTCGGGCAGCGACCACTGCTTGATGGTCTCCTGGTTGATGCTCAGCCGGGCGAGGTCCGGCCGGGCGGTCGGGCCGGTGCTCACTGGGCCACCCCCTGCACGTTCAGCAGCGCCCGCATCCGGGTCGCGGCGAGTTCGGGGTCGGGGAACAGGCCCAGCCGGTCCGCGAGTTCGTACGCCTTCGCCAGGTGCGGCAGCGAGCGGGCCGACTGGAGGCCGCCGACCATGGTGAAGTGCGTCTGGTGGCCCGCGAGCCAGGCCAGGAACACCACACCGGTCTTGTAGAAGCGGGTCGGCGTGCGGAACAGGTGCCGGGACAGCTCGACGGTCGGGTCGAGCAGCTTGCGGAAGCCGTCCGTGTCGCCCGTGTCCAGCACCCGTACCGCCTGGGCGGCGAGCGGGCCCAGCGGGTCGAAGATGCCGAGCAGGGCGTGCGAGAAGCCGCGTTCGTCGCCCGCGATCAGCTCCGGGTAGTGGAAGTCGTCGCCGGTGTAGCAGCGCACCCCCTCGGGGAGCCTGCGCCGCAGTTCGACCTCCCGGCGGGCGTCGAGCAGCGACACCTTGATGCCGTCGACCTTGTCGGGGTGCGCGGCGATGACGTCGAGGAAGGTCTCCGTCGCGGCGTCCAGGTCGGCGGACCCCCAGTAGCCGTCCAGCGCCGGGTCGAACATCGGGCCCAGCCAGTGCAGGATCACCGGCTCGCCCGCCTGGCGCAGGAGGTGTCCGTAGGTGGCGAGGTAGTCCTCGGGTCCGGTGGCGGCGGCGGCCAGGGCGCGCGAGGCCATCAGGATCGCCTGGGCGCCGGTCTCCTCGACGAGGGCCAGCTGCTCCTCGTACGCGGCGGTGACCGTCGCCAGGTCGTGCGCGCCGGCGGCCAGTTGGTCGGTGCCCACGCCGCAGGCGACGGCGCCGCCCACCGACTTCGCCTCGGCGGCGGAGCGGCGGATCAGCTCGGCCGCGCCCGCCCAGTCCAGGCCCATGCCGCGCTGCGCGGTGTCCATCGCCTCGGCGACCCCCAGGCCGTGCGACCACAGGTGGCGGCGGAAGGCGAGGGTGGCGTCCCAGTCGACGGCGGCGGGCGAGTCGGGCGAGGTGTCGGCGAACGGGTCGGCGACGACGTGGGCGGCGGAGAAGACGGTGCGGGAGACGAGGGGTCCCTCACCCACGGCGTACCGGGAGGGTTCGGTGCGCGGGGTGTACGGGTGGGTGCCGCCGCCCGCGTCCGGCAGGATCAGCGCGCTCACAGCGTCAGCTCCGGGACGTCGCAACGGCGGCCCTCGGCCGAGGACTTGAGCCCCAGTTCGGCGAGCTGCACCCCGCGCGCACCGGCCAGCAGGTCCCAGCTGTAGGGCTCGTCGAGGACGACGTGGCGCAGGAACAGCTCCCACTGCGCCTTGAAGCCGTTGTCGAAGACGGTGTTGTCGGGGACCTCGCTCCACTGGTCGCGGAAGGACTCGGTGACCGGGAGGTCGGGGTTCCAGACCGGCTTGGGGGTCGCGGAGCGGTGCTGGACGCGGCAGTTGCGCAGTCCGGCGACGGCGGAGCCGTGGGTGCCGTCCACCTGGAACTCGACGAGTTCGTCGCGGTTGACGCGCACCGCCCAGGAGGAGTTGATCTGGGCGACGGCGCCGCCCTCCAGCTGGAAGACGCCGTACGCGGAGTCGTCGGCGGTGGCGGCGTACGGCTTGCCCTGCTCGTCCCAGCGCTGCGGGATGTGCGTGGTGACCAGCGCCTGCACGGAGGTGACCCGGCCGAACAGCTCGTGCAGCACGTACTCCCAGTGCGGGAACATGTCGACGACGATGCCGCCGCCGTCCTCGGCCCGGTAGTTCCAGGACGGACGCTGAGCCTCCTGCCAGTCGCCCTCGAAGACCCAGTAGCCGAACTCGCCGCGCACGGAGAGGATCTCGCCGAAGAAGCCGCCGTCGATCAGGCGCTTCAGCTTGAGCAGGCCCGGCAGGAAGATCTTGTCCTGGACGACGCCGTTCTTGACGCCGGCGGCACGGGCGAGCCGGGCCAGTTCCAGGGCGCCCTCGACGCCGGTGGCGGTCGGCTTCTCGGTGTAGAGGTGCTTTCCGGCGGCGATGGCCTTCTTGAGGGCGTCCTCGCGGGCCGAGGTCACCTGGGCGTCGAAGTAGATGTCGATGCTCGCGTCGGCGAGCACCGCGTCGAGGTCGGTGGACCACTCGGTGAGCCCGTGCTGCTCCGCCATCGCGCGCAGCGCGTGCTCGCGCCGTCCGACCAGGACCGGTTCCGGCCAGAGCACGTCGCCGTTGCCCAGGTCCAGGCCGCCCTGCTCGCGCAGCGCGAGGAGGGAACGTACGAGGTGCTGGCGGTAACCCATCCGTCCGGTGACGCCGTTCATGGCGATGCGCACTGTCCTGCGTGTCACGTGAGTCCCCTCTTGTACAGCCACTGGCGAGTCGCGCGGCACATTTGCTTCCGGTACCGCGTAGAAAGCGCTTTCTATACGCTATGAAGCAAGAAGCTAGCCTGCGCAGAGCAATGCGGACAAGACCCGAAGGTGCATGGGATGCAGGCGCACGGCACGAAGGTGCATGGGATGCAGGCGCACGGCACGAAGGTGCATGGGATGAGGGCGTACGTGGGCAGAGTGGTGGACGGACCCGGGGCCGGGGCGGGCCGGGGCACGAACGGAGCGGGGGCAGTGGGATGTCGGTGACGTTGTCGGACGTGGCGGTCCGGGCCCAGGTGTCACCGGCGACGGTGTCGCGGGTGCTGAACGGCAATTACCCGGTGGCGGAGGCCACCCGCGCGCGCGTGCTGCGCGCCGTGGCCGAGTTGGACTACGTGGTGAACGGACCGGCCAGCGCGCTCGCCGCCGCCACCTCGGACCTGGTGGGAATCCTGGTCAACGACATCGCGGACCCGTTCTTCGGGATCATGGCGGGTGCCGCGCAGGCGCGGATAAGCGCGGCGGAGGGGGTGGCCAGGGCCGGCGGCGAGAAGCTGGCGGTGGTGTGCAACACGGGCGGCTCGCCCGCGCGCGAACTCACCTATCTCACCCTGCTCCAGCGGCAGCGCGCGGCGGCCGTGATCCTCACCGGCGGCGCCATCGAGGACCCGGAGCACTCGGCCGCGGTGGCGGCCAAGCTGACGAAACTGGCCGACGCGGGCACCCGGATCGTGCTGTGCGGCCGGCCGCCGCTGCCCGAGGGTGCGGGGGCTCCGGTAGCCGCGACGCTGTCCTTCGACAACCGCGGCGGCGCCCGGCTCCTCACCGAGCACCTGCTGTCGCTCGGCCACACCCGGATCGGTTACGTCGCGGGCCCGATGGAGCGCACCACGACCCGCCACCGGCTGGAGGGGCACCGCGAGGCGCTGCGCGCGGCCGGGATCGACGACGACCCCGCCCTCACCCTGCACGGCTCCTACGACCGGGCGACCGGCGTCTCGGCGGCGGAACGGCTGCTGGCCACGGCTCCGGACCTGACGGCCGTCGTCGCCGCCAACGACACCATCGCCCTGGGGGTGTGCGCCGCGGCCCGCGCCCGGGGGCTGCGGGTGCCCGAGGACCTGTCGGTCGCGGGCTTCGACGACCTGCCGTGCGCCACGGACACGGTGCCGGCCCTGACGACGGTACGGCTGCCGCTGTACGAGGCGGGGGCGCGGGCGGGCCTGCTGGCCACGGCCAGGGAGACCCCGGCGGGACCGGGCGGGGTGGAGCCGGTGGAGGCGGAACTGAAGGTCCGGGACTCCACGGGTCCGGCCCGCGGCGGGACCGGGGCGGGGCGGGGCTGAGGGTGCGTCACGGGGCGGGAGCGGGCTGACGGTACGTCACGGGGCGTGACGGGAGACGCGGTTCGGCGCCTCCCGTCACGGAGTGGGGCGGGAGACGCGGTTCGGCGCCTCCCTCGCCCCTGCGGCTGCTACCGGCCGCCCGCGATGCGCAGCACCGTGCCGGTCGTGTAGGACGCGTCCGGCGACAGCAGCCAGGCGATGCCCGCCGCGATCTCGGCGGGGTCGGCCGCCCGGCGCAGCGGGATGCCGGGGGCCATCCGGGCGGGGCGGCCGGGGTCGCCCATGGTGGCGTGCATGTCGGTGTCGGTGAGGCCGGGGGCGACGCCGTTGACGCGGATGCCGTCGGGGCCGAGTTCCTTGGACAGGCCGAGGGTGACGGTGTCGACGGCCGCCTTGGAGGCGGCGTAGTGGACGTACTCGCCGGGGCTGCCGAGGGTGGCCGCGCCGGAGGACACGTTGACGACGGCGCCGCCGCCGTTCGCCGCCAGGTCGCGGGCGGCGCGACGGCAGCACAGCAGGGTGCCGAGGACGTTGACGTCGAGGACGCGGCGCAGGTCCTCGGTCGTGGCCTCGGCGAGCGGGCTGAGCATTCCGGTGACGCCCGCGTTGTTGACCAGGCCGGTGAGCGGGCCGAGTTCGGCGGCGACGGTGTCGAAGAGGCGCTCCACGTCCGCCTCGTCGGAGGTGTCCGCGCGCACCACGAGGCAGCGCGCCCCGGCCGCCCGGACCGCCGCCGCGGTCCGCTCGGCCGCCGCCTCGTCCCGTACGTAGCTCAGGGCCACGTCGTGGCCGTCCTCGGCGAGGCGCAGACAGGTGGCGGCGCCGATGCCACGGCTGCCGCCGGTGACGAGGGTGACCGGCCGGGCGGTCCCCGCGGGCTGCGGGCTCTGGGACATGGGTGCCTCCTGGGGTTCGTGCGTCGCGCTGTGTGCATGATCCGCCAGGAGGCTCCGGGGTCCGCGGGCGGGGTCGCGGCCGGGCCGCGCCGTCAGCCGCCGAGGGCGTCGGCGACCGTGTCGTAGAAGAGGGCGTGCGCCGTGCCGGAGGCCGGGAGTTCCGGGTTCCAGGGGAGGGTGCGGACGCCGTCGCCGAGCAGGGCGGGGTCCAGTGGCGCGGCGTTGGCCCGTACGTCGGCGAGGACCAGGCGCGGGCCCAGTGCCGCGGCCGTGGGCCAGTCGACGGTGGCCCAGTTCACGCCGCCCTCCGGGGGCGGGGCGAGCAGCGGGACGCCGAGCGCGGTGAGCGCGCGGAGGTCCGGCCAGGCCTGCGGGCGGGCCAGGTGGACCTGGTCGGCGTCCGCCGGGGAGAGCGCGAGGATCGCCGGGGCGCCCGCCCCGGCGGCCGACCGCAGCCGGTCCCCGGCGGCGGCGAGCCGGTCGTCGGCCGCCGCGGGTTCGCCGCCGCCCAGGCTGTGGGCGAGTGCGGCGAAGCTCTGCCGCACCTCCTCCAGGGAGCGGCCCTGGCCGACGTCGATCACGACCACCGGGATCTGTTCCTCCAGGTGCTTGGCCGCCTCGGGGGACATGCCGTAGACGGCGCCGCCGCCGTAGCCGACGGCGACCAGGAGGTCAGCACCGGAGGCCAGGACGGCGTCCGGGTCGAGGCCGGCGCCCGCTCCTAAGTAGGCGAGGTCCGCCAGCGGGAGGCGGCCGGACTTGGCCCGGTCGGGGGCGGGTCCGTCGTGGAAGGAGCCGAAGATCCCGGTGGGGCGCAGCCCGTGGTCCCAGAGGGTGGCACCGGCCTGGATGTAGGCGGCGATGCGGGTGGGGCGGGCGGGCGCGGTGGCCAACTGCCCGCGGGAGTCGGTGAATCGCCAGGGGGTGGCTGCGCCGGGAGCGGACTCGGATGCGGAGTGTGCGGAAGTCATGCGCCTGTCCTGCCCCGTACTGCTGTTCCCTAACGCGGATACCGGGAACGCCGTACCGGCCCCTCCCGCCCCGTTCCGCCCAGGGCCCCGGCAGCGTACCGTTGACTCAGTCAAAGGAATGGCCGCAGTCCGGGAGTCCAGGACGGGAGCACCCCGTGAGCATTCATGAAATGCGCGCTTTCAACCGGTTCTACACCCATCTCATCGGCGCGCTCGACTACAGCCGCCACCTCTCCGCGCCGTACACCCTGACCGAGTCCCGGGTGCTGTACGAGCTGGCGCACGCGTCCCGCACCGACGCCGCCGACCTGCGGACCCGGCTGCGGCTGGACGCCGGTTACCTGAGCCGGCTGCTCGCCAAGTTCGAGCGGGCCGGTCTGGTGGAGCGCGCCGCCTCCCCGCGCGATCCGCGCCGCCAGCGGGTCACCCTCACCGCGCACGGCCGCGAGGCCGCCTCCCTGCTGGACGAGCGGTCGCGGGAGGCGGTCGGGGTGCTGCTCTCCCGGGTGCCGCCCGGCGAGCGGGAGCGGATGGTGCGCGGGATGCGGGACGTGCGCGAGGTGCTGGAAGGGGCCCAGGAGCCGGACGGGCCGCCGTCCGAGCCGGTCCTGCGGGAGTCCGGGCCCGGCGACCTCGGCTGGATCGTGGCCCGGCACGGGGCGCTCTACGCGGCCGAGTTCGGCTGGACCGCGGAGTTCGAGGGTCTCGTCGCACAGATCGTGGCCGACTACGCGCGGGAGCACGATCCGCGGCTGGAGCGGGTGTGGATCGCCGAGCTGGACGGCCGTCCGGTGGGCTGCGTGATGTGCGTACGGGACGGGGACGCGCCGGGAGCGGCGACGGCCAGGCTGCGGCTGCTGCTGGTCGAGCCGTCGGCGCGCGGGCACCGGCTCGGGGAGCGGCTGGTGGCGGCCGTGGTGGATTTCGCACGCGCCGCGGGGTACCGGGAAGTGGTGCTGTGGACCAATGATGTGCTGACCGCCGCACGGAAGATCTACACGAGGGCGGGGTTCGTCCTGGTCGCGGAGCAGCCGCACCGCTCGTACGGGGCGGATCTGGTCGGGCAGGACTGGCGGCTGGACCTGACCGGTCCGGCGGCGCCGACGGCGCCGGAGCCCGCGAAGGCCCGGACGCCCGCCTGAACAGAAGGAGTTGTCGCACGTGAAGCTGGCATTTTCCACCCTCGGCGTCCCCGGGATGCCGATGACCGACGTCGCCGCACTGGCCGTCGGCACCGGGTACCAGGGCGTCGAGCTGCGCGCCCACCCCGAGGAGCCGGTGCACCCGGGGATCGGGGCCGCGGAGCGGGCGGCGACGGTGGCGGCGTTCGCCGACGCGGGTGTCGAGATCCTCACCGTGGCCGGGTACGCCCAGGTCGCCGCGCCGGGCGACGACGAACCGGTGCTGGCGGAGATCCGGGGCCTGCTGGAGCTGGCGCACGATCTGCGCGCCCCGTACGTCCGGGTCTTCCCCGGGGCCGGGGAGGACGCCGGGGAGGGGGCCGGTGACGCGCTCGCGGCCGGTGCCCCGCTCACCGGCGGCGACGCGCGGGCCGCCCGCAGGCTGGGCGCCGCCGCGGAGCTGGCGGCCGACCACGGGGTGCGCCTGCTGCTGGAGACGCACGACTCGCACCGCCGGGGCGTCGACGCCGCCCGGGTGGTGGCGGCCGTCGGCCACCCCGGCGTGGGCGCGCTGTGGGACGTCATGCACACCTGGCTCGGCGGCGAGAGCCCCGCGGCCTCGCACGGCGTACTGGCCCCCCACCTGGGCTACGTACAGGTGAAGGACATCGCGTCGGCCGAGGACACCACCCCGCTCGCCCTGGGCGCCGGGGTGCTGCCGCTCGCCGACTGCCTGTCGCGCCTCAGTGCGAACCAGTGGGTGTGCTGGGAGTACGAGAAGCGCTGGTACCCGGGGGCGGCGGAACTTCCGGCCCTGCTGGCGGCGGGACGGGAGCACCTGGCGCTGCTGGCGTCGGGCGAGGTGGTGTAGCGGCGGCGGGAGCCGGCCCGCCGACGGTGCGCGGGCGGCGGGGCGGCCGGAACTGGGCGAGGGCCACCCCGCCCACCAGCAGCGCCGCCGCGCACCAGCGCAGCGGGCTGACGCCCTCGCCGAGGAAGAGCGCGGCGGACGTCATGCCGAAGACCGGGACGAGCAGGGTGAAGGGGGCCACCGAGGAGGCGGGGTGGCGGCTCAGCAGGAAGCCCCAGGCGCCGAAGCCGAAGACGGTCACCACCCAGGCGACGAAGACGACGACGGCGACGCCGGTCCAGTCCAGGGCGGCGAGCGCCGCCGCGTCCCGGTCCCAGCCCTCGAAGACCAGCGAGAGGCCGAGCAGCGGCAGCACCGGGACGGTGGAGACCCACACCATGAAGTTGAGCGGGTCGGGTGCGGCTGCCCTGCGGGTCAGGACGTTGGAGACGCCCCAGCACGCGGCGGCGGCGAGGATCAGCACGAAGGCCAGTACGGGGCCGCCCGCCCCCTCGTCGTAGGCGGCCACGCCCACTCCGGCGAGGGCCACCGCCATCCCCCAGACCCTCGCGCCGCCGAGCCGTTCGCCGAGGAACAGCACGGCGATCAGGGCGGTGAAGACGGCCTGCACCTGGAGGACGAGGGAGGACAGACCGGCCGGCATCCCCTGGTCCATCCCCACGAACAGCAGCCCGAACTTGCCGACCCCCAGGGCCAGTCCGACCCCCACGATGTACTTCCAGGGCACCTTCGGCCGCCCCACGAAGAAGAGCGCGGGCAGCGCGGCGGCGAGGAAGCGCAGGGCGGAGAAGAGCAGCGGCGGGAAGTGCGCGAGGCCGATCTCGATGACGACGAAGTTGACCCCCCACAGGGCGGTGACGACGAGCGCGAGGGCGATGTGGGCGGGGCTCATGCCGGTGGGGCGCGCGGGGGCGGCACCGGGGCCGGGCACGGGAGCGGGAGCGGTGCCGGGCACGGGAGCGGGAGCGGTGCCGGACGGCGGCACCGGGGCGGGAGCGGGCATGGGTCGAGGATCACCGGCGGCGACCCTTTAGCACCAGCGCGGATTCCTTCATGATGGGATTCAGCAACGCTAACGAATGGTGGTTCTCCGGTGCTCGACCTCTCCCGGCTGCGCGCCCTGCACGCCGTGTCCGTGCACGGCTCGGTGGCCGGCGCGGCCACCGCTCTCGGGTACACCCCGTCCGCGGTCTCCCAGCAGATCTCCAAACTGGAACGCGAGACCAGGACGACGCTCCTGGAACGCCGGGGCCGGGGCATCGCCCTCACCGAGGAGGCGCTCCATCTCGCCGCCACCGCGCGGGAGTTGCTGGCGATCGTCGAGCGGGCCGAGACCACCCTGGAGGAGCGGCGGGGCAGCCCCGGCGGGCGGCTGACGGTGGGTGCCTTCGCGTCGGCGGCGCGCGGGCTGATGCCCGGTGTGCTGGCCCGGCTGGCCCGGGAGCACCCGGCGCTGGACGCCCGGCTGACCGAGGTCGATCCGCATCTGTCGGTGGATCTGGTCGCCAAGGGCGTCCTGGACGTGGCCGTCGCCCACGACTGGGACATCGCCCCGCTGCCCGCCCCCGAGGGGGTCGAGCAGGCGGTGATCGGCGACGATCCGTGCGACCTGCTCGTGCCCCTCGGGCATCCGCTGGAAGGGCGCAGCGACGTGCGGCGCGCCGAGCTGGCCGCGGAGCGCTGGATCTGCCAGCCGCCGGGCACGGTCTGCCACGACTGGCTGATGCGTACCCTGCGGGCCGCCGGGTACGAGCCGGACATCGCCCACCAGGCGGAGGAGAACCACACCCAGCTCGCGCTGATCGCGGCCGGGCTGGGCATCGCGGTGATGCCGAGGCTGGGGCGGGGGGTGCTGCCGGAGGGGGTGGTGGCGGTGCGTCTGGATCCGGTGCCGACGCGGCGGTTGTACGCGCTGTGGCGGGAGGGGGCGGCCAGGCGGCCGGCGATTCGGGAGATGGTGGCGGTGCTGGGGAGTGAGTGGGGGGAGCGGGGGGAACGGGGGCGTTCGGGCGGGGTGGGGTAGCGGGGGCGTTCGGGGCGGAGCGGGGTAGCGGGGGTGGGGTGGGGTGGGGTGGGGCGGGGCGGGAGGGTGCGGCTCCGCCGGGGGCCGCCCCCTTGCCCGCCCGTTCCGCCCCCGGGGGCGGCCCCGCCGCCCAAGGGGGCGGGCGGGGGTGGGTGGGAAAGGTGCGGCCCCGGCGCCCGAAGGGGGGCGGGGGGTTAGTAGGTGAGGCCGTGGCCGACGGGGTAGAGCTCCTGGGTGGGGGCGTCCGCGCGGCGTACCGGCACCGGCAGGCGGCCGGACGGGCGGACCCGGCCCGCCAGGACCCGTGCCGCGGCCTGCATCTCCACGTCCGTCCAGGAGTACGCGGCCAGGTGGGCCCGCGCGCCCAGGCCCGTCAGCTGGGCCACGTCGTAGGGGTTCTGGACGGCCACGGTCACCACCGGCACCCCGGTGGCCGCCAGTTCCCGCACCAGGGTGCGCTGCGCACTGGCCGCCGTGACGTTGCGGGTGGCGACGACCACCGCGTCCTTGCCCGCCTTCGCCGCGGCCACCGCCTCGTCGATCTTGGCGCGGGTGGGCGCCGAGCCGGTCGACAGCGCGGTCGCCGTGAAGCCGAGCCCGGTGAGGGCGGCGGCCAGTACCGCGGTGGGCGGGCCGGTGGTGCCCGACGGGGACGCCGGGTCGACCCCGACGACCAGCACGTTGCGCTGCCGGAGCCGGTTGAGCGGCAGCGTGCGGGCCTCGTTGACCAGCAGGGTCGTCGTGGCGTCGGCGATCCGGTCGGCCGCGGCGAGGTGCGCGCGGATGCCCACGGTCCGGTCGACTCCCCGGTGGGTGACGTACGGCCGGTCGAACAGGCCCCGCTTCGCCTTCAGCTGGAGGATGCGCAGCACCGACTCGTCGATCCGCGCCTCGGTCAGCTCGCCGGACTTCACGGCGGCGAGCACCGCGTTCCACGCCACGTCCAGCAGCGGCGGGTTCAGCAGCTGGTCGCACCCGGCCTTCAGCGCGAGCACCGGTACCCGGTCGTCGCCGTACTTGGTGCGCACGCCCTGCATGCCGAGGGAGTCCGTCACCACGACCCCCCGGTAGCCGAGTTCCTCGCGGAGCACGCCGGTGAGGATGGGGCGGGAGAGGGTGGCGGGGTCCTCGGCCGGGTCGAGGGCCGGGACGACGATGTGCGCGGTCATGATCGAGTCGATGCCGGCGGCGATGGCGGCCCGGAACGGCGGCGCGTCGATGGCGTGCCACTCCTCGCGGGTGTGGTCGATGTACGGCAGCTCGTTGTGGCTGTCGTCCTCGGTGTCGCCGTGCCCGGGGAAGTGCTTGGCGGCGGTCGCGATGCCGCCGCCGTCCTGGTAGCCCTTGACCTGGGCGGCGACCAGGGCGGCCACCGACCTGGGCACGGAGCCGAAGGAGCGCACCCCGATCACCGGGTTGGCCGGGTCCACGTTGACGTCGGCGTCCGGGGCGTAGTTCTGCCGGATGCCGAGGGCTGCGAGTTCGGTGCCGGCGATCCGGGCGGCCTCGCGGGCGTCCTTGGTGCCCCGGCGGAAGGCGCCCGCGCCCAGCGCCATCGCGCCGGGCATCAGGGTGGCCGGTCTGCCGACCCGGGCGACGATGCCGTGCTCCTGGTCGGTGGAGATCATCAGGGGTATCCGGGTGCGCTGGGCGAGGCCGGCCTGCTGGATGCCGTTGGAGAGGTCGGCGATCTGGTGCGGGTCGCGGGTGTTGTGCGCCCAGGCGAAGTAGATGATGCCGCCGACGTGGTACTTGGCGATCAGTTCGGCGGCGTCGCGGACGCCGATCTCCCGGAGGTTGGCGTCCACGTCCGCCTGGTCGGGGGCGGTCGCGGAGTGCCCGTACACCCGCATCACGAAGAGCTGCCCGACCTTCTCCTCCAGGGTCATGCCCGCGACCAGCCGTCTCAGCCGGTCGGTGGAGGGGCGGTCGGCGGCAGCGGCGGGGTGCGCGCCGGTGGCGGCGACGGCCACGGCGGCGGCGCTCGCGGCCAGCAGGGTGCGGCGGGAGGGGGCGAAGCGGGTGGAGGTGCGGTCCGGCACGGGCGTAACCCTTCGTGAAGGTCGTCGAGGACTCTTGAAGGAAACTTCCAGCGGGGACACGCTGGCCGGAAAGTAAGTTCCCGTCAATACCTGTGCAGGCCGAGGGAGTTGAGGTACCAAGGAAGGGGCGGCGGCGCGGCCGGAGAGGGCCGGGCGGCACACGAGGGGCCGCCACCGGCGCATGTGGAGGGGGGCGCGCCGGTGGCGGCGTGCTGCTGGCCGCAGGCGGTTTGGAGAGGGGAGTCAGCGAACGCAGCCAGCAGCGAGGGCCGACACCGCTCTGCGGAGACTCACCAGCAGTACGCGGATTGGACGGGGCACCCCGCTACTGGGTTCCCGGGATCGCCCGGTTCTCGGGAATTGGTACGCAAGTGACGGATGTGGCGCCCGGGTACCCGTACGACGTACCCGTACGACGGAATCGGCCGGTGCACCCTGGCGGCGGCCCGCCCCGGCGCGCGACTCTGGGCAGAAGTATCGGGGGGTGCTGCATGCCACGCACGACATCGGGGTTCCGCGGGCAGGTCGCGGGGGGCGCACGAAGTGCACGGACCTGGGGGGCCGTGCTCCTGGCGGTCGGACTGCTCACCGGCTGCCAGGCCTGGAGCGGCGGGCAGAATCCGGCGAAGGAGGCCGGGGGGCTGCCGAGCACCCCGTCCGGCTACGGGGCGGTCTTCCTCGACGTGCGCGAGTGCAGTTCGTACGGGAGGACACCGCGCGAGGTGTCGTGCGCCAGCGAGCGCGCCGCGGCCCGGGTCGTCGCCCGCTACAACGGCGCGTCGAGCGGCGGCAGTTCGTGCCCGCCGGCCACCGACTTCGTGCTGCACATCTCGGAGTCCCGCCCGAGCACCGACGAGAGGGGCGACGGTGTGGTGCCGCGCGGCTACGCCTGCATGCGCAATCTCCAGGCGCCGCACCCCGGTGACCCCGGGGGCGGCGGCGGGCCGCACACGGTCGTCGGGGACTGTGTGTACGGGGCGGGCGGCGGCCAGGTGAAGGAGACCGCCTGCGACGGGACGGGCGAGCGGGCGCCGGAGTTCCGGGTGACGACGGCGGTGGGCTCGCGCGCCCAGTGCCCGCCCGCCACCCGGCTGTACGTGCGGCTGGACGGCGGGCGGCCGGTGGGGTGCGCGAGCCCGGTGTAGCCGGCGCTCACCGGGGCGCGGGGCTCACGGCCGCAGGCTCAGCTCCCGGTTGACCTCGACCGCGTCCAGCTTCGCGTCGTAGGCCGTCAGCCGCTTCGCCTTGCCGGGGTCCGCCTGGACGGTCGGCGAGGCGACGCCCGCCCACTTCAGCACCTGGGCGACGGCCGCCGCCTGCTGACCGGCCGGGAGCCCGGAGATGCGGGCGCCGTGGTTGGCGCCGGGGACGGTGTAGACGTGGTTGTCGCCGCCCTTGGCGGGACGGAAGCGCTCGGCGCCCCACGGGTCGTTCGCCCCGTACACGTACATCATCTGGCGGGCGTTGCGGTTCACCCAGCGGTCGACGTCCTTCATGACGCCTTCCTGCCACTTCATCGGGATGTCGCGGGGGACGAAGGCGCGCGGCTGGAAGTAGTCGGGCCCGTACTTCATCAGGCCCTTCAGGTGCGGGTACTTGTACTGGGGGGCGCCGAGCTGGGTGCCCGCCTGGTAGTAGTACGGGGTGTAGGTGGCCAGGTCCTGGTCGCTGTAGGCGGCGAAGCCGGACTTGGCGTCGACGTAGTCGTAGATCACGTCGTCGGAGGAGTTCGCGGCGGGGACGTCCGCGCACTCGGACTCGTTGCTGTACTGCCAGAAAGCCCAGACGAAGTCCAGGACGGTGGACTCGAAGGACTTGTCGAGGCTGCCGACGGTGTTGAAGGTGGCCTTGTTCTCGTCCGCCCACTTCTTCAGCTTGGCGGTGAGCGGGCCGCGCCGCACCAGGGCCTCGCGCTGGAGGGCGTTCAGCTTGTCGCGGCACTCCTTGGTGGAGACCGTGGAGAAGAAGCGGTCGTAGGCGGAGTCCTCGCGGTTGTTCACGTCGTTGGGCGCGACGTAGGCGACGACGCCGTCCATGTCCCGGGGGTGGAAGCGCTCGTAGTACGTGGCGGTCATGCCGCCCTTGGAGCCGCCGGTGGCCAGCCACTTCTTGCCGTAGATCTTCTTCAGCGCGGTGAAGATGCGGTGCTGGTCGTCGGCGGCCTGCTTGATGTCCAGCTTGGACCAGTCGGCGGGCTGCGGCCGGGACGGCGTGAAGAAGCGGTACTCCATGGAGACCTGGTTGCCGTCGATCAGGGTGGTCGGCTCGCTGCGCGACGGGTTGGTGGAGACGTTGTAGCCGCTGGTGGAGAAGACGGTGGGGCGGGCGACGTCCTTGTGCAGGACGGTCAGGCGCTGCTGGAAGGTGCCCTTCCAGGGGCGGCTGTGGTCGATCGGCTGCGTGTAGTTGAGGACGAAGTAGCGGTACCCGGTGACCGGCTTCTCCTCGATCAGGCTCATGCCGGGTATCGCGAGGAGGCGGTCCTTGATGTCGGTGGCGGCCGGCCGGTCGGCGGGCCGCTGCTCGGCCGCGGTGGCGGTGACCGCGGTGCCGCCGGTCGCCCCGACGGCGCCTATGAGCACCGCTCCCGCGACGGCCGTTCTGAACGTCTTGCGCATGAACCACTCCCCTGTCGGCACACGGACAACAGGGGTGAACCTAACTCTCAGCAATCCCCTTTGTCAGCAGAGGAATCGGAAGAAGGCCGAAGACTCCAACAGCCGGGACCGGGACTCCAACTCCCCGGACGGGGAGAGCGGTTCGCGCGGACCCCGCGGGCGGCGGCCCGTCCCGGCGGACCTCAGCAGAGGATCCAGCCGGAGGCGGTGCTCTTCGTGGCCACCGAACCGGCCACCCGCACGCACCGGTTGAGCGCGTAGACCGTCACCGGACCCGCGTGCCGGGTGTACGTGCCGCTGTCGACGGCGGCCCGGCTGCCGCGCGCCTGGACGCTGACCCGCATCGTCTGCCGGACGCCGGGGCGCCTGGCGACGGTCATGGCGCAGACGTACTGGCGGCTCTTGTAGACGCGCAGCTCACCGGTGGCGAAGCCGTACGTCTTCACACGGGTGCCCCCACAGGAGGCCGCCGCGGCCGAGGCCTGCCCGACCGCGGGTCCGCCGAGCGACAGCATCCCGGCCGCGACCACCACGGCGCACGCCGCGGTGAGCCTTCGTCTGATCAGTCCCATCGGACCCACGCCTGCCCCACTCGCCCCACCGAACACACTTACCCCAACCGTCTGGAGATCGTATGCACGTACGACGCATCCGGCGAGCGATCGGTTGCAGGGCACACTGACTTTTTCCCGGGGCCCGCCGCGAGCTGCGGCGGGCCCGTCGCCGCACGTCAGACCGCCGCCGGTTCGTCCTCCCCCACGAAGGTCCGCCACAGCCGGGCGTACTTGCCGTCCAGCGCGAGCAGTTCGTCGTGCGTGCCGTCCTCGGCGACGCGCCCGTGGTCCATCACCACGACCCGGTCGGCGCGGGCCGCGGTGGTCAGCCGGTGGGCGACGACCAGTGTGGTGCGGCGGCCGGTCAGCCGGTCGGTGGCCTGGTTGACCTGGGCCTCGGTGGCCAGGTCGAGGGCGGCGGTGGCCTCGTCGAGCAGCAGGACGTCCGGGTCGACCAGCTCGGCGCGGGCGAGCGCGATCAGCTGGCGCTGCCCGGCGGAGAGATTGCGTCCGCGTTCGGTGACCTCGTGCAGATAGCCGCCGTCCAGGGTGGCGATCATGTCGTGCGCGCCGACCGCGCGGGCCGCCGCCTCCACGGCGGCGTCGGTGGCGTCCGGCCGCCCGTAGGCGATGGCGTCGCGGACCGTGCCGGCGAAGAGGTACGCCTCCTGCGGGACGACCCCGAGCCGGTGCCGGTAGGCGGTCATGTCGAGGTCGCGCAGATCGCTGCCGTCGGCGGTGACCCGGCCCTGGGTCGGGTCGTAGAACCGGGCGACCAGCTTGACCAGCGTGGACTTGCCCGCGCCGGTCTCGCCGACGAAGGCCACCGTCTGTCCGGCCGGGATGTGCAGGGTGACGTCCGAGAGCGCCTCCTCCGGCTCGTCGGCGGAGCCGTACCGGAAGGACACGTCCTCGAAGGCGATCTCGCCGCGCAGCGACAGCACGTCCTTGGGCGCGTCGGCCCCGGCGGTGGAGGTGGGCTCGCGCAGCAGTTCCTGGATCCGCCGCAGCGAGACCGTGGCCTGCTGGTACCCGTCGAAGACCTGGGAGAGCTGCTGGACGGGCGCGAAGAACAGGTCGATGTACAGGAGGTAGGCGACCAGGGCGCCCGCGGTCAGCGTGCCGGCCTCGATCCGCCCGGCGCCGACGATCATCACGGCGGCCGCCGCCACCGAGGAGAGCAGCTGGACGAAGGGGAAGTACACCGAGATCAGCCACTGCCCGCGCACCCGCGCCTGCCGGTAGCTCCGGCTGCTGGCGGCGAACCGCTCGCGGCCCGCCTCCTGGCGGCCGAAGGCCTGCACGATGCGCAGTCCGGCCACCGACTCCTGGAGGTCGGCGTTGACGACGGAGACCCGGTCGCGGGCCAGCTCGTACGCCTGGACGCTCTTCCTGCGGAAGAAGTACGTGCCGACGACCAGCAGCGGCAGCGTCGCGAAGACCACCAGGGCGAGCTCCACGTCGATGACGACGAGGGCGACCATGACGCCGAGGAAGGTGACGACGGAGACGAAGGCGGTGACCAGACCGGTCTGGAGGAAGGTGGACAGGGCGTCCACGTCGGTCGTCATCCGGGTCATGATGCGGCCGGTCAGTTCGCGCTCGTAGTAGTCGAGGCCGAGCCGCTGGAGCTGGGCGAAGATCTTCAGCCGCAGCGAGTACAGCACCCGCTCACCGGTCCGCCCGGTCATCCGGGCCTCGTTGATCTGGGCCGCCCACTGGACGAGCACGGCGAGCAGGGCGAGCCCGGCGGCCGTCCACACGGCGCCGAGCGCCAGCTGGGTGACGCCCTCGTCGATGCCGTGCCGGATCAGTACCGGCAGCAGCAGCCCCATGCCCGCGTCGATCGCCACCAGTCCCAGGCTGACCAGCAGCGGAAGCCCGAAGCCGCGCAGCAGACGGCGCAGGTTGTAGGAGTCCTCGGGGGCGACGGCACGGGCCTCGTCGATGTCCGGGGTGTCGTTCGCGGGCGGCAGCGCCGCCACCTGCGCGAGCAGTTCGGGGGTCGCGGGCATTCCGGGCGCGTGGTCGACGGCGCTCTTCGCCGGGTCCGACTCGTCGCGTATCCACAGGTCGGGGGTGATGCCGCGCTCGGCGTCGAACTCGGCGTCCAGTTCCGCCTGCACGGACCGGTCGTCGGGTGCGGGGGCGACGGTCCGCGGGGTGTGGCCCGGCGATACGCCGCCCAGCTCGTCGGGGTCGGTGAGCAGCCGGCGGTAGAGGGCTGAGCGCCGTTCCAGTTCCTCGTGCGTGCCGATGTCGGCGAGCCGTCCGCCGTCCAGGACGGCGATGCGGTCGGCGAGGCCCAGGGTGGAGCGCCGGTGCGCGATCAGTAGGGTGGTGCGCCCCGCCATCACCGACCTGAGCGCCTCGTGGATCTCGTGCTCGACCCGGGCGTCGACGGCCGAGGTGGCGTCGTCGAGGAGGAGCAGCCGGGGGTCGGTGAGGATGGCGCGGGCCAGGGAGAGCCGCTGGCGCTGGCCGCCGGAGAGGGTCAGGCCCTGCTCGCCGACCTTGGTGTCGTAGCCCTCGGGCAGTTCGTCGATGAAGCGGTCGGCCTGGGCGGCGCGGGCGGCGGCCCGTATCTGTTCGTCGGTGGCGTCCGGAACCCCGTACGCCAGGTTGGCCCGCACTGTGTCGGAGAACAGGAAGCTGTCCTCGGGCACCATGCCTATCGCGGCCCGCAGCGAGGAGAGCGTCAGCTCCCGCACGTCGTGCCCGCCGACCAGCACCGCGCCCCGGTCCACGTCGTAGAACCTGGGCAGCAGCAGCGACACGGTCGACTTGCCGCTGCCGGACGACCCGACGACGGCGACGGTCTCGCCCTCGCGGATCTCCAGCGAGAACCCGTCGAGCACCGGGCGGTCCTGGTCGTACCCGAAGCCCACCGAGTCGAACTCGACGGTGGCGGGGGCGTCGGCGGGCAGTTCCCTGGTGCCGTCCTCGATGGCCGGCTCGGTGTCGATGAGTTCCAGCACCCGCTCGACACCGGCCCGCGCCTGCTGGCCGACGGTCAGCACCATGGCGAGCATCCGCACGGGCCCGACGAGCTGGGCGAGGTAGGTCGAGAACGCGACGAAGGTGCCCAGCGTGATCTGCCCCCGGGTCGCCAGCCAGCCGCCGATCGCCAGCATCGCGACCTGCCCGAGGGCGGGTACGGCCTGGAGGGCGGGCGTGTAGCGGGAATTGAGCTTCACGGTCCGCAGCCGTCCGGCGAACAGCCGCCGCGACACCTCGCGCAGCTTCCCGGTCTCCTGCTCCTCCTGCCCGAAGCCCTTGACGACCCGGACGCCGGAGACGGCGCCGTCGACCACTCCGGCGACGGCCGCGGCCTGGCCCTGGGCGTACCAGGTGGCGGGGAAGAGCCGCTTCTTGCTGCGCCGGGCGATGAACCACAGGGCGGGGGCGACGGCGAGCGCGACGAGGGTGAGCAGCGGCGACAGCCACGCCATGATCACCAGGGAGATCAGGAACAGCAGGATGTTGCCGATGGTCATCGGCAACATGAAGAGCAGGCCCTGGATGAGCTGGAGGTCGCTGGTGGCGCGCCCGACGACCTGGCCGGTGGACAGCTCGTCCTGCCGCCGCCCGTCGAGCCGGGTGATCGTGCCGTACATCTCGGTGCGCAGGTCGTGCTGGACGTCGAGGGCGAGCTTGCCGCCGTAGTACCTGCGGATGTACGTGAGCACGTAGACGACGACGGCCGCGGCTATGAGCAGCCCGGTCCACACGGCCAGCGACCGGGTGCCCTTCCCGATCACGTCGTCGATGACGATCTTGGTGATCAGCGGTACGAGCGCCATGACGGCCATGCCGCCGAGGGAGGACCCGAGGGCGAGCAGCACATTGGCCCGGTAGCGCCAGGCGTAACCGGTCAGCCGCCGGGCCCACCCGGCCCCGCGTTCCTCTCCCACTTCTCCCGCCACGTGCCTGCCTCCCGATCGTCCCGCTCACAGTGCCGGTGGAGGGAACGCCGTGAGGTGCGGATTTCATCCCGCCGCAATGAAACGGGCGCCCGCCCCCGCGCTCAGTCCCACACGGAGGGCCGCGGCCAGTCCTCCGGCATCGGCGGAATGACCTCCTCCGGGAAGGCGGGCGGGGCGACCGTCTCCGCGGGTGTCTCCGGGGTACGGGTGTGGCCGTTCGCCGGGAGGTTGAGGTCGCGGTGGACGGCGCGTGCGACCGCCTGGACGGTGTTGACGCCCTGGCGCATGGTCGCGTTGCCGTGGGTGAGGACGGCGATGGTGTAGTCGTGGCCCTGCCCGGTGAACGCGCCCAGCGAGTGCACCCGCCAGCCCAGCTCGGCACGCGGCAGCCAGCCGTTCTTCACGTGCACCCGGGCCCTGGCGGGGGCGCCGACCGGGGTGCCCCAGCGCTGCGCGGGCACGACGTGCGCCATCCGGTCCAGGACGTATGCCCGCGAACGGTCACTGAGGACCTTGTTCGGCAGGGTGAGGGTGCCCAGCAGTCTGCTCTGGTCGGCGGCGTTGACCTGGGAGAGTCCCCAGAACCTGTCGCGGCCGAGCTGGGTGTACGCCATCTTGGCGGCGGCCAGGAACCGGTTGATCCGCGCCTTGCCGAGCTGCCGCCACAGGGTGCCGGTGGCGGCGTTCTCCGACCGGGTGATCATGGCGTCGACGAGGCGGCGCTCCCGGGCGGTGAGTGCCCGTCCGCTCTTCTGCGCGTCCCAGACCAGGGCCGCGAGAATGGTCACCTTGATGATGCTGGCGGAGTCGTACGCGCGGTAGGCGCGCAGCGCGCAGTAGGTGCGGGTGGAGTGCTCGTAGACGGCGAGCGCGACGGTGCCGGGCCGGCCGCGCAGGGCGGCGGCGATGTCGTTCGTGAGCCGCTCGGCCAGTCCGGCCCGGTGGGAGGTGCACACCGGGCGGGGCACGGCGGCGGGGGCGGGCGCCGGGGCGGTGTAGGCCGCGGGGGCGGTGGCCGCGAGGGGCGCGAGCAGCAGGCCGGTGGCCAGGCCCGCGGCGGCGAGGGTGCGCGGTATTCGCGAGCCGGAACGCACCCGCCACATCCGTATCAGTTGCCTCACGAGCAGCACAGTAGGGGCGGGTCAGGAGCCCCGCCCGGGGGCCGGGGTGACTCCCCGCCCCCTCCCCCTCATCCCCGCACCACCACGACCACCGGCCCACCCGAAGCGAACGCCTTCCCCAACTCCCCTTCCAGGGAACCGACTTCACTGCGCACCAGCACGACACCCGCCGCTTCCGCCGCCGCGTCCACGGCCTCGTCCGCTCCCCCTCCCGCCGTATCGCCCCTGATCAGCCATACGAGCGGCAGCCCGCAGGCCGCGGCGGTGGCCAGCTCGGGAAGGACGGCGGCCACCGGACCGGCGTCCGAGCCCCCGAGATCCGAGACGGCGAGATCCGAGACCGCGAGTACGGGCGAACCGGGGTCGGCCGTGGCGGCACCGAGGGCGGCGGGCAGGGCGTAGCCGGTGGTACCGGGAGCCTGCGGGGCGTGACAGGGCCGGGGGCGCCGGACGTCGAGCCCGGCCGGCGGACGGTCCCAGAAGGAGGGCGTACGGGCCCCGAGGGCCCGCCCGACGGCCGCCACGAACGGATCACCGCTTCCCGCCACGCCGCCTGCCGCCGCTCCCGCCACCGCTTCCTCCGCCGCTTCCCCGCTCAAGGGCTCCCGCACGTCGACGGTCTCCAGCAGCGCGGCCAGGGCCAGCCGGGCGTCCGCGTGGATGCCCAGGGCGGGGGCGTGGTGCAACTCCAGACGGGAGGGGTCGGCATCGATCTGGATCAGCCGGGCGGGCGGGGTGAAGGGGACGCCGTCCAGGGTCGTGCCGACCAGCAGCAGGACGTCGGCCGAGGCCAGGAGGGCGGGCGTCACCGGGTGGGCGCCGGGACAGCTGCCGAGGCCGCCCGGGGTGGTCGCGACGGTGGCGTGCAGCCGCTCGGCCAGCGCCTTCACCTTGCCGGCCGCGTCCGCACGGGTGACACCGCCGCCGGCGACGATCAGGGGGCGGGCGGCCGTCTCCAGCCAGTGCGCGGCGAGCGCCGTCAGCTCGGGGCGCGGGGGCAGTTCGTGCGGGAGCACGTCGGGGGCGTTGACCTCGGGGAGCAGGGTCACGGCGGCCAGCGCGGCAGGGTCCAGTTCGACCAGCACGGGCCCGTGCGGGGCGGTCAGGGCGGCTTCCCAGGCGGAGGCGACGGCGGTGGGGATCTGGGAGGGGGTGCGGGCGGCGAAGACGGCTTTCAGGTACGGGGGCGTGTTGCCGGGCATGTCCCGGGTCGTGTCCGGGGACATGTCGCCGGTTGTGTCCTGGGGCATGTCGCCGGTCGTGTCCTCGGCGGCGCCCCCGGGCGGTAGGGGGGCCGGTCGGGCGGCCGGTCCGGGGTCCGGCTCGGTGGCCGGTCCGGTGGCCAGCACGAGCAGTGGGGCCGAGGCCGCCAGCGCCTCCCGGAGGACCGCGCGGCCGGGTCCCGCGGGGGCCAGCAGGGCGGCCACCTCGCCGGTGAGCCGGCCGAAGCCGTCGGCGGCGTGGCCCGCTCCGGCGAGGGTGGCGAATCGGGTCCACTCGCTCAGGCCGGACCGCCCGAGTGCCGCGTCGAGCGGGGAGCAGGCGCCGGCAGCCCCGGCCGCCCCGAAAACGGTCGTCACACCGAGCCCGCGGAGGGTCTCCACGACCAGGTCCGCACCGGTACGCCCTGCGGGCGGCGCGAGGGCGGCGGCGGTCTGGGCGGCGGTGGGCCGCAGAACGAGGTCGTGATCGTGGGTCATGGGTCCAGCTTGGCGTATGGGGTGGAGGGGGCGGGGAAGTGCCCCTTTCAGGGGCGCGGGGAACTGCGCGGCCAGCCCCCACCCAGCCGCACTCCAGGGGCACGGGCAGCTGCGCGCCCAGCCCCCACCCAGCCGCACTCCAGGGGCGCGGGGAACTGCGCGCCCAGCCCCCGCTCAGCCGCACGAAACTCACTCCGCCCTCCCCCCCCCAGGGGCGCGGGGAACTGCGCCACCAGCCCCCACCCAGCCGCGCGGCCAGCGCTTCAGGGAAAGGGGCGGGGCTGGGGCAGCCCGCCGCAGGCGCCCCGCAGCCCGGGGCCGGAGCACCTCAAAGGCGCGGCTCCGCCGGGGGCCGCCCCCTTGCCCGCCCGTCCCGCCCCCGGGGGGCGGCCCCGCCGCCCAAGGAGGCAGGGGTGGGGGAAACGGCGCGGCCCCGCCGCCCAAGGAGGCTCGGCGGGGGGCACGGTGTGTGCGGCCCCCGCCCCCTCAGCCCCGTGCGGCGGCGATCTGTCGCGACATGATCGTCGTCAGCTCGTACGCCGTGTGCGACGCGGCCACCGACGTGATCTCCGCGTGGTCGTACGCCGGTGCGACCTCCACCACGTCCGCCGAGACGAGGTTGCACGACGACAGCCCCCGGACGATCTCCAGCAGCTCGCGCGACGTGAGTCCCCCGGCCTCGGGCGTGCCCGTGCCGGGCGCGTGTGCCGGGTCCAGGACGTCGATGTCGATGGAGATGTACAGCGGCCGGTCCCCGATCCGCTGCCGCAGCTGGTCGGCGACCTCGTCGACCCCGCGCCGCATGACGTCCGCCGAGGTGACGATCCCGAAGCCCATCTTCGCGTCGTCGTCGAGGTCCTTCTTGCCGTACAGCGGTCCTCGCGTGCCGACGTGGGACAGCGCCTCGGTGTCGAGGATGCCTTCCTCGACGGCCCGCCGGAACGGCGTCCCGTGGGTGTACTCCGCCCCGAAGTACGTGTCCCAGGTGTCGAGGTGCGCGTCGAAGTGGAGCAGCGCCACCGGCCCGTGCTTCTTCGCCACGGACCGCAGCAGCGGCAGCGCGATGGTGTGGTCGCCGCCGAGCGTCATCATCCGCGCGCCCGACCCCAGCAGGTCGTCGGCGGCGGCCTCGATGGTCTCGACGGCCTCGTTGATGTTGAACGGGTTCGCCGCGATGTCGCCGGCGTCGGCGACCTGTGCCAGGGCGAAGGGGGAGGCGTCCTGGGCCGGGTTGTAGGGCCGCAGCAGCCGCGAGGCCTCGCGGATCGCGTTGCCGCCGAAGCGTGCGCCCGGCCGGTAGGAGACGCCGGTGTCGAAGGGGACGCCGACGACCGCGACGTCCGTAACCCCGCCGACCTCGTCGAGGCGCGGCAGCCGGGCGAACGTCGCCGGTCCGGCGTACCGGGGGATGCGGGACGAGTCGATGGGGCCGCGGGGCTCGGGAGAGGGAGTGTTCATGGCTCCGAGCGTAGGGAGCACAACGAATTCCGCACATGTACGGATGCCACGACGCGCGGCGCCGAATTGGACGCGGCGGACAAGCACGGGCGCGTACCCTCCGCACCCCTCCCGTCGCCCGGTCGCCACCCCTCCCCCGGGGTGTGGTCCCTCCAACACCACGCACCTCTGGACACCCCAGTGACCGGCCGGTAACTTTTGCCGGGTATCTGAGCAAGCGCTTAGCGGCCGGGAGGCCGACGGGGCCCGCTCATGGACAGGGATCACCACTCGCAGAGGGAGCGTCACGTGCGCCGTACCGTATTCAACGAGGACCACGAGGCGTTCCGGGACACCCTCCGGGCCTTCATCGAGGCCGAGGTCGTCCCCGTCTACGACGAGTGGTTCGCCGCCGGGCAGGCCCCCCGCGACTTCTACTACAAGCTCGGTGAGCTGGGCGTCTTCGGCATCAACGTGCCCGAGGAGTTCGGCGGCGCGGGCCTGGACACGCACAAGTTCGAGGCGGTGCTGACCGAGGAGACCGCCCGCGCGGGCGTCACCTTCGGCGGCTCGGGCGTGCACGTCCTCCTGGGCCTCCCGTACATCCTGATGCTCGCCACCGACGAGCAGAAGAAGCGGTACCTGGAGAAGTTCGTCACCGGCGAGGAGATGTGGGCGCTCGCCATGACCGAGCCGGGCACCGGCTCCGACGTCGCGGGCATGAAGACCACCGCCAAGCTCTCCGAGGACGGCACGCACTACGTCCTCAACGGTGCGAAGA
Organism: Streptomyces sp. NPDC004111; assembly: GCF_042874215.1. Lineage (NCBI taxonomy): Bacteria > Bacillati > Actinomycetota > Actinomycetes > Kitasatosporales > Streptomycetaceae > Streptomyces > Streptomyces sp. NPDC004111. The sequence goes on from NZ_JBIAMU010000011.1 coordinate 73,849, forward strand.
CCTTCATCACGGGCGGCGTGCACGCCGACCGCGTCATCGTCTGCGCCCGCACCTCCGCGCCGACCGCCGAGGACCGCCGCTTCGGCATCTCCCTGTTCGCCGTCGACACCAAGTCCGAGGGCTACTCGGTGGGCCGCAAGCTGGACAAGCTGGGCCTGCGCACCTCCGACACCGCCGAGCTGGCGTTCGTCGACGTGAAGGTGCCGGTCGAGGACCTCCTCGGCGAGGAGAACAAGGGCTTCGGCTACCTCGGCCACAACCTGGCCTCCGAGCGCTGGGGCATCGCGTACGGCGCGTACGCCCAGGCCAAGGCCGCGATCCGGTTCACCCAGCAGTACGTCCAGGAGCGCACCGTCTTCGGCAAGCCGGTCGCCTCCTTCCAGAACACCAAGTTCGAGCTGGCCGCCTGCCAGGCCGAGGTGGACGCCGCCGAGGCGGTCGCCGACCGCGCGCTGGAGGCGCTGGACGCGGGCGAGCTGACGGCCGCCGAGGCCGCCTCCGCCAAGCTGTTCTGCACGGAGGTCGCGCACCGCGTGATCGACCGCTGCCTCCAGCTGCACGGCGGCTACGGCTTCATGAACGAGTACCCGATCGCCCGCCTGTACGCGGACAACCGCGTGAACCGCATCTACGGCGGCACCAGCGAGGTCATGAAGATGATCATCGCCAAGGACATGGGCCTGTAGCACTCACCCGCTACAACTACATGTATGAACAAGGCACTTGAGTCCCTGCTCGATCTGCTCGACCTGGAGCGGATCGAGCGGGACATCTTCCGGGGCGTGAGCCGTTCGGCCATCGTCCCCCGCGTGTTCGGCGGCCAGGTCGCGGCCCAGGCCCTGGTCGCCGCCGGGCGCACGGTCCCCGACGATCGCCTCACCCACTCCCTGCACGCGTACTTCCTGCGGGCCGGCGACCCGTCCGCGCCGATCGTCTACACGGTCGACCGGATCCGCGACGGCCGCTCGTTCACCACCCGCCGGGTGGTCGCCGTCCAGCACGGGCAGCCGATCTTCCACCTCTCCGCGTCCTTCCAGACCTACGAGGAGGGCATGGAGCACCAGGCGGCCATGCCGCACTCCCCCGACCCGGAGACGCTGCCCACCGCCGCCGAGACGCTCCCGCGCTACGCGGACCGCTTCGCGGACCCGGGCACCGTGGACCGGCTGCTCGAAGCGCGGGCCGCGATCGACCTGCGCTACGCGGACGCGCCGCCGTACGCCACGGCAGGTGAGCCGCGCGAGCCCCGCTCGCAGGTCTGGTTCCGCACCAACGGCAAGCTCGCCGACGACCCGCTGCTGCACGTCTGTCTCGCCACGTACGTCTCGGACATGACGCTCCTGGACTCCGTCCTGCTCGCCCACGGCAGGGGCGGCTGGGCGACCGGCGACGTGGTCGGCGCGTCCCTGGACCACGCGATGTGGTTCCACCGCCCCTTCCGGGCGGACGAGTGGCTGCTGTACGACCAGGAGTCGCCGTCCGCGTCCGGCGGGCGGGGACTGGGCCAGGCCCGCATCTACACCCGGGACGGCCGGCTGGCGATCTCCGTCATCCAGGAGGGCGTCGTTCGCGTCCCGCGCTGAAGCGGCCTACGGTCCGTACATGAGCGCACGGGACGAAACGGACGGGCCGGACGACCGGCGGGCCCCGGACGGCGAGCCGGCCGGCAGTGCCGGCAGCGGGCCTGCCGAGGGCGCGAGCGGCGGTCCGGGCCCGGCCGGCGCCCCGGCGGCCGGGCCCCCGGCGGAGTCCGGCGGCGGCGAGAGCACCTTCACCGTCCTCGTCGCGGCGGCCGCCAATCTCGGCATCGCCGTCGCGAAGGCCGTCGCGGGTCTGATCAGCGGATCCAGCGCGATGCTGTCGGAGGCGGCGCACTCGGTGGCCGACACGGTCACCGAACTCATGCTGCTGACCGCCCTCAAGCGCAGCGAGAAGCCCGCCGACGAGGACCACCCGCTGGGCTACGGCCCGGAGCGCTACATCTGGGCGATGCTCGCCTCGGTCGCCACCTTCGTCGGCGGCGCCGTCTTCTCGCTGTACGACGGCATCCACACCCTGACCCACGGCGAGGAACTCGGCAGCCCGCTGGTCTCCTACGTCGTCCTGGCCGTCGCCTTCCTCCTGGAGGGCTACTCGCTGCGCACCGGCGTCAAGCAGGTGCGCGCGGAGGCGGCCCGGCTCGGCGCCCCGACCCGCCGCTACTTCCGTCTCACCCCCGACACCGCGGTGAAGGCGGTCGTCATGGAGGACTCGGCCGCCCTGGTGGGCCTGCTGCTCGCGGCGGGCGGCCTGCTGGGCGGCCAGCTCTCCGGCTCCGGCGTCTGGGACGGCGTCGCCTCGGTCCTGATCGGCCTGCTGCTGGCGTACGTGGCCTGGGTGCTGGGCCGCAGCAACGCGGCGCTGCTCATCGGCAGGCCGGTGCCGCGCGAGATGCGCGACGGGATGCGGGCGGAGCTCCTGGCGGTGGACGAGATCGTCGGCGTGCTCGAACTGACCACCCTCATCCAGGGCCCGTCCGAGATCCTGGTCGCCGCGAAGATCGACTTCCGGGACGGGCGGACCACCGCGGAGCGGATCGAGTGGGCCTGCGAACGGGCCGAGCAACGGCTGCGCACCCGCTACCCGGCCGTGGCCCGCGTCTATCTGGACCCGACTCCCGGGCGCGATCAGCGCAGGCCGGCGGCGTCCAGCAGGTAGGCGGTCATCGGCTCGTAGAAGAACGGGTCGACCACGTGGTCGTCGAGCGGGACGGTGACCGCCATGACCCCCTCGGCCTCCCCGAGGAACAGCGCCGGGTCGTTGCAGTCCGCGTACCCGATCGCGTCGATGCCGCGCTGCCCGGCGCACCCGGCCCACCCGTGGTCGGCGAAGACCAGGTCGGGCAGCGGCTCGCCGGATCTCTCCAGCCCGTCGAGGATCGCGGTCATCGGCGCGGGCGAGTGGGTGTGCCACAGGCTCGCCCCCCGCTCGAAGACGGCCACGTCCGAGAACTGCACGACGTACCCCTCGTCGGCGGTCAGCCCGCCCGGAATCCGCACCACGTCGCACCCGGCGTCCCGCAGCGCCCGCGCGGTCGCCCCGTGCACATTGAGCAGCGCGCCGGGGTGCCCGGTCGCGAACAGCACCCGCTCCCGCCCGGCCACCGCCTTCCGCAGCCGCACCGCCGCCCGGTCCAGGGCGTCGACGGTCAGCTCCGGGTCGATGGTGTCCTGCCCGTGCCGGTGCTCGGGGTCGTCGCTCACTCCGCACCGCTCCGCCATCACGGCGAGCACGTCCTGCTCGTCCGTCCACCGGTCGCCCAGCTCGATGCCGAGCCAGTAGTGGCGGTCGCCGTTGGCGAGCTTGCGGTAGTGGGAGAGGTTGTTGTCACGAGGCGTGGCGACGTCTCCCGCGATCCGGGTGCGGACGAGATGGTCGACGAGGGCGGCACGGCTGAGTATCGGCATGCCGCCCATTCTGCCGGGCCCCCGCCCCGGGGGACGGCGCGTCCCGGATGTGGGACACCCGCGGTCGTCACGGGCCGATGAAGCTGACCGTCTCCGCCAGGTCGGCGCGGCCGGTGCGCGGCGGCGGGGGGCCGGGGGTCTCGTGGCCGACGGAGAGGCCGCAGAAGAGCACCTGTCCGGTGGCGGCGCCGACCGTCGCGGAGACGGTCTCGTGGAACATGGTCCACATCACCTGGGGGCAGCTGTGCAGTCCCTCCGCCCTCAGCAGCAGCATGACCGTCTGGAGGTACATGCCCGCGTCGCCCCACTGGCCGGGGCCCATCGCCGCGTCGAGGTAGCAGAACAGGACGACCGGGGCTCCGAACGCCGCCGTGTTCAGGGTGGCGATCCTGCGGGGGCGGTCGGGGTCGTCGCGTGCGATGCCCAGCGCCGCGTACCGCTGGGCGGCCGCGGCGGCGAAGCGGTCGCGGTAGGGCGGGGCCAGTTCGTCCGGGTACATCGGGTACTGGCGCGGGTCCCCCGGGTCGCCCGCCAGCGCCCTGGCGCCCGCGCGCCGCTTCAGCCCGGCCAGGGGTTCGCCCGAGACGACGTACACGTGCCACGGCTGGAGGTTTCCGCTGGACGGGGCCCGCGCCGCGGCGCCCAGGACGCGGGCCAGCACCTCCCCGGGCACCGGCTCGTCGCTGAAGGCCCGCACGGCCCGGCGGCTGTCCACGGCCTCGTACACATCCACGTCGCGGCGTCCTCTCCGTCGGGCCGGTGCCTCGGTCGCCCCCGCGGGCTAGTGCGTCGCGGTCCGGGGGCCCAGGGCGCCGAACGCGCCGTGGGCCAGCCGTCGCAGCAGGGCCTGCGTCGCGCCCCGGCCGGGGAGGCCGGCGCCGAGGTGGGGGGTGGAGTTCAGGAGGCCGAAGACGGCGTGGACGGCCGTCCTGGCCTCCGGTTCGGAGGTGCCGGGGTAGGTCTCCCGTACCGCCGTCACCCACAGCTCCACGTACTGCCGCTGGAGCTGGCGCACCCGGCGGCGGTCCGCGTCCCGCAGCCGGTCCAGTTCGCGGTCGTGGAGGGTGATCAGCGGGCGGTCGTCGAGGGCGAAGTCGATGTGGCCGTCGACGAGCGCCGCGAGCAGGGCCGCCGGGTCGCCCGGGGCGGCCTCGACGCGGGCCCGGCCGCCGTCCAGGAGCCGTTCGCTGATGCCCACCAGGAGTTCGGCCAGCATGGCGTCCTTGCCGGCGAAGTGCCGGTAGAGGCCGGGGCCGCTGATGCCGACCGCCGCCCCTATCTCGTCGACGCCGACCCCGTGGAAGCCGCGCTCGGCGAAGAGGAGGGCGGCCTCCTTGAGGATCTGTTCCCGGCGGGTGGGGGCCGCGACCCGTGCGGCGGGGGCCGCGGACGCTCTGGTGCTGCTCATGGGGAGCATTCTAACCCGCGGGGTTAGCGGTCGTTAACCTCGCGTCCCCGCGCCCTCCTATAGGGATCCCTGGACATCGTCGTTAGCGCTCGTTAACCTCTCAGAGAGTGTTAACGGTCACTAACCTGACCGCGAACCTGACATCCGGCGGGCAAGGGAGCTCGACAGAATGCAGCAGGCACCGGTGCTGACCAGCACCGCGGATCCGGCGTCCCCGTCCTGGGCGGCCAACGAGGCCGCCCACCGGGAGCTCGCGGACGATCTCCGCACCCGACTGGCCGCCGCCCGTCTCGGCGGCGGCGAGAAGTCCCGGGCCCGGCACGTGGCACGCGGGAAACTGCTGCCCCGCGACCGGGTGGACACCCTCCTGGACCCGGGCTCGCCGTTCCTGGAGCTGGCCCCGCTCGCCGCGAACGGGATGTACGACGACCAGGCCCCGGCCGCCGGGGTCATCGCCGGCATCGGCCGGGTCAGCGGGCGCGAGTGCGTGATCGTCGCCAACGACGCGACCGTCAAGGGCGGCACGTACTACCCGATGACGGTCAAGAAGCACCTGCGCGCGCAGGAGGTGGCGCTGGAGAACCGGCTGCCGTGCCTGTACCTGGTCGACTCCGGCGGCGCCTTCCTGCCCATGCAGGACGAGGTCTTCCCGGACCGCGAGCACTTCGGGCGGATCTTCTACAACCAGGCGCGGATGTCGGGCGCCGGGATTCCGCAGATCGCCGCCGTGCTGGGGTCCTGCACGGCGGGCGGCGCGTACGTCCCCGCGATGAGCGACGAGGCCGTGATCGTCCGGAACCAGGGCACGATCTTCCTCGGCGGACCGCCGCTGGTGAAGGCCGCCACCGGCGAGGTCGTCACCGCCGAGGAACTGGGCGGCGGCGAGGTCCACTCCCGTACCTCCGGCGTCACCGACCACCTCGCCGAGGACGACGCGCACGCGCTGCGGATCGTGCGGAACATCGTCGCCACGCTCCCCGGCCGCGGCCCGCTCCCCTGGTCCGTCACCTCCGTCGAGGAGCCGAAGACCGACCCCGCCGGACTGTACGGCGCGGTGCCGGTCGACTCCCGGACCCCCTACGACGTCCGGGAGGTGATCTCCCGCGTCGTCGACGGCTCCCGCTTCCAGGAGTTCAAGTCGGAGTACGGGCAGACGCTGATCACCGGCTTCGCGCGGATCCACGGCCACCCGGTCGGCATCGTCGCCAACAACGGCATCCTGTTCTCCGAGTCCGCCCAGAAGGGCGCGCACTTCGTCGAGCTGTGCGACCAGCGCGGCATCCCGCTGGTCTTCCTGCAGAACATCTCCGGCTTCATGGTCGGCCGCGACTACGAGGCCGGCGGCATCGCCAAGCACGGCGCGAAGATGGTCACCGCCGTCGCCACCACCCGCGTCCCCAAGCTGACCGTGGTCGTCGGTGGCAGCTACGGCGCCGGGAACTACTCGATGTGCGGGCGCGCCTACTCCCCCCGCTTCCTGTGGATGTGGCCCAACGCCAAGATCTCCGTGATGGGCGGCGAGCAGGCCGCCTCCGTCCTCGCCACCGTCAAGCGCGACCAGATCGAGGGCCGGGGCGAGGAGTGGCCGGCCGAGGCCGAGGAGGAGTTCAAGGACCCGGTCCGCGCCCAGTACGAGAAGCAGGGCAACGCCTACTACGCGTCCGCCCGTCTCTGGGACGACGGCGTCATCGACCCGCTCGAAACCCGTCAGGTCCTCGGACTCGCCCTGACCGCCTGCGCGAACGCCCCGCTCGCCGACCCCGCCTTCGGCATCTTCCGGATGTGAGTGAAGAATGACCATGTTTGACACGGTTCTGGTCGCCAACCGCGGCGAGATCGCGGTCCGCGTCATCCGTACGCTGCGCGAGCTGGGCATCCGCTCGGTGGCCGTCTTCAGCGACGCGGACGCGGACGCGCGGCACGTGCGCGAGGCCGACACGGCGGTGCGCATCGGCCCCCCGGCGGCCTCGGAGAGCTATCTGCGCGCCGACCGGCTGATCGAGGCGGCCCGGCGCTCCGGCGCGCAGGCCGTCCACCCCGGTTACGGATTCCTAGCCGAGAACGCGGAGTTCGCCCAGGCCTGCGCGGACGCGGGCCTGGTCTTCATCGGCCCGTCCGCCGCCGCGATCTCCCTGATGGGCGACAAGATCCGCGCCAAGGAGACGGTACGGGCGGCCGGCGTCCCGGTGGTCCCCGGGTCCAGCGGCAGCGGATTGACGGACGATCAGCTCGCTTCGGCGGCACGGGAGATCGGCATGCCGGTCCTCCTCAAGCCGTCCGCCGGTGGCGGCGGCAAGGGGATGCGCCTGGTCCGCGACGAGGCCGTGCTCGCCGACGAGATCGCCGCCGCCCGCCGCGAGGCCCGCTCCTCCTTCGGCGACGACACCCTGCTGGTGGAGCGGTGGATCGACCGCCCCCGGCACATCGAGATCCAGGTGCTGGCCGACGGCCACGGCAACGTGGTCCACCTCGGCGAGCGCGAGTGCTCGCTCCAGCGCCGCCACCAGAAGATCATCGAGGAGGCCCCGAGCGTCCTCCTCGACGAGGAGACCCGCGCCGCGATGGGCGAGGCGGCCTGCGAGGCGGCCCGGTCCTGCGGCTACTCGGGCGCGGGCACGGTCGAGTTCATCGTCCCGGGCGCCGACCCCTCCTCGTACTACTTCATGGAGATGAACACCCGCCTCCAGGTCGAGCACCCGGTCACCGAGCTGATCACCGGCGTGGACCTGGTGGAGTGGCAGCTCAAGGTGGCCTCCGGCACCGAACTCGCCTTCGCGCAGCGCGACATCACCCTCACCGGCCACGCCGTAGAGGCCCGGATCTGCGCCGAGGACCCGTCCCGCGGCTTCCTGCCGTCCGGCGGCACGATCCTCGCGCTCCACGAGCCGCAGGGCGCCGGCGTGCGGACGGACTCGGGCCTCTCGGAGGGCACGGAGATCGGCAGCCTGTACGACCCGATGCTGTCGAAGGTCATCGCCTACGGCCCGGACCGGGAGAGCGCCCTGCGCAGGCTGCGCGCGGCGCTCGCCGACACCGTGACGCTGGGCGTGCAGACCAACGCGGGCTTCCTGCGCAGACTGCTGGCCCACCCGGACGTGGTCGCCGGGAACCTGGACACCGGCCTGGTGGAGCGGGAGGCGGACTCGCTGGTCGGCGACGGCGTGCCCGAGGAGGCGTACGAGGCGGCGGCGGCCCTCGCCGGGGCGGCCCGCGCGCCGCGCCCGGACGCCACGGGCTGGATCGACCCGTTCTCCGTGCCCAGCGGGTGGCGGCTGGGCTCGGCGCCCGCTCCGGTGACGCACTGGCTGCGCGCACCCGGGCTCGACCCCGTCGCGCACCGGTCACGGGGCGTCCACCGGGTGGCGGACGGGCGGGTGACCGTCGAACTGGACGGCCTCACCCACACCTTCCGCACCGCCCTCTCGCCGGACGGCGTCTGGCTGGGCAGGGACGGCGACGCCTGGCACGTCCAGACGTACGACCCCGTCGCCGCCTCCCTCACCGGCGCCGCCCACTCCGGCGCGGACGCGCTGACCGCACCGATGCCCGGCACCGTCACCGTCGTCAAGGTCGCCGTCGGCGACCAGGTGACGGCGGGGCAGAGCCTGTTGGTGGTGGAGGCGATGAAGATGGAGCACGTCATCTCGGCCCCGCACGCGGGCACCGTCACCGAGCTCGACGTCAAGGCGGGCGCCACCGTCGCGATGGACCAGGTGCTGGCGGTGGTCCTCCCCGACGAGGAGACCGCTTCCGGTGCGACCCCCGAGGAGGCGTCATGACCACCGGTCTGCCCATGCCCGTACGCGACCCCCGGCTCCCCACCCGTGTACGGATCTACGAGGTCGGCGCGCGCGACGGGCTCCAGAACGAGAAGACCGCCGTTCCGACCGCGACCAAGGCCGAGTTCGTCCGCAGGCTGGCGGGGGCCGGGCTCGGCACCGTCGAGGCCACCAGCTTCGTCCACCCCAAGTGGGTGCCCCAACTGGCGGACGCGGAGGCCCTGTTCCCGCTGCTGGCCGACCTGGACGGGGTCCGGCTGCCGGTCCTGGTGCCGAACGAGCGCGGTCTGAGCCGCGCCCTCGCGCTCGGCGCCCGTGACGTCGCCGTGTTCGCCAGCGCCACCGAGTCCTTCGCCAAGGCCAACCTCAACCGCACCGTCGACGAGGCCCTGGCCATGTTCGAGCCGGTGGTGACCCGCGCCCGCGAGGCCGGGGCGCACGTGCGGGGCTACCTCTCGATGTGCTTCGGCGACCCCTGGGAGGGCCCGGTGCCCGCCGACCAGGTGGTCGCGGTCTGCCGCCGCCTGATCGACATGGGCTGCGACGAACTGAGCCTCGGCGACACCATCGGCGTCGCCACCCCCGGCCAGGTCGCCGCCCTGCTGACCGGCCTGAACGGGGCCGGCATCCCCACCGACCGGATCGGCGTCCACTTCCACGACACCTACGGCCAGGCCCTCGCCAACACCCTGGCCGCCCTGCGGCACGGCGTCACCACCGTCGACGCCTCCGCCGGCGGCCTCGGCGGCTGCCCGTACGCCAAGTCCGCCACCGGCAACCTCGCCACCGAGGACCTGGTGTGGATGCTCCACGGCCTCGGTATCGAAACCGGCGTCGACCTCGGCCTGCTCACCGCCACCAGCGTGTGGATGGCCGAACAGCTGGGCCGGCCCAGCCCCTCCCGTACCGTCCGCGCCCTCTCCCACAAGGACTGAATCCGCATGGACCACCACCTCTCCCCCGAGCACGAAGAACTGCGCCGCACCGTCGAGGCGTTCGCGCACGACGTGGTCGCCCCGAAGATCGGCGACCTCTACGAGCGCCACGAGTTCCCCTACGAGATCGTCCGCGAGATGGGCCGGATGGGGCTCTTCGGTCTGCCCTTCCCGGAGGAGTACGGCGGCATGGGCGGCGACTACCTCGCGCTCGGCATCGCCCTGGAGGAACTCGCCCGGGTCGACTCCTCCGTCGCCATCACCCTGGAGGCGGGCGTCTCGCTGGGCGCCATGCCGCTGCACCTGTTCGGCACCGAGGAGCAGAAGCGGGAGTGGCTGCCGCGGATGTGCTCGGGCGAGATCCTGGGCTCGTTCGGGCTGACCGAGCCGGAGGGCGGCTCGGACGCGGGCGGCACCCGCACGACGGCGGTCCGGGACGGCGACGAGTGGGTGATCAACGGCTCCAAGTGCTTCATCACCAACTCCGGCACCGACATCACGGGCCTGGTCACGGTGACGGCGGTGACCGGCCGCAAGGCGGACGGCCGCCCGCTGATCTCCTCGATCATCGTCCCGTCCGGCACCCCGGGCTTCACGGTCGCCGCCCCGTACTCCAAGGTCGGCTGGAACTCCTCCGACACCCGTGAGCTGTCCTTCTCCGACGTGCGCGTCCCGCTCGCCAACCTGGTCGGCGAGGAGGGACGGGGCTACGCCCAGTTCCTGCGCATCCTGGACGAGGGCCGGGTGGCCATCTCGGCGCTGGCGACGGGGCTCGCGCAGGGGTGTGTGGACGAGTCGGTGAAGTACGCCAGGGAGCGCAAGGCGTTCGGGAGGGCGATCGGCGAGAACCAGGCGATCCAGTTCAAGATCGCGGACATGGAGATGCGGGCGCACATGGCCCGGGTCGGCTGGCGGGACGCGGCGTCGCGCCTGGTGGCGGGCGAGCCCTTCAAGAAGGAGGCCGCCATCGCCAAGCTGTACTCCTCGACCGTCGCGGTCGACAACGCGCGCGAGGCCACCCAGATCCACGGCGGCTACGGCTTCATGAACGAGTACCCGGTGGCCCGGATGTGGCGCGACTCGAAGATCCTGGAGATCGGCGAGGGCACCAGCGAGGTGCAGCGGATGCTGATCGCCCGGGAACTGGGGATGGGCGCGTAGGGCCGCAGGGCCCGCACGGGAGCGGGCGGGAGCGGGCGGCGGGCGGGAGCGGTGTACGGGGGTCCCTCCGGGCGGCGGGCTCCGCACGGGAGCGGGCCGCGCGGGCCCCCGGGGGACACGATTCGGACAGCGGTGTTCTGGCCAAGAGCAGGTTAGGCTAACCTTCCCTCCGAGCCTGGCGCCCGCCCGCTCCCGCCCGCACGAAAGCAGAGCCACCATGCCCTCCCAGTCCCGCCTCTCCCGCCCCACCCGCCGCGGCCTCCTCGCCGTCGGCGGCGCGCTCGGCGCCGGCGCCGCACTGGCCGCGTGCGGCGGCAACGACAAGTCCGCGGGCGGCAAGGCCGAGAAGGCCTCCGAGAAGTCCGGCCCCTGGTCGTTCACCGACGACCGCGGCACCAAGGTCGAGACCAAGGCGTTCCCGAAGAACATCGTGGCCTTCACCGGCACGGCCGCGGCCCTCTACGACTACGGCATCGAGGTCAAGGGCGTCTTCGGCCCGACCAAGGGCAAGGACGGCAAGCCCGACGTCCAGGCCGGCGACATGGACATCTCCAAGGTGGAGATCATCGGCAACGTCTACGGCGAGTTCAACGTCGAGAAGTACGCCAAGCTGGTGCCGGACCTGCTGATCTCCAACATGTGGGAGAAGGACGTGCTGTGGTACGTCCCCGAGCAGTCCGCCAAGAAGATCTACCAGCTGGCCCCCTCGGTCGCCCTGTGGGCCTCCAACACCAACATGGAGAAGGCCCTCCAGCGCCACGCCGAGCTGGCCGCCGCCCTCGGCGCCGACCTCAAGGCGAAGAAGACCGCCGACGCCAAGGCCCGCTTCGAGAAGGCCGCCGCCCGGCTGCGCGCCGCCGCCAAGGCCCACCCGGAGATCAAGGTCATGATCGGTTCGGCCTCGGACAACCTGTTCTACGTCTCGCTGGCGAAGATGAGCGCGGACACCCTGTACTTCCAGGAGCTGGGCGTGAAGTTCGTCGAGCCGAAGGTGGACGCCGCAGGCTTCTTCGAGGGTCTGAGCTGGGAGAACGTCGGCAAGTACAAGGCCGACGTCATCATGATGGACAACCGCTCGGCGGTCCTGCAGCCGAAGGACATCGCGAACAAGCCCACCTGGGCCGGGCTCCCGGCCGTCAAGGCGGGGCAGGTCGTTCCGCGCACCACCGAGCCGATCTACTCCTACGACAAGTGCGCGCCGGTCCTCGAAGACCTCGCCAAGGCGATCGAGAGCGCCAAGAAGGTCTCCTGACCCGGCTCCCTCCCGCACCGCGACGGGGCCGGCCCGAACTCCCCGGGCCCGGCCCCGTCGCCGTACCCAGACCCTTTTCCGCTCCCCCGCCAGGAGGCCGCCCGTGTCCGACCAGACGATCCCGTTCCGCCTCTTCCACCTGAGCGTGCTGCGCACCGCGCGGCTGAGCCCGTCGCTGCTGCGGGTCACCTTCGGCGGGTACGGGCAGGACGGCCTGGCCGGGTTCGCGTCCGGCGGCCGGGACCAGTCGCTCTCCCTGTTCCTGCCGCACCCGGGCCAGGACGCCCCGGTGCTGCCGCCGGAGTCGGACCCCGACTGGTTCACCTCCTACCGGACGGCGGACCCGGGGACACGGGCCGTCATGCGCTCGTACACGGTGCGCGCCCAGCGTCCCGGGGCCGGCGAGGTGGACGTCGACTTCGCGCTGCACCCGGACGGCGGGCCGGCCTGCCGCTGGGCGGAGGGTGCGGCCCCGGGCGACCGGGTGGCGGTGCTCGGCCCGGCCGTCGCGGAGAACACCGGAGTCCGCTTCCGGCCCGCCGAGGACACCGACCACGTGGTGATCTGGGCGGACGAGACGGCGCTGCCGGCCGCGTCGGCCGCGCTGGAGTGGCTGCCCGCCGGGACCCCCGCGAAGGTGTGGATCACGGTCGAGGACCCGAAGGACGCGGTGGCGCCGGACACCGCGGCCGACGCCGAGTTCACCTGGCTCGTGCGGAGCGAGGGGGCGCAGGACCCGGTGGCGGCGATCGGCGCCGCCGAGCTCCCGGCCGGGACCCCGTACGTCTGGCTCGCGGGCGAGGCCTCCTCGGTGCGCGCCCTGCGCCGCCACTTCGTGAACGAGCGGGGCTTCGACCGCCGCCGGGTCACCTTCACCGGGTACTGGCGCCAGGGTCTTTCCGAGGACGGGCTGCGCGAGAGCCCCGAGGAGCACGAGGTGTCCTGACGCCTCCACCTGAGCGGGCAGGGGGTGCGCCGGACGGTCCCGGCGCACCCCCTGCCTTCCTTCAGCCGTCGTACCCGCTCACTTCGCGGGCCACGGCACCTTGGCCGACCGGTAGTAGTCGATGCCCAGTGCCTCGAAGCGCGGGGCCTGCGCCGCGAGCCGCACCTTGTAGGTGTTCCAGTCGTGCGTGGACCTCGGCGACCAGCCCAGCTCGGCGATGCCGGGCAGCCGCGGGAAGGCCATGAACTCCAGCTGGTCGCTGGTGGCCAGGGTCTCGGTCCACAGCGGGGCCTCGACACCGAGCACGGAGGACTCCGGGGCGCCGGTCAGGTAGCTGCCCGGGTCCCAGTCGTAGGAGCGGTCCACCTCGACGTACCCGGCCCACTTCAGGCCCAGCGGGGTGTCCTTGTGGTACTTCATGTCGAGGTAGCTGCGGTCGGCCGGGGAGATCACCAGCTTGGTGCCCGCCTTCGCCGCGTCCACGACGGTCTGCCGCTCGGCCGCGCTCGTGGCGTCGTAGCCCCAGTACTGGGCGACCTTGCCGTTGGCCTGCTTCGCGGCGACGATCTGGTGCCAGCCCATGATCTTCTTGCCGTACTTGCCGACCACGTCCTGGGCGTGGTTCATGATCTTGACGTAGTCCTCGCGGCTGGTCGAGTGGGCCTCGTCGCCGCCGATGTGCAGGTACCGGCCCGGGGTGAGCGCGGCGATCTCACGGATCACGTCGTCGATGAACCTGTACGTGACGTCCTTGCCCGCGCACAGGCTGCTGAAGCCGACCTCGGTGCCGGTGTAGAGGGGCGGTGCGACGCCGTTGCAGTTGAGTTCGGCGTACGAGGCGAGGGCGGCGTTGGTGTGGCCGGGCATGTCGACCTCGGGCACGACCTCCATCTTCCGGGAGGCCGCGTACTTCACCAGGTCCTTGTACTGGGCCTTGGTGTAGTAGCCGCCGGGGCCGCCGCCGACCTGGGTGGAGCCGCCGTAGGCGGCCAGCCGCGGCCAGGAGTCGATCGCGATGCGCCAGCCCTGGTCCTCGGTGAGGTGCAGGCGCAGCGTGTTCATCTTGTAGAGCGCGGCCTGGTCGATGTACCGCTTGACCTGCTCGACGCTGAGGAAGTGCCGTCCGACGTCGAGCATGACGGCCCGGTAGTCGAAGCGCGGCACGTCCTTGATGGTGCCGCCGGCCACCTGCCAGGGGCCCGGCTGCCTGCTCTTCTTCTCCACGCCCGCGGGCAGCAGCTGACGCAGTGTCTGTACGCCGTGGAAGAGGCCGGCGGCCTTGCGCGCGGTGATGGTCACCCCGTGCCTGCCGGAGTCGAGCCGGTAGCCCTCCTCTCCCAGCGACCGGTCGCGGGAGCCGAGTTGGAGGGTGATGGCGTCCTTGCCGCCCTTGCCGGTGACCGGCAGCGGGAAGCCGGTGGAGGGGCGCAGCACGTCCGCGAGGTAGGCGCCGACCTTCTTCGCCTCGGCGGAGCCGCCCTCGATCCGGATGGAGGTGCGGGGGTTCAGCGTGTACGCGGCTCCGCCCGCCTTCGTGGAGGCGGGCGCCGGGATCACCTGGCCGAGCGGCACCGGTCCGTTCTGCTGCGGGGCCGCCGGGGCGGGGAGCGGGGCCGCTGCCACGGTGGCGAAGCCCGCCGTCGCGACGAGCAGCAGGGGGGCGAGCAGTCGGGGGATCGTACGACGGTGTCTCACAAGCGGGTCCCTTCGAAGGGGCGGCGCGGCTGTGGCATGTACGTAACAGGACACATGGCTACCGTCCAAGTAACGCCCGGGTCAAGGGTGTAGACCAATCCCGGACACCCTCGGCGCACCCTTCCCGGTGCGAGAATCCCCCGTATGGCGGAAATCATCCAGAAGGACGGCACCTGGAGCTTCGAGGGCGACGCGGTGCGCATCGTGCCGGGCAGCGACAAGGGGGTCGCCCTGCTGCGTCGCACCCTGGGCGAACTCGTCGTCCCCCTGGGCGCGATGGCGGGCATCTCCTTCGAACCGGGCCGGAAGTCCGGGCGGCTGCGGCTGCGGCTGCGGGAGGGCGCGGACCCCCTGACCCAGGTCACCGGCGGCAAGCTCGACCAGGCGTCGGACCCCTACGGCCTCACCGTGGAGAGTGACCGCACGGGCGTCGCCGAGTACTTCGTGGACGAGGTCCGCAACGCGCTGCTGCTGGACCAGATCGACCCGGGCCCGGTGGACCGCTTCCTGCTCCCGGGGCCCTCGCTGCCGCTCACCGTCGGCGCGGGCGACGGCACGGTGGTCTTCGACGGCGAGCAGATCCGGCTGGAGTGGAACTGGAAGACGGAGTCCTCCAAGTCCTCCGGCGGCGCGCGCACCCTGCGGGTGTCCGACGTGGTGGCGGTGGAGTGGTTCCCGGCGGCCGGACTGGAGGAGGGCTACCTCCGCTTCCAGACGACCAGGGAGCCGACCAGGACTCCCCCGGCGCACGACCCGCACGCCGTGGAGCTGTACGGGTTCAAGAAGGACCCGCTGATGGCCCTCGCGGCGGCGGCGGTCGCGGTGCGGATGCCCCACCCGAACGCGCCCAAGCCCGTGACGACACAGAAGGAGGCGGTCCAGGTCGCCGCCGGGGACGCGCGGCCGGCCGCCCTGGAGGGCCCGGCGGCCGTCCCCGCCGCCGAGGACCACGACGTACTGCTGCGGCGGCTGCGCGAGCTGGGCGAACTGCACCAGGCGGGAATCCTGACGGACGAGGAGTTCACCACGGCCAAGCAGGCGGTCCTCAAGCGCCTCTGAGACCCCCGGCCACCCCCGCACCCGGCCACTAAGTCCATACCAATAGCACGATCACAAGGAATCCTGCCCGATATCGGGCAGGATTCTTGCACAGGGCCACGCTCTCCCCCAGTATCGACGGGTGCTCGAACGCCGTACGCCCTCTGTTTCCTCGTCGTACTCCCACGACGACCTCATCGACCACCTGGTCCGCTCCACCGCGCTGCCGCGCGGCGAGGCCGCCCGGGTGGTGCTCGACGTACTGGCGTACTTCGACGAGACGACCGAGGAGTTCGTCCGCCGCCGCCACCGTGAGCTCCAGTCCGGCGGCGCGGTGAACGCGGAGATCTTCGAACGGATCGCGGCCGAACTGCCGCACCGCGCCGTCGCACCCCCGGAGCTCTCGCTCCGCCAGCTGCGCCGCATCGTCTACGGCTGACACGGCCGGCCGGAGCACCGGCACGCGGCAACGGGCACCCCCACACCACTCGGAGGACAGAACCACATGTGCGGAATCGTCGGTTACATCGGCAAGCGCGACGTCGCGCCCCTGCTCCTGGAAGGGCTCCAGCGCCTGGAGTACCGGGGCTACGACTCGGCGGGCCTGGTCATCACCAGCCCCAAGGCCGCCGGCCTGCGCATGGTCAAGGCCAAGGGCCGGGTCCGTGACCTGGAGGCCAAGGTGCCCAAGCGCTTCGCGGGCACCACCGGCATCGCCCACACCCGCTGGGCCACCCACGGCGCCCCCTCCGACGACAACTCGCACCCGCACCTGGACACCGAGGGCAAGGTCGCCGTCGTCCACAACGGCATCATCGACAACGCGGACGACCTGCGCGCCAAGCTGACCGCTGACGGCGTCGTCTTCGCCTCCGAGACCGACACCGAGGTCGTGGTCCACCTCATCGCCCGCGCCCAGGCCGAGTCCCTGGAGGAGAAGGTCCGCGAGGCGCTGCGCCACATCGAGGGCACCTACGGCCTGGCCGTCATGCACGCCGACTTCTCCGACCGCATCGTGGTGGCCCGCAACGGCTCCCCGGTCGTGCTGGGCATCGGCGAGAAGGAGATGTTCGTCGCCTCGGACGTCGCCGCCCTGGTCTCCCACACCCGCCAGATCGTCACCCTGGACGACGGCGAGATGGCCACCCTGAAGGCCGACGACTTCCGCACGTACACCACCGAGGGCTCGACCACCTCGGCCACGCCGACCACCGTGGAGTGGGAGGCCGAGTCGTACGACATGGGCGGCCACGACACGTACATGCACAAGGAGATCTCCGAGCAGGCCGACGCCGTGGACCGCGTGCTGCGCGGCCGGATCGACGACCGCTTCTCCACCGTGCACCTCGGCGGCCTCAACCTGGACGCCCGCGAGGCGCGCGGCGTGCGCCGCATCAAGATCCTGGGCTGCGGCACCTCGTACCACGCGGGCCTGATCGGCGCGGGCCTCATCGAGTCCCTCGCCCGCATCCCCGCCGACGCCGAGCCCGCGTCCGAGTTCCGCTACCGCAACCCGGTCGTGGACCCCGACACCCTGTACATCGCGGTCTCCCAGTCCGGTGAGACCTACGACGTGCTGGCCGCCGTGCAGGAGCTGAAGCGCAAGGGCGCCCGGGTGCTGGGCGTCGTGAACGTGGTCGGCTCGGCCATCGCCCGCGAGGCCGACGGCGGTGTGTACGTGCACGCGGGCCCGGAGGTCTGCGTGGTCTCCACCAAGTGCTTCACCAACACCGTCGTCGCCTTCGCGCTGCTCGCCCTGCACCTGGGCCGCATCCGCGACCTGTCGGTCTCCGACGGCAAGCGGATCATCGAGGGCCTGCGCAAGCTGCCCGAGCAGATCACCGAGATCCTCAAGTCCGAGGACGAGATCAAGGAGATCGCCGAGGCCTACGCGGGCGCCCAGTCGATGATGTTCATCGGGCGCGTGCGCGGCTACCCGGTCGCCCTGGAGGCCTCCCTGAAGCTCAAGGAGATCTCCTACATCCACGCCGAGGCCTACCCCGCCTCCGAGCTCAAGCACGGCCCGCTGGCCCTGATCGAGCCCGCGCTGCCGACCGTCGCCATCGTCCCGGACGACGACCTGCTGGAGAAGAACCGCGCCGCGCTGGAGGAGATCAAGGCGCGCAGCGGCCGGATCCTGGCGGTCGCCCACCGCGAGCAGGAGAAGGCCGACCACACCATCGTGGTCCCGAAGAACGAGAACGAGCTGGACCCGATCCTGATGGGCATCCCGCTCCAGCTCCTCGCCTACCACACGGCGCTGGCCATGGGCCGCGACATCGACAAGCCGCGCAACCTGGCCAAGTCGGTCACCGTCGAGTAGTCCGGACCCGTCCGGCCACCGGGAAGGGCCCCGCACGCGTCACCACGCGTGCGGGGCCCTTCCCGTCCCGGACCGGAGCCGCCCCGCGATCGGAGGCAGGCACGGCCGCCTGCCGTGCGGGACCGTCAACAGGGGTGCGCCGCGCGCGGGCTGACGCGGCGTTACGGAATGACCACGACCGGGCGCTGCGCCCGCTTCGCCAACCGCCCCGCCACCGAACCGAAGAGGCGCCCCACGATGCCCTGGGTGGAGCCCACCACGATCGCGTCGGCCTCGTACTCCCGGCCGACCTCCTCCAGTTCGTGGCAGATGTCGCCGCCGCGCTCGACCAGGATCCACGGCACCTCTGCGAGGTAGTCCGCACAGGCCAGTTCGAGCCCGAGCACCTCGGTGCGGTGGTCCGGCACGTCGACGAAGACGGGCGGCTCGCAGCCCGCCCAGACCGTGGTCGGCAGCCGGTTGGCGACATGGACGATGATCAGCCCCTGTCCGAGCCGCCTGGCCATGCCGATGGCGTACGCGAGCGCCCGCTCACTGGAGGTGGAGCCGTCGAAGCCGACGACTACACCGTGCCGGAAGGCGGGATCGCAGGAGTGACGCGGATCTTCCAGCGCATAGAGGTCGCCGCTCGACTCCACACTGGGATCGGCGACCTGCTTGCGGTCCGCGGGTTCGGGAATTTCGTGACCGGCCATCGGTTATCTCGGCGTCTGGATCCTCAGAAGGGCTGACAACGCGGCTGTGGAGCTTCAGAGCTGTGGAGCTGTCCGGGAATCATCTTCCCAAGCCCATACCCCCAAGGGTACGGCGGCACTCCTCCGCTGCCCAGCCCCCGCTCCTGTGCGGCGTTCCAGGAGCATGCACGACCCCGACCGGTATCGCAATGGCAGCTGCCCCGTACAGCCGTCTGCCCTCCCCCGGTGGGCAACAGGGGCCTCCGGAGCCCCTCGCGGCCCCGGCGCGGCGCCCGCCGCGCGACGGCCGTCCGGCCGCTGCTCCGTACGGCCGCCCGCACGTGACCGTCCGGCCCCTCCGTTCGTTGATCAGGTTCCCGCCCCGCACCCCCGAAGGGAGCGCACCGTGCACAGCCCCTCGCACTCCCCTTCGCGCCTGTCGCCGCCGTACGAACCCGAACGCCCCCAGAGATCCCACCTTTCCCCTTCTTCCCACGGATCCCACGGGCCTCAGAGCCACTCCCTCTCCTCGTCCGAAACAGCACCCCACGCGGCGCCCGACCCCGCCGCCGTGGCCGGCTCCGCCGGCGACCTCGTCCGGTGGGCGGCCTTCAGCTGTCTGCTCGTCCCCGCCGTCCTGATCGGTTACGGGGGTGCCGTCGGCGGCGCCGCGGTCGCCTCGGGCGGTCTGGCCGTCGTCACGGTCGTCTGCCGGGTGCTGCTGCGCCGGTCCGAGCGGACCGCGGCCCGCGACCTCGCCGAGGAACTCCAGCCGGGCACCCACCGCGGCCGGCACGGCCGCACCGGTTCCGGGACGCACCGGGGCGGACGCCGGACGGACGCTTGAGGATCGCCACAAAACCGGTCCAACACCGCAGGAACAACTCGTGAAGATTCCCGGAGGCGGTCACTCCACGCAGGGTGGTGCGCCGGTTGAGTGACGGGATCGCACAGGCGCTCCCGTAGCTTTTCAGCCAACTTCCCGGACCGACCCCACCCTTGGCGGGATGCACGGTCAACCCCGGTGCCACCTGGGAAGAAAGGACCGCTCGCGGCTCGCGCACCCTACGGGGACGGGCCATGAGCGAAACGCGCACTTCCCTGCGGCGCCCCGGAGTGAAACGCTTCCTGATCGAATGCTTCGCGCCAAGTTGCCATGTCGACATAACGCCGGTTCCGGAACTTGTCACGGCGGCGGCGCGCGACACAGTAGATTCGATCATGGGTTATTCGACGGCGGGGGAACCGTGCAGGACCTAGAGGGACTGCGACTTCGAGGAGCAGTGTGCAGGAGCGACAGGCCCGTCACGAACAGGGAGCCGCGACCAGCGAGGGGGGCTTAGCGCCATGAGCCAGGACTTGGCCGCTCCGTCGGAGGCTGCCCGGAAGCTCTCCGGGCGCCGCCGCCGGGAAATCGTAGCGGTGCTGCTTTTCAGCGGGGGACCCATCTTCGAGAGCTCCATTCCGCTCTCGGTGTTCGGCATCGACCGGCAGGACGCAGGGGTTCCGCGCTACCGGCTGCTGGTGTGTGCAGGCGAGGAAGGACCACTCCGTACCACCGGAGGCCTCGAACTGACCGCACCGTACGGCCTGGAGGCGATGAGTCGAGCCGGGACGGTAGTCGTACCGGCCTGGCGTTCCATCACCTCCCCACCACCGGCGGAGGCGCTGGAGGCGCTGCGCCGTGCGCACGAGGAAGGAGCGCGGATCGTCGGACTGTGCACGGGAGCCTTCGTGCTCGCCGCCGCCGGTCTGCTCGACGGCCGCCCGGCCACCACCCACTGGATGTACGCACCGACGCTCGCCAAGCGCTATCCGTCGGTGCACGTGGATCCGCGGGAGCTGTTCGTCGACGACGGGGACGTCCTGACGTCGGCGGGAACAGCGGCCGGAATCGACCTGTGTCTGCACATCGTGCGGACCGACCACGGCACGGAGGCGGCGGGCGCGCTCGCCCGCAGGCTCGTCGTGCCACCGCGTCGCAGCGGCGGTCAGGAGCGCTACCTCGACAGGTCTTTACCAGAGGAAATCGGCGCGGACCCGCTCGCGGAGGTCGTCGCCTGGGCGTTGGAGCACCTCCACGAGCAGTTCGACGTGGAGACCCTGGCCGCGCGGGCGTACATGAGCCGGCGCACCTTCGACCGGCGCTTCCGGTCGCTGACTGGGAGCGCTCCACTCCAGTGGCTGATCACCCAGCGGGTGCTGCAGGCCCAGCGTCTGCTGGAGACCTCCGACTATTCCGTCGACGAGGTCGCGGGCCGCTGCGGGTTCCGGTCGCCGGTCGCGCTGCGCGGCCACTTCCGGCGCCAGCTCGGCTCGTCGCCCGCCGCGTACCGGGCGGCCTACCGCGCCCGGCGTCCGGCGTCCGACCCGGTGCCGCTCGGCGCCGGGCCCGGGGCCGGCGCCGGAACTCCGCCACTGACCGAGGCGGTGCCGCCGCAGATCCGGCGGGCGGCAGCGGCCCACGCACCGGCGGGCGGGGCCTCGACCTCGGTCGCCGGCGGGTCGGAGAACGGCAGGCCCAGCTCGGACGCCTTCGTGCCGGGACGACTGAGGTAGGGCACAGGAAGGAGCCGGTCCGCACGGACCGGCTCCTTCCGCCTGCCCCGGAACGACCCGTCCGCATCGCCCGCCCGGCGCTGCCACGGGGCGGGACTCCGGCTGCCCCCGGGGGCGCGCGGGGTCGTGCGCGGGGCTGTCCGCGCCACCGGTGCGGGCGGACCGGTCCGCGCAGCGGGCCCCCGCGGGCGCTCCACCCCATAGGGTGACGGCATGAACGATCGCATGGTGTGGATCGACTGCGAGATGACCGGGCTCTCGCTGGCGGACGACGCACTTATCGAGGTGGCCGCACTGGTCACCGACTCGGAGCTCAACGTGCTCGGCGAAGGCGTGGACATCGTGATCCGCCCGCCGGACGCCGCCCTGGAGACGATGCCGGAGATCGTGCGCGAGATGCACACCTCCTCCGGCCTCCTCGACGAACTGGCCGGCGGCACCACCCTCGCCGACGCCGAGGCACAGGTCATGGCGTACCTCAGGGAACACGTGAAGGAGCCGAAGAAGGCCCCGCTGTGCGGGAACTCCGTCGGCACCGACCGCGGCTTCCTCGCCCGGGACATGCGGGAGCTGGAGAGCTACCTGCACTACCGGATCGTCGACGTGTCCTCCGTGAAGGAGCTGGCCCGGCGCTGGTACCCGCGGGCCTACTTCAACAGCCCGGACAAGAACGGCAACCACCGCGCCCTCGCCGACATCCGCGACTCCATCACCGAGCTGCGCTACTACCGCGAGGCCGTGTTCGTGCCCCAGCCGGGACCGGACTCGGACACCGCGAAGAAGATCGCCGCGAAGTATGTCGTCCCTGCTGAGGGGGGCGAATAGCCGCTTGAGGCAGGCCCGCGGAGCGCCTGCGTAAACCTGGGCGCGAGCACCCTCGCGAACCCTGTACACTTTTTCTCAGCCGGTCAGGAAAAAGACCGGTCACGGTGGGTGTAGCTCAGTTGGTAGAGCACCTGGTTGTGGTCCAGGTGGCCGCGGGTTCAAGTCCCGTCACTCACCCTGTGGCAGAAGGCCCCGACTCGAAAGAGTCGGGGCCTTCGGTGTTTCCCGGGTCCCCCGCTCCCCCTCCTTCCGCGGACGCCACGGCTCCGCCGGGGGCGGCCCTCCTACGAGGACGCGCGGGGCACCAGTTCCGTCGGCAGCATCAGCCGGGGCTGCGGCGGGCGCGGGGCGCCGACCGGCAGGGCCGTCCGGGCGATCTCGCCGAGCAGGGTGTGGGCCATCACCCGGCCCATCTCCTCGATGGGCTGGCGGACGCTGGTGAGCGGCGGCTCCATGTGGCGGGCGATCGACGAGTCGTCGAAGCCGACCATCGCCATGTCCTCGGGGACCCGGATGCCGCGGGCCCGCAGCACCTGGCGGGCGCCCGAGGCCATCACGTCCGAGGCGACGAAGACCGCGTCGGGCAGCGGGTCGAGGCGCAGCAGCTCCTCCATCGCGGCCCGGCCCCCCGCCTCGGTGAAGTCGCCGGGCGCGATCAGCGACTCGTCGACGGGCAGGCCCGCCGCGGCGAGGGCCTCCCGGTAGCCCACCAGGCGGCACTGGGCGCCGTAGATGTCGAGCCGGCCGGTGACGGTGGCGATCCGGCGGCGGCCCCGGGAGGCGAGGTGGGCGACGGCCTCGCGGGCCCCGGTCACGTTGTCGGCGTCCACCCACGGGAGGGGTTCGTCGGCGTGCCGCCGGCCGCTGATGACGGCCGGGATGCCCAGTTCGGTGAGCAGGTCGGGGAGCGGGTCCTCCGCGCTGAGGGAGACCACCAGGACGCCGTCGACGCGGTGGCCCGCAAGGTAGTTGGCCAGCCGGCCGCGTTCCCGGTCGCTGCCGACGATGGTGAGCAGGAGCTGCATGTCGGTGTCGGAGAGGGCGGTGTTGACGCCCCGCAGGATGTCGGAGAAGTACGGCTCGACGAAGAACCGGTGCTCGGCCTCCGGGACGACCAGGGCTATCGCGTCCGTCCGGTTGGCGGCCAGGGCGCGGGCCGCCCTGTTGGGTACGTAGCCCAGTTCGGCGACGGCCGCCTCGACCGCCGCCCTGGTCCGTTCGCTGACCCGGGGCGAGCCGTTGACCACCCGGGACACCGTGCCCCGTCCGACGCCCGCACGGGCGGCCACCTCTTCGAGGGTGGGGCGGCCCGCACCGCGCCCGCCGCGGGCCCCGCTCCGGCCGCTGCCCGTCTCCCGTATCGCCAATTGAATCGACTCCTCCCGGCACGTCCTCGCGTACATCACCACGTCTATGACGCCAAGTCTCGCTGTCCGGTGCCTTGACACTCCCGCGGGGAGCCGCGAACCTTCAACACATCACACATGGGAGCGCTCCCACCGTACCTGACCCATCGGGCTTCAGGAGGACCGCTATGCAGCTCTTCGCTTCACGCAGGACCGCAATCGCCCTTATCCCGGCCGTCGCTCTGCTGGGCGGTGCCATGCTCTCCGGCTGTGCCTCGGACGATCCGGGGCCCGGCAGCAGTGCGGGCACCGGCAGCAGCGCCGCCGGACAGAAGGGGAAGACCGTACTGAAGATCGGGGTCTTCGGTGCCTTCGGCATGAAGGAGGCCGGGCTCTTCGATCAGTACATGAAGGAAAACCCGAATGTCGTCATCGAGCAGAACTCGATCGAACGCAACGAGAACTACTACCCGCAGCTCCTCAATCACCTGACCAGCGGCAGCGGGCTGTCCGACATCCAGGCGGTCGAGGTGAACAACATCGCCGAGATCACCGCCACCCAGTCGGCCCGGCTGATGGACCTGGGGAAGACCGCCGGGGTGCAGAAGGACGCGTTCCTGCCGTGGAAGTGGGCGCAGGGGACGGCCAAGGACGGCCGGACGGTCGGGCTTGGCACCGACGTCGGCCCGATGGGCATCTGCTACCGCAAGGACCTCTTCCAGAAGGCCGGGCTGCCGGCCGACCGGGAGGCCGTCGGCAAGCTGTGGGCCGGGGACTGGAAGAAGTACCTGGAGGTCGGCAAGCAGTACCAGGCGAAGGCCCCCGGGGGCACGAAGTTCCTGGACTCGGCCTCCGGGCTGCTGGCCGCCGTGATGGGCGGCAACGAGAAGCGGTTCTACGACACCGACGGGAAGGTCGTCTACAAGACCAACCCGGTGGTGAAGGAGGCCTGGGACATCGCGGCGGAGTCCGCGACGGCCGGGCTGACCGCCAAGCACCAGCAGTTCCAGAAGGGCTGGGACCAGGGCTTCGCCAACGGCCAGTTCGCCACCGTGTCCTGCCCGCCGTGGATGCTCGGCTACATCCAGGACAAGGCGGGCGCGGCCGGCAAGGGCAAGTGGGACGTGGCGGCGGCGCCCAAGCCCTCCAACTGGGGTGGGGCGTTCCTGACCGTGCCCGAGGCGGGGAAGAACAAGGCGGAGGCCGCGAAACTGGCGGCCTGGCTGACCGCGCCCAAGCAGCAGGCCACCCTGTTCGCCAAGCGCGGCAGCTTCCCGAGCGCCCAGACGGCCTACAGCGACCCGGCGGTTTCCGGGGCGAAGCACGAGTACTTCGGTGGTGCCCCCATCGGGCAGATCTTCTCGCAGGCCGCGAAGGGGGTGCCGGTGCAGATCCTCGGGCCGAAGGACCTCGTCATCAACACCAACATGACGGACGTCGGGATGCTTCAGGTCGACCAGAAGGGCCGCTCCCCCGAGGATGGCTGGAACGCGGCGGTGAAGGCGATCGACAACGCACTGGACCAGTGAGCGGACGGGACGGATGGGGCGGATTCGCCGATGAGCAGTGTGAGCAGTGAGTCCGTCCCGGCCGCCTCCCCCGGCGACTCCGGTCGTCCGGGGGACGAGGCGGCCGGGAAACCGGCCCGGCGGGAGCGGGCCGGGTCCGTGTGGCGGACCCGGCGCCACCGCTGGGACACGAAATTCAGTCCGTACGCCTTCGTGGCGCCGTTCTTCGTCTTCTTCCTCGCCTTCGGGCTCTTCCCGCTGCTGTACACGGGGTGGGCCTCGCTCCACCAGGTGGAACTGACCGCGCCCACCGACATGAACTGGGTGGGCCTGCGGAACTTCAGCCGTCTGATGAGCGACGAGTTCTTCTGGAACGCGCTGCGCAACACCGTCACCATCGGGCTGCTGTCCACCGTTCCGCAGCTGCTCATCGCGCTCGGCATCGCGCATCTGCTCAACTTCAAGCTGCGCGGCTCCTCCTTCTTCCGGGTCGCGGCGCTCACTCCGTACGCGACCTCGGTGGCGGCGGCGACCCTCGTCTTCGTGCTCCTCTTCGGACGCGACTACGGGATGATCAACTGGGCGCTCGGGCTGGTCGGCGTGGACCCGGTGGACTGGCAGAACGGCACCTGGACCTCGCAGCTCGCGGTGTCCACGATCGTCATCTGGCGGTGGACCGGCTACAACGCGCTGATCTATCTGGCCGCCATGCAGGCCATCCCGCACGACCTGTACGAGTCGGCGGAGCTGGACGGGGCCTCGCGCTGGCAGCAGTTCCGGCACGTGACGATCCCCTCGCTGCGGCCGACGATCCTGTTCACGGTGGTCGTCTCGACGATCGGCGCGACGCAGCTGTTCGGCGAGCCGCTGCTGTTCAGCGGGAGCGCGGGGGCCACCGGCGGCTCGGAGCACCAGTTCCAGACGCTGGGTCTGTACCTGTACGAACAGGGGTGGGTGAACCTGCACCTGGGCCGGGCGTCGGCCATCGCCTGGACGATGTTCCTGATCCTGGTGCTGATCGGGCTGGTCAACTGGCTGATCTCGCGCCGGATGCGCCGAAACGAGGAGGGGCGGGGGCGATGAGCACTCTGACCGTACGAAAGCCCGCCACGGGCACGCCGGCTCCGCCGAAGGGCGGGCGCGGGGTGCGGCAGGCCGGGCGGCAGCGGCACGGCGGGCGCATCACGTACGCCATCCTGATCGTCTTCACCGTGGGTTCGCTCTTCCCGCTGGTGTGGACGGCGATCGCCGCGTCCCGCAACAACACCCGCCTCGCGCAGACCCCGCCGCCGTTCTGGTTCGGCGGCAACCTCTTCAAGAACCTGGGCATCGCCTGGACCGACGCCAACATGGGTGTGGCGCTGCTCAACACGACGGTGGTGGCCACGACGGTCGCGGCGGGCACGGTGCTCTTCTCGACCTTCGCCGGGTTCGCCTTCGCCAAGCTGCGGTTCCGGTTCAAGAACCTGCTGCTCCTGCTGGTGATCGGCACGATGATGGTGCCGCCGCAGCTCAGTGTCGTACCGCTGTACATGATGATCGCCAAGCTGTCGTGGACCGACCAGCTGCAGTCGGTGATCCTGCCGACGCTGGTGGGGGCCTTCGGGGTGTTCTTCATGCGCCAGTACCTGACGGAGGCGCTGCCCACCGAGCTGATCGAGGCGGCCCGGGTCGACGGGGCGAGCAGCGTGCGGATCATGTGGCACGTGGTCTTCCCGGCGGCGCGGCCCGCGATGGCGGTGCTCGGGATGCTGACCTTCGTCATGGCGTGGAACGACTTCTTCTGGCCCATCATCGCGCTCACCCAGAACGGCAACCCGACCGTGCAGGTCGCGCTGACCGGGCTCGGCCGGGGGTACATCCCCGACCAGTCCGTCATCATGGCGGGCGCGCTGCTGGGGACGCTGCCGCTGCTGATCGCCTTCGTGGTGTTCGGCAAGCAGATCGTCGGCGGGATCATGCAGGGTGCCGTCAAGGGCTGACCGCGCCCGCTTCACCTCCCCCCTTCACTTCTTCAACCACCTTTTCTCGACAGGGAGTTGAACCATGCCTTCTGCGAGCTTTCCGCCCGGTTTCCTGTGGGGCTCGGCGACCGCCGCCTACCAGATCGAGGGGGCGGCGCGCGAGGACGGGCGTACGCCGTCCATCTGGGACACCTTCAGTCACACCCCGGGCCGCACCGAGAACGGCGACACGGGCGACGTGGCCTGCGACCACTACCACCGGCGGGCCGAGGACGTCGCGCTGATGGCGGAGCTGAACCTGAGCGCGTACCGCTTCTCGGTGTCCTGGTCGCGGGTCCAGCCCACCGGCCGGGGCCCGGCCGTGCAGCGCGGCCTCGACTTCTACCGGGGGCTCGTCGACGACCTCCTGGACCGCGGGATCGCCCCCTCCCTCACCCTCTACCACTGGGACCTTCCCCAGGAACTGGAGGACGCGGGCGGCTGGCCGGCCCGGGACACGGCGTACCGGTTCGCCGAGTACGCGCAGCTGGTCGCCGAGGCGCTGGGCGACCGCGTGGAGATGTGGACGACCCTCAACGAGCCCTGGTGCACCGCCTTCCTGGGCTACGGCTCGGGGGTGCACGCCCCGGGGCGCACCGATCCGGTGGCCGTGCTGCGGGCCGCCCACCACCTCAACCTGGCGCACGGCCTGGGCACGCAGGCGCTGCGCGCGGCGCTGCCGGCGCGGGCCAGGATCGGCATCAGCCTCAACCCCAGCGCGGTCCGCCCGCTGACGCAGTCGGCCGCCGACGCGGACGCCGCCCGCCGGATCGACGCGCTCGCCAACCGGATCTTCTCGGGGCCGCTGCTGCACGGCGCGTACCCGCGGGACCTGCTGGCGGACACGGCGGAGCTGACGGACTGGTCGTTCGTCGAGCCGGGCGACGAGGCCACCGCCCACCAGCGCCTGGACATGCTGGGCATCAACTACTACACGCCCGCGGTGGTGTCGCACGCCGAGGACCCGGGGGCGCCGCGCTCGGACGGCCACGGGGCGAGCGAGCACTCCCCCTGGCCGGCCGCGGAGAGCGTCGCCTTCCACCAGCCGCCCGGCGAGCGGACGGCGATGGACTGGTCGATCGACCCGTCCGGCCTGTACGACCTGCTGGTGCGGTACGGGCGGGAGGCCCCGGACACGGCCCTGTACATCACCGAGAACGGGGCCGCCTACGACGACAAGCCGGGCGCGGACGGCGCGGTCCACGACCCGGAGCGGATCGCCTACCTGCACTCCCATCTGGCGGCGGTCCAGCGGGCGCTGGAGGTGGGCGCCGATGTGCGCGGCTACTTCCTGTGGTCGCTGCTGGACAACTTCGAGTGGGCGTACGGCTACGGCAAGCGGTTCGGCGCCGTGCACGTCGACTTCGACACCCAGGTGCGTACGCCGAAGTCGAGCGCGCGGTGGTACGCGGAGGTTGCGCGGACCGGGACGCTGCCCGAGCCGGCCGGGCTGCCCGAGCCGGCCGGCCAGGAGTAGCGGTCAGCCCTGCTGCTTGCCCTGCTGGGCCTGCTGTGCCGCCTTGGCCGTCATGTCGGCGGTCTCGGCGGCCGGCGGGGCCTCGGCGGTCACCTTCGTACCGAAGTCGGAGAGTTCGAAGACCGTCCGCGAAGTGATCTTCTTCGGGGTGGACGAGTCGGCGCCCTGGCCCTTGGGCGGGGTCATCGTCATGTCGACCTGCTGGCGGCGGATCCGGCCCTGGTCGTCGATCCAGAGGTCCATGGGGAGGGTCGGCCCGACGACCTTCCGCAGTTCGGCGCCGCCCTTGAGCTTGGCGACGTCCACCTTCACCTTGTAGTGGGTGGTGTTGGCGTCGCCGATCTTCTCGGTGCCGACCTTGTGGACGTCCTTGTCCATGACGCCGCGTGCGAAGGCGGTGTTCGCGGCCGGGTCGCCGGCGGACGGGTTGGTTCCGCCGGTCTGGGCGCCGAGCTTCCTGAGGTCCATCTTGATCCAGGGCTTCTTGCCGGGGACGCCCTCGCGGGCGCCCGGCGGGAGCTTCTGGTAGAGCACCTGGTCGACGACGCGCTGCTCGATCTTCTCGCCCTCGGCGCTGAGCGTCATCGTGCTGGTGCCGTTCTTCAGGTCGATGACGCCCTGGCCGTCCGCCGAGACGGTCTTGCCCTGGGTGGTGACCTGGGTGCGCAGCACCATCCTCGCGGTGCCGGCGTCCGTCGTCCGGTCGGACGCCGAGCGCACCGCAGCCGTACCGCCGTCGGCGGCGCCGGAACTTTGGCCCGCCCCGTTCGCCGCGCCGGACGACCCGGTGGAGCCCGGCTCCTTCCCGGTGCCGCTTCCGCAGGCGACGAGCGACGTGCAGGCGAGGGCTCCGGCCATGCCGAGAACGCCCGCCCGGACACCCTTGGCGGCATGTGTCATCCGTCGTGACATTTTGTGTCAACCCCTCCATGAGAATCCGTCATTTTCCCGATCCTGTGGAGTTGCCGTGTGCCCCAAGTGTTTCGGTTTACGCGGAGAATTCGATCGTCCTGTGCGGGTACTCGCCCCGGGTCAGCAGATCGCCGCAGCTCACAGGAGGTTCGCTCGCCATGTCGTCCTCGATAGTCGAGACCATCGATGTCCACGCCCCGGTGTCGGACAGCTGGGCCCTGTGGAGCGATGTGATGCAGTGGCCCACTTTCCTCTCCCACGTGGAACGGGTGGATCCGATCGATGCCCGGACCTTCTCGTGGTGGCTGTCGCTGCCGGGTGCGGACAAGGCGTTCACCGCGGAACTCACCGAGGTGGTCGCCGAGGACCGGATCGCCTGGCGGACCACCGCCGGGGTGAAGCACGCCGGGGTGGTCACCTTCCACCGGCTCAGCGACACCACGAGCCGGGTCGCGCTCCAGATCGAGTACGAGCCGCACGGCTTCGTGGAGCACCTCGGCGCGCTCACCAACCTCGACAAGGTGCTGGCCAACTACGACCTGGGCCAGTTCAAGCGCCTGGTGGAGGACACGGCGGCGCACCACCTCACGGCGTGAGGCGGTCCGCCGGCGGAAGGTCCCGTCCCGGGAGATGTCCCGGGAGGCCCGTCGCGGGGAGGTCCGTCGCGGGGAGGTCCGTCGCGAGGAAGTCCAGCAGCGCCCCGGCCAGTTCGGCCGGGGCGTCCTCCTGTACGAGGTGCCCGGCGCCCGGCAGCGGGGCGAAGGCTGCGCCGGGGATGCGGGCGGCGAGGGCCCGGCCGCGCTCGACGGGGATCCAGCTGTCGGCCTCGCCCCAGCAGACGAGGACGGGCACCGTGATCTCGCCGTACCGCCCCTCGATCTCGTCGGTCCAGCGCTGGTCGGACTGGGCGATCTGCCGGTAGAAGGCGGGCTGCCCGGCCGGGGTGAGCCAGGGGGCGGCGAGTTCGGCGGCGACGGAGGGGTGCAGGCCGGGGGCCGAGGCGGAGGCCAGGTACTCGCGCACCAGGGCCGCGTGCAGGTGGGGCGGCAACTGCGCGAAGACCTCGGGGTGTTCGCCCACCAGCCGGAAGAAGGGCGAGCCCCAGGGGGCCAGCGCCACCGGATCGACCAGGGCGAGCCTGCGGTAGCGGGCGCCGTGCAGGAGGTGGGCGCGCAGGGCGGTGGCCCCGCCGAAGTCGTGTGCGACGACGGCGGGTTCGGACGCGAGGCCCCAGTCCTCCCGCCAGTGGTCGAGGAGTTCGGCGAAGACCCGGCCCTGGGCGCCGAGCGAGACGTCCTGGCCCTCGTACATCGCCGACTGCCCGTAGCCGGGCATGTCCCACAGGTACACCTGGTGACCGCGCGCGGCGAGGGTGCGGGCGACGGCCCGCCAGACGTACGAGGAGAAGGGCGTCCCGTGCAGCAGGACCACCGGGGGCCCGGCGGGGTCGCCGACGCGGTTCCAGCGCACGGTGCCGGAGGAACCGGTGAAGGCGTACGGGAGGGGGTGGGTGGCGGGGGTGGTCATGGACGGGGCCTTCCTCGCTCGCGGGTACGGGGGTACTCGGCGGTGCCGCTCCTGCGGCGGGCCCCGAGGACTCCTGCCGCACGGCCGGCCCTGCTCTCTGCGCCTGCGCCTGCTCTCTGCTGCTACTGCACGCAGAACTCGTTGCCCTCCGGGTCGGCCAGGGTCACGTGGGTGCTGCCCGGCTCGGACACCCGGTTCAGCACCTTCGCGCCCAGACCCTCCAGCCGGGCCACTTCCGCGTCCCGGCGCTCGGGCCCGAAGTGCAGGTCGATGTGGAGCCGGTTCTTGCCCTGCTTGGCCTCCGGGACCAGCTGGAACAGCAGTCGGCGGCCGAGCCCGACGTCGGTGAACTTCTGCACGGGGTCCTCCGGGTGCCGCACCGCGGCGGCGTGCCGCCAGACCCGGCGCCCGTCCGGGGCGGTGAGCAGCAGGTCCTCGGTGATGGTGCCGGAGGAGAGCAGTTGCTCGCAGAGCGGGCCGTGGTCCTCGGTGACGTAGTCGAGGGCCTGCGCCCAGAAGGCGGCCTGGGCGTGCGGGTCGGCACAGTCGACGACGAGCTTCCAGGAGACGGGACTGGGCATGACGGCAACTCCAACTGGCTCGGTGCGCGGAAGGGTTGGCGCCGGGAGCGCCGTAACCAGTTATAGGGGTTACCGAGAAGCACGGCAAGGACTTTCACCGGAAGGAGAGAACGCGCCGGGCCCTCGGGGGCGGGGGCTTGACGGTACGGAGGCGGGCGGGGGCGACGCGGGAGCGTGGCGTGGGGCGGCCGGCCGGACGGGGCGTGGGGCGCTCCTGACCGGCCGAGGGCGCCGGGTGGGCGGAGCCCTGCCGGGCGGGGGCGCGGTGGAGCGGGGCACTCGGCGGGGCGGGGTTCGGCGTGGCGGACGCGGCGGGCGGGAGCGCACGGTGCGGCGGGGGCCGGCCCGGCGGACACGGCAGGCGGAAGCACACGCTGCGGCGGAGATCAGCCCGGCGGACACGGCAGGCGGGAGCACGCGCCGCGGCGGAGATCAGCCCGGCGAACACGGCAGGCGGAAGCACACGCTGCGGCGGAGATCAGCCCGGTGGGAGGGCGGGTCCGGCCCGGTGGGAGAGCGGGTCCGGGGGGGGGAATGCGGGGCCGGACCGGTGGGCGGTGGGCGGTGGGCGGTGGGCGGTGGGCGGTGGGCGGTGGGCGGTGGGCGGTGGGCGAGGGTTGCGCCCCCCGGGGGGGTGTTCAGAGGGAGGCGGTGGGGCGCTTCGGGGTGGGGCGGCGGCGTCGGACAACGCGGTGGCCCCGGCGTTCGCCGCGGCTCGTGCGGCCGCCGTGCAGGGCGAGCCAGATGCGGACCTCGGTGCCGCCGAGGACCGAGTGGCCGATCCGGACGTCGCCGCCGGTGGACTCCGCGACCCGGCGCACGATGTCCAGGCCCAGGCCCGTGGAGCCCGCGCGTTCCCCGTTGTTGCCGCGCGCCAGCGCTGCCCGGGGGTCGGCGATGCCGGGTCCGCCGTCGGAGACCAGGACGATGACGGCGTCCTTGCCGTTGTGGACGTCCAGCGAGAAGGGCGTGCCCTCGGGGGTGTGCCGGAAGATGTTGCCGAGCAGCGCGTCCAGGGCCGCCGCCAGGTCGGGCCGGGCGACCGGGATGCGTACCGGCCGGTCCACCCCGGCGAGCCGGACCTCGCGGCTCTCGTCCTCGGCCAGCGCCGACCAGAAGGCCATCCGGTCGCGGATGACCTCGGAGGCGTCGCAGCCCGCGGCCGGTCCCGGGGCGGGCTGGGTCTGCGGTCGCTGCTCACGGGCGGTGCGGATGATGGTGTCGACCTCGCGCTCCAGCTGTTCGACGGCCGCCCGGGTCTGGTCGGCGGCCGGCCCCTCCCCCAGCGAGGCGGCGTTCAGCCGCAGCACGGTGAGCGGGGTGCGCAGCCGGTGCGAGAGGTCGGCGGCCAGCTCGCGCTCGTTGGCGAGCAGCTGGATCACCTGGTCCGCCATGGAGTTGAAGGCGACCGCGGCGGACTTCAGCTCGGTGGGCCCCTCCTCGGGAACGCGCACGCCGAGCCTGCCCTTGCCCAGGTCCTGCGCCGCGCCGGCCAGCCGCTGGGCGGGCTGGACCATCCGTACGCCCAGCCGGTCGGCGACCGCGACCGAGCCGACGATCAGCGCGAGCCCCACGCCCGCCAGGACCAGCCAGGCGGTGGTGACGCCGTTGCTGACGTTCTCCTCGGGGATGAACACCTCGACGATCGCGATGCTGCCGCTGGCCAGGGCCGTCGGCTGGAGCAGTACGGAGCCGCCGGGCGCCTTCGCCGTGGAGGCGCGGCCGAGCCGCTGGGTGGCCGCGACGTCCTCGGCGGAGGCCCGCCGGGTGCCGATCTCCTGCGGCCGGCCGGCCGCTCCGGCCTCGTGACCGGCGGGAATGTGGATCGCCATCCGGCCCTTGCTGCCGGGCTCGGTGCTCGCCATCGCGCGCTCCAACTGCGCGCGGTCGGTGGTGATGGAGAGGGTGGGACCGATGGAGGCGGCCTGCCGCTCTGCGCCGGTGAACGCCCGGTCCCCCGCCATCTCCTTGACGACCAGGCCCAGCGGGACCGCGAAGGCCACCACGACCATCGCCGTGACGGCCAGGCAGACCTTGACCAGCGCCCACCTCATGCGGGCCGCCTCGCCGCGGGCCGCACCGTCACGGACCGCACCGTCACGGACCACCTCGTCGCGGACCGCTTCATCGCGGGCCGCCGGGCGGTTCGAGCTTCACTCCGACACCCCTCAGGGTGTGCAGATAGCGGGGGTTGGCGGCGGTTTCACCCAGTTTGCGACGGAGCCACGAGAGGTGCACGTCAATAGTCTGGTCGTCGCCGTAGCTCTGCTGCCAGACCTCGGCGAGGAGTTCCTTGCGCGGTACGACGACACCGGGGCGTCCGGCGAGGAAGGTGAGCAGGTCGAACTCACGGCGGGTCAGGTCGAGCCGTACGCCGTCCAGTTCCGCCTGCCTGCGCAGCGGGTCGATGGCCAGCCCGCCCACCCGGATCTCCCGGGGCGGCGGCTCGGCGCCCGCGGAGGCGCGCGAACGGCGCAGCACGGCCGCCATCCGGGCCGAGAGGTGCTCCACCGAGAAGGGCTTCGTGAGGTAGTCGTCCGCGCCGTCGTTGAGGAGCCGTACGATCTCGGCCTCGTCGTCCCGCGCGGTGGCGATGATCACCGGGACGTCGGTGATTCCGCGCAGCATCTTGAGCGCCTCCGACCCGTCCAGGTCGGGCAGACCGAGGTCGAGGATGACCACGTCGAAACGGAAATGGGCGACCTCGCGCAGCGCCTCCAGGGCAGTGCCGACGCTCCGCACGGTGTGGGAGGCCTCGGTCAGGTGCCGGATGAGGGCGGAGCGCACGAACTGGTCGTCCTCGACCACGAGCACACTTGCCATGGGGCGCACCGTACGCCATACGGCCCAGCGCCCTCTCCCGGGGCACCACCCGCACCTCACGCCCCTCCCGCCCCGCACCCCGCGCCCCGACCCCTCGGTGGCCCGGTGGTACGGGTGGTGCAGGATGTCGTGAATGCGACGAGGACTCATACATGCCGGGGCCTGGCTGCTCGCCACCGGCGCCGCGGTCACCCTGTCGTGGTGGGGCGTGCACACGGTGATGGCCGGGACGGTGTACGACCCGCCGCGCGCCCTGCCGATCCCCTCCGTTGTCGAGGAGCGCGGCGGCAGCACCGCCGGGCCCGCGAAGCCGCGGTCCTCCGCCACCCCCCGCCCGTCGCCGACCCCGACCGCGAAGAAGCCGACCACCCCGCCGCCCGCCTCCCGTCCCCCCGAGCCGCCCCCCACGCGCACCGCCGCTCCCCCGTCCCGCCCGGCCCAGGCCGGTGGCGACGTGAAGGCGGTCAGCACCGAGGCGGGCCGGGTGGTGTTCTCCATGGGCCGGGACTCGGCGAAGCTGCTGTCCGCGACGCCGGAGCCCGGGTGGGCGATGCAGGTGTGGAAGAACCCGGTGTGGATCCGGGTGGACTTCACGCAGGGCGGGGAGACGGTCTCGGTGTTCTGCACCTGGCACGACCACCCGCCGCTGATCGAGACCTCCACGTCCTGAGCGCCCGCCCGGCTCCCGGTCGCCGCCGGTGGTCCCGAGCGCGTCGCCTCACTTGAAGACGGAGGACGGCGGCAGGGGGGACGGCTGGGCGCTCGCGTCGGTCACGGGGCGCGCCCCGCCGGTGAAGTCGGCGAGTCCCCGGCCGTGTTCGACCCTGCCGGGGTGCGGGTCGGTGGCCACCCGCCGGGTCCACTCGGCCACCGGCAGGGGCTGTGCGGAGCCGAGGAGCACGGCGTTCCCGAACCGTTTGCCGCGCAGCACCGCGGGGTCGGCGGCCAGGGCCAGCTCGGGGAAGACGGCGGCGGCGGTGGCGATCTGGCCGCGCAGATGGGCGAGCGGCGGCCCGTCGGCGAGGTTCGCCGCGTAGTGCCCGCCCGGCGTGAGCACACGGCGTACGTCGTCGAGGAACTCGGTGCTGGTGAGGTGGGCCGGGGTGCGGGCCCCGCTGAACACGTCCGCGACGACCAGGTCCGCCCAGCCGTCGGGGAGTTTGCCGAGTCCCTCGCGGGCGTCGGTGCCGCGGACCCGGATGCGGGCGCCGGGGTCCAGCGGGAGGTGCTTGCGCACGAGTTGGGCGAGCGGTACGTCGATCTCGACGACCTGCTGGGTGGAGCGGGGCCGGGTGGCGGCGACGTACCGCGCCATCGTGAAGGCGCCGCCGCCGAGGTGCAGCACCTTGAGGGGCTGCTTGGCGGGTGCGATCAGGTCGATGACGTGTCCGAGCCTGCGCTGGTACGCGAAGTCGAGCCGGGCCGGGTCGAGGAGGTCGACGTGCGACTGGGGGGCACCGTCCAGGAGGAGGGTCCAGCCGTGCGGGCGGTCGCGGTCGGGTATCAGCTCTGCCAGCCCGCCGTCGACCTTCTCGACGACGGCCTCGGGGGCGGAGCGGCGGGGAGCGGGGGCGGGGGAACTCCCCACGCGGGTCTTCTTTGCCACGTGGCCAGTATCGGCCCACCGGGCCCGAGCGACGCGCCGGGCGGTGTCGGCCCGCTGTCCGGACCCTTCCGTGCGTCCCCCTTCGACCTGCGCGTCCCCCCTTACAGCCTGCGCGAACCGCCGACCGGACGACCGGACGGACGACCGCGGGGGCTGCCGGTGCGGCTCAGCGGCAGCGGTCCGCCGCCTCGATCAGGCGGGCCGCCTCGCCCAGCGCCCTGCGCAGAACTGCCGGGTCGGTGACGTGGTCCTGACCGGCGGGCGGCAGCAGCCAGCCGGTCCCGCTGACCGGCGGCTCGGGTACGTACGCGGCGGCGGTCTCCCGGCAGGGCAGGGCGGACGGGGCGGAGCCGTCGCACCCGCCGGGCCACCCCGCGAACGGGGCCTCCGGTGCCCGGTCCGCGGCGGCGGAGGCCGGCCCCCACGCCTCGCCGGGGGCCGGGGCCGACCCGGGGGCGAGCGGGAGGCCGGCGCCCGGCTCCTCCGCCGGGAGCGCGAAGGAGACACCGCGCCCCAGCGTCTGCGTACAGGCACTGCCCGGCAGGTCCCAGCCGTCCGCCGTGCCCGGCGGCACCAGGAAGCCCACCGTGTCGCACGGCTCGTCGTGCAGCACGGGGCCCACGGCGGCCGGCTGCGCGCCGTCCGGGCCGCTGGGGCCCGGCCACACCGAGGTGGCGGCGGCGCGGCGCAGGATGTCGACCGCCTCCAGGCCCTGCCGGGCCGGCACGGTCACCAGGTCGAGGGGCTCGGCGCCGTGCGGGTGGTCACGGTCCGGGGCGGGGCTGCACTCGGCGGTGGGCCGGTGGCGGGCCGTCGTCCGGGAGGCCGTGCCGGTGCAGGAGGCCCCGGCCGACGCGGACACGGAAGCGGATGTGGATGCGGTCATGGTCGCCGCTGCGGAGGAGGCCCGCGGCCCCGTCGTGGCCTGCGTACCCGGTGCGGACTCCTGCGAGCCGCTGGCTTCCGTGGTGTGCAGCCTGGCTGTCACCGTCTCCATGCCGGCCTCCAACAAGGGAACCTCCTCGTTCGGGAGGGAGCCGCACCCCCTCCGTTCCCTGTCAACGCGGCGAAGGCGTCAACGGCTACGGCAAAACGCCGCCGCAAAGGATGGCAGTTCATGGCAGATCGCGTATGAGATATCCGGTTTGTAGGCAAACTCCGCGTGGTGCTCCCGTCACAGCCGGTACGTTCGTGCCCCGTCCGGGGTGAGCGCAACCGCCCCGGCAGCACCATCCGCCAGAGAGGGCTTGGCCATGGCGTCGTCGTCCCCGAATCTTCGGCCGTCCGACCCGAACCACGTCTTCCGGTCATTGCGGGGACACCGCTCACCGGGGGAGTTCGCGGCCGCGGTGCGCCGAGCGGCCCGCGAGATCGGCGAGCAGGTGGCCTGCGACGCCCGGTACATCGGACGGGTGGAGGCGGGCGAGATCCGCTGCCCGAACTACGCGTACGAGCGCGTCTTCCTCCACATGTTCCCCGGCCTGACGCTGACGGACCTGGGCTTCACCGCCCGGGAGGCAGTACGCGGCAGGGGCGCGCGCGGGGGCCGCGGCGCGACCGCGGCGCACTCCGGTACGCCCGCCGGGGCACTCCCCGGCGGCGCGGCCGATCGAACCAAGTCCCATACCGACGAGGAGAGCGACGTGCTGCGTCGCGCATTCATGACGAGCGGCTCCGCCACCGTGGCGACCGCTGCCGCCCTCGGCGCCCTGGGGACCGTCGGCTCCCCGCGGGCCGCCGCGAGTCCGCGCGGCCGTACGGACGCCCTGGTCCCGCCGGGCGACAGCTCGCACTTCCGCCGTGTGGGGGCCGTCGAGGCCGCCGCGGTGGAGGGCGCGGTGCGGCAGATCAGACTGCTCGACGACCGGCACGGCGCCGACACCCTCTACCGGCACGCCGACAAGCCGCTCCAGGCCGCGTACGCGCTGCTCGACGCGGGGACGGTGCGCCGTACCGTCTCCGACCGGCTGCACTCGGGCGCCGGTGAACTGGCCCTCTCGGTGGGCTGGTTGGCGCACGACTCGGGCCGGTTCGACGAGGCCAGGTCGCACTACGCGGAGGCGCTGTCCACCGCCCGGGTGGCCGGGGACGCGGGCCTGGAGGCGCACGCCTTCTGCAACATGGCGTTCCTGGCCAGGGACGCGGGCCGGCCCCGCGAGGCGCTGCGGGCGGCACAGGCCGGACTGCGGGTGGCCGGCGGGCTCGGCTCGATGCGGCTGATGTCGCTGCTGACGCTGCGCGAGGCCGGCGGCTGGGCGGCGCTCGGCGACCGTACGGGCTGTGTCGAGGCGCTGGTGCGGGCCAAGTCGCTCTTCCAGTGCGGGGCCTGCGACGACGACCCGGAGTGGATGTCCTTCTTCGGGCCCGCCGAACTGGCCGCCCTGGAGGCGCAGTGCTGGTCGGCGCTGGGCGACTGGCGGCAGGCGGCCCGGTACGCGCACCGGGCGGCGGAGCTCCAGGACCCGCACTTCGCCCGCAACCTGGCGCTGTACAACGCGGAACTGGCCGACGACCTGGCGCGGGCGGGCGTGCCCGACGAGGCCGCCGCGGTCGGCCAGCGCGTCCTGGACCTGCTGGAGCAGGTGCAGTCGTCCCGGGTGCACACGATGCTCGCCGGGACGATCCGCACCCTGCTGCCGCACCGGCGTTCACCGGTGATCGGCGCTTTCCTGACCAGGCACGCGAACTCGGTCCGGCGGGCCTGAGACCGGTCCGCCGGGGCCCGTCGCGAGTACGCCGGGGTCCGTTGCCGGTACGCCGGTGTCCGCGGCCCGTGGTGCGGTGCGCGGGGTGGTGCGGGTCAGCTGCTCGCGTCGAGGTGGCCGGTGTCGTTCCAGCGCTCGACGGCCGGTTCGCCGTACGCCCAGCCGAGCACCGACAGCGAGGTCGGGTCCAGCCGGATGTGCGCGCCGAAGCCGATGCCCAGGCCCAGCCAGCGGGCGCCGAGCGAGCGCAGGACGTGGCCGTGGGCGAAGACCAGCACGTCGCGGTCGGCGGAGCGGGCCCACTCGATCACCCCGTCCACGCGCGCGGTGACGTCGGCGAGGGACTCGCCGTCCGGGGCCGCGTCCCGCCAGATCATCCAGCCCGGTTCGCGTTCCTGGATCTCGGCCGGGGTCAGGCCCTCGTACGCGCCGTAGTCCCACTCCATGAGCGCGTCCCAGTCCTGCGCGCGGTCGCCGAAGCCGGCCAGGTCGCAGGTCTCGCGGGCGCGGACCAGCGGGCTGGTGCGGACCTCGACGTCGGGCAGGCCCCGCCAGGGAGCGCGGTGCAGCCGTTCGCCCAGCACCTTCGCGCCGTGGCGGCCCTCGTCGAGCAGCGGAATGTCCGTCCGGCCGGTGTGTTTCCCGGACAGCGACCACTCCGTCTGACCGTGCCGGGCCAGCAGGATGCGGGGTGCCATGGCTTCTCTCCCTGGTGGGCCCGGTGAGGGGACCTGTGTTGAGCGACGGGGCGGTGATGCGGCGGTTTGCGGTGAAACAGCCGATTTGGTGACCAGTGTCTCTCCATCATCGCCCACCGGCGGAAACAGCGGATGCGGGGGTGTTGTCAGTGGCGGGTGCGAGACTTCCGAGGGTGAACGCATCACTGGGCAGCGGACCCGAATCCACACCTCCGCCCGTACGACCCGATGCGGCTGTTCCGGTACGGCAGCGGCTCGCCGAACTGCGCGGCCCCGCGGTCGCCCCGCACCCGCTGGACGCCCGTGCGCTGGCGGCCCTGGCGGCCAACCCGGGGTGCGAGCGGCGGACCCTGCTCGACGGGGCGGGGGTGAACAAGGCGGTCCTCGCGCAGGCGCTCGGCTCGCCCGCGCCCTTCGGCCAGTCCCAGTTCGCGTTCATGCGCGGCAACGCGTTCGAGGCGCGGGTGAAGTCCGACGGGGGTACGGAACTGCTGCGGCTGCTGGGCGTCGACGACCCGGCCGCCGCCGGGGCGCTCACCCCGGACGTCTCGGCGGCCGGCCCCGAGGGGCGCACGGCCCGTACCGCGCTCGCCCTCCGGGAGGCCACGGCGGCCAAGGCGTGGACCCTGCTCGACCACCCGATGCTGGCCCTGGAGGTGGCGGGCACCCCCGTCTATCTGGAGCCCGACGCGGTCGTGGTCCACCCGGACGGGCGCTGGACGGTCGTGGAGATCAAGTCCTTCCCGATGCTGGACGGTTCGGCCGACCCGTCGAAGGTGGGGGCGGCGGCCCGGCAGGCGGCGGTGTACGTGCTGGCGCTGGAGCGGGTGGCGGCGAAGGTGCCGGGGGCCGAGGTCAGGGACCGGGTGCTGCTGGTGTGCCCGAAGGACTTCTCCAACCTGCCGACCGGCTCGACGGTGGACGTGCGCAAGCAGTTGTCGGTGACGCGGCGGCAGTTGGGGCGGATGCGGCGGGTGGCGGAGCTGGCCGAGGCCCTGCCGGAGGGAACCACCTTCGACCCGTCGTGCGGGCCCGAGGAGCTGACCGCGGCGGTCTCCGCGGTGGACGCGGCGTACGCGCCCGAGTGCCTGGCCGCCTGCGAACTGGCCTTCCACTGCCGGGAGCAGTCGCGGGGCGCGGGCGCGGTGGAGGCGCTGGGGCGCAGTGTGCGGGGGGAGTTGGGGGGTCTGACGACGGTCGGTGCGGTGCTGGACGCGGCGGCGGGGCGGGCCGGGGACCCGGCGGACCCGACGGTGGCGGCGCTGCGGAGGGCGGCGGAGCTGCGGGCGGAGGCGCTGGCTTCGGCGGGCCGGGGGTGAGGGGGCGGGCCGCGTCCCGCGCGGGGCCGGGCGCGCGGGGCGGCCGGGAGGCCGCCGGGGCCGCTGCTTGGGCCGGGCGGGGCCGGGTTGTGCGGCTCCGCCGGGGGCCGCCCCCTTGCCCGCCCGTTCCGCCCCCGGGGGCGGCCCCGCCGCCCAAGGGGGCCGCCGTTTCTCTCCGCTCCGCCCTCGTCCTGAAAGGCCACGCACCTCCCCCATGTCGTTGATCAACACCCTCGCCCGGCTGGAAGCCACGCAGAGCGGACGGGCGCAGCCCCTTGCGACCGTCCGGCACCGGCACCTCTCCGACCGCCCCCTGGTCGTCGTCCCGCTGACGACCGCCGGTGAGGCGGGCGCGCCGCTCGGGGCCCTCGTCGGCACCGACCGCGACCGGCCGCGCCTGCTCACCGTGGGCCAGCCCCGCGACCGCGACCTGCGCTTCGCGTTCCTCGCCGAACTGGCCGAGGCGGTACTGCCGTACCTCGACTCCTACGCGGACGTCGTCGAGCCCGCCGAGCGCAACGAGACCGATCCCGAGACCGGCAAGCGCGTCAAGGTGGAGGTCGAACTCTGCGTGGACGCGCCGCAGTTGATCGTGCCGAGCCGGGCCGGGATCGAGTACCTGCGGCTGCTGGGCCGCTCCACCCGCTTCCGCCGCACCGCCGAGCAGGACCCCGACACCCCCTACCCGGCACCGCCCCACATCCCGCTGCTCGGCCGCTGGCTCACCCACTACGGCGAGCGCGCCCGGGTACCGGGGGCGTCGCTGCTGCTGGCCGCGACCGATCTGCTGGCCCGGCACTGGGCCACCGGACAGAGCAGCCTGGAGGACCTGCACCTGGGGGCGCTGCTGGCCTGGGTCGATCCGCCCGGGGACGAGAGCGGCGCCGAGGCGGCGGCCCGTGCCGAGACCGGCCGGGACGAGCGGGGCCAGTTGCTGTGCCCCCCGGCCGGGCCCGCCACCGACCCCGCCTTCGACAACGCGCTGCTGGCCCCGGCCATCGACGCCTACGACCTGGCCCGCCGGAACCTCGGCGCGGCCGAGGACGGCGAGAGCGCCGACGAGCGGCTCGGCGAACAGGCCGTCGCGGAGCGGCACATCCGCGAACTGCTGGCCACCCAGATGCTGCCGTCCTGGCACGCCACCTGGCGCGCGCTGGACCTGCTGCGCGGCCTGCCGGAGGGCGCCAGGGCCACCGAGCGCTGGAACCGGGACCGCTGGTCGTTCACCGGCCACCGGGACCGGGTCCGGGCGGGCGAGCCCCCGCAGCCCCGGCTGGACAACGCCGTCGGCGCGGCCCAGAAGCTGGCCTCGCGGGAGACCGAACAGGCCCGGCTGGAGGCGCAGGAGGCGCTCGACGACCCGCTGGTGATGGCGTCGCGGCGGCTCGCCGGGGAGGCGTTCACCAGCGAGGTCCTCGACGTGGAGATGGCCTGGACCGAGACGAAGCGGCCCAGTCCGCGCCCGCTGCTGACCGTCACCACCCGGGACCTCCCGCAGCTGGGCGGCGGCGAGGGCGCGGGCGAGGGGGTCAAGGTGTACCGGTCGCTGGAGGGGAAGACGCAGACGGCGGAGTTCGTACGGTGGACCGGCGGGGGCGCCCTGGTGCTGCGGCTGCTCAACGGGATGGGCCGGTCCAAGGAGCCCGCCGCGGGCACCGTGCCCGAGCGCGGCGACCGCATCTGCTGGACCCTCTTCGAGCACGAGCAGCGCGGCGGCCCGCAGCTCCCCGACCCGGAGGAGACCCCGTGGACCCACGGCGGTCCCCCGGACACCGACAGCGTCGACCAGATCGGCCCCGTACCGGCGGAGCACCCGGAGGACATCCTGTGAACCGCCCCGCCCCGTACGACGCGTCCGGCTTCGACCCGGGCGCCGAGGCGGCCCGCGCCACCGCCGCGATCCTGCACGACACCCTGCACGGCACCCACCGGGGCGTGGTGGTGGACTCCCCGCCCGGCGCGGGCAAGTCCACCCTGGTCGTGCGGGCCGCCCTCGAACTGGCTTCGGCCGGGCGCCCGTTGATGGTGGTGGCGCAGACCAACGCACAGGTGGACGACCTGGTGCTGCGGCTCGCCCACAAGCAGCCGGACCTGCCGGTGGGACGATTGCACAGCGCCGACTCCGACCCGTACGACAAGGCGCTGGACGACCTGCCGCAGGTGCGGAAGTCCGCGAAGGCGGCCGATCTGGCGGGGCTCGACGTGGTGATCTCGACGGCGGCGAAGTGGGCGCACGTCAAGGGGGTCGAGCCATGGCGGCACGCGATCGTCGACGAGGCGTACCAGATGCGCTCGGACGCGCTGCTGGCCGTGGCGAGCCTCTTCGAGCGGGCCCTGTTCGTGGGCGACCCGGGGCAGCTCGACCCGTTCTCGATCGTCGGCGCCGAGCAGTGGGCGGGGCTCTCCTACGATCCGTCGGCGAGCGCGGTCTCGACGCTGCTGGCGCACAATCCGGAGCTGCCGCAGCACCGGCTGCCGGTGTCCTGGCGGCTGCCGTCGTCGGCGGCGCCGCTGGTGTCGGACGCGTTCTACCCGTACACGCCGTTCCGCTCCGGTACGGGGCCCGGGGACCGGGGGCTGTCCTTCGGGGTGCCCTCCAGCGGGTCGGCCGCCGACCGGGTGCTGGACGAGGCGGCGCATTCGGGCTGGGGGCTGCTGGAGCTGCCCGCGCGGCACACCCCGCGCACCGACCCGGAGGCGGTGGCGGCGCTCGCCGAGGTCGTACGGCGGCTGCTGGAGCGGGGCGGGGTGGCGGTGAGCGAGAGCGCCGAGGAGCCGGTGCCGCTCACCGCGGACCGCGTCGCGGTCGGCACCGCGCACCGGGACCAGGCGGCGGCGGTCCGGGCGGCGCTCGCGGGGCTCGGCGTGAGCGGGGTCGCGGTGGACACCGCCAACCGGCTCCAGGGCCGGGAGTTCGACGTGACGGTGGTGCTGCATCCGCTGTCCGGGCGGCCGGACGCGACGGCGTTCCACCTGGAGACGGGGCGGTTGTGCGTGCTGGCCTCGCGCCACCGGCACGCGTGCGTCGTGGTGTGCCGGGAGGGGGTGGCGGAGCTGCTGG
This sequence comes from Streptomyces sp. NPDC004111, assembly GCF_042874215.1. Taxonomy (NCBI): domain Bacteria; kingdom Bacillati; phylum Actinomycetota; class Actinomycetes; order Kitasatosporales; family Streptomycetaceae; genus Streptomyces; species Streptomyces sp. NPDC004111. The sequence continues at coordinate 117,456 of NZ_JBIAMU010000011.1, forward strand.
ACGAGCACCCGTCGACGGAGCCGGTGCAGCTGGGGGTGACGGTGAAGTTCCCGGACGGCTGGGAGGCGAACCACTCGGTGCTGGAGCACCTGGCGGAGCACCGGGTACGGGTCTAGGCCGGGCGGGGCGCCGGCGGGCCGGGGCGGGGGCGCGTCGCCCGCCCCGGCGGGCTCCGCCGTCCCACAGAACGCGCACTTGCGCGGACCCGGACAATGGTGGGTGGCCTTCCGGACCGGGAACGGCCGAAAGAGGGAGGACGCACATGGCGGAGACCGAGCGGCACGAGCGGCGGCTGCGGCCCGCGCCGCTGCTCTTCGAGCCCGAGGCGGCTGCCGCCGATCCCGAGCACTTCTTCGACCTGGAATCGGTCGAGGACCCGCGGCAGCTGCTGACCCGTGCCACCGAGCTGACGCTCGCGTTCCGGGCGGCGACGGACCGGGCGGTGGAGTTCCAGGCGGTCGCGGCGGCCCAGCTGGCGGACCCGCGGCGGTTCGACCGGCTGACGGTCGCGGACATCGCCGAGCGGGCGGCCTGGACCGAGGACTACGCGAAGAAAATGATCGACTTCGGCCGGGACCTGCTGCGGAACCAGCCCCCGAAGTAGCCCGCCCGCGGCAGGTGGGCCGGTCCCGGGGCGGCGGGCGGCGGACCCCGGCGGCGGGCACGCGTGGAGCGCACGGGGCACGGGGATGCTCGGGTGGCATATGCGTCGGCGGCAAGATACTCCTCCCCGCACCGACTTGTCCCCGTTTTCGGCAACTCACAGAAACGGAACCCTTACCCCCCGTACACCTGGAGCATGACCACTCACGCCCCCACACCCGCCGCCCCCCACCACACGAACCTGCCGGACCGGGTCACCTCCCCCGGCGCCGCCTGGCTGACCTCCGCGTCGTCCTACCCGCGCTCCACCCTCGCGACCTGGGAGGCGCGCCCCACCGCGCCGGCCGTGCTGCCCTGCGGGACCGCCTTCGACGTGGTGAACGTGCCCGTGGTCTTCGGCCGCCGGATGCTGGACGCGCTGTGGGCGGAGGGGCCGGGTTCGGGGCCGGTGGCCGTGCAGCACGGGCGGATGCTGCTGTTCTCGGCCCCGGGCACCGCCCAGCGGCTGCCCGCGCTGCTGGAGTGGGAGCCCCGGGCCGCCGACGTACCGCCGCTGCTGTGCCACGGGACGAGCGACGCGGTGACCGTGCCGGCCCTGGTTCCGGGGGCGGCCAAGGGGCCGCGCTGGGTGGTGGCGCCGGATGTGCGGCACCCCTGGCTGCCGGGTCCCGAGGTGCTGTTCTGGGCGTGTGTGCGGGCCTCCCGGTTATCGATTTTTCCTCCCGCCGATCAGGGTGCTAATGTCTACGACGTCAGCAGGCGCCGCTAGCTCAGTTGGTTAGAGCAGCTGACTCTTAATCAGCGGGTCCGGGGTTCGAGTCCCTGGCGGCGCACAGACGGGAAAGACCCCCGAGCTTCGGCTCGGGGGTCTTTTCGTGTGCGCGGGCGCGGCCCTTTCCCGAGGGCGTCGTCCCGGTGGCGCTACTGCTCCTGGCCGGGCCTGCCCGTGGTGACCTTGACCGTCCAGCCGCCGGAGCGGGTGCGGTCGGCGACCTCCACCCTGGTGTCCTCGCCCGCCACCGTGTACGTCTCGCCGACGCCGAGCGGGGCGTCCGCCAGCGGCGGGTAGACGGAGTGGTCCCAGCACGCCTCGGTGCGCGGGTGGGTGTCGAGGACCTCGACGGGGCCGCCGCCGGAGGCCGTGCCGTTGCGCACCCGGTAGATCAGCACGCCCTGGACGCAGGCGCCCCGGTCGTTGCCGAAGCCGCCGCGCGCCTCGATGGCCAGGGCCGTGTTCTCGCCCGTACGGACGACCGCGAGGCGGGTTCCGCCGCGCTGGCCGCCGCGCGGGGGCGGGGCCGCGAGCGGGTCCAGGGTGAGCCGGGTGGAGGCGCCCCACGGGACACAGGCGACCTGGTCGCGCTCCAGCCAGCCCAGTTTCCACTTGTGCCAGCCGAAGGGTTCGGGGGCGAGCCCGAACTGGCTGCCCATGACGTCCCAGTCCCCCACGTGGGTGTCCCAGTCGCCCTTGCCGTCGTCGGGGCGGTGGTAGAGGTCGGGGAGGTCGAAGACGTGCCCGGTCTCGTGGGCGAGGACGTTGCGGTCCGGCGGGTGCTTCTCGAAGACGGTGACGATGCGGCGGATGTCGGTGCCGTCGGCGCGCAGCGGGGTCTCGAAGTTGACGACCTTGGTGGCGTCGGAGTCGACACCGGGGGCGTCCGGGTCGGCGACCAGATAGACGATGTCGTACTTCGAGAAGTCGACCCGGTCGTCGGCGGCGGCCACCGCGTCGCGCAGATAGGCGGCCCGCCGCTCGGCGCTCCAGTCCCGCTTTATGGCGTACGAGGTGGAGTCGGCCGGCATCCGGATCCAGTCGGACAGCGGGTGCGGGTGGAGCCGGAACTTGCCGTAGGAGGCGCGGCGGAAGAAGTCGCTGGTGGCCGGGAAGTGGTCGGCGGCCAGCTCCTTCGGGGTGGTGAGCGGGGCGGAGTCCGGGAAGGACAGGAAGATCATGACCGCGTTGAGGTCCTTCACCGGGCGCGGGTAGCTCTCGTTCCAGGTGTCGAGGCCCAGGGAGTGGTGGGCGGAGGTGCGGGGCAGGACGCACTGGCCGGCCGGGTGCCCGGCCGAGGCGACGGCCGGACCCGCCACCAGGCCGGTCGCGGCGAGCGCGGTCAGGGAGGTGAGGAATGCCGCCGTGCTGCGCAGCCGCAGCCGGGACCGGTCCGTCTCGCCGGGCGCACCCGCGCCCCTGGGCACACCCGTTCCCCCGCCCACCCCCTTCCGTCGCGACTCTCCCGCTTCCCTGGGCGCCCCCGCGCCCCCGGGCGTCAACCGACCCTGCACATCGACCTCCGGGTCCTCCCGGTCCTCCGGGCATGGAATGGGGAACTCCTCACCCACCTTGTTGGGTTTTGGGTGGTTACGCCCTGTTCCAGTGCGCCACTCGGGTTTCCGGCCCGACCTGCGGCGACGCCCCGGCAGGTCACAGAACGTCACAAGCGATCAGGAGGAGGGCAGGTCAAGGCACACCCGTGCAGAAACGATCGGCCAGGGAGGGCGGGGCACCCGAAGACCTCCCGACGAGGCCCGATTCAGCGGCGAAGGAGCTGGATCGGCCGTTGCGGCAACCTCTATGATCGGCACACTTTCCCGCGTGGAATCGGCCCCTGGGCAGCGGATTCCGCCTCGTTTCGCCCCGATTTGCCGCTGATTCATCCGCCCGGCCGACGATCCCCGACAACGGCCCCGACCTCCCACCCGAGGACCGCCGACATCAGGACCCCGACATCACCCGACGACACCTGTACGACTCAATCGCCCTGCGGGAGCACACGGTGAGCGGAATCCCCGAAGAGTCCGGTTCAGGCCACAACCTCGTCCCGCCCGTCCCCCTCGTCCCGCCTTTCGTCACGGATCGTCACCACCGGGACGGACGGGACCGGGAGCCGTACGCCGCCGACGGCCGCGCCCCCGACGGTGCGGCGCCGGCCGCGCGGGCGGTGCGCCACGACGGTGCCGACCCCGGCCCCCACCACGGCCCCGCGCCCCGCCGGACCGCGGGCGCCCGCGACTACCGGGCCGCCTTCCGCGCGGCCCAGCTCGCGATGGCCCTGGTGACTTCCGACGGCACGGTGCTCGCCGCGAACGACGCGCTCGGGATGCTGCTGGGCACCGACCCCACCGTGCTGCCCGGCACCGAGGCGGCCGAGCTGGTGGACCTGGCAGCCGACGCCCGCACCTGGCACGCGTACCGCGAGGTGCTGGACGGGCGCCGCACCCGCTTCCGCTGCACCCGGCGGCTCAAGCACCGCGACGGGCACGTCCTGTGGGTGGAGGTCTCCCTGGCCCCCGTGCCCGACAGCGCGAACGTACTGCTGTCGATCTCCGACATCAGCGACTGGCGGGAGCTCCAGGCGCGGCTGCGGCACCTCCAGATGCACGACCCGGTGACCCGGCTGCCCAACCGGGCGCTGTTCTTCGAGCGGCTGTCGGCGGCACTGGAGTCCTCGACCTACGAGCGCGGCGGGACCGGCCGGATCGGGCTCTGCTACCTCGACCTGGACGGTTTCAAGGCGGTCAACGACACGCTCGGGCACCGGGTCGGCGACCGGTTGCTCACCGCGGTGGCCACCCGGCTGACCCGCTGCGCGGACGAGGCCGGGTACGGGCCCGGCGGCGGGCACCTGGTGGCCCGGCTGGGCGGCGACGAGTTCGCGCTGCTGGTGGAGGACTCGACCGGCACCGAGCAGCTGACGGACCTGGCGCAGACGGTGCTCACCGCGCTGCAGCAGCCGTTCGACCTGGCCGGGCAGCGGCTCTCGGTCTCGGCCTCGATCGGCGTGCTGGAGCGCTCGGCGGCGGGGACCACGGCGACCGGGCTGATGCAGGCCGCGGACACCACGCTGTACTGGGCGAAGGCGGACGGCAAGGGCCGCTGGACGCTCTTCGACCCGGAGCGCAACGCCCACCGGATGACCCGGCAGGCGCTCTCCTCGACGCTGCGTCCGGCCCTGGAGCGCGGCGAGTTCGTGCTGGAGTACCAGCCGCTGGTGGACCTGGAGGGCGGTCTGGTGCGCGGGGTGGAGGCGCTGGTGCGCTGGCGCCACCCGCAGTTCGGGACGCTGGCGCCGAATCGGTTCATCGGAATCGCCGAGGAGGACGGCTCGATCGTCCATCTGGGCCGGTGGGTGCTGCGCACCGCGTGCCGGCAGGCCCGGCAGTGGCAGCGGGACCACCCGGACACCGCGCCGCTGTTCGTCTCGGTGAACGTGGCGGTGCGCCAGGTCTGGGACTCCGACCTGGTCGCGGACGTGGCGGAGATCCTGGAGGAGACCGGTCTGGAGCCGCGTCTGCTGCAGCTGGAGCTGACCGAGTCGGCGGTGATGGGCTCGGCGGGCCGGCCGCTCCAGGCGCTCCAGGACCTCAGCGACATGGGCGTGCACATCGCCATCGACGACTTCGGCACGGGCTACTCGAACCTGGCGTACCTGAGCAGGCTGCCGGTCTCGGTGCTGAAGCTGGACGGCTCGTTCGTACGGGGCTTCCAGGACGAGGCGCATCCCAACCCGGCGGACGAGACGATCGTGGAGGCCCTGGTCCAGCTCGCCCACCGGCTGGGGCTCACGGTGACCGCGGAGTGCGTGGAAACCGCGGGGCAGGCGGCGCGGCTGCGCCGGATCGGGTGCGACACCGGGCAGGGCTGGCTGTACTCGCGGCCCCAGGCGCCGGACCGGATCGCGGCGATGCTGGTGGAGCGGACGGCGGGGTAGCGGCGGGGGCGGGGCGGTCGGGTTCGGCGTCCGCCGGGGGCCGCCCCCTTGCCCGCCCGTTCCGCCCCCGGGGGCGGCCCCGCCGCCCAAGGAGGCGGGGCCGGTTGTGCGGCCCGACCCCCGAGGGGCTACGGCGTGGGCAGCCCGTACGCGTCGGCGATCAGCTGGTAGCTGCGGACCCGGACGTCGCCGCCGTGGGCGTTCGCGGTGAGCATCAGTTCGTCGGCGCCGGTGCGCTTGGCCAGGTCGTTGAGGCCGGTGCGGACGGCGTCCGGGGTGCCGTGCACGACGTTGGCCAGCCAGCTGTCCACGAACTCCCGCTCCAGCGAGCTGAACGGGTACTTCTCCGCCTCCTCGGGCGTCGGGATCAGCCCCGGCCGGCCGGTGCGCAGCCGGAGCATGTTGAGGGCGCCGGTGAGGACCTGGCGGCGGGCCTCGGCCTCGTCCTCGGTGGCGAGCGCGGAGACGCCGATGACGGCGTACGGCTCGGCGAGCACGGCCGAGGGGCGGAAGGACTCCCGGTAGAGGTCGAGCGCCGGGATCGTGTTCTGCGCGGAGAAGTGGTGGGCGAACGCGAAGGGCAGGCCCAGGGTGCCGGCCAGCCGGGCGCTGAAGCCGGAGCTGCCGAGCAGCCAGACCTGCGGGGTGTTGCTGTGCCCCTGCACCGGGCCGGGCACGGCGTGGATGCGGGAGTAGGGGTGCCCGTCCGGGAAGTCGTCCTCCAGGAAGCGGGTCAGCTCGGCCAGCTGGCGGGGGAACTCGTCGGCGCCCTCGTGCGGGTTGTCGCCGCGGCGCAGGGCCGCGGCGGTGGCGCCGTCGGTGCCGGGGGCCCGGCCGAGACCGAGGTCGACCCGGCCCGGGGCCATCGCTTCGAGCGTGCCGAACTGCTCCGCGATGACGAGCGGGGCGTGGTTGGGCAGCATGACGCCGCCGGAGCCGAGCCGGATGCGGTCGGTGTGGGCGGCGAGGTGGGCCAGGATCACGGCCGGCGAGGAGCTGGCGACGCCGGGCATCGAGTGGTGCTCGGCCACCCAGTAGCGGTGGAAGCCGCGGGACTCGGCGAGCCTGGCGATCTCGACGCTGGTGCGCAGGGAGGCGGTCGGGGTGCTGCCGGCGCCGACGGTGGCGAGGTCCAGTACCGAGAGGGGGGTGGGGGCGGAGCCATGGGTGCGGCCGCGTACGGGGTCGGGGGTCGGGGTCGGGTTGGCATCCACCGGTGGGTCCTCCTGGGGCGGGCGTTCTCGGACGTACTCCCGTGAACAAACAGGAGGCAGTCTCCGGATATTCCCCCGGGGCGGGGGCGGCATCGGCCGGGGGGCCTGGGGCCGGAGCTCGGACTCCCGGCCCTCCGGCCTCCTTCCCCGGGTCCGGCCCGGCGACGCCGCGACGCGCCGCGGCGGTCGCCCCGCGCCCGCCGGGAGCGCGCTACGACACCTTGGGGGCGGCCCGCATACCCACGTACACGCAGGCCGTCCCGTCCGAGAGCCGGGCGAAGACCACCGGCATGTAGTCCTCGCTGAAGGAGGGACCGGCCCCCGTCCCGGCGAAGACCGTGCCGGTCACCGGCAGCAGGTCCACCGAGAGCGGCGGCGAGAAGTCCGCCATCCCGTCGACGAATTCGTACAGGAGGTGACCTGCGCCGTTCTCCCCCGCCGTGACGGTCATGACGACGCCCGCCCGCCGGTAGACCCCCTCCAGCGGTGCCCAGTCGACGGCGACCGGTGCGTCCGCCGGGGCGAACGGCTGCGGCATCGTGACGTCGGCGAACTCCGCGAGCAGTTCGCTCATCAGCGCCGCGTAGAGGAGCCGCGCGCTGCCGCCGTTGGTGAGCAGGGCGACGGCGACCCCGGCCGAGGGGACGATCCGCAGGTAGGCGTACTGGCCGATGGACGCGCCGTCGTGGCCGTAGCCGGCCGTACCGTTCCAGTCGTACAGCGTCCACCCGAGGCCCCAGCCGTCCGAGCTGACGGTCCACTTGTCGGGGACGTCCGTCTCGCGGTGCTGCATCGCCTCGACGGCGGCGGTGGAGAGCAGGCGGGTGCCGTCCTCGGCGACGCCGCCCGCGAGGTGCATCCGGGCCAGCTTGACCACGTCGCCCGCGCTCGCCAGGACCCTGCCGTACGGTCCGGCCGAGCGCGGCATCAGGTCCCAGGAGGGCGCCGGGTCGGGCATCCGGCCGGGCTCGCCGAGGTGGCCCATGGCGGCCCGGAAGCGCAGCGCCTCCTCCGGGAGGGTCATGGTGCGGGTCGCGCCCAGGGGTTCCAGGACGCGGGTCCTGAGCGCCTCGTCCCAGGTCAGCCCGGTGACGACCTCGACGAGCCGGCCCAGCACGTTGTAGCCGACGCTGCTGTACGAGACGGCCGTGCCGGGCGGGCAGTCCAGGGCGACCCCGGCACTGGCCTCCACATAGCGCGCCAGGCAGTCGTCGCCGCGCCCGCTGTCGTGGGTGAAGTCGCAGGTCAGGCCGCTGGTGTGGGACAGCAGCTGACGGGTGGTGATGCGCGCCGTCGCCTCCGGGTCGGCGGTCGCGAACTCCGGGAGTACGGAGACGACGGGCGCGTCGATGTCGAGTTCGCCCGCGTCGGCGAGCCGCATGACCAGGGTGGCGGTGTACGTCTTGGCGATCGAGCCGAGCTGGAAGACGGAGTCGGTGGTGGCCTCGACGCCGGTACCCCGGTGCAGCAGGCCGCCGGCGAGCTCGTGCACCCGGCCGCCGGTCAGGACGGCGAGGGAGGCGCCGGGTACGTGGTGGGCGGCGCACAGCTCGTCGAGCCTGGCCTGCCAGCGGGCGGTCTCGAAGGTGCGACGGGCCGAACCGCCGCTCCCCCAGGCGCCGTCGGCCTGCCACTCGCCCGCCGCGTTCCAGCTCAGGTTCTCCGTCATGACCGCCCCGCCCTCCGTGGTCCGGGGAGCCCGTCGCCCCCCGATGCGCACACTGTACGCATCGCGGAACAGTGTGCGCAAGAGGGATCGGAAAAGGCGGCTCCCGGTGAACCGGCAACGGGAGCCGCCCTGTTGACCACGCACGGCGCGCGGGCGCGTACCTCGGCCCGCGAACTGCTCGGCCTCGTACGGCGCGCGGACGCGGACCTCAGCCCGCGAACAGCGTCCCGAGGGCCGCCGCGCGCACCCTGCGCCCGGTCAGCCGCAGCCCCTCCCACACGGTGACCTGGTTGGCCGTCAGCACCGGCTTGCCCAGCTCCGCCTCCAGCTCGGTGAGATGGGCCGCGGTGTGCAGCGCGGTGTCCGGGAGCAGGACCGCCTCGGCGTCCGCGTGGTCGCCCGCCGCGGCCAGGCCGAGCACCTCGCGCCGCCCCCAGGTGCCGACCTCGGCGGCCGTGACGATGCCGCTGCCGCGGGTCGAGACGACCTCCGCGCCCGCCGACTTCAGGAAGCCGCGGAAGAGTTCCGCCACGTCGTCGGGGTAGGTGGCGGCCACCGCGACGCGGGTCACCCCCAGCGCCCGTACCGCGTGGGCGAAGGCGAAGGAGGTGGAGGAGGCGGGCAGGCCGGCCGTCGTGGCCAGCGTGCGCACCTGCTCGTGGGCGCCGTCCCAGCCGTACACGAAGCTGGCGCTGGTGCACGCCCAGACCACCGCCTCGGCGCCGGACAGGCGCAGCTCCTCGACGCCCGCCGCGAGCCGGTGCGCCGAGCCCATCTCCAGCAGGGCGTCGACCCGGTGGGCGTCGGTGCCGATGTCGGTGTGCACCAGCGGCAGCCGTACGCGCGCGTCCGCGAGCAGCATCTCCATCCGCGGGTAGTCGTCCTCGGCGGAGTGGCCGGGGTAGAGGAATCCGATCGCCGTCATGTCAGTTCAGGCCTTCCTGCTCGGGGAACGGCGGGAGGGGCGGCAGCCGCGGGACGCCGCCGGGGCCCGGCGGTTCGGGCAGGCCCGGCGCCTCGGCGAGGGCCCCGGCGTCCGGGAGGCCGGCGGCGTCGGAGAGCACCGGCGGCTCCGCGAGCACCGGCGGGGGCACCTCGGCGGCCACCGCCCGCGCGGACATGGTCAGCAGTTGGTAGGGGCCGACCGCGTCGATGCCCAGGCGCCGCAGGGCGGACCACATGGTGACCTGGTTCGCGGAGAGCACCGGCATCCGCAGTTCCGCCTCCAGCTGCGGGATCACGTCGTACGTGGGGAGGTTGGTGCAGCTGATGAACAGGCAGTCGGCCGCGCCGACCACCGCCCGGCGCGCCATGTCCACCACGTCCCGGTAGGGCACCTTCCAGATGTGCCGGGTGAGGCCCATGAACTCGCAGCCGGTGACCTCGATGCCCGCCTCCGCGAGAAAGTCCTCCAGGGACCGGGTGACGGACTGCGTGTACGGGGTGACCAGCGCGACGCGCCGGGCCCCCAGTTCCCCGAGCGCCTCGGTCAGGGCGCCCGAGGTGGTCACCGACGGCAGCTCGCCGTCCTCGGTGGCACCGGCCCGGGACATCGCGTCGCGCATGGCGCGCTCCCCCGCCGCGCCGTCCACGAAGCTGCCCGAGGTGCAGGCGTACGCGACGACCTGCGGTTCGACGGCGATCAGCGCCCGGACCGCCTCGCGCAGCGTATGGTGCTCGCTCACCAGCCGGGCCAGGTCGAGGCTGACCTCGACGGGCACGTAGGGGGTGCGGGTGAGATGGAGCGAGATGCCGTCCGGCACCCACCGCCACAGCTCCCGGTCGAGAGCGAAGTCGAACGGGGCCACCACGCCGACACCGCGCTGCGGCTGTGGCCCACCGAGAAAGGAAATGTCCAAAGCGGCCCCCAGGTATGGGTGTTGACGACCGTAGGGTGCGGGTACGAGCGTGGTCAATCCGTACATCTGCGACGTTGCGAAACGGTTTCCAGACGATGACTGATGCCCACAAGGTTCGCGAAGACCCCGAAGTCACCCTTCTCGTGCTCGACGCCGACCCGCCGCCCCGCCTCGGCAGCCTCACCGGACGCGCCCGCATTGTGCACGGTGACGAATCGTCGTTGGCGAGTCAACTCCCCCACGCGGACGTCCTCCTGGTGTGGGACTTCCTCTCGGACGCGGTGCGGCGCGCATGGCCGGGCGAGGGCGCGCGGCCCCGCTGGGTGCACACCGCGAGCGCCGGAGTGGACCACCTCATGTGCCCGGAGCTGGCCGCCTCCCGCACGCTGGTCACCAACGCCCGGGGGATCTTCGAGACGCCGATCGCGGAGTACGTGGCCGGTCTGGTGATCGCCGCCGCGAAGGACTTCAACGGGACCAACGAGCTCCAGCGGCAGCGCCGCTGGCGGCACCGCGAGACCCGGCGGGTGGCCGGCACCCGGGCCGTGGTGGTCGGTTCCGGGCCGATCGGGCGGGCCGTCGCCGGCACCCTGACGGCGCTCGGCGTGAGCGTCGCGCTGACCGGACGCACCGAGCGCCCCGGCGTGCACGGGCCCGCGGACCTGCCGGCACTGCTGGCCGGGGCGGACTGGGTGGTCGCCGCGGCGCCGCTGACCGACGCGACCCGGGGGATGTTCGACGCGCGGGCCTTCGACGCGATGCGGTCGGACGCGTACTTCGTGAACGTCGGCCGGGGCCAGCTGGTCGTGGAGGCGGACCTGCTGGCGGCGCTGTCCCGGCGGTGGATCGCGGGGGCCGCGCTGGACGTCTTCGAACAGGAGCCGCTGCCGCCGGAAAGTCCGCTGTGGGACGTGCCGGGGCTGACCGTGTCGCCGCACATGAGCGGTGACGTGGTGGGCTGGCGGGACGCGCTGGGCGCCCAGTTCCTGGACCTCTACGACCTGTGGGCGGCCGGAAAGCCACTCCCGAATGTAGTGGACAAGAATGTTGGGTACGTCCCCACTCATGACTGAGCCGACGACAGCACCCACCGACCTGGCCGCCTTCACCGCCCGTCAGCTTCTCACCGCGTACGAGAAGGGCGAGGCCTCCCCCGTGGAGGCGGCCCGTGCCGTGCTGGAGCGGGCCGAGGCCCTCCAGCCCTCGCTGAACGCGTTCGTCTCGATCGACGCGGAGGGCGCCCTGGAGCAGGCGCGGGGCTCCGCCGAGCGGTGGCGGCGGCGCGCGCCGCGGGGGCTGCTCGACGGCGTACCGGTCACCGTGAAGGACCTGCTGCTCCAGGCGGGGACGCCGACGCTGCGCGGCTCGGAGTCGATATCGGCCGAGGGCCGCTGGGACGAGGACGCGCCGGCCGTGGCGCGGCTGCGGGAGCACGGGGCGGTCCTGGTGGGCAAGACGACCACCCCGGAGTTCGGCTGGAAGGGCGTCACCGACTCGCCCCGGCACGGTGTCACCCGCAACCCGTACGACCCGTCGCGGACCTCGGGCGGGTCCAGCGGCGGCAGCGCGGTGGCGGTGGCGGCGGGGGCCTCACCGCTGTCCGTCGGCACCGACGGCGGCGGCTCGGTGCGCATCCCGGCCTCCTTCTGCGGCGTGTTCGGGCTGAAGCCGACGTACGGCAGGATTCCGCTCTACCCCTCCAGCCCCTTCGGCACCCTGTCGCACGCGGGCCCCATGGCGCGGGACGCGGCGGACGCGGCGCTGATGCTGGACGTGATGGCGGGCGAGACGGACTGGCGGGACTGGTCGCAGCTGCCGGTCTCCGACGACGGAGAGACGCGGCACCGGATCGGCGACGGGGTGCGCGGGCTGCGGGTGGCGTACTCGCCGACCTTCGGCGGCCAGGTGAACGTGGCCCGGGACGTGGCGGCGGCGGTGCGCGCCGCGGTCGGGAAGCTGGCCGAGCTGGGGGCCTTCGTGGAGGAGGCGGACCCGGACTTCGCGGACCCGGCGGAGGCGTTCCACACGCTGTGGTTCAGCGGGGCCGCCCGGGTGGTCCAGCACTTCGGGCGGGCCCAGCGGGACGCGCTGGACCCGGGGCTGCGGGAGATCAGCGGCATCGGCGCCCGGTACTCGGCGCTCGACTACCTGGCCGCGGTGGACGCCCGGATGGAACTCGGCCGCCGGATGGGCCGCTTCCACAGCACCTACGACCTGCTGGTGACGCCGACCGTGCCGCTGACCGCCTTCGAGGCGGACACCGAGGCCCCGCGCGGCTCCGGGCACCGCAGGTGGACCGGGTGGACCCCGTTCACCTACCCGTTCAACCTCACCCAGCAGCCCGCGGCGACCGTGCCGTGCGGGCTCGACGCGGCGGGCCTGCCGATCGGCGTCCAGCTGATCGCGGCCCGTCACCGCGACGCGGTGGTCCTGCGGGCGGCGCAGGCGCTGTACGGGGCGGGGGTGGCGGGCACGGCCCCGGTGCCGGTGGGCCGCTGACGTGCGGAGCCGCGCCGCGGTGCGGCTCCGCACGTCCGCCGGAGCGGCGGAACGGGGTGTTCCGGGAGAGCGGGCAGGGTGGTGCGGCTACCCGGCGAAGCCGTGGCCGAGGAAGCCGTGGCCGAGGTAGCCGTGGCCGAGGAGCTTGCCCGCGGCTACCTGGCGAAGCCGTAGTTGAGGAGCTTGCCCGCGTCCTTGGCCCGGTTCACGTCCGAGGACGAGGCGAGCAGGGTGCCGTACAGGGTCTTGTTGCCCCGCTTCGTCGCGAAGACCAGGCAGTACTTCGCCTGCGGGCCCGAGCCCGTCTTGATGCCGAGCGTGCCCCGGTAGCTGGTGAGCAGCGGGTTGGTGTTCTTCCAGGACATCTCGCGCGTCCCGCCGCTCCTGGTCACCGTGCGCTGCTTGGTGGACTTCGTGGCGACCACCTTGCGGAAGGTGGCGTTCTGCATCGCGCTCACGGCGAGCCGGGTGAGGTCGCGGGCGGTGGAGTAGTTGCCCCGGCCGCCGCCCCCGTCGAACGAGTCGAAGTGCGTGTTCTTCAGGCCCAGCGACCGGGCGGTCGCGTTCATCTTGCCGATGAAGGACTTCACCCGGGCCTCGCGCGTGCCGCCCGACCCGAACTTGTCGGCCAGCGCGTACGCCGCGTCGCAGCCGGAGGGCAGCATCAGCCCGTACAGCAGCTGCCGCACGGTCACCCTGTCGCCGACGATCAGCCGGGCGGAGGAGGCCGTGTTGCGCACGATGTAGTCGCTGTAGGCCTTCTGGACGGTGACCTTGGCGTCCAGGTCGAGGCCCTTGCTCGCCAGCACCACCTTCGCCGTCATGATCTTGGTGGTGGAGCCGGTGGGCAGCCGGGTGTCCGCCGCCTTGGCGTAGAGGGTCCTGCCCGTACCCGCGTTCATCAGGAAGGCGCCCCTGGCGGTGACCGTGGGTGCCTTGGGTGCTGCGGTGACCCCGCGGGCCGCCGCCGGAGCGACCGCCTCCGGGGCCAGTGCCTGTGCCGGGGCGACGGCCGCCCCGGACGCCAGGACGGACCCTGCGGTGGCGGCGGTGACGGCGACCGCCGACATCCGGCGCGCCGTTACGTTTCGCCCGTTTCCAGTAATTCCGTGCTTCACGGTGAATGCTCCCAATGCCCATGTCTCGGAGGCCACATGAGAAAGTCGCCTACCCACGTGACGACCGAGACGGGCTTCAGGCACGGCCTGCGCCGAGATTTCCCACCGCACGGTCATCCCCGGGGCCGCCGCGGCACCCGGCCGGGGCGTGGGCCGGGCCGCGCCTTGCCGGCCCGGGGAAGGCCGGGAGGCGTCTTCCGCCCGGCGGTCACTCCGTGCTCCGATGGCCCCATGGACCCCATCACACGCGAGGGATACGAAGGCACCGGGCCGGGCGCGATCACCCCGGACGGATGCGCGGTCGGAACGTATCTGCGGATGCCGGCCGAGGGCGAACCGGAGATCGTGGCGGCGGCGGCCGGGGACCGGCTGCCCGGCGCCCGGCTGCTCGAACTGGGCTCGGGGGCGGGCCGGCTCACCCGCCCGCTGACGGACCTCGGCTTCGAGGTGACCGCCGTCGACGAGTCCGCGGAGATGCTGGCGGCGGTACGGGACGTGGTGCCCGGCATCCGCAGCGCGCGCAGCCCCATCGAGACGCTGGACCTCACCGGCCAGGAGCCCTTCGACGTGGTGCTGCTGGCGTCGTACCTGGTGCACGCCGGAACGGAAGGGGTGCGCGAGGCCCTGCTGGAGACCTGCCGCCGCCATGTCGCGGCGGACGGCTGGGTGATCGTCCAGCGGGAGGCGGCGGGCCGCCACGAGGGCCTGCCCACGGAGCGCCGGGTGCCCGGCGGCGGGCTGATCCGCGCCGTGTCCTCCGAACCCTCGGACCGGGGCCGCCCCGGCTCGCGGTCGCTGCGTGTGGAGTACCACTACCCCGACGCGAAGTGGACCCAGACGTATCTGTCCTGCCCGCTGACGGAGCAGGAGTTCGAGGAGGCGCTGGCGGGGGCGGGCCTCGTCGTGGACTCCTACCTGGACGAGCGGCGGACCTGGGTACGGGCCCGCATCGCCCCGGCCGCCGCCTGAGCCCCGCGCACCCCGGGGGTTCCTAGGACCCGGTGAGCGCGGCCTCCAGCCGGGCGAGGCGGGCGCGGGTGCGGGCGAGCGGGCTCAGCTTCGAGGCCAGCAGTCCCGCGCCCGCGACCAGGAGGGCGCCGAGGAGGAAGTGGCCGCCGAGCAGTTGCACGGCGGCCAGCACCAGCACCGCGCCGACGCTGACCGGCTGCGCCCAGGCGCCGCCCGCCTTCTTGCTGTTCTGGAAGCGGACCAGGGCCAGCATTCCCCGGCGGGCCGCCGGGTCCTCGGGTATCCGCTCCTGCCGGGCGAGCCGCATCAGGGCGGCCAGCTGGCGGTACGTACAGCCGGTCCGGTTCTGGAGGTAGGTCATGGACCGGGAGTTCGCCCAGGCCAGCAGCGCCGACGCAACCAGGGCGACCACCGCGACGCGGGGCCCGGAGCCGGTCACCCACCACAGCACCCCGCCCGCGCAGCCGCCCACGACCACCACCATCGTCGCCGTGGCCCACCGCGCGTCGTGCCAGCGCCACTCCTCCTGCCAGTCGCCCGCCGCGTCCGCCGTCGGGCCGTTTCCGGCCCCGGGTCTCCCGCTCACGTGATGTCGTCCTTCCGCCGCTGTGGGCTGTGCCGGAGCGGGATGGTACGGAACGCGGCGGGCCGCGCCAACCGCTTTGCGCGGGACGCCCGTTACTCCTCGGCGCGCCGGAAGCTCAGCGTCTCGCCCACCGCGCCCGCCCGCCACAGGTCCTGGCAGGCCTCCGCCATCCGGTCCAGCCCTTCCACGACCGTGCCCCACACGATGCCGGGCACCCAGCCCTGGTCCCCGTTCAGCAGCAGGTTGTTGCGCTCGTAGAAGAGGGCGAGGTCGACGATGGTGGGGCGGTCCTGGCGGACGTGGTCGGCGGAGTAGCCGTGGGAGCCGGTGGCCAGCTGCGTGCCCGCGAAGGAGAAGTAGCAGAGGTCGCCGGGAATCGGGGTGACGGTGGGGTTCTCCAGGGGAGGTTCGGTGACCGCGAAGGCCGGAAAGAGTCCGTAGATCTCGTTGCGCGCGTACTTCGCGTGATAGACCTCGCCGGACAGCGGAAGCGCGTCCCAGACCGCGTCGCAGGTGATCGGGGCCTTGTCGTCGAGGAGTCGGGCGGTGCACCGCACACCGCGCTTGTCGAGCGAAATGTCCACGAATCGTTCGGTCATCACCCCATCGTGCAGCGGTGATCGTGTGCGTCAAGAGGGCATCCGCGGTGGCCGGGGCCGGAATTGACAGGAGTAGGACGTGCGCTGCCGGGTAGCCGCGCGCCCATGGCTCCCACAAGAGATTTCAGGGAAGAGCACGGAAATGACAGACGACGGCAGCCACAAGGACGCCCGGCCGGACAGCGCTCGATAGGACGGCGCTCCCTCCTGGTGGGCGGTGCGGCGCTGGGCGCGGCGGGGGCGCTCGGGGTCGCCGGATGCAGCAAGGTCCCGACCGGGGACACCCTGGCGAGGCTGAAGTCGCAGGGCATCGTGCGGATGGGCATCGCGGGCGAGGCCCCGTACGGCTTCATCGACGACCGGGGCAACTTCACCGGCGAGGCAGTGGAACTGGCCAAGATCATCTTCAAGCGGCTGGGGATCGGGAAGGTGCAGCCGGTCGCGACCGACTTCTCCTCCCTCATCCCCGGGCTTAACTCGCAGCAGTTCGACGTCGTCTCCGCCGGGATGTACATCAACAAGGAGCGCTGCTCGCAGGTCATCTTCGCCGACCCCGAGTACCAGATGCTGGACTCCTTCATCGTGCCGAAGGGCAACCCGAAGAAGCTCCACTCCTACCAGGACATCAAGCGCACCGGGGCGAAGATGGCGACCGGCACCGGGTACGCGGAGATCGGCTACGCGGTCGCCGCCGGCATCCCGGAGAAGTCCCTGGTGATCCTCCAGGACCCGGTGGCCGGTCTGAACGCGGTCGAGTCCGGCCGGGTGGACGTCTTCGCGGGCACCGCGCTGACCGGCCGCGAGGTGGTCAGGAAGAGCACCAGGGCGGAGGCCACCGCCCCCTTCGCACCGCTCGTGAACGGCAAGAAGAAGATCGACGGCGGCGGCTTCGCCTTCCGCAGCCTCGACGCCGAACTGCGGGACGCCTTCAATGTGGAGATCCACAAGATGAAGAAGAGCGGCGAACTGTTCCGGGTGCTGAAGCCCTTCGGTTTCACCGAGTCGGAGATGACGACCCTCACGGCCGAGGAGCTGTGCCGATGAGCGCCGGCCTGTGGCAGAACTGGATCCTCCCCGGGATCTGGACCACCGTTCAACTCACCTTCTACAGCGCGGTCCTGGCGACCCTCGTCGCCTTCGGCATTGGCATGGCGCGCGTCCACCGGCTGTGGATCGTGCGCTTCCTGGCGGGTGTCTACACGGAGGTCTTCCGGGGCACCTCCGCACTGGTGCTGATGTTCTGGCTGTTCTTCGTGGTGCCCGGCCTGATCGGCTGGGCGTTCGTCCCCATGTGGGCCGCGGTGCTCGCCCTGGGGCTCTCCTACGGTGCGTACGGTGCGGAGGTCGTGCGCGGCGCCCTGAACTCGGTCACTCCCGCACAGCGCGAGGCGGGCATCGCGCTCAACTTCACGCCCTGGCAGCGGATGCGGCTGATCCTGCTGCCGCAGGCGGTGCCGGAGATGATCCCGCCGTTCAACAACCTGCTGATCGAGCTGCTCAAGGGCACCGCCCTGGTGTCCCTGCTCGGCATCGGTGACGTCTCGTTCGCCGCCTACCTGGTGCGTCTGGCCACCCAGGAGAGCGCCCAGATCTACTCGATCACCCTGGTCATCTACTTCGTGATCGCGTTCGTGCTGACGCGCGGCATGAAGACGGTGGAGCGCAGGACCAAGGCCGGCATCGGCATCGACATCAAGGCCCAGGCCGCCGGGGGTACACGATGAGCAACTGGGACTGGTCCGCCGTCGCGGACTTCATGCCGCGCTTCTGGGACGGGGTGCTGCTCACCCTCCAGGTGCTGGCCCTCGGCTCGCTGCTGTCGTTCTCGCTGGGCCTGGTGTGGGCCTTCGGGCTGCGCTCGCACCTGAAGTACGTGCGCTGGCCGGTGAACCTCATCACCGAGTTCATCCGCAACACTCCGCTGCTGGTGCAGCTGTTCTTCCTGTTCTTCGTGCTCCCGGAGTGGGGCATCCAGTTCTCCGCGATAGCCACCGGCACCGTCGCGATCGGGCTGCACTACTCGACGTACACCGCACAGGTCTACAAGGCGGGCATCGACGCCGTGCCGGTCGGGCAGTGGGAGGCGGCGACCGCGCTCAGCCTGCCCGCGCACCGCACCTGGTTCGCGGTGATCCTGCCCCAGGCGATCCGGCGCATCGTGCCGGCGCTCGGCAACTACGTCGTCTCGATGCTGAAGGACACCCCGCTGCTGGCCGGCATCAGCGTGCTGGAGCTGCTCCAGCAGGCGCGGCTGGAGAGCGCGTCCACCTTCCAGTACACCGAGCCGCTGACCGTCGTCGGCATCGCCTTCATCCTCATCGCCTACCCGGCGTCCCTTCTGCTGCGAGTCCTGGAGCGTCGTCTTGTCCGTTGAAGCCACCCAGCCCGCCGATTCCCCCGAGGCCCCGTCCGGCGCCGCCGACCTGATCACGTTCAAGGACGTCACCAAGCGGTTCGGGCAGAACACCGTCCTCGACAACCTGTGCTTCTCGGTCAAGCCGGGCAAGCACGTCACCCTGATCGGGCCCTCCGGGTCCGGCAAGACGACCATCCTGCGGCTGCTGATGACGCTGATGAAGCCCGAGGAGGGCACCATCCACGTGGGCGGCCAGCAGCTCTTCCCCTCCCAGGGCGAGAAGCAGCTGCGCGAGGTCCGCAAGAACATCGGGATGGTGTTCCAGCAGTTCAACCTCTTCCCGAACATGACCGTGCTGCGCAACATCACCGAAGCGCCGGTACGGGTGCTGGGGCTGTCCAAGGACGAGGCCGAGGAGCGGGCCCGCGAACTGCTCGACATGGTCGGCCTCGGCGACCGGTGCGACGCCAAGCCCACCCAGCTCTCCGGCGGCCAGCAGCAGCGGGTGGCCATCGCCCGCGCGCTGGCCATGCGCCCGCAGGTGCTGCTGCTCGACGAGGTGACCTCGGCGCTCGACCCCGAGCTGGTGGCGGGCGTGCTGGACGTGCTGCGCGACATCGCCCGGACGACCGACATCACCATGCTCTGCGTGACGCACGAGATGAACTTCGCCCGGGACATCTCGGACGACGTCCTGATGTTCGACTCGGGGCGGGTCATCGAGTCCGGCCCGCCGGAGAAGATCTTCGGCGAGCCGGAGCACGAGCGGACCCGGGAGTTCCTCGGCGCCGTGCTCTGACGCCGAAGCCTCCTTGACGGGACCTGCCTTTGGCATATGCCACGGGTGGCGTCGCCCAGCTCACGGGCCTCAACTGGGCGTACCCGGCCGAGGCAATTTGTCAACCCCCGCCCCGATGGCGGGGGTTGACGGCTATCGTGGCCTGACGACGCACGAACGACGCAGTGACGCAGCACCGCACGGACGCAGTACGCAGGGACGCACCACAGATCCGAAGCAGAGCAGACGGTCGCAACCTTGGTAGGGGGAACCGTGGCGCTGAAGCCCGAGCCGGCCACGCCGCAGCACTCGGTGCAGTACGCCCTTCGCGTACTGGAGTCCGTGTCCAGGCACAGCGGCGGCGTCACCGACGGCCAGCTCGCGCGCGAGACCGGACTGCCCTCCGGCACCCTGCGCCCCCTACTGCTGATGCTGCGCCGCGAGGGCTATGTGGAGCAGATCTCCGACGGGGCGTACGTGACCGGTGAGTCGCTGGAGCTGGTCGGGGCCACCGGCGCCGGTGCGCGCGACCTCCTGCGGCTCAGGCTCCAGCGCACCATGGACCAGCTGCGGGACTCGGTCGGCGCCGCGATCTACCTCAGCCGGTACGTGGACGGCGAGGTCACGGTGACCCAGGTCGCCGAGGGCCCGCTCACCCCGAGGGTCCACGAGTGGGTCGACTTCCGTTCCGCCGCGCACGCCAGCGCGATAGGCAAGTGCCTGCTCACCCAGCTCGACGACAACGGCCGCCGGGACCACGTCTCGCGGCACCGGACCGCCCGGCTGACCTCGCGGACGATCACCAGCGAGCGGGTGCTGTTCTCCACGCTGGACAGCCAGCCGCCGACGGTGCCGGTCCTGGACCTCCAGGAGTACGCGCTGGGCACGGTCTGCGCCGCCGTCCCGCTGACCGCCGGGGCGGCCGTCGGCTGCCTGGCCCTCTCCCTCCCGCTCCAGCACGCGCACCGGCTGCGGCAGGCGGCGGACGTGCTGAACCGGCGGGCGGCCCCGATGGCCCTCTCGCTGTCGCTGTAGCCGGACGGCCAGGCCGGAACCGCGCACCCGGACCGCGCGGCCCGACCGCCCGCCAGGACCGCCCGCCAGAACCGCGCCGGCGGGGCCTGCGCACGGTGCGATGCGAACGTGGTCGCGAGCACCCCTGCGGACCAGGTACGATTTACGAGTCAAGCGCCGCTAGCTCAGTTGGTTAGAGCAGCTGACTCTTAATCAGCGGGTCCGGGGTTCGAGTCCCTGGCGGCGCACTTGATACTGAGGCCCCTCCGGTTCGCCGGTGGGGCCTCGGTCGTGTCTCCGGCCGGGCGGGGCGCCGTCGGGCGGGAGCGCCGTCGGACGGGAGCGCCGTCGGGCGTGGCCCGGCGCCCGGGTCAGGGGTGCTCGCGGTCCTGCCACCGGCTCGGGTGGTCCCGGTACCAGGCGACGGTGGCGGCCAGGCCCTCGTCCAGGGGGACGGCGGGCGCGTAGCCGAGTTCCTCGCGGATGCGGGTGTCGTCGAGGGCGTAGCGCAGGTCGTGGCCCTTGCGGTCGGCGACGTGCCTGACCAGGGAGGCGGGCGCGCCGGTCAGTCCGAGCAGGCGGTCGGTCAGCTCGGCGTTGGTGAGGTCGTCGCCGCCGCCGACGTGGTAGACCGAACCGGCGGTGCCCTTGGTGAGCACCAGGTGCACGGCGCGGCAGTGGTCCTCCACGTGCAGCCACTCGCGGACGTTGGCACCGGTGCCGTACAGCGGGACGGTGCGGCCCGCCAGCAGCCGGGTGGTGAAGCGCGGGATCAGCTTCTCCAGGTGCTGGTACGGACCGTAGTTGTTGGAGCAGCGGGTGATCCG
The DNA here is from genome assembly GCF_042874215.1 of Streptomyces sp. NPDC004111. Taxonomy (NCBI): domain Bacteria; kingdom Bacillati; phylum Actinomycetota; class Actinomycetes; order Kitasatosporales; family Streptomycetaceae; genus Streptomyces; species Streptomyces sp. NPDC004111. Next base: position 138,259 of record NZ_JBIAMU010000011.1, read on the forward strand.
GACGTCCAGACCGTGGGTGCGCCAGTAGGAGCGGGCGATCAGGTCCCCGCCCGCCTTGGAGGCGGCGTACGGGGAGTTCGGTGCGAGCGGCGCGTCCTCGGTCCAGGCGCCCTCGGCGATCGACCCGTACACCTCGTCGGTGGAGATGTGCACGACCGGCCCGGTACCGGTGCGCAGACAGGCTTCGAGGAGGGTCTGGGTGCCCTGGACGTTGGTGCGGACGAAGTCGGCCGCGCCCTCGATGGAGCGGTCGACGTGCGACTCGGCGGCGAAGTGCACGACGGCGTCGTGGCCCGGCAGCAGTCGCAGCAGCAGCGGCAGGTCGCAGACGTCGCCGCGCACGAAGGTCAGGCGGGGGTCAGCGAGCGGGAGGTTGTCGGTGTTCCCGGCGTACGTGAGGAGGTCCAGGGCGGTGACGCGGGGGTGCTCGGCGCCGGGGAGGAGGCCGGCGAGGAGCATCCGGACGTAGGCGGAGCCGATGAAGCCGGCGGCGCCGGTGACGAGGATGTTCACGGGGCGGACTCCAGGGTGGGGCGGGGTGACGGTGGGATGGAATTGGCCATTCCGGTGTCGGGGTGAGGGTACCTGGAGTGGGGGTGGGGGGGGTGTGGGAGCGGGGTTGCCGGAGGCGTCCGGAGTGCGGGGGTGCGGGGTTGCCGGGGGCGTCCGGGGTGCTGGGGTGCGGCTCCGCCGGGGTGGGCGGGGGTGAATGTGCAGCTCCGCCGGGGGGCCGCCCCCTTGCCCGCCCGTTCCGCCCCCGGGGGCGGCCCCGCCGCCCAAGGGGGCGGGGGCGGGGGGGAAAGGGCGGGCCCGCCGCCCGAGGGGGCTCGGGTGGGCGGGCCCGGCGCCCCGGGGGGGGCGCGGGTGAGGTGGGGTGGGGTCAGCAGCAGCCTTCTTGGCGGAGTTGGTTGCTCACGGCGTGCCAGTGGGAGGGGTCGGGGGTGGTGGTGAGGGAGCGCCTGCGGTCGTAGGGGGCCGTGAGGGCGGCCCGTTCGTGGATCCGGCCGCCGACCACCGCGCCCGCGATCCGTACCAGGTCGTCGAAGTGCGTCAGCGGATCGCCGTCCACCAGCGTCAGGTCGGCGATCTTGCCGGGTTCGACGGAGCCCAGCTCCCGGTCCGCGCCGAAGAGCCGGGCCGGTGACAGCGTCACCGTGCGCAGCGCCTCGGCCGGGCTGAAGCCGTGCCGTACGAAGGCGCGGAGCGCGACGTGCAGCGGCAGGCCGACCGGGACGATCGGGGTGTCGGTGCCCAGGGCCAGCCGGCCGCCGCCGTCGATCACCCGCCGGTAGGAGTCCAGCTCGCGGCCGAGCGCGAGGCGGTCGGTGGCCGTCGGGGCCTTGGCCGCCGCCGCGCGCAGCGTCTGGGTGTCCCACGGCGGCATCATCGCCGTGACCCTCGGGTCGTCGACGAGTTCGGGGAAGTCGCCGAGGAGGGCGAGCGAGGTGAAGGGGGTGGCGAGCAGTTTCAGGCCGCCCTCGGTGTAGTTGGCGAGGGTGTCCTGGTAGGTGAACTGCTCGCTGGTCATGCCGTGCCCGCGGTCGGCGCGTTCGGTGGCGGCGAGGTGGCTGGTCAGGTCCTGGCCGCCCTGGGTGCCCTGCGAGGCGAGGTGCGAGCCGGAGAGCACACCGAGCCGCTCGTGGCCGAACCGGGCCGCCTGCTCCATGGACGCCATCGGGGCGCGCACGTACGTCTTCACGAAGTCCCAGTCGAGCGCGGCGCCGCGGGCCAGCGAGCGGCGCAGCCCCTCCGCCGTCCGGTGGGCGCGCCCCATGCTGTACGCGACGCGCGGCCCGTCGAGGAGTTCCCCGGTGGTGAGCAGGCGGGGGCCGGCCAGCCGTCCGGCGGTGACGTCCTCCCGGATGCGGGCCTGTTCGTAGCTGAACCCGGCGAGCGAGACGGTCGTGGTGATGCCGTACGCGAGGAAGACCGCGCTCTGCCGGGCGCCGTAGGTGTACGCCCAGGGGTGGGTGTGCGAGTCCCACAGTCCGGGCAGCACGGTCTGCCGCGAGGCGTCCACGTGCCGGGCGGCCCGGCGGCCGGCCCGGTGGGGTTCGACGGCGGCGACACGGCCGTCGCGGATCAGGATGTCCACGTCGTCGCGGGTGCGCCCGTCGGTGCGGGTGCCGTCCCAGAGCCGACCCGCGTGGACGACGGTGTCGACGGGGGCGGAGCGCCGGTGGTCGAGCCGTACCGGGACCGCCCGGCCCGCGCCGCCGTCGCGGGTGGTCAGCCGTACCTCGCCCTCGGCCAGGTAGAGGAGGGTGCGGGAGTCGGCCGCCCAGCTGGGGTGGTCGGCGCCCACGTCGGAGAGCTGCCGGGGCTCCCCCGCGGGGCTGCCGTCGGCGCGCACCGGCAGCACCCACAGGGCGGACTCGCTGACGCAGGCGAGCCACTTCCCGTCCGGTGACCAGACGGGTCCCGAGGCGTAGCGGTCGGAGAGCGAGCCGAAGCGGGAGACGGGGTGCAGGGCGGAGGCGCCGTTGGTGGTGTTGACGACGCGGACGAGGTTGTAGCCCTCGCGGTAGCGGAAGTTGAGCCGGTTGCGGTCGCAGTAGGCGAGGTACCTGCCGTCCGGCGACCAGCTCGGCGGTCCGGGCAGTCCGCCCCCGCCGAGCGCGGCGGCCAGCACCTTCTCGGTGCCGGCCGCCAGGTCCCGTACGACGAGGCCGCCCGCCATGTCGAGGCAGGCCAGCCGGGTGCCGTCCGGGGAGAGCGCGGGGTGGGTGCGTCCGCCGCCGGCCAGCGGCTCGTCCTTGCCGGTGGCGAGTTCGTGCCGGCGCACCCCGTTCAGTCCGTCGCGGTCGTCGACGTACAGCAGCCAGCGGCCGTCCCGGCTCCAGGACGGGCCCTGGAGGTAGGTCGTCGGCTCCGCCCGCACCACCTCCCGGGGCCGGGCACCGCGGCCGGAAACCGACTGCACCCACAGGGAGTTGAGGGAGACGAAGGCGAAGGAGCGGCCGTCGGGGGCGAGGACGGGCTGCTGGATGCCGCGCACCCTGCGCGGGCGGGCGGGCTCCAGGTCGTACTTCTTGACCCGGTACGAGGGCCGCTCCACGGGCAGGGTCGCCGTGAAGGGGAGCGGCCGGGCCCCGGTCTCCTTGTGCGGGCGGACGACCTGGAAGCGGCCGTCGAGGGTGACCAGCATCCGGGTCTCGTCGAGCCAGCGGGGCGGGGAGTCGGCGAGCGACCCTTCGAGGGGGACCTGTTTCCCGTCGACGACCAGCCTGATGATCTCGAACCGTCCGGGGGCGGGCGGCAGGGTGCGCAGCCAGGCGGTGCGGCCGGCCGGGGAGACCGCGGGGGCCAGGACGTTGCCGGGGGCCGCGTCGGCCGGTTCGGCGTGCACGACGGTGACCGGGCCGCTCCCGTCGGCGGCGACGGCGGCGATCGTGCGGGCCTGGACGGCGGTGCCCACGACGCCGCCCCGGACGAACAGGACGCGGGCGCCGTCCGCGCTCCAGGTGGGGTCGAAGTCCTCCCAGGGCTTGTCCTGGCCGGGGCCGCTCTGGCCCTCGGTGCCGGTGAGGCGGGTGAGTTTCCCGCTGCCCACCTCCACTGTCCAGATGCGGTACGGGCTGCCCCCGACCGGGTCGCCGCCGCGTTCGGAGGAGAAGGCGAGGCGGCGGCCGTCCGGCGACCAGGCGGGGCAGCGGTCGTCCCAGGGGCCGTCGGTGAGGCGGCGCAGCCCGGAGCCGTCGGCGTTCATCACCCACAGGTGGAACTGGCCGCCCCGGAATCCGGCGACCGCGATCTGCCGTCCGTCGGGCGACAGGACGGGCCGGTTGGGCTCCAGGTCGGGCGGGGTGAGGGCGGTGGCCGGGCCGCCGTCCTCGCCGAACGACCAGAGGATGTTCTGCACCTCGGCGACGTAGCGGCCCGCGTGGCCGCTCCCGGCACCGTTGGTGGCCCGGTCGAAGTGCAGCAGCCGTCTCCCGGCGGCGTCCGCCGCGGGCACGGCGGGTGCGGGGGCGGCGGCGGCCGGTGCGCTCCCGGTGATCGTCGGGGCGCTGACGGCCGCCGCGGTGGCGGTGACGGTCGCGGCCTGGAGGAAGGAGCGGCGCGGCATGGACGGCACGGTGGTCTCCCTGGGTCGGTCGAATTACCGGTGCCCCTCAGGGAACAGCCGCCCACCGCTTCCCGTCCATGGCGCCACGCCACTTCCGGCCGTCGCGCAACCGCGCACGGCACCGCGCCGCTTCCGGCGGCCGGGGGCCCGTACGGGACGCCGCGTCACTTCCGGCAGCCGGGGACCCGTACGGGACGCCGCGTCGCTTCCGGGCGGCACGGAACGAGCCGCCCCATGCGCATGGGGCGGCTCGTGAGCGGACCACCGGCCCGCGGCGGTTCGGGCCGGCGGCTCCTACCGGACCCCGGTGGGGCGGTCCGGCGGTGGTGCCTGACTGCTGTGGCGGCCTGCCGTCAGAACTGGACGTCGGAGCAGGCGTAGAACGCGTTGCTCGTGTCGGCCACGTTCCACACGGCCAGCACGATGTGCTTGCCGGACTTGCCGCCGGGGAGCGTTCCCTGGTGGGTCAGTGTCGCGGGCGGCTGCTTGCCGCCGTACGGCACGTTCAGGAACGGCTGCGGGTCCAGCGAGGCCCTGGTGAGCGGCTTCGAGGGGTCCCAGCCCTGCTTGGTGATGTAGTACCGGAAGTCCGACGTGGCGTGCCGGGCGGTGAACTGCCAGCGGAACGAGTAGCTCGATCCGGCCGACACGTTCGTCGCGGGCCACTGCCCGCCGCGCGGGTCGTCGAGCTGCGCGAAGCCGCCGTTTCCGCCGGAACAGATCCTGCCGTCCGCCGGTCCTGCCGCCGGGAAGCCCTTGGGCCCCTCGACGCTCTGCGGCTCCCACTGGATGGAACCGCAGTTCTTCACCGTGCCGTTGGCGCACAACTTCTGGCGGCTGATGGGCGAGTCGGTGTAGCCATGACTGCTCGCGCCGCTGGTGGAGAGTGCGGTGGCGCCCGCTATCGCGAGCCCGAGGACAGCCGCACTCATTGCCTTTTTTCGCATGCTTCGCTCCAGGAGAACGTGGGGGAGTTCTGTGAGCCGTGCTGCACGCGCGCGTGTGTGGTGCTGTGACGAAATCCGGTCTAGACCAAGTCCCAATGTATGGACGGCGGTTGAACATGTCCAGACCAATGTCCAACGTTAAGGAGAGTTAAGGAAAGTCGCGTTCCGCTGCCCGCCCGGGACCGGGGTGCAACACTGCCCGCCGCCCGCCCGGGACCGGGGTGCGACACGGCCCGCCGCCCCACCCGGGGCCGGAGCGCGACACCTCCGCCGCCCCGCCGCTCACGCCCCGCCGAGGTACGCAACCGTCAACTCCCGTACCAGGGCTCTGCGTTCGTAGTCGTCCAGCTCCCCCGCGAGCCCCCGGGCGGTCAGCCGGGCCACCGTCTCCTCGACCGCGTCCACCACCGAGGCGAGCGCCTTCGCCCGCTGCCGCGCGTCCAGCGCGGCGACCTTCCGGCGGCTCAGCGCCCCGGCGACCTCCGGCGCGTACTCGATCCGCACCGGCTGGACGGAGAACACCTCGATCCCGGCCCCGGCGAGCCGGCCGGCCAGCAGCCGGGTCAGCGCGTCGCCGACCGCCGCCGCGTCCCGGGCGCCGTCGGCGGGGGTCCGCGCCAGCACCCGCGCGAGTGCCGCCTCGACCTGTCCGCACAGCTGCCCGGTGTGGTCGTCGACCGCGAGGACGGCCCGCGCCGGGTCGGCGACCCGCCACACCACCAGGACCACCACCCGCAGCGGCATCCCGTCCCGGTCCACGGCTGGCAGCGGCTCGCTGCGCCAGTGCTTCAGCCGTACGTCCACCCGGTGGCGCGACAGCAGCGGGCTGAGCCACATCAGCCCCGTGCGCCGCACCGTCCCCCGGTAGGCCCCGAAGAGGGTGAGCACCGACGCGTACCCCTCCCGCCCGCGCACCAGACCGCCGCACGCGCACAGCGCCACCGCGGCGAGCGCGGCGAGGGCCGCCCAGCCCGCGGGAGAGCCGCCCGCGTACGCCCGGACCGGCAGCCGCAGCGCCGCGGCGAGCGGTCCGGGCAGCAGCCCCAGCCACCACAGCGCCCCCGCGCAGCCGGCCGCCGCGCCGAGCCCGACGACCCCCGCCGCCCACCCGGCGACCGCGGGCCCCGGCCGCTCGACGGGACCGGGGGCCGCGGGGGCGGGCCGTGGAACCGCCGCGGCCGGCGGCTCCACGCGCCGCTGCTCGCCGGTCCCCCGGCGCCGCTCCACCACGGTCACCCCGGAGGGCACCACCGAGGGGACCCCCTGATCGTCGCGGAAGAGGAGGTGCACGGGGATCTCGGTCGTCGACTCGTTCCTGATCACGGGCTCCCTCATCACTGTGCCCCGCCCTCCTTGAACAGCCGCCGCCAGGTCTCGGGGCCCGGATAGCCGTCGGCCTCCGCGCCCCGCCAGCCCTGCGCCCGCTGGAACGCCTCCACGTTGCGCCGGTCCGCCTCGCCCCAGCGCGGCCCCGGGCCCACCGTGTAGTACTTGCCGAAGCCCTTCGCCACGAGCCGCCGCCCCAGCTTCTCGACGTGGCTGTTGGACTGTCCGGGGCGGAAGTACCGGGTGCCGGGGAAGGCGGGCGCGCCCCCGGCGCCCTGCGGGGCGGTTCCGCCGACGAGGCCCTTGTAGCGGTAGGCCACATAGCGGTCGGCGTTCGTCCAGTAGCCGAGCGGAGTGGCCTGCTTGCGGGTGGTGGGCCTGGTCTGCTCGTAGGCGAGGTAGTGGTCGTGCGTGTAGTCCGTCCAGCCGCCGAAGATCGTCACGTGCGAGCCGGAGTGCGGGTCGGCCGCGTTGTGGAAGAGCAGGATGTCGCCGGGCTGGAGCTGGTCGCGCGGCACCCGCACCCCGAAGTCGGCGAGCGACCCGGTCCACTCGTTGCCGCTGAGCCCCCACGCCATGGAGACGTAGCCGGAGCAGTCCTGCCGGTAACCGTCCCGCCAGAACTTCTCCATGCTGTACGGGACCTTCGCCTCGACCCAGCTCTTGGCCCGTTTGATGATGTCGGCCCGGGTGGCGGGCTTGAGCGCGGGCCCGGCGGCGACCCCGCCGGGGCCCGGCGACCCGGAACCGGCCGGCGCGGGCCGCGCCCTGCCGTGCAGCGGGGCGGCGTCGCCCTGCGGGGCGGGGGCGTCGCGCCGCACCGAGTGCGCGGGGTCGACCGGGTCGGACCGCGCCCCCGACCGGCCGCCGCCCTTGCGCCCCGCCGTTCGCCCGGGGTCCTCCCCCCGGCCCGCCGCCGCGTGCCCCGGGCCCTCGTGCCTGCCCGCCGCCGGGTGTCCCGGGGCGCCGCCGGTCCCCCGCACCGGTGCGGGTCCCGGGCCGTCCGACACGCCCGCGGGTCCGGCGCCCTCCTTCGCCCCCGGCGCCACCGCACCGGCACCTCCCCCGCCGCCCAGCACCACTCCGGCGGCGGTGACCAGCACCAGGGCGCGGCGGGCGCCGTGGGCCGCGGGGTGACCACCGTCACGTGCGGCGAGGGATCTGGTCCTGCGGATACGGCGCCGGTCGGCGCATCCGGCACAGGGGCAGTCGGCCGCGGGCTGAATCTCCTCGAACTGGATCACAGGGCGAGTGTCCCAACTGCCCGGACATAACGCATCTTGACGGTAAGAAATATAACGAAACAGACATCTTGGGCGGCGGCTGGTTCAAACCACTCCCGAGCATCCGGTAGAGTTCTCCGAGTCAGCAGGCGCCGCTAGCTCAGTTGGTTAGAGCAGCTGACTCTTAATCAGCGGGTCCGGGGTTCGAGTCCCTGGCGGCGCACGCGCAACCGAGACCCTCCCACCACCGGTGGGAGGGTCTCGGTCGTTCCCACGGGTCCGGGCCCTTACCGGACCCGCCCCGGGGCCCCGGCAGGCCTGCGATCAGCGACCCTTGCGATCACATGAAGAGTCGGGGAACCTATCCTGGAGCCAGTGGCTCCAATGGGGCGGACGGTTCGACGAGTTGAAGCTCGGACGGCCGACGAGGGGACGGCCGGGCTACGGGGTGGGGGCCCCTTTCTCCCACGGATGTCGGGACGGGCATCATGCAACCGGAAGGTTGCCGTCCCGTGTCTGTACCGATGGCGGCCCGACCAATGTTGCGTTCGGGACGGTCGAGGGGGACCGCCAGCGAGCGAGAAGACCTACGAACTCACGCAGCCAGCCTTGCGTGCGGGGGGATGACTCATGACGTCGACGCCGAGCGGCGCCGGGCAGTACCACGACCCTACCCACGACCCCACCCAGACGACGCAGCTGCGGGTCCCCCCGCAGGTCGCATCGGGCGGGCCGGGTCGCCGACAGCAGAAGGCGCTGCCCAGGTACGACTACGAGCACTACAGCCGGCTGGCCGGACCACTCACCCAGCCGGACCCCGGCAAGCCGTACAAGGTCCAGTACCGCTCGCTGATCTCCCAGGAGCCGCACCGCATCCGTGCCGCGCTCCTCCTCGGCGCCGCACCGCTGCTGTCCCTCGGTCTGTTCATCTGGCTCATGCAGCCGGGCCACTGGACCGACCGCGACCCGAACCTGCAGGACGACCTGCTGCGGGCGCTCGACGTCGTCATGCTGGTGTCGATCGGGCTCATCGAGCTCTTCCGCACCATGAACGTGATCTCCAACGCACACGCGACCCTCGTCGCCCGTGACCCGATCCCGGTCGTGCCCGAGTCCGGCACCCGGGTCGCCTTCATGACCTCCTTCGTGCCCGGCAAGGAGCCGCTGGAGATGGTCACCAAGACCCTGGAGGCGGCGGTCAAGATCCGCCACCGGGGCCTGCTGCACATCTGGCTGCTCGACGAGGGCGACGACCCCGAGGTCAAGGCCGTCTGCGAGCGGCTCGGCGTGCACCACTTCTCCCGCAAGGGCATCGCGAAGTGGAACCAGAAGAAGGGTCCGCACCGCGCGAAGACCAAGCACGGCAACTACAACGCCTGGCTGGACGCGCACGGCGACGACTACGACTACTTCGCCTCGGTCGACACCGACCACATCCCGCTCCCGAACTACCTGGAGCGCATGCTCGGCTACTTCCGCGACCCGGACGTCGGCTTCGTCATCGGCCCGCAGGTCTACGGCAACTACGACACCTTCGTCACCAAGGCCGCCGAGTCGCAGCAGTTCCTCTTCCACGCCCTGATCCAGCGCGCGGGCAACCGCTACGGCGCCCCCATGTTCGTCGGCACGTCCAACGCCGTGCGCATCAAGGCGCTGAAGCAGATCGGCGGTCTGTACGACTCGATCACCGAGGACATGGCGACCGGCTTCGAGATCCACCGCGCCAAGAACCCGGCGACGGGCAAGAAGTGGCGCTCGGTCTACACCCCCGACGTGCTGGCCGTCGGTGAGGGCCCCTCCGCCTGGACGGACTTCTTCACCCAGCAGCTCCGCTGGTCGCGCGGCACCTACGAGACGATCCTCAAGCAGTACTGGAAGGGCTGGGGCACGCTGCCCCCCGGCAAGCTCTTCAACTACACGATGATGATCATCTTCTACCCGATGTCCGCCATGAACTGGATCCTGGCCGCACTCTCCTGTGCGCTGTTCCTGGGCATGGGCGCCTCGGGTGTCCAGATCGACCCGGTCATCTGGATGATGCTGTACGGCAACGCCTCCGCGCTCCAGATCGGCCTCTACATCTGGAACCGCCGTCACAACGTGTCGCCGCACGAGCCCGAGGGCTCCGGCGGTCTGGCCGGCATGGCGATGTCCGCGATGTCCGCGCCGCTCTACGCGCGTGCGCTCATGGACTCCGTGCTGCGCCGCAAGTCCAGCTTCGTGGTGACGCCCAAGGGCGAGTCGGCGAGCCCCGACACCCTCTTCGGCACCTTCCGCATCCACCTGTTCTTCATCGCGATCTTCGCCGGGTCCATCGGCGTCTCGTTCTGGCGCGGCCACTCGCACCCGGCGATGGTCACCTGGGCGACGCTCGCCATGCTCATCACGGCGGCGCCGATCTTCGCCTGGCGGCTCGGCATGCGCGCGGAGAAGAAGAACGGCAAGCCCGGCCCGCAGCAGGGTCCCGGCTCCGCGGGCGGCACCCCGGAGTACGACCAGCAGCAGGCCTTCCCCGGCCAGGGGCAGTACGGCGACGGCGGCCACGCCCCGCAGCAGCGGCCGAGCTGGGCCCCCGCCGACCAGACCATGCAGATTTCTTCCCTTGGGGGACGTAAGAAATGAGTTTCCGTCCGAGCCGCCGGGCCAAACGCCTCTCCATCACGGCGGCCGTGGTCGTCGCCGTGGCGGCGTTCAACGGGCCCGCGCTGTACCGCTTCGGTTCGGAGCAGTACCACGAGTACAAGATCAACCGCCCCGAGTACAAGGCGGAGAACGGTCACTGGGACTTCCTGGACGTCCCGACCGACAAGAAGATCAACACGATCCACTCGGCACTGCTGCACACCGGCAAGGTCCTGCTGATCGCGGGTTCCGGCAACAACCAGAAGAACTTCGACGCGGGCAAGTTCGAGTCGGTCCTGTGGGACCCGAAGAACAACACGTACAAGATGATCAAGACCCCGAAGGACATGTTCTGTTCGGGTCACACGCAGCTCGGCGACGGCAAGCTCCTCGTCGCGGGCGGCACCAAGCGGTACGAGAAGCTCGAAGGTGACGTCACCAAGGCCGGCGGCCTGATGGTGGTGCACAACGAGAATCCCGACAAGCCGATAACGCTCCCCGCGGGCACGGTCTTCAAGGGCAAGAAGAACGGCAAGACGTACGTCTCCAAGGACCCGGTCCTGGTCGAGAAGGCCACCAAGGTCTTCGACAAGGCCACGGGGAAGTTCCTGCGCAACAACCCGGGGCTCGGCCGCATCTACGTCGAGGCCAAGCAGTCCGGCAAGCAGTACGAGTCCGGCGCCCAGGACAACTACGCCATCCCCTCGCTGACCGGCAAGGACGCCCAGAACACGTACGGCGTCGCCGAGAAGCTCGCCCTGGACAAGAAGGACTTCCAGGGCATCCGCGAGGCGTACGAGTTCGACCCGGTGGCGGAGAAGTACATCACCGTCGACCCGATGAACGAGGCGCGCTGGTACCCGTCGCTGACGACCCTGAAGGACGGCAAGGTCCTGGCGACCTCCGGCCTCGACGACATCGGCCAGATCGTCCCGGGCAAGGACGAGATCTACGACCCGAAGACGAAGACCTGGAAGTACACGGGCTTCGAGCGGCGGCTGCCGACGTACCCGTCGCTGTTCACGCTCAACAGCGGCAAGCTCATCTACACCGGCTCCAACGCGGGCTACGGCCCGGCGGACGTCGGCCGTGAGCCCGGCATCTGGGACCTGTCGAACAACAGCTTCAAGAAGATCCCGGGCATGAGCGACCCGGACCAGCTGGAGACCTCGGCCTCGGTCATGCTGCCGCCGGCACAGGACCAGCGGTTCATGGTCATCGGCGGCGGTGGCGTCGGCGAGTCGGAGAAGTCCTCGGAGAAGACCCGTCTGGTCGACGCCGACGACGCGAACCCGACCTTCAAGGACGGCCCCTCGCTCGACAAGGGCACCCGCTACCCCAGCGCCTCGCTGATGCCGGACGACACCGTCCTGATCACCGGCGGCTCCGAGGACTACCGCGGGCGCAGCGACTCCAACATCAAGGAGGCGCGTTCCTTCGACCCGAAGACCAACAAGCTCAAGCGGCTCGCCGACCCGGCAGTGGGGCGCAACTACCACTCCAGCTCGGTGCTGCTGCCCGACGGCCGCGTGATGGTGGCGGGCTCCGACTCGCTGTACGCGGACAAGGCCAACACCCGGCCCGGCGTCTTCGAGCAGCGCATCGAGATCTACACGCCGCCGTACCTGTACCGCGACTCGCGGCCCAAGCTGAACGACGGCCCGAAGAAGATCGCCCGGGGCGCCTCGGGCACCTTCACCTCGCAGCACGCGTCGTCCATCAAGTCGGCACGGCTGATGCGGCCGAGCGCGGTGACGCACATGACCGACATGGACCAGCGCAGCATCGCGCTGGACCTGAAGAAGACGGCCGACGGCATCACCGTCACCGTCCCGGAGAACCGCTCGCTGGTGCCCTCCGGGTACTACATGCTGTTCGTGACGGACGACCAGGGCACGCCTTCCGAGGCGGTCTGGGTCGAGGTCCCGTAGGACCGCGCGGGGCGCACGGCAGCGCACCGTGACGCACATACGAGTAAGGGGCGCCCTCCCGGAGGGCGCCCCTTACTCGTATGTGCTGCTGTCCTGCCGTACCGCTCCACAGGGCCGTGCTGCCCGGCGGGGGCTGTCCTCCCCCGCCGGGTGCGTGCGCTACTTGGCGTTCTTCGCCAGGCCCAGCGCGTAGTCCGCGAACCAGCGGCCGGCCTGCGGGCCGCCCTTGCACTCGCCGTCCGACTCACCGGGGCGCTTGACCCACAGGAAGGCGTGCACCTGCGGGTCACCGGTCTCGGTGGTGGGCGCCTCGCCCAGTGCCCGGCCCGGCGGGTTGCACCACGGGTCCTTGAGGCTCTTCTCCTGGACCGGGCCGTTGCCGTTGCGGCTGGTGTCGATGACGAAGGGCTTGTTGCCGACCTTCGCCGACAGCTCCTTGCCGTACTTCTTGCTCTCCTCGGTGGAGTAGAAGTTCGACACGTTCACCGAGAAGCCGTCGGCCGCGTCGATGCCCGACCACTTCAGCGGCTCGAAGATCTGGTCCGGCTTGCCCCAGCCCGCGTTGCCCGCGTCCAGGTAGACCTTGGTCTTCGGCTGCTGCTTCAGCGTCTTGATGGCGCCCTTGAGGAGGTCGTAGCGCTCCTCGTGGAACTTCTCCGGGGTGCACTGGTCGACCAGGTGCAGCACCGCGTCCGGCTCCAGGACGACGGTCGCCGGGCGGTCGCCGATGCCCTCGGCGACCTGCTTGATGAACTCCCGGTAGGCGTTGCCGTCGGCGGCGCCGCCGCCGGAGAACTGGCCGCAGTCGCGGTGCGGGATGTTGTAGACGACCAGGATCGCCTCGCGGTCCGCCTTGGCGGCGGCCTCGGTGAAGCCCTTGGCCTGCTCCTTGGCGTTCTCCGGGATCAGCCACTCGCCGGCCGGCTGCTGGGCGATCTTCCGGATCAGGTCCTTCTTGCCGCTGTCGCTCTCCTCGGCCAGCGCCTTGGCCGCCTTGGAGTCCGGATTGACCCAGAAGGGGTCGTTGCCCTTGGGCTGCTGGGACACCGGCGCGTTGCTCCCCGAGCCCCCGCCCGAGCCGCCGTCCCCACCGTCCGAGGAGCAGCCGGTGAGCAGCAGGGCGGCCCCCACCGCGACCGCTCCCAGTGCTCGCACACGTCCGCTGTAACTGCCGTACATCGACTCCCCCTTGGGCGCCTTGTGAAGACTGACCGTCTCGAAGCTGACTTGATTCCGAGGCAACCCCCCAGGCGCCCCTGCCCGGACACAACCGGTCGAATCCATCCTGACACACCAGCGGTCACCCTCAGCAGCCGCGCCCGCTTCGTCGCTGAGCTGTTGCACCGCGTTCAACCTGCCTCTTTGGGGGCACACGGCTACGATGAAGCACTCCTGGCTGCCCGCCGCGAGGCACTTCGCAGGACTCTTCAGGACTCTTCACAGTTGTCCGCCCGGGGACCGCTCGGGAACTCGTCGGGAACCTTCAGGAGGAGGGCGTGGCCACCGCCCGTATGACCGCCCTGCTCGACGAGCTGGCGCTGCACCGCACCGCCGTGCTCGACGAGTCCTTCGCCCGCCGTTGCGCCCTGGCGCTGGGGGTGGACGGGCTCGCCGTCACCCTCGTCGTGGAGGACCTCCAGGGTGAGCCGGTGTGGCTCTCCGGGCCGCGGGCGGCGGCCCTCGAAGACCTGCAGTTCACCCTCGGCGAGGGGCCGGGGCCCGACGCGGTGCGCACCGGCCGGCTGGTGCTGGACGGCGACCTGGAGCGGGTTCCCGGGGGGCGGTGGCCGGGTTTCCTGCCCGCCGCGCAGAAGCTCGGGCTGCGGGCCGTGTTCGCCGTGCCGCTGCAGATCGGGGCGATCCTGGTGGGGTCGCTGACCTGTCACCGCGACGCCCCCGGCCCGCTCGCGGACGACTCCCTCACCGACGTGCTGGTCCTCGCCGACGCGCTGACGCTCACCCTGCTCGACAGTGCGCCCGGCGCGCCGGCCGGGGAGGGCACCGGTCCGCCGCCGGAGGCCGGCGGCTGGCTGGCGCAGGACGCGGCGCTCTACCGTGCCGAGGTGCACCAGGCCACCGGCATGATCGCGGTACGGCTCGCGGTGTCTCCGGCGGTGGCACTGGCCCGGCTGCGGGCGTACGCGTACGCCGCCGAACGGCCCATCCTGGAGGTGGCGGCGGACGTGGTGGCCCGTCGGCTGCTCTTCACCCAGGACGGCGCCCTCCAGGACGGCGACGGTACGGAGCAGGCACGATGATCCTGTGGCAGCGCCCGGCGCGGGCCACCCGGCAGCACGACAGATGTGGGTGACAACGCATGGACAGCTATGGCCGAGAACAGAAGATCGCGACGGCCTTCGTCGAGGCCACCGACACCCTGGTCGACGACTTCGACGTGATCGACTTCCTCCACTGGTCGGCGGCCCGCTGCGTCGAGCTGCTCGACGTGTCGGCGGCCGGACTGATGCTGACCGACCAGCGCGGGCAGCTGCGCGCGGTGGCGTCCTCCGACGAGCGCGCCCGGCTGTTCGGCCTGCTGGAGATCCAGCAGGAGGAGGGCCCCTGCCTGGACTGCTTCCGGGGCCGGCGGCCGGTCGCGCCGCTCGCGCTGTCGTCCGCGGCGGCGCGGGAGCGCTGGCCGGTGTTCGCGCCGCGCGCGGCGGCGTACGGCTTCGGGTCGACGTACGCGGTGCCGCTGCGGCTGCGCGAGACGGTCATCGGCGCGCTGAACCTCTTCGCCGGTCCGGACGGGGCCGGTACGGCGCCGCAGGAGCTGCAGCTCGCGCAGGCGCTGGCGGACACCGCGACCCTGGGCGTCCTCCAGCAGCGCACCGTCCGGCACGACGAGCTGCTGGCCGGTCAGGTCCAGTCCGCGCTCACCGGCCGGGTCCGGCTGGACCAGGCCAAGGGCATGCTGGCGGAACAGTGGGGGCTCTCGGTGGACGAGGCGTTCGACGCGCTGCGGAGCCACGCGGAGCGCGCCGGGCGGCCGGTGTCCGAAGTGGCGATGGATCTCGTACGGGGCAGCCTGGACGTGGCGTCGGTGCCCGCCGGGAAGCCGGGCGGGGGCCGGAGCGGAGAGCAGAGGGCCCGGTGAGGCCGTACGGGACACTCGGAGCGACTTTGCAGTGACTTTGCGTCAATTACCCTATGGAGTACGGGGCTTGCCCGCTCTAGAGTATTCCTGAGGCCCCAGCCCCCGGCCCGTAGAGCCGAGTTGGACTTTCCAGAACCTCCCGCACAGACGCCGGGCTTCTCCCGCAGTCCGTGCGCGTGCGGTCGAGGACCAGCCCGGTCGGCGGCTCCGGGGGGAGCGAGCAGCCGACCGGGCCAGGTGCTGTCGCAAACGTTCCCGGTGCCCCGCGCCGCCCCTCCTGCCCTTCCCGTGCCGTCCCCCCTCCCGTGCCGCCGCCCCTTCCCGTGCCGTCCCCGGCGGGCGTTCCCGGGGCGCCATTGACAGTGCACTGCCAGGCTGGGACTCTCCGGAGGACAACTCCACACTTCGAGGCGACGGTGAACAGGAACTCCGGTGCGATTCCGGGGCGGTCCCGCCACTGTGACCACACCTGCCACGGTGTGGAAGTCAGGAACTGACCCGTCGTCCTCCTGCTCATGGGGCGTGGAAACCCCAGAAGGAGGCACCACCCTAATGTCTGCGTCTGCCCAGCAGTCCGCCCAGAGCGGCGATCTCGCGTCCGCGACCACCCGCACCCGGGATCTGCTGATCCTCGTCGCCGCGGTGATCGTCGCGCTGATCGCGCTGTACGCCGTGTTCATGGACAACGGCCACATCATCTCCGCCACCGGCAGCTACCTGCACGAGTTCTCGCACGACGGCCGGCACCTCTTCGGTGCCCCCTGCCACTGATCGGGGCCGGACGCACCATGAGCAACCCCACTCTCACCCTGCTCGGCCGCTCCCTCGCGGCGGGCGGGGCCGCAGGCCTGGTCACGGGCCTGTTCTCACTGCTGCTGGCCGAACCGGTGATGGACCGCGCGATCGTCCTCGAAGAGGCGCGCTCGGCGAAGGCGGAGGCGGCCGAGCACGCGCACGCGGCGGCGGGCGCCGTCGCCGACCACCACGAGGAGCTGTTCTCGCGCGGCCAGCAGCACTTCGGTCTGGTCGTCACGGCGATCGTCGCGGGCCTCGCCATGGGCGCGCTGTTCGCGGTCGCCTACGCGCTGGTGCACCGCCGCACCGGGTTCCTGGTCCGGGCCTGGCCGCGGGCGCTGGCCTTCTGCGCCGCCGCGTTCGTCGCGGTGGCCCTGCTGCCCGGACTGCGCTACCCGGCCGCCCCGCCCGGGGTCGGCGACGCGAACACCGTCGGGGAGCGGCAGCAGTTGTGGCTGGCCGCCGTCGTGATCGGCATCCTCGGCATGCTGCTGGCCTGGCAGGTGTACGTACGTCTCGCGGGCCGGGCCGAGCCGCTGCGGCACGGTGCGGTCTTCCTGACCGGGGCCGCCACCCTCGCGGTGCTGTTCCTGCTGCCGGACAACCCGGACGAGGTCCCGGTGCCGGCCGCCCTGCTGTGGGACTTCCGCGTCCTGTCGCTGGGCTCGCAGCTGCTGCTGTGGGTGGTCTTCGCGGCGGTGTTCGGGGGCCTCGGGCTGCGGGCCGCGGCACGGGCCGGCGCACCGGCGCGGGCTCAGGACCTGGCGGCCGGGGCCTCGGTGGCGCCGGTCAAGTAGGCGGAGACGACCACGTTGGCGGTGTAGGAACGGGCCTTGTGGTCGTACGTGCCGCCGCAGGTGATCAGCCGCAGTTCGGCGCGGCCGTCCTGGTGCGCGCCGTACACCTTCTTCGCGTCGAACTTGTCCCGGCTGAAGACCTGGACGTCGTCGACGGTGAACTCGGTGACGGAACCGTCCGCCCCGGTGACCTTGATCCGCTCGCCGGGGCGGGCGGAGCTCAGTCCGTAGAAGACGGCGGGCTTGCTCTGGGTGTCGACGTGCCCGACGAGGAGGGCGACACCGCGTGCGCCCGGCCGGGTGCCGTCCCCGAACCAGCCGACCGTGGTGGGCTGTTCGTACGGCGGCGGGTCCACGGCGCCCGAGGCGTCGAGACCGCGCGGGGCGACGGGGGCGGCGATGCCCAGCGAGGGGATGTCCAGCCGGTGCGGCTTCGCCCCGGTCACCGGGTCGTGCGCCTCGGGAAGTTCGACCTGCAGCAGTGGGCGTCCCACCGCGGCCACGTCACCGGTGGTCGGGGCGGATATGCCGCCCGGCCCGTCGGTGAGGTCGCGGCCCCACAGCCACAGTCCGAGGAGCAGTACCGCCCAGGCGACACCGGTGAGCATCCGGCCCTTGCCGGACGCGTGGTCATCGCTCATGTCCGGTCCTCTCCTCTCCCTGCCGTCCTGCTGGATTTACTGGATGTGCTGGGTGTGCTGGATGTACTGGATGTGCTGCCGCGGGTTCCTCAGTCGGTGGGGGCGGCGCCGCTGCGGCGGCGGCGTACCGACCGTCCCGCGATGGCGACGGCGGCGACACCCGCGAGGCCGAGGCCGATCAGGGTGTGCGGGGTGCCGGGGCCGTCCGACTCGGCGGCCAGGGCCGTACCGCCGCCGCCCGCGCGGACGGGAGCGGTCGGGTGGACCCGGTGGTGGACGACGGTGACGTTGCCGCTGGCGGTGCCGGGGCCGTCCTCGCACTTGACGTGGATGCCGTAGTCGCGGCCGGAGGCGTCGGAGCGGATCCGGGCCTCGGCGAAGAGGCCGCCGTCGGCGGCGGGGTGGAACTTCGCGGGTTCGGCGAACGCCTCGGACGTGCCGATGGCCGTTCTGCCGCCGCACACGCTGATGCGCAGGTCCACCTCCCCGCCCGCGGCGATGGTGGACGGGGTGACGGTGACGCTGCCGTGGGTCTCTTCGTTCTCCGTGGCGGCGGCGAGGGCGGGGGAAGCGGGGATGAGTACCGCTGCGAGTACCGCACCTGCGCAGAGAGTGAGCTGCGTTGAGCGCATTGTGAACCTCCTGGTACTTCGAAGATCCACGCATGCGGCACTTCCCGCATCCCCAGCCCCCCCCAAACTGCGCCGTCCGGGCCCTCGACGGCCCCCACCGCCGCGCCCTTGGGCGACGGGGGGCCGCCCGCTCACTCCCCCGCCCGAGCCCCCTTGGGCGGCGGGGCCGCCCCCCGGGGGCGGAACGGGCGGGCAAGGGGGCGGCCCCCGGCGGAGCCGAACCCTCCGGCCCCGCCCGGCCCGCCGCTCCGCACCGGAATGGCCGCTGCGCGGAGCCTCACCCCACCCCGCCCCTTCCCGAAACCGGAGCTCCGCCCCGGACCCCGGGTGGCGGGCCCTCCAGGGGTGGGTGGGGGTGTGAGGGAGGAGCGTGGTTGCTCGCGCAGTTCCCCGCGCCCCTGAAGGGGCACTCCTGCACCGGACGGGGGAGGTTGCTCGCGCCCACGCGGCGGTAGCCGCACAGTGACACAGCCCCGCGCCCCTGAAGGGGCACTCCTGCACCGGACGGGCAAGGCTGCTCGCGCCCGCGCGGCGGTGGCCGCACAGTGGCACAGACCCGCGCCCCTGACGGGGCACGCCACGCTCGCGCAGCGGTAGCCGCATCAATGCAGCCCTGCGCGCGGCAGCCTCACAGCGACACAGTCCCGCGCCACCGAAGGCGTCAGATGCGGTCGACCAGGTCCGCGATCGAGTCGACCACCGAGGACGGCCTGAACGGGTAGCGGTCGATGTCGTCCTTGCCGGTCAGACCGGTCAGGACCAGGAAGGTCTCCATCCCCGCCTCCAGTCCGGCGAGGACGTCCGTGTCCATCCGGTCGCCGATCATCGCGCTGGATTCGGAGTGCGCCCCGATGGCGTTGAGTCCGGTCCGCATCATGAGCGGGTTGGGCTTGCCCGCGAAGTAGGGGTCCTTGCCGGTCGCCTTGGTGATCAGCGCGGCCACGGCGCCGGTCGCCGGGAGGGGGCCCTCCGCCGAGGGGCCGGTCTCGTCGGGGTTGGTGCAGATGAAGCGGGCGCCGCCGTTGATCAGCCGGATCGCCTTGGTGAGGGCCTCGAAGGAGTACGTACGGGTCTCGCCGAGGACGACGTAGTCCGGCTCGTGGTCGGTGAGGACGTAGCCGATGTCGTGCAGAGCGGTGGTCAGGCCCGCCTCGCCGATCACGTACGCGGTGCCGCCGGGGCGCTGGTCGTCCAGGAACTGGGCGGTGGCGAGCGCGGAGGTCCAGATGTTCTCCACCGGCACGTCCAGGCCCATCCGGGCGAGGCGGGCGTGCAGGTCGCGGGCGGTGTAGATGGAGTTGTTCGTCAGCACCAGGAAGGGCTTGCCGGTGTCCCGGAGCTTCTTGATGAAGGCGTCGGCGCCGGGGATCGGTACGCCCTCGTGGATGAGGACTCCGTCCATGTCGGTGAGCCAGGATTCGATCGGCTTGCGCTCTGCCATCTGACGGAACTCCTCGTACGCGGTCAAAAAGAGCGAAGGGGGGCGCGCACGACCTTGTGCACGCCCCCAGCCTAATCAACGTACGGCCACGTCAGCCTGCCTTGACCGAGACCGCGTCGACGGTCCAGTACCAGTTGTTGCCGCCGGTGTACCGGAAGTGCACCCGCGCGGTGGTGGCGCCCGCCGGGACCTGGAGCCGGACGCTCTCCACCCGGGAGGAGGTGTCGGCCGTGTACGTCTTCACGACGGCCGGCGCCCCGTTGCCGTACGACACCAGCACCTCGCCCTTCTGCGGCGCCTCCTGCCGGTAGTACGTGGTGTACGTGAGCGTGGCCGCGGCCCCCGCGGTGACCGGGAACGCCGGGCTGATCAGCGTGGAGTCGAAGGTTCCGGTGACCGTCCGGTCGCTCCACTCGTCGCCGTCGGCGACCGCGAAGACGTTGCGGGCCCGGACGTTCAGCTCCCGCTGCTGGCCCTTCTCGGCCTTGGTCCAGAACTCGTCCGTGGTGAAGGCCCAGCCGCGCCACTCGGTGACCCCGCCCGTGCCCATCCGGGAGTTGTCGATCCGCCAGCCGGCCGGGGGCGTGTGGGTGAAGCCGAGCACCTCGGACCCGATCCCGCTCTCGTCGACCGCCTTCTGCAGCGTGCCGCGCAGCGCGTCGAAGGCGTCGGGCACCTGCTGCTGGACGGCCCGCCCGTCCAGCCCCCAGGCCGGGTCGAGGGGCACCCCCAGGTGGTGCAGCGCCGAGACCGCGACGTCCGGCATCCGCACGTCGTGGCGGGTGGTGCCGGCGGGCAGCCCGCCACCGCTCGCGATCAGGAAGGTCTGCCGCTCGTCCCAGCTGTCGCCGCCGTGGCCCCCGGTGGCGGTGTGCCCGTGGTCGGCGGTGATCATCACGAGCCAGTCCTCGCCGCCGTACGTGGCACGGGACCTGACGGCGGTGAGGATCTGGCCGACCTGGGTGTCGACGCCGCGCAGCGCGTCCAGGTACTGGCTGCTGGCGTTGCCGTGCTCGTGCCCGGCGTGGTCGACGTTGTCGAGGTGGACGAAGACCGCGTCGACCTCGGACCCGAGCCGGGCGACCGCGCGGGCGGTCGTCCCGGTGTCGTACTCCGCGGCCGGCGTCGAGACCCGCTGGTCGACCTTCGGGGAGAAGATGATGTCGGTGACCGGGTTCCAGGAGGCCACCGCGTACGTCCTGAGGGCGGGTCTGGCGGTCTCGGCCCGGGTCAGGAAGTCCGGGTACCGGGCGAGGTCGTGCCCGGTGAACTCGTTGTTGACCACCTTGTGCTTGTCCGGCCAGACGCCGGTGATGAGCGTCGACCAGCCGGGCCCGGAGGACGTCGGGGCCATCGGGTTGGTGTAGAGGGCGGAGGGCGCGGTCACCCCGGACGCCATGAGCGCGTCCAGGTTCGGGGCGTCGGCGTCCTTGATGCGCCGGAGCATCGCGCCGTCGAGGCCGATGACCAGCACCTTGGGGACCTTGGCGGCCCGTGCCCCGCGCGCGGCGGCGGAAGCGGCGGTGACGGAGGCGAGGGGGCCGGCCGCCGTGGCGACGGCGGCGGCACCGAGGAGTACGGCGCGGCGCGAAATGCCGGAGGACATGTCTTCTCCAGAGGGGAGGGGGTGCCGGGGCAGGACGGGGCGTGCGCGACGGACGGGATCCGAGATCAGGAATTCCGGACCAGACCCGTTACCTTGACGTGATATCAGCGACTGGTCCAGACCCTGACAGCCAACCTTGGCCGAATGGTTACCGGCAGACGTCGAACCGGCTGCGCGACGCGGACATCGGCACGCCGGACCCTCGGCGGGAGGGGGCAAGAGCCCCCGCCCGCCGGGGGGTTGGGGCGGGTGGGGGCTCGGGCCCCGGTGTGTCGCGGGGCCGTCCTTCAGTCCTCGGCCACGTCCACGCCGTGCTGCACGGCCAGTTCGGCGAGGCCGTGGTCGTACCCCTGGCCGACGGCGCGGCACCGCCACAGGGGTCCGCGGCGGTAGACCTCCGCGACGAGCATGGTGCGTTCGGTGGTCGCGGCGTCCAGTACGGCCTGGGCGAGCGGCTCCGCGCCGCCGCCGGGGCCGACGGTGAACTGGACCGCGCCCACCGCGCCGAAGGTCTCCTCGCCGTCGATCGCGGCGGCCACGATCACCTTGCGCACGGCGGCGGGCAGTGCGGCCGTGTCCACCACGAAGGACTGCTCGGTGGGTCCGTCGGTGCACAGCCGGACCGCGCCGTCCGGGGACTCCGGGGCGCTGTAGAACACGAAGTTCTCGTCGCGGGCGACCTGGTCCTCCTCGTCGACGAGGAACGCCACCAGGTCGATCTCGCAGGTGGACTGCTGCCCCCACGCAGCGGTGACCTGCCAGCCGGCCGTCGCCGACGGGTCGACGAGGTCCACCACCCCTCCCCTGGGCAGCACCTGCGGGCCCTGCCCTCCGTCGGTGCGCCTCTCGCCCGCACCGGCGGGCGGCGTCGGCGCGTCGAGCCAGTGCGCGGGGTGCGTGGGGACGGCCAGCGCGGTGATCCGCCGCATCCGGCGGTCCTGTTCGCCGCCGGGCAGCAGGACGACGTCGGTGACGCTCGCCGAGAGGTTCACCGCCGCGGCGGCACCCAGTTCCACCACGCGCACCCGGGCGGCGGAGGCCTGCGGGTGCGTACCGCCGAGGACGAGCACGCGGCGGCCGGCCAGCGGTCCGGCGACCCGGCGGCCCGGACGCCGCGGGGGTGCCGCGGGGCGGGCGGGCGCGGGTCCGGCCGCCGGCGCCGGAAGGTCGTCGGCCGGGGTACGGGGGCCGGGCACGCCCCGTGCCGCGTCCGGCGGGTCCGTGAGGACGACCGGTGCCACCAGCGGCTCCGCGAAGGGCGGACCCGCCGCGCCGCCGGGTCCCGGTTCGTGCGCGTCGCCCTCCCGCACCCCGCCCAGCAGCCGCAGGAAGGTGCTCTCGTCGACCACCGGCACGCCGTGCTCCAGCGCCTTGCGGGCCTTGCTGGTCGCCGCGCCCCAGTCGTTGGCGACGAGGAGGCTGGTGTGCCTGCTGACGGTACTCATCACGTTGAGTCCGGCGGCCACCGAGCGGGCGACCAGTTCGGCGCGCGCGGTCGCCGTCTCCCCCGTGACGGCCACCTTCATGCCCTGGACCAGCTGTCCGCCCGCGACGTACCGGCCGGGGTTGCTGTAGGGGCACGGCGTCTTCGGGGGCTGGGGCGCGAACCGCGCGTCCTGCCGGGGCGGGCAGGACACCAGCGGCAGGGGCAGGTCCAGCCGCCCGGCCTCGCGCAGGGTGGCGCGCAGGATTCCGGCGAGCACCCGGGTGTCGTCGAGCGCGTCGTGCGCCGCGTGCCGCGGTACGCCGTAGTGCGCGGCGAGGGTGCCGAGCCGGAGGTCCGCCGTGGGCGGGTCGACGCGGCGGTTGAGGGCGAGGGTGCACAGCCGCTGGGCGACCGGCAGCCACTGCCGGGCCCTGGCGAACTCGTGGGCGAGGAAGTCGTAGTCGAACTGCGCGTTGTGCGCCACCAGCACCCGGTCCTGGAGGAGTTCCGCGATCCGCCCGGCCACGTCGGCGAAGGCCGGTGCGCCGCGCAGCCGCTCCCGGGTCAGCCCGTGCACCTCGACCGGGCCCGGGTCGCAGTCCGGGCCGGGGTCGACCAGGGTGGCGAACTCGCCGGTCCGCAGCCCGTCCGGGCCGAGCGTGATCACCGCGACGGACAGCACCCGGTCGCGTCGCGCCACGCGTCCCGAGGTCTCCACGTCCACGAGTGCCCAGTGGTGGGGGTACTCGGGGAGACCGGGTGCCGGGGAGGGGGAGGCGGGGGTGACGAGGGCCATGCCGGATTCTGACGCGTACCGCCGTCACGCATCAACCGGTTCCGGAAATTGGGGACTTTGGTCCCCCGGGGAGGGGCAGGTCGGCCCATGTCGTACGGTGCCGGGCGAAGTCCGGCCCCTCCCCCGGGGCCGCCGGGGTGCTCAGCTGCCGGTGGCCGTCTTCCAGGCCTCGACGTAGTCCTTGAGGTTCTTGTCGATGTCGGCCCAGTCGGGTTCGAAGATCTCGACGCCGTCGATGATCCGGGTGAGTTCGATGGCGTTGGCGTCGGTCGGCTTGACGTCCGTGCGGGCGGGGAAGCCGCCGCCGACGGAGCTGACGTCCTTCTGGGCGCCCTCGGTGAGCATGAAGTCGAGGAGCTTCTTGCCGTTCTCGGTGTGCGGGGCCTTGTCGACCAGGCCCGCCGCGTACGGGAGGGCGAAGGTGGTCCGCTTGCCGCCGGGCCCGGCGGGGAACCAGATGCCCAGGTTGGGGGCGGACTTGGACTGTGCGAAGTTCATCTGTACGTCGCCGTTGGCGACCAGGATCTCGCCCTTGTCGACCTTGGGGGCCAGCTTGGAGGTGGAGGAGGACGGGCCGACGTTGTTGGCCTGGAGCTTCTTCAGGTAGGCCATGGCGGGCTCCTTGCCGCCGAAGTCGTGCATGGCCTTGATGACCACGGCCGTGCCGTCGCCCGCGACGCCGGGGGTGGAGTACTGGAGCTTGCCCCTGTACTTGCCGTCCAGCAGGTCCTCCCAGGTCCTGGGGGTGTCGCCGGGGAGTTCCTTCTTGTTCTTGATGAAGCCGAAGTAGTTGTTCACGACGGAGGTCCAGGTGCCGTCGGTGGACTTGTCGGCGCCGTTGACCTTGTCGGAGCCGGCCGGTTCGTACTTCTGGAGCAGCCCCTTGGAGCCGGCCTGCTGGATGAACGGCGGCAGGGTGACGATGACGTCGGCCTGGGTGTTGGACTTCTCGCGGACGGCGCGCTGCACCATCTCGCCGGAGCCGCCCTCCACGTACTTGACCTTGATGCCGGTCTTCGCCTCGAAGTCCTTGAAGACCTTGTCGTACCAGCCGTCGCCCTTCTCGCCCTTGAGTCCGTCGGCGCTGTAGACGGTGACGGTCTTCTCGTCGGAGGAGGCGGCCGAGGAGCCGCCGCATCCGGTGAGGCCGGCGGCGAGGGCGAGGGCGCCGGTGACGGCGGCGATCGGCTTGAGCAGGTGGCGGTTGCGCATGGCGACTGATGTCTCCTGGGGAGGTGGGCGGAGAAGGGGGTGGGTCGGGGCGTGCCGGGTCAGCGGTAGGAGGCCCGGGTGCGGATGCGGGAGACCGCGAGCAGGACGAGCAGCGTGGTGCCCATGAGGACGACCGCGACGGCGGAGCCGGTGAACAGCGAGCCCCGGTCGGTGGCGGTGAAGATCTGCACCGGCAGCGGCATCCAGTCCGGCGGGTAGAGCATCATCGTGGCGCTCAGCTCGCCCATGGACAGGGCGAAGCAGAGTCCGGCCGCCGCGTTGAGCGAGGGCAGCAGCAGGGGGAGCTTCACCCGCCACAGGACGTGGGCGGGCCGGGCGCCGAGCGAGGCCGCGGCCTGCTCGTACACCGGGTCCAGCCGGACGATCGCCGCCGAGACCGACTGGTAGGCGAAGGCGGTGACCAGGATGGTGTGCGCCAGGACGACGATCCAGCGGGTGCCGTTGAGGAGGAACGGGGGCTGGGAGAAGGCGACCAGCACCGCGAGCCCGACGACCACCGAGGGCACCGCGACCGGCAGCATGAACAGCGCGTCCAGCACCCGCTTGCCGCGCTTCTTCAGCGCCGCGGCGGCGAGCGCCGCCCAGCTGCCGAGGACGAGCGCCAGGACGCTGGCGACGACGGCGGTGACGAGGCTGGTGGTGAGTGCCTGGAGGGATTCGCCGCGTACGGCGGCCCCGTAGTTCCCGGTGGTGGCGCCCGAGGGGAACGCCCCCGACCAGTGGGTGGAGAACGACGCGGCGACGATGACCAGCATCGGCAGCGCGAAGAGCGGAAGGAAGAGGACCAGGAAGAGCGCCCAGGTGGCCCACTTGCCCGTTCGGCTATGCACCAACACGACGGCTCACCACCCGGTAGAGGCTGTAGAGCCCGACGGAGATCACGACGTTGACGACGGCGACGACACAGGCGGCGGTGTAGTCCGACTCCAGGATCGCCTTGCTGTAGACGAGCATCGGCAGGGTGGTGACGCCCTTGGCGCCGGTGAAGAGCACGATGCCGAACTCATTGAGGCACATCACCAGGACGAGGGAGCCGCCGGCGGCGAGCGCGGGCAGCGACTCGGGCAGGATCACCTGCCGTACGATCCGGCCGGTGCGCGCCCCGAGCGAGGACGCCACCTCCAGCTGTGCGGTGTCCAGTTGGGAGAAGGCGGCGAGCAGCGGGCGCATCACGAACGGGGTGAAGTACGTGATCTCCGCGAGCAGCACCCCCCACGGTGTGGTGAGGAAGTGGAAGGGGCCCTCCGCCGCGCCGGTGACCCCGGTCCACACCCCGTTGGCCATGCCGACCGTGCCGTAGATGAACAGCAGCGCGAGGGTGATGAGGAAGGAGGGGAAGGAGAGGAAGACGTCGATGAACTTGGCGACCGCCCGGCCCCCCGGGAAGGGGACGAAGGCGATGATCAGCGCCAGCAGGAAGCCCAGCACCAGGCAGCCGACGGTGGCGCCGACCGCGAGCAGGACGGTGGTGGTGAGCGCCTCGCGGAACGCCTCGGAGGCGAAGACGTCCGCGTAGGGCCCGGTGGAGAGGGTCCCGTCCTCGGTGAGGAAGGACTGCTGCACCACGAGGGCCAGCGGGTAGAGGAAGACCAGTCCGAGGACCGCGACGGGCGGCAGCGCCCACACCCAGCGGGGCACGCTCCGGGGCGGCTTGGCGTCCTGCTGGGCGAGCGGCGGGCTCAGCGTGGCGCTAGCCATCGGACACCCCCGCGGCAGAGACCGGCTCCCGGTCCCGGGCCCCGCCGACGTCCGCGCCCAGCAGCACCGCGTCCTCGGGGGCGAAGTGCAGGGTGACCTCGCTGCCGAGCGCGGGCGTCTCGCGCAGTTCCCGTACGTCGGCCTTGACGCGGTGGCCGCCTGCCCCGTCCGGTCCGCCGACGTCGACGTACAGCCGGTGGGTGGAGCCGCGCCACTGGACCTCGGCGATGGTGCCGCGCAGGGCGTTGGGTCCGTCCTCCCCGAGTCCGACGAGGTGGGGGCGGACGCACAGGGTGGCGGACGCGCCGGGCGCGACGCCTTCGGTGCTGACCTTGAGGACGGTGGAGCGCAGGGTGACCGAGCCCGAACCGACCTTCACCGGGAGGAGGTTGGCGTTGCCGACGAAGGACGCGGTGAACTCGGTGCGCGGCCTGCGGTACAGGTCCTGCGGGGTGCCGCAGTCCTGGAGGCGGGCCTTGTCCATGACGGCGATCCGGTCGGCCAGGGTGAGCGCCTCGACCTGGTCGTGGGTGACGTACAGGATGGAGACGTCCGGCAGCTCGCGGTGCAGCCTGGCCAGTTCGGCGAGCATCCCGGAGCGGAGCTGGGCGTCGAGCGCGGAGAGCGGCTCGTCGAGGAGGAGGACGTTGGGGCGGATGGCGAGCGCGCGGGCGATGGCGACGCGCTGCTGCTGGCCGCCGGAGAGTTCGCGCGGGTAGCGGGCGGCGTAGGAGGCCATCCCGGTCATCTCCAGCGCTTCGGCGACCCGGCCGGGGATCTCCGCCCTGGGGACCTTCTGCGCCTTGAGTCCGAAGGCGACGTTGTCCTCGACCTTCAGGTGCGGGAAGAGGGCGTACTGCTGGACGACCATGCCGATGCCGCGCCGGTGCGGCGGCAGCGAGGTGATGTCGCGCCCGCCGATGAACACCCGCCCGGAGACCGGCCGGACGAAGCCCGCGACGGCCCGCAGCGCGGTCGTCTTGCCGGAGCCGGAGGGGCCGAGGAGCGCCATGACCTCGCCGGGCTCCACGGTCAGCTCCAGCGAGTCCAGGACGGTGTTGCCGCCGTACTGGACGGTGACCTTGTCGAAGCGGATGCCGCTGCTCATCGTCCCAGCTCCGCGAGGAGCGCGGGCAGTTCTGCGACCGAGGGCAGGACGTGGGTGGCGCCGTGCGCGAGGAGGTCGTCGCGGCCGTGGGCGCCGGTCAGCACGCCGCCGACCACGCCCGCCCCGGCGCGTACGCCGCTGAGCATGTCGTACGAGGTGTCGCCGAGCACCGCGACGTCCGCGACGCCGGCGACGGCTTTGGTGCGCAGGAAGGCGGCGAGCACCATGTCCGGGTAGGGGCGGCCCCGGCCGCCGGCGTCGGCCGGGCAGAGGGTGAGCGGGACCAGGTCCTGCCAGCCGAGGGCGGCGAGGATGGCGTCCTGGGTGACCCGGGCGAACCCGGTGGTCAGGACGACGGTGCGGCCCTCGGCGGTGAGCTTCTCGACGGCGGCGCGGGCGCCGGGTATCTCGGCGATCCGGCCGCCGTCGACGAGTTCGCCGTACGCCTCCTCGAAGGCGGTGTTGGCGCGCCGGGCGAGTTCCTCGTCGCCGAAGAGGTGCCGGAAGACGGAGATCTTGGACTCGCCCATGGTCCTGCGGACGTAGTCCAGCTTGGCGTCGAAGTCGGCGGTGCCGGGCTCGACGCCGAGGCGGGTCGCGGCGGCGGCGAAGGCCTGCTCCACGAGGCCGCCGTCGGCGACGGTGGTGCCGGCCATGTCGAGGACGACGAGGCCGATGCGGTGGTCGGCGCGGTGCTCGGCGCGGTTGTCGGTGTGGTTGCTCATGGTCGTGCTCACCAGCCCAGTTCGTTCGCGGTCTTCTCTGCGATGGCCGGCGAGCAGGTCATCCCGCGTCCGCCGGGCCCGGTCACCAGCCACACGCCGCTGCGCACCTGCTCGCGGTGCACCACGCGGCTCTTGTCGGTGCACTGTGCGTACACCCCGGCCCAGCGCCGCCGGATCTTCGGAAGCGGACGGCCCAGGAAGCTCTCGGCGACGGCCTGCACGTGCTCGTACGGCTCCTCCTCCACATCGAAGCGGAACGGGTGCTCGTACTCGTGGGTGTCGCCGATGGTCAGTCCGCCGTCGCGTCGCTGCACCATCAGGAGCTGCATCTTGTGGGCGGCGGCGGTCGCCGTCTGCGCCTGTCCGGCGTTGAGGGCGTCCAGCGCCTCGCCCGCGTAGGCGGGGTAGTAGCGGAAGCTGTCGCCGTCGGCCACCGAGGTGGTGAGGGGTTCGCCGAGCGGCTCGGTCTGCATCATCTGGAGCCGCACCCGCCGCACCGGCAGGTCCGGCACCAGCTCGCGCACCAGGCCGCCGAGCCAGGCCCCCGTGCACAGCACGACGTGGTCGCCCCGGTGCACGACCCCGTGGTCGTCCCGTACGGAGCCCTCGCCGACCACCTCGCGGACCTCGCGTCCGCCGAGGAAGGTGTAGCGGCCGGACTCCAGCAGGGCGAGCTTGAGGGCGAGCTGGGCGGTGCGGGGTTCGACGGCCGCGTCCCGCTCGCAGTACAGCGCGCCGAGGAAGTCGCCGCGCAGCGCGGGGTTGACGGCCCGCGCCTCGTCGGCGGTCAGCAGCTTGTAGCCGCGCGCGGCGGCGTCGTCGCGGGCCAGCACGCTCTCCGCGACGCCGAGTTCGAGCTCGGTGCGGACCGGGGTCAGCGAGCCGTTGGGCCTGAAGCCCAGCTCGGGGACCCGGGCTCCGATGCCCTCCCACAGTTCGCGGGCGCGCAGCGCGGTGTCGAGTTCCTCGCCCCCGGCCCGGCCACTGACCCAGATCTGGCCGAAGTTGCGCAGACTCGCGCCGCGCGCCTCGCTCTCGCGCTCGATCTGTACGACCTCGTGGCCGCGTTCCACTGCCTGCCAGGCGTGCATGGTTCCCACCACGCCGGCTCCCACCACTATGACTCTCACGGCGGCAACGCTCCTCGGGGCGGATGGCCGGTCCTGATCCGCTCGGCAACGGCACGGTGAACAGCCCCCCAAAGATGGCCCATACCCGTTACGCTTCCGTTACCAGAGCGGTCCGCTCCCGCCGCTCCCCCGCCCCGGCGTCCGCTACGAGTTCAGCTGCGTCGTA
Organism: Streptomyces sp. NPDC004111; assembly: GCF_042874215.1. Taxonomy (NCBI): domain Bacteria; kingdom Bacillati; phylum Actinomycetota; class Actinomycetes; order Kitasatosporales; family Streptomycetaceae; genus Streptomyces; species Streptomyces sp. NPDC004111. The sequence goes on from NZ_JBIAMU010000011.1 coordinate 167,668, forward strand.
AAGCTGAACCGGTCCCCCCGGAAGAGCATCCGCACCCGCTCCAGCGGCCGGCCCGCCATGTCGCGCGACCAGCGGTGCATCAGCAGCATCGGCAGCGCGGGCGGCGTCCCGATCAGCAGCGCCTCGCGCGGGGTGGCGAGCACGGTCTCGATCCGCTCCCCGCCCTGCCCGAGCGCGATTCCGCACTCCTCGCGGAGGTAGGCGTAGAAGGAGGAGTCCGGCCGGAAGTCGGCGTCGAGCCGGGGCACCCGCTCCACCGCGACGTAGCAACTCTCCAGCCCCACCCGCTCGTTGTCGGCGAGCAGCACCCGCTCCAGGTGCCAGACCGGGTCGCCGGGCTCCACCCCGATCTCCGGCGCGAGGCGCGGCGGGCAGGGGAAGCGCTCCAGGCCGATCAGGTTGCGCCCCGGCCGCCTGCCCTGCCGGCGTACTCCTTCTGTATAGCTGGCCAACGAGAGGGGCTGTTCGAGCTTCGGGCCGGCGGCGACGGTGCTGCGCCCCTGCCGTCGCACCCGTCCCTCCAGCAGCAGTTCGCGCAGTGCCTGGCGGACCGTGTCCCGGGCGACCTCGTAGCGCAGGGCGAGGTCGCGCTCGGTGGGCAGCGGCTGACCTTCGCCCAACTCGCCGATCAGGTCGGCGAGATGGGCCTTGACCGCGTAGTACTTGGGGATGCGTCCGTGCTCCGGGATGCCGGACCGGACGGGCGCGCCGGGGTCCTGGTGATGCGTGTTCGGGTAGTCCACGTCAGGGATCGTCGCAGATGGCGGAGGCCACCGACCCGGCCGAGGACGCCCGGCACGGGCCGTACGGCGGCGCCGGTGTCCGGAATACGACGGTCCTGGCGGGGCGGCGGGGCGGACGCCGGGGGACGGAGCGACGGAGCGGGCGCCGGGCGGGACGGCAGGGCGGGCGCCGCACGGGACGACGGGCGGGACCGGGCGGGGCGGTGGGGCGGGACGGGGCCGTGGGGTTCCGTCCGGTCAGCGTCCTCGCGGGGTGCGCGGCCGTCGGGCTCCCGCCACCAGCGCGCCACCGCCGAGGAGGAGGGCGACGGCGGCGGTGCCGAGGCCGGCCACGGAACCCCGGCCCGTCCGGGCGAGTTCGGCGGGGCTGCCGGCGCCCGCCGCGTAGCCGCCGTCCCCGGTGCCGCCGGTGCCGCCGCTATCGCCACCGCCGCCGGTCGGAAGGTCGGGGTCGAGGTCGAAGCGGTAGTCGCCGGACTCGCCGACCCAGTCCCCGTCGCCGCCCCTGCGCTGCACGACGGCGGTGTTCGCGACGACGGTGTTGCGCCGGGCCGCCTCGGTGAACCCGAGCCGGACCTTCACCGAGAGCGTGCTGCCCGCGCCGACGGTGAATCCGGGCAGCCCCTCGCCGAACACCCCGATGACCTCGTCTCGGTCGGTACGGAGCGCCGGGACGTCGTGCCAGACACCGGTGCTCGCGTCCTGGAACTCGGCCCGGACCTGTTCGGGGCGGAGTTTGCGCGCGCCGTCGACGAGGACGAGCACCGGGTGGATGTCGTGGCAGGCGGCATCGGTGGTGTTGGCGAGGTCGACGTACCACTCGGCGCTGTCCCCGCCGGGCTGGTAGGTGCCGGGCCCGCCGTGGACACGGGTGCCCAGCGGGAAGTCGGGGCTGCGCGGGTCCCCGCAGGAGGGCTGCTGCTGGTCGGCGGCGGGAGCGAGCACGGCGGCACCCGGGGCCAATGCCGGAGCGGCGGCGGCACCCTCGACCGGTGCGGGAGCGGCGGCGGCCACGGCACCCGGGGCCGGTGCGAGTGCCGCGACGGTCACTCCGGCCACAAACGCGCGGCGCAGTCGCATGAGCGGGCCTCTCCAGATGACGGGACGGAAGCGGAACGGAACGGAGTTGAACGGAACGGAGCGGTACGGGACCGGGGTGGCAGGGATCCTGCGGGAACCACCGCCCCGACCCGGCACGCCCACCCACCGGGCCCGCCGGGCCGTCCGGCGCGCGCGCCGCGGGCCATGGTGCGTGACCCTGCCACGCGTCCCCGCCGGACCGGCCGCGCCACCACCCCGTACCACCGAACAGCCCCGGGAATCCGCCCGTTCGGCCCAGCGCGCCCGCGCCTCGCCGCCTCCTGCCGAGCCCGCCGGCGGCCCACCTTTTTGCACAAGCCGCCACCCGTTGTTTAAGTGGAAACCATGACGCCCACAGCTGCCCCTGGCACCACTTCCTCCGCACCCCTCCGGGTGGCCCTGATCGGCTACGGACTGGCCGGTTCCGTCTTCCACGCCCCGATGATCGCGGCCACCGAGGGCCTGGTCCTCGACACGGTCGTCACGTCGAACGAGGAGCGCAGGCAGCAGGCCCTCGCCGAGTTCCCCGAGGTGCGTTTCGCCGCCGCGGCGCAGGAGCTGTGGGACCGGGCCGCCGAACTGGACCTGGTCGTCATCGCCTCCCCCAACAAGACGCACGTCGCGCTGGCGAGGGCGGCCCTCGAAGCGGGCCTGCCCGTGGTGGTGGACAAGCCGGTGGCCGGTACGGCTGCCGAGGCCCGCGAGCTGGCGGCCCAGGCCGCCGACCGCGGCCTGATGCTGTCGGTCTTCCAGAACCGCCGCTGGGACAACGACTTCCTCACCCTGCGCGCGCTGCTCGCGGACGGCGAACTGGGCGACGTACAGCGCTTCGAGTCGCGCTTCGAGCGGTGGCGTCCGCAGCCGAAGGGCGGCTGGCGCGAGTCCGGCGACCCGGCGGAGATCGGCGGCCTCCTCTACGACCTGGGCAGCCACGTCGTCGACCAGGCGCTCACCCTCTTCGGCCCGGCGACGCAGGTGTACGCGGAGTCGGACGTACGCCGTCCGGGGGCGCAGGCCGACGACGACACGTTCATCGCGCTGACCCACGCGAACGGGGTCCGCTCGCACCTGTACGTCAGCGCGACGGCCGCGCAGCTCGGCCCGCGCTTCAGGGTGCTGGGCTCGCGCGCGGGCTATGTGAAGTACGGCCTGGACCCCCAGGAGGCGGCGCTGCGCGAGGGCAGGCGCCCGCTGACGGACACCCCGTGGGGCGAGGAGCCGAAGGAGCTGTGGGGCCGGCTGGGCTCGGGCGAGTCGCCCCTGACGGGCGGCGGCACCCCGGTCCCGACCGCCCCGGGCGACTACCCGGCGTACTACGCGGCCGTCGCCGCCTGCCTCCGCGAAGGCGCGGAACCCCCGGTCACCGCCCTCCAGGCAGCCGCCGCCCTGGACGTCCTGGAAGCCGCCCGGGAGTCCGCCCGCGAGGGCACCACCGTCACCCTCCGCTGAACCCCTCCAGCGGCGTGGGGCCCGGGGCCGCCACGGGCCCCGGCCCCGCCCGCTACGCCCCCTTCAGCTCCTGCCGCTGGCGTCCCAGCCCCTCCACCTCCAGCTCCACCACGTCCCCGGCCCGCAGGTACGGCTTCGGCTCGGCCTGGCCCATGGCCACTCCCGCCGGCGTCCCGGTGTTGATGACGTCCCCGGGGTAGAGCGTCATGAACTGGGACACGTACCGCACGACCTCCCCCACGCCGAAGATCTGCTCGGCGGTGGTGCCGTCCTGTTTCAGTTCCCCGTTCACCCACAGCCGTACGCCCAGCTTCTGCGGATCCGGCACCTCGTCGGCCGTCACCAGCCACGGGCCCAGTGGGTTGAACGTCTCGCAGTTCTTGCCCTTGTCCCAGGTGCCGCCCCGCTCTATCTGGAACTCGCGCTCGGAGACGTCGTGCGAGGTGGCGTACCCGGCGACGCAGGCCAGCCCCTCCCGCGCGCTGTCCAGGTACCGGGCGGTGCGGCCCAGTACGACGGCCAGCTCGACCTCCCAGTCCGTCTTCACGCTGCCGCGGGGCACCAGGACGGTGTCGTTCGGGCCGACGACCGTGTCCGGCGCCTTGAAGAAGACGATGGGTTCCTCGGGGATCGCCTGGCCGGTCTCCGCCGCGTGGTCGTGGTAGTTCAGCCCGATACAGACGATCTTCCCGATCCGTCCCAGCGGCGGCCCGATCCGCAGCCCCGTCGCGTCGAGCACGGGCAGCGTGCCGGAACCGGCCGCCTCGCGGATCCGCGCCAGCTCGGCCGGGTCCGCCAGCAGGGCACCGTCGATGTCGCCGACCAGACCGGACAGGTCGCGCAGTGTCACGCCGTCCTCGTCGAGCAGGGCAGGCCGTTCGGCCCCGGGGGTGCCCACACGCAGCAGCTTCACAGTCGTCTCCTCGTGGTCGAAGGTCGCGCCCAACCCGGCCGTCGTGGAGCGGCCCGGCCACCGGAGAATTGTTCGATCCTCCAAGGTCGGGGCCCGCTGCGCAAGACCACGTTCACTGGCTGGACCGGCCGCTACCGCGCCCGCGCCACGGGACCGGCCTTCTTGGACCTCTCCACGGCGGGCGCCTGCGCGGGCCCGTCGGCGGGCCGCTCCCGGTGCAGCCACGCCCGTTCGGCCACGGTCCAGGCGGTCGTGGTCGCCACGTACAGCCCGGCGGCCAGCGGTACGACGGCGGCGGTGACGAGTGTGCCGAAGGACAGCAGCGGCAGCCACTTCAGCAGCCCTGTCCCGGGGGTGTTCGCCGTGCCCGCGCCCAGCGTCGGCTGCGGCAGCTCGGCGCCGGCCGCGTTGCGCCTCGCCCGCAGGAACGACCAGGTCGCGACCGCCGCGATCACCAGGAACAGCCCCGCGTAGACCACGCCCTGCGGGCCGAGGACCCCGCCGTCCGCCAGCGCGTCGGCCCAGCGCGACCCGAGCGGGGCGGCGAACAGCCGGTGCCCGAGCAGTTCGTTCGCCTCGTCCCCGACCTTCGCCGAGGAGAACACGTGGTACATCACGAAGAAGATCGGCAGCTGGAGAAGGGTGGGGAGAATTCCCGCGAACGGCGAGATCTTCTCCTCGGCGTGCAGGGCCAGGATCTCCTTCTGCATCCGCTCCGGATTCTTCGCGTGCTTCTTCCGTACGGCGGCCAGTCGCGGAGCCAGTTTCCGCCGGGCCTTCTCCCCGCGTGCGGCGGCTCGGGCCAGCGGGTGGAGTGCGATACGTACGAGCATGGTGAAGGCGACGATGGCGGCTGCGGTGGCGGAGGCGGCGAAAAGCGGTTCGAGCAGGCCGGCCAGCGCCTCCACGAGGGAAGCGAAAAGGGAATACATGGGAAAGAGCCCTCCGGGGGTCTCGTCCTACCGAAGAAATGCGGAAGAAATCGGTATGACGACCCACGAGGGGCTCGGGCGGAAATTGGGGGCACCGCCCCCACCGGGAGCGGAACTGCTCCCGCGCCCCACCGGGGCGCGGACCCCTACGCGGCCGTCGGGGAGAGACGGCCCGGGGCACGCGGGCGTGGCCTGCCCGCCGCGTCGGGATCGCGCTGCGCGAGGAAGGCGGTGCGCCGCTCGCGGTCGCGGATGGCGGTGCGCACCTTCGTCCGCGGGACGACGGGCGCGCTGCGGCCGGCCAGGACGGCGCAGGCGATGAGCGCGGCACCGGCGGTGGCGGTGGCGGCGAGGGCGACGGCACCGGCGAAGCCGAAGCCGCCGAGGTCGAAGAGGACCTGGGCCAGCAGGAAGAACATCAGCAGTGCGTAGCGCGCACGCCCGGCGTTCCTGATCACGCCCGTTCCTCCTTCCGTTCCGTCCGTGCCGCGCACCACGCGCAGCACTCACCGCTCGCCCGCCGCCACTCGCGACGTAACGCGACTGTCCTCAGCGAGCCACGAGCTCGCCGTCCTTGGCCAGTGGGTCACCGTGCGGGTCCCGGGCCAGTACGTCGGCGTCGGGCCGCTCGTCGCGCTCGCCCGGCCCACCGAAGGAGACGGCGAGGGCGACGAGAAGGTTCAGCGCGAGCGCCACAATTCCCGCATTGGTTCCCCACACCGGATCGTTCCCGGTGAACACCAGCAGGCACACGGCCGCCACCCCCACCACGAGCCCGCTCAGCGCCCCGGCGAGCGTGAGCTTCCGCCACAGCAGCCCCAGCAGCAGCATGGGCAGGAGCTGGGCCATGCCCTCGTAGGAGATGAGCGAGAGCCGCACCAGGGTGTTGGGCGCGGTGTACGTCAGCACCAGCGCGAGCGCCCCCGCCACGACCACGACCAGCTGCGAGGCCGCCTTCTCCCGCCCCCGCCACCTGGGCACGAGCCCGAGCACGCTGCGCCCCCACATGGTTCCGATGACCAGCATGAACACGGCCATGGGCACGATCGAGGAGAGCGCGGCGGCGACTCCGACGACGCCCACCGCCCAGGCCGGCAGCGAGTCGACGACCAGCTTGAACAGCGCCAGGTTCGAGTCGGCCCCGGCCAGCCCGGGGACGACGAAGAGGGCGGCGATGCCCAGCAGCATCGGGATGAACAGCAGGACGTTGTACGCGGGCAGCCAGATCGCGTTGCGCCGCAGCCCGTCGGCGGACTTGGCCCCGAGGTAGCCGGCCACGGTGGTCGGGAAGATCACCACGGTCAGCGAGTTCAGGAAGGAGGTCGTGATGAACCACCACTGCCCGAAACCGCTGTCCCCGTGCCCGGGGAAGGTCAGCCACTCCTGCTTCTCCGCGACCACCCGGTCCAGGAAGGGCTCGTATCCGCCGAAGTAATGCAGCGGCACGTAAACGGCCAGGAATCCCAGGGTCAGAATCACCAGCGCGTCCTTCAGCACCGAAACCCAGGCACTGCCCCGGAGTCCGCTCACCACGACGAATCCCACGGTGACGGCGAATCCGATGAAATAGGCCCAGTTGAGGCTGATGGCACCATACGAAATGGTCGAGACGACCACTCCCATTCCGGTGATCTGCAACTGGATGTACGGCAGCAGGAAGACGGAGGCGAGCACGGCGACCACCGCGCCCAGCCACTTCTTCCCGTACCGGTGGGCGACCATGTCGGTGATCCCGACGAGCGAGTGCCAGCGCGCGTACGCCCACAGCATCGGCCCCACCACGTACCCCACGGCGTAGCCGCAGGACATGTAGGCGACGACGTACAGGACGGGCGCCCCGTAGTTGTACCCCCACCCGGCGGCGCCGAGGTAACTGAAACTCGTGTAGCCCTCCCCTGCCATCAACACCCAGACGAAGACGGCGCCCAGACTGCGCCCGCCCACCGACCACTCGGCGAGCCCGCCGCTCCCGCCCCCGCGCCCGCGCATGGCGAGCAGGCCGAGCCCGACGGTCCCCACCATGAAGACACCGAAGATGGACGTCGCCACCACTGCGGAACTCATCGCCGGTGATCCCCCCGCCAGGTCAGCCACACCGCGACGGGCGTGAGAAGAGTGGCCCCGAGCAGCCACACGAACAGGAACGGCAGCCCGAGAACCACCGGCTGCACCCGGTTCACCAGCGGCAGGGCGCCCAGGTAGAGCACATAGGGCACGAGCAGCCAGAGCAACTGCGGGCGCCGCTTGAGGAGATGGGGCGGACGGGGGTGGGTGGGGGTGCTGGGCGCGCCGGGGGCGCCGGACGCGCTGGGCATGCCGGTCTCGCTGGGCGCACTGGGAGCGCCGGGAGCGCCGGTCCCACTGAGCGCGCCGGTCCCACTGGGCACTCCTGGCCCCCGGGACCCCTCGCCAGAACCACTGGCACTACTGGCACCACCGGCACCACCGGCTCTCCTGGCAGCACTGGCGCCACCGGCACCACGGCCTCCACTGCCACCACCGGAATCATCTGGATCACTTCGCACGCCCGCGACCCTAGCGGCCCGTCCGGCGGAGGGGGCCGGGCAACCGGGCCGGAGCGCCACGAGCCGGACCGGGCGGCCGAACCCGGCCGGCCGCTCCGGCCACGGGGCCGACCCGGCACGCACCAGCACCTGCCGGGGCCTTCCAGCGCTTACCGGGGCCGCACCCGCGCCAACTTGCCCCACACCACCAGCCGGTACCGGGAGGTGAACTCGGGGGTGCAGGTGGTGAGCGTGAGGTAGTACCCCGGCTCGCGGTATCCGTACCCCTGCTTGACCCCGCTCCTCGGCACGGCCCCGATGACGTCCACGTCCCGCGCCGAGGTCTGCGCGATGCCGCCGCTGACCACGTACGTGTAGACGGCCTCGCGGGTCTCCACCACGACCTCGTCGCCCGTGCGGAGCCGGTTGATGTACCGGAAGGGCTCGCCGTGGGTGTTGCGGTGCCCGGCCACGGCGAAGTTCCCGGCGGTGCCGGGCTGCGCGGTCCCGGGGTAGTGCCCCACGTAACCCTTGTCGAGCACCCCGCGTTTGCTGACGCCTGCGGCGACCGGCGCCACGACGCCCACCTTGGGGATCCGCAGGACGGCGTACGCCTGGTCCCAACGGGGCGGCCCGACCCGCCGCGTCCCCCCACTGCCGCGCCCGCCCTCCCACTGTTCCCGCTGCCGTACGACATCCGGGGCGCCGGCGCTCCCGGGCACGGCGGCGGGAGGCTCGCCCGCACCGCTCTCCCCCGCACCGTCGGCGGGCGGCGGCGGGACGTCGGGGGCGTCGGCGGGCATCGCCCCCCACTCCTCCACCAGGGCCCGTACGGTGTCGCGGGCCCCGCCCTTGGCCTCCTGGTTGGTCCACCACAGCTGGTGCGCCACCAGGAGCATCAGTACGACGCCACAGGTGACGGCGAACTCGGCCCCGATCCACAGACCGTGGGCAAGCGGCGACCGCCGGGGCTCGGCCGACCGGGACGGGCCCGAAGACTCCTCCGCCTTGGCCGGGCCCCAGGGCGCCGCCGCCCTGGAGGGGCCGAAAGCCTCCTCCGCCTTGGTCCGGTCCCAAGCCCCCACCGCCCTGGAGGGCCCCGAAGACCCCACCACCCTGGCCCGGCGCCAAGACCCCGCCGCCCCGGGGCCGGGCCGAAACCGCTGCCCACCGGAGGGCCCGCTCCGGGCCACGACACCCGCGTACCACTGCCGAAGCCGCCGAGCCCACGGACTCCGACTGCGCACGACAGCGCGGCGGTACCGAAGCCGCCGACCACGCTCCGACCCACCGCCGTACCGAAGCAGCCCACCACGCTCCACCCGACCGCCGTACCGAAGCCGCCCACCACGCCCCGACCCACCGCCGTACCGAGGACCGCGCCCACTCCGCCGCCTGAACACGGCGCGCACCTTAGGCGCAAGCCCGCGAAGTCACCATCCCCACAACGCGATTGCCCGTCCCCCGCACGACACGAACGGCCTGGGCCCGAGCCCGCACACCCCCAACCCACACCGAAGGGGCCCAACACCGAAGGGACCCACCACCTCACCCACTCACCCACTCACCCACCCCCACCGAAAGGTCCCCACCCCCGCATCCGCCCCCCCGCACCCGAATCAGCCACTAACCGGAGGTTCCGCCACCACTCGGAGGTTCCGCCACCACCCGGACGTTCCTCCGCCGCTCCACCGGGGAACGCTCCTGCCATGCACCGCCCGACACCCTCCGCCGCCCCCGCACCGGCCGCCTCCGCCGCGGCCACGGCCGCCCCTGCGGGGGCCACCCGCCAGGCTGCTCCCGAGAACGCTCCCCGCCCCGAAGTTCCGCACCCTCTCACCCACGCCCCGTACAGCAGTACGGTGTCCACCATGCGCCCCGACACGCCTTCGCCCGCCGACCACACGACCGAAGCCGAGCGTCTGCTGCGCACCGCGGCGCAGTACCCGGAGGACCAGGAGCCCCTGCTCCTCCAGGCGGCGGCCCACCTCGAACTCTCCGGGGACCGCGCCCGCGCGGCCACCCTCTACGACCAGCTCCTCACCACCACGCCCGAGGACCCGCACCTGATCAAGGCCCTCAAGGCGGCCAACCTCTGGGAGTACGGCCACGAGGCCGAGGCCCGCGCGATCATCGACGGCATCCGCACGGCCGCCCCGCGCACCGCCCAGCCGTGGGCAGTGATCGCCGAGGCTCTCGAAAACCACGACGAACTCCAGCAGGCCCACGACGCGTACACGACGTCCCTGACCCTCCTCGTGGACCCCTCGGAGTCCGAGGTCCCGTACGCCACCCGCCCGCTCCTCACCGGTCGGCACCGGGTACGGCGGATGCTGGGCAAGGCGCACGACAGCTGGGACGCCCTGGCGGACACGGTCAACCCGGGCCCGGTGCCGCTGGACGAACTCCACGACCCCAAGCGCCTGTGGGCCCTCGGCTCCTCGGACCCGGCGGAACTGCGGGCCGAAATCACCCGTCTCCAGGCGGAGTTGGGCTCCTACCGGGCGGCGCTCTCCCGCCCGTTCCCGGTCGCTCTCCTCCATTGGCCGGCCGCGGAGTACGAAGAGCTCCGCGCCACCCACCCCACGCTGGCCGCCGAGTACCCGCCCACCCACACCGAGCACCTGGCCACCGTGGAGTCCTCCCTCCGCGAACTCTCCACGGCCGGCACCCCGAACCTGGGTGTGGTCACCGGCTCCATCCCCTCCTACGAAGCCTTCGCCGCCTCGGAACGGACGTCCCCGGACTCCCCGTCCCTCCTGGCCGAATACGCCACCACCCTGGCGGCACGAGGCCGCGCGGTCCCCTGGCCCCCCTTGGCCTCCGCCCCCTGCTGGTGCGGCTCGGGCGACGCGTACCGGGAGTGCCACGGAGGCCCGGCGACAACGGCGGGCTGACCCGTCCCCGAACGGTGCGGCGCCCCCGGCCCCGGGCGCCGCACGGCGGCCACGCGCGGCAGCATGGCCTGGTGACCCCACTTTCCCCACGTAGGACTCTCGCCAGGCGGCAACCGATGCGATCAGGAGCAGGGCAGATTGTCGGGGGCGCCTGCTAATACTTCTCTGCCCTTTGATGCGGGTGCATACCCGGCAACGGGGACGTACACGATCCTCGGGTTCCCCGAGCAAGAGAACCCCGACGTTGTCTACCGGGAAGGACTCACCGACTCGGTCTACCTGGAACAACCCTCGGACGTGCACCTTTACACGCGAGCGTTCGACCACCTTCGGGCGCTGGCATTGAGTCCGCAGAGATCAACAGCCTTCAGCAACGGATCCGGCGGCGAGTGCGTCGAATTCGCGCCGCTCGCGCAGCACGCCGCCGTCCGGGACTCCAAGTTTCCCGGCGGTCCCGCCCTCGCCCTTTCCCACCCCACCTGGGCCGTCTTCGTGCGGGCCGTCCAGCGGGGAGCCCTCAAGCCCTAGTCAGGATGAGTCGGCGTTTGCGGCCACCTTCGCCCTCCACCCCTGGGCCGCAGCGTCCCGGGGTGTCATCATCAGCCCCGCGAGTCACTTCCGGTTCAGATGCCTGGGGGGCACATGCACAAGAGCAGCGCGCGGCGTCGTCTGCGGGTGGTGGGGATAGGTGGGGCCGCCGCTCTGGGGGCGGTAGCCCTGACCGGGTGCATGGGGAACGGGGGCGGGGGTGCCAGGCCCGGGGCCGGGGTGCCGGCGGTTGCCTCGACCGCGCCGTCCGGGGTCGGGAAGGTACGGCTGGATCTCGTCGACGACGAGACGAGCGGGCCTTCGGAGCGGCAGATCATCATCGCCGCGCTGGCCAACGACAAGGGGTCGTCGGCCACCGGGGAGATCGCAGGGGACGTGACCCGGGAGGTCGCGTCCGGGCGGTACGCGCTGAGCATCCCGGTCGGTCCCCGCAACGGGAAGGTGACCCTCAGCGGGACGAACCTCGTGTACGTCTCCACCGCCGGGTACGTGGGGACGGACGAGTTCACCTACGAGGTGGCGGGCAAGGGCGCCGGCGCCGTCAAGGACACCGCCGTCGTACGGATCACCGTCAACGAGCCGCTGCGGGCCACCGAACCGCCCGAGGAGCCGGACGAGCCGGAGGAGACCGAGGGGCCGGAGGAGACCGGGCAGCCGGAGCACTCCGGCGAGCCGGGCGCCCAGGACAGTGGTTCACCCACCCAGCACGCCGCGTACTACGCCGACTGCGCCGCCGTGCGGGCCGCGGGGGCCGCGCCCATCCGCAGTGGTGATCCGGGGTACGGCCGCCATCTCGACCGGGACGGGGACGGCGTGGCCTGCGGCGGCAAGGCGGGCAAGCCGCACGAGGGCGGCCAGAGCGGCGTCTTCTACAAGAACTGTGCCGCCGTGCGGGCCGTCGGCGCCGATCCCATCCGGCGGGGCGACCCCGGGTACGGGCCCCATCTGGACAGCGACGGGGACGGGACCGGCTGCGACTGGTGAGGCGGGTGACTGGTCCGTGATGCGGGTGACCGGTCGGTGAGGTGCGCGACCGGTCGGTGAGGTGCGCGATCGGACGGTGAGGAGGGTTGGGCTGGGCCTGGTGCAGCGGTGGCGGAAGTAAACCGGTCACTTTCAGCCATTCGACCATCACTCCCTCACTTCTCCTTCACATAAATGTCATCATCGGCCCCTCAGTTCACTTTCATTGGCCTTGGGGGGCACATGCGGAAGAACGGCGCGGCGCGCAGACGGCGGGCGGGGGCGATAGGGATCGGCGGTGCCGCGGCGATATCGCTCGTGCTGACCGGGTGCGAGGGAGGCGCGAGCGGGGCCGACAAGGCACGGGACGCGAAGCCGGTGGCGGTGCGGACCACCGCCCCGCCCACGCCCACCGCCGCGAAGACGGCGCTCGACCTGGTGGACGACTCGGCGAGCGGGCAGGGCGGCAAGCAGATCGTGGTGGCCGCGCTGGCCAATGACACCCTCACCGGTACCGGCGCCGAGGACGCGGACGTGGCCCGAGCCGTCGGGGCCGGGACGTACGCGCTGACCGTGTCCGTCAAGCCGCAGCACGGGACTGCCGTCGTCAGCGGAACGAACCTCGTCTACACCGCGACCGCCGGTTACACGGGCGCGGACGAGTTCACCTACCAGGTGGCGGGGAAGGGCGCGGGCGCCGTCAGCGACACCGCCGTCGTACGGATCAACGTCAGCGCGCCCGCGAGCACTCCCAAGGCTCCCTCGGTGCCCAAGCCCAGGAAGACCGCCAAGCCGCCCGAGCCCACCGTGTACTACGCGAACTGCTCCGCCGTACGGGCCGCGGGCGCCGCGCCCATCCACCGCGGCGACCCCGGATACGCCCGCCACCTCGACCGCGACGGCGACGGCGTCGGCTGCGAGAGCTCGTCCGGGACCTCCGGAGGGTCGGGAGGGTCCTCCGGCGGGTCCACGGGCGGGTCGTCCGGCGGGTCCTCCAGCGGCGGGACCAGTGGTGGATCGTCCGGTGGCGGTGCCACGTACTACAAGAACTGCACCGCCGTACGGGCCGCCGGTGCCGCGCCCATCCACCGCGGCGACCCCGGATACGCCCGCCACCTCGACCGCGACGGCGACGGCGTCGGCTGCGAGTGAGACCGGCCCCGGCATCGGGCCGGTGATGGGCCGGTGACCGTGCGGGAGCCGGACCGGGTGCGGAACGGGTGCGGCGGTGCGCGGAGGGGTGCGGGGCTTGTGCGCGGGCGTACGGATGCGGCCGTGAGTACGCGCCGTGACGTTACGGCCAGTGCTTTCGTTAGCCTCGGGAGCGCAGACGTGCCACAGGCGCACGTCGGATCCAGCAGGAGGCAAGTGTCATGGCGAAGGTGCCCGCATCCGTAGTGGCCGCGACCGGGCTCGTCGGTGGTTACGGGGTTGCCCGGTGGACGAAGAAGCGGCCGTTGGGCGGAGTGGCGCTCGCGGCGGCCGGTGCGGTGGCGGCCCGGCAGTGGCAGCAGGCGGCCGGGACCAAGGCCGCGATCGGGCTGACCGGGGCGTACGTGGCCGCCTTCGCCGGGTCGCACCCGTTGGCGAAGAAGGTCGGGGCGTGGCCCGCGGTGTTCGCCGTGGCCGGTGGCGTCGCGGTGGCCTCCTGGGCCACGACCCGGTGCGGCTCGCGGTGCGGGGCCGCCGCGGATGCGGACGCGTAGCCACGCCGTAGGGACGCGAGTGCGGGCGGGAGGGGAGGGCGAGGGGCGGCACGGTGGCCCCCGCCCTCCCCTTCCGCGTACTCGGCTCACGTACGCTGCCCCGCGCGGGTGAGCGGCCGTACGTCCCCCGTAGGCGGCCCCCGCGCGGGTCAGCGACTGCGCGGGAGCCGTACCGCAGCCCCAGCGCGGGTGATCGGCCGCGCGGCGCCGCACCGCCGCCCCGTACGCCCGCGCGCAGCGGCTACGCGCCGAACGCCGTCGAGACCGTGTAGATCAGCAGGCCGACCAGCGCACCCACCACCGTTCCGTTGATCCGGATGAACTGGAGGTCGCGGCCGATGTGGGCCTCGATCTTCTTCGACGTGTGGTCGGCGTCCCAGCCGGCGACCGTGTCCGTGATGAGGGACGTGATCTCGGAGCGGTACGTGGTGATGACGTACACCGCCGCGCCCTCGACCCAGCCCTCCAGCTTGCGCTGCAGGCGGCCGTCCGTCGCCAGCCGCGTACCGAGGGAGATCAGGGAGGCGCGGACGCGCAGCCGCAGTTCGGAGCGGTCGTCGTCGGCGGCGGCGATGATCATCGAACGGACCGCGGACCACGCGGAGGCGATGACGTCCTGGACCTCGGAGCGGTTGAGGATGTCCGACTTGAAGCGTTCGACCCGGGCGCGGGTCTCGGAGTCCGACTGGAGGTCGGTCGCGAAGTCGGCCAGGAAGCGGTCGATGGCGCCGCGGGCCGGGTGGCTGGGCATGTCCCGCATCTCGGTGACGAAGCGGAGCAGCTCCTTGTAGACCCGGTCGCCGATCTTGCGGTCGACGAAACGGGGGGTCCAGCCGGGGGCGCCGCCCTGTACCGCGTCCATCACCGAGTCGCCGTGCTCCACCAGCCAGTCGTGCGCGCGGGTGCAGATCAGGTCGACGGCCCGGTGGTGGGCGCCGTCCGCGACCACCTTGTCCAGTGCCTTGCCCAGGCCCGGGGCGATCTCGGCGGCGTCCGCGCGGCGGGTGATCGCCTCGCCGACGACCGCCTGGACGTCGGAGTCGCGCAGCACGGTGAGGGCGCCGCGCAGCGCGGTGGCCAGTTCCTCGGTGACGCGGTCGGCGTGCGCGGGTTCGGCGAGCCAGGCGCCGAGCCTGCCGCCCATGTCGAGAGGGGCGAGGCGGGCCCTGATGACGTCCTCGGAGAGGAAGTTCTCGCCAACGAACTCGCCCAGCGAGACGCCGAGCTGGTCCTTCTTCGTGGGGATGATCGCGGTGTGCGGGATGGGGATGCCCAGGGGGTGCTTGAAGAGCGCGGTGACCGCGAACCAGTCGGCCATCGCGCCGACCATGCCGGCCTCGGCCGCCGCGGCGACGTAACCGGGCCAGCCGGTGAGGCCCTGGTGCTCGGCCCACTTGGCGAGGACGTACACGACGGCGACGAAGAGGAGCAGGCCGGTGGCGGTGGCCTTCATCCGGCGCACACCACGCCGCCGCTCCTCGTCGGCGGCACTGAAGGCGAAGGGCGGCCGGGCGGCGGGGGCGGGGGCGGCCCTGCCCGTGCCGGGACGGCCGGTGCCGGGTCGTTCAGTGGCGGGACGATCCGTGCCGGGAAGTTCCGTGCCGGGGCCGTCCGTGCCGGGAAGTTCCGTGCCTGGACGGCCCGTGCCGACATGGTCCCTGTCGGATCGGCCCACGCCGGACCCGCCCGCGCCGGACCCGGTGCCGTCGGACCCACTGCCGCCGGAACCGGTGCCGCCGAACCCGTCACGCCCTTCACGCCCGTCCGGCTCGTCCCCTCGTCCGTCGGGTTGGTTCCCGGCCGCCGTCCTGCCGTCCCTGCGATCCATCCGCTCCGCCCATTCCGTTCGCCCGTGCCGGTGGTGTCCGGTGCCGGCTCGGGGCCGTCCGGTCCTGCTGCCGGTACCGCCGTGCGGCCCGGTTCGGTTCGCGTGCCGGGCGCTGCCGTCCGGTTCCGTACGTTGCCGTACGTACGAGAAGACCCGTACGCGAACTCCTTACCTGACCTACTCCTGGGACGCACCTTGAGTTCCCGGCGTCACAGCTCTCCATGCCATGCCTCATCATGGTGATCAGTTCGGTTCTCGAACGGGGAGCTCCAGACTCCCCCCGCGCACCTAGGAGTCCCCCACCGCATGACCAGGCGCCGTGGTTATGCCCTGCTGGCAGGTCTGACAGCAGTGGTCGTACTGATATCCGGCGGAATTTTCGCCCTGACCTCGCTCTTCGGCGGGGACGGTCCCGGCCGCGGGAGGACCGGATCGCACCACGCCGCGGGCAAGGAACAGCGCCCCGGCGGCACCGGGCTGCGGCCGGCCGGCGCCGGCCGGTGGATCGGCACCTGGAGCGCCTCGCCGGTCGGCCCGGAGCCGAAGACACCACGGGGGCTCGCCGGGCGTTCCGTACGCAACGTCGTGCACACCAGCATCGGTGGCACCGCTGCCCGCATCACCCTCTCGAACCTCTTCGGACGCGCGCCGCTGCACGTCTCCCGTGCGTCGATCGCCGTCGCGGCGGCCTCGGGCGGCCCGGCGGCCGAACCGGGCACGCTGCGGCCGGTGACCTTCCGCGGCAAGCCGTCCGTGGTGGTGCCGGCCGGTGGTTCGGTGGTCAGCGACGGTACGGCGATCAGGGTGCCGTACGACGCGGACCTGCTGGTCAGCGTCTACACGGCGGCGGCCGGCAGCTATGTGACGTACCACCCGCACTCGCGGCAGACCAGCTACAGCGCGGTCGGCGACCACACCCGGGACACCGAGGGCGCCGCCTACACCTCCCGCACCACCCGGTGGCGCTACCTGACCGGCGTGGACGTGCTGAACCCCGACGCGGACGGCTCGGTCGTACTGTTCGGCGACTCGATAACGGACGGGATGACGTCCGGCGTCGACACCAACCGGCGCTACCCCGACGTCCTGTCCGACCGGCTGCGCTCGGAGGCGGGAGCGCCCCGGTACGGGGTGCTCAACCAGGGCATCAGCGGCAACCGGCTGCTCACCGACAACCGCGGCCCCAGCGGCCTCTCGCGCTTCGCCAAGGACGCGGCAGGGCAGCCGGGGGCGAAGGCGGTCGTGGTGCTGCTGGGCATCAACGACATCATCGCCCGCCCGCACGAGACGGACGCGAACCGGATCCTGGACGGACTGCGGGAACTGGTGCGCCAGGGCCACCAGCGCAACCAGCGGGTGCTCGGCGGGACGCTGCTGCCGTTCGCCGGACACCCGGCCTGGACGCCGGAACTGGAGGCGGTGCGCCAGCAGGTCAACGCCGGAATCCGGGCCGGACAGGTCTTCGACACGGTGATCGACTTCGACCGCGCGGTGCGCGACCCGTTCGCCCCGACGCGGATGCTGCCGGTGTACGACTCGGGCGACCATCTGCACCCCAGCGACGAGGGGTACCGGCGGATGGGGCAGTGGGTCGAGGTGCGGGCGTTGGTGAGGGACGGAGAGGCGTCGAGGCAGTCGGGGGTGTAGCAGCCGGGGGTGCCGGGCCGCCCCCGGTGCCCGCGGAGGCGCGGCCGGGCCGGGGTCAGTCGAGTTGCCGGCGGCGTTGTTCGCGCAGGCGCTCCTTCTCCGCCTTGCGGAGCTTGCGGTCCACTCCCACGCCGCCCATCAGGGCGAACCCCGTCACCCGTACCCTCGGGGACCCCGCCGTGCCCTCCCCCGTCGCCTTGTCGTCGAAGCCGCCCATGATGCCGAGGCCGGTGACCTCCACCGTCAGGTCCTGCGGGACCTTCACCGTGATCCCGCCCATGATCGTGATGCAGCGGATCACCGCCTCGTGCTCCTCGAAGCGCGCCTCGCGCAGGTCGATCTCGCCGCCGCCCCACATCGCGAAGGCGGTGAAGTTGCGGCCCACGCTCCACTTCCCCCACCGCTTGAACCCGCCCCAGAAGGCGAACGCCCCCTTCGACGTGGCCGGTACGCCCACCCGGCCCGCCCAGCCGGTGACCTCCGCGCCGGCCGCCGGAGTCAGTACCGACGGTGCCGCCCCCGCGGACACCGGCAGGTCCCGTACCAGCAGCTGAAGCTCGCCCTGCGTACGGGACTTGTACGCCGCGCCCAGCCGTTCGTCGAACTCCTCCATGTCGAGCCGCCCCTCGGTGAGCGCCTCGCGGAGCACCTCGGCTATGCGTTCACGATCCGCGTCGGAGGCCCGCATCGCGGGTGCGGCGCCGGGGGTACCGGGAGCGGTGTCCGGACGGCGGTCGGGGAGGTCACTGGTCATACGGCCCAGCCTAGTCGCGCGCCCCCGGAGCGTCCTGTCCCGCGTACATCTTCGCGATCACGGCCTCGATGTCCGGTTCCCTGACCGAGAGGTCGACGAGCGGGTAGGCGGCGGCGAGTTCGGCCACCAGCGGGGCCGCCGGGGCCGCCGCAGGGAAGGCCAGCCACTGGCGGGGGCCCTCCACCTTCACCACGCGCGCCAACCCGGTGCGCACCGGCGGGTGTTCGCGTTCCAGGTCGACCACCAGCGTGCGCTCGCTCTCCCCCACCTCGTGCAGTCCGGCGAGGGCGCCGTCGTACACCAGCCGCCCGTGGTCGATGACCATCACGCGTTTGCAGAGCTGCTCGATGTCGGTGAGGTCGTGGGTGGTCAGCAGCACCGTCGTGCCGTGCTCGGCGTTCAGGTCGCGGAGGAACTCGCGGACCCTGGCCTTGGACACGACGTCCAGGCCGATGGTCGGCTCGTCCAGGTACAGCACCTCCGGGTCGTGGAGGAGGGCGGCGGCGATGTCGCCGCGCATCCGCTGGCCGAGCGAGAGCTGACGCACGGGGACGTCCAGCAGCTCGCCCAGGTCGAGGAGTTCGACGCAGCGCGCCAGGTTCGCGGCGAAGCGGTCGTCCGGGATCCGGTACATCCGGTGCATCAGCCGGTACGAATCCCTGAGCGGCAGGTCCCACCACAGGGTGGTCCGCTGGCCGAAGACGACCCCGATGCGCTGTGCCAGCCGGGTGCGGTGCTTCGCCGGGTCGATGCCCGCCACCCGCAGCCGGCCGCCGCTCGGGGTGAGGATGCCGGTCAGCATCTTGATGGTGGTGGACTTGCCCGCGCCGTTGGGGCCGATGTAGCCGACCATCTCGCCGCGCGGCACCGTGAAGCTGATGCCGTCGACGGCCCGCACCTGCCGCTTCTCGCGGCGCAGCAGGCCCGCTCTGCGCCGTACGTCGAAGACCTTCTCGACGCCTTCCAGGACGATGAACTCCTCGCCCCTGTCCGCGACTCCACCCGCACCCGCACCCATCGAATCCCTCAGCTTCCCGTACTCCGGTACGAGCGCAGTCCCGCCCGCCACAGAAATCCCGCCACCACCCAGAACCCCACCGCCACCACCGGCGGCAGGAACGCGAACCACTCCGGCACCGCCAGCGGATAGGGCCTCCCCAGCAGGTACATCGCCGGAATCCAGTTCACGAAGGCCAGCGGCAGCAGGAAGGTGACCCCGCGCACCAGGTCCTTGGCGAACACCGTCGGCGGGTACTGGAGCAGCGCGTTCCCGCCGAAGGTGAACGCCGACTGCACCTCCGAGGCGTCCTGCGCCCAGAACTGGAACGCACCGCCCATCACGAACACCGCCGCGAAGATCGCCCCGCCGCTGAGCAGCATCATCGGCACCATCAGGACCTTGAGCGGGGTCCAGGCCAGATCGAGCTGCGTCACGGCGTACACCAGCACCCCGAACCCCTGGGTGACCCGCCCCAGCCGGCGCAGCGCGAACCGGTCCGCCGCCACCTGCGCGAGCACCGGCGCCGGGCGCACCAGCAGGGCGTCCAGGGTGCCGTCGCGCACCTTCTGCCCCAGCCTGCCCATCTGCCCCAAGGCGAGGTCGGCCAGGCCCAGTGCCGCGCCCGCCAGCCCGTACAGCAGCGCCACCTCGGGCAGGGTGAATCCGCCGAGCGCGTCGACGTGCTGGAACATCAGCAGTACGGCGACGAAGTCGAGCCCGGTCGCCGCGAGGTTGCCGAGGGTGGTCATCACGAAGGACGCGCGGTAGGCCATCGTCGAGCGGACCCACATCGCGGAGATCATCCCGTACGCCCGCAGCCCGTCGCGGGCGCGGGCGAGCCGTTCAGCCACCCTGGACCACCACCCGTCGCGTCGCCACGCCCTGGAGCAGCCGGCCCGCCGTCAGCAGGACGGCCGCCCAGCCCGCCTGGAAGGCGTACGCGCCCATCAGGTCCCAGCCGGTCCGCTTGCCCAGGAACACATCGGCCGGGATCTGGAGGATCGAGGACCACGGCAGCTGACGGGCCACCTCGCCCAGCAGCCCGGGGAAGAGCGTCAGCGGCAGCATCATCCCGGAGAAGAACATCGCCGACAGCCAGGACAGTTGGGCCACTCCCGCACCGTCCATCAGCCAGAACGCGCTCAGCCCCACCATGAACCGCAGCGCGAAGCTCACCACCAGCCCCAGCCACACCGAGACCAGGAAGGCCGGCCAGATCCACCAGGCGGGCGGCAGCGCGATCTCGAAGGCGAGCGCCCCCGCCACCATCGGTGCCACCCCGCGCCCCAGGAGCAGAAAGGCGCTTCGGCCCAAGTCTCCTGCCAGATACCACAGTTGCAGGTCGACGGGCCGGTGCAGATCGGTGGCGACGGCACCCGAGCGGATGCGTTCCATCAGCTCGTCCTGGAAGCCGCCGCCCATCAACGAGGCGGCGGCGAGCAGGGCCTGGCCGAGCCAGACGTAGGAGAGGGCCTCGGGGAGGTCATAGCCGCCGAGCCCCGGGCGCTGGTTCCAGAGCGCGGTGTAGGTGTACGCGATGACGAAGCCGAAGACCGTGTTGGTGAAGACCCCGGCGGCCGTGGCCAGCCGGTAGGTGGCGTACCGCCGGAAGCCGCCGGCCGCCACGAGTACGTACAACCGCCATCGCACCCACACCCCTCGCCCCTCCTCGCTCGTTGTGCCGCTTGGCCCTGCCACACCCGCGACACCAAAGCGTTCGACCCTAGTGCAACGGGGTCACCCTCCGCGAGTGATTACTCGCCGCGCGTGAGGGCGGGTGGGGACAGCAGCGGGGCACGGTGTTTTATGGGGGTACATGCGAATAGCCCGATACGACACCGTTATGCCGGAGAGTGAAACTCTGGCCGCGTCCGAGGAGTCTTCACAGGCATGAGCGACGAGCCGCAGCAGCAACCGGGCTGGGCCCCCAGGGACCCCTCCGTTCCGGCCCCGGAACCGGAGAGCGGGGCGGAGAGCGGGGCAAGCGGGGGTGCCGACGGCACGGGCGGGAAGGGCAAGAAGCCCAAGCGGCCCAAGCGCACCGGCTGGCGTCGACTGATCCCCACCTGGCGGATGGTGCTGGGCACCTTCCTGCTGCTCGCGCTCCTGCTCAGCGGCGCGTTCGTGGCCGGCTACACCATGGTGAAGATCCCCAAGGCGAACGACACCGCGACCGCCCAGTCCAACGTCTACCTGTACGCGGACGGCACCCCGCTGGCCCTCGACGGCGAGGTCAACCGGGAGAACGTCAAGCTCTCCCAGGTCCCCAAGTCCGTCCAGCACGCGGTCCTGGCCGCCGAGGACCGGGGCTTCTACAGCGAGCCCGCCGTCGACCCGCAGGCCATGCTCAGGGCCGCCTGGAACACCGCCACCGGCAAGGGCAAGCAGTCCGGCTCGACGATCACCCAGCAGTACGTGAAGAACTACTACCTGGCGCAGGAGCAGACCGTCACCCGCAAGGTGAAGGAGTTCTTCATCGCGATCAAGCTCAACCGCGAGGAGTCCAAGGACTCCATCCTGGAGGGCTACCTCAACACCAGCTACTTCGGCCGCAACGCCTACGGCATCCAGGCCGCCGCCCAGGCCTACTACGGCAAGGACATCGGCACCCTCGGCGCCGCGGAGGGCGCCTACCTGGCCTCGCTGCTGAACGCGCCCAACGCCTACGACGTCGCCACCCACCCGGAGAACCGCGGCAAGGCGCTCGGCCGCTGGAACTACGTACTGGACGGCATGGTCAAGGAGGGCTGGCTCAAGCAGGCGGAGCGGGCGAGGACCAAGTTCCCGCAGCCGCAGCAGGCCAGGCCCGCCTCCGGCCTCTCCGGCCAGCGCGGGTACATCGTGCAGGCCGTCGAGGACTACCTCACCGACAACAAGGTGATCGACGAGGAGACCCTCAACACCGGCGGCTACCGCATCACCACCACCCTGGAGAAGCCCCGCCAGGACGCCTTCGTGAAGGCGGTCCAGGACAACGTGATGAAGAAGGTCGACAAGGACCGCAGGGCGGACCGCAACGTACGCGTCGGCGGCGCCTCCATCGACCCGGCGAGCGGCAAGGTCG
Source organism: Streptomyces sp. NPDC004111 (assembly GCF_042874215.1). NCBI lineage: Bacteria > Bacillati > Actinomycetota > Actinomycetes > Kitasatosporales > Streptomycetaceae > Streptomyces > Streptomyces sp. NPDC004111. The sequence continues at coordinate 189,697 of NZ_JBIAMU010000011.1, forward strand.
TCGCGATGTACGGCGGCATCGACTACACCAAGCAGTACGTCTCCAACGCCACTCGCCGCGACTTCCAGGTCGGCTCCACCTTCAAGCCGTTCGTCTTCACCGCGGCCGTGGAGAACGGCTCCACCACCCAGTCCGGTGTCCCGATCACCCCCAACACCACCTACGACGGCACCAACAGGCGCCCCGTCGTGGGCAGTTCCATCCCCTTCGCCCCGGAGAACGAGGACGACCGCTCCTACGGGCAGATCTCGGTGCGCACCGCCACCGACAAGTCCGTCAACGCGGTGTACGCGCAGATGGCCGTCGACGTCGGCCCGAAGAAGGTCAAGGAGACCGCCGTCGCCCTCGGCCTGCCCGAGGAGACCCCGGAGTTCCACCCGGTCCCCTCGATCGCGCTCGGCGTCGCCACCGCGAGCGTCCTGGACATGACCGAGGCGTACGCCACCCTGGCGAACCACGGCAAGCACGGCACGTACACACTCGTCGAAAAGATCTCCAAGAACGGCACCGATCTGCCGCTGCCCAAGCAGGAGGCCAAGCAGGCCGTCTCGCGGGCCGCCGCCGACACCACCACCTCAATCCTGCAGAGCGTCGTCGCGGAGGGCACCGGGGCCGCGGCCAGTGCCGCGGGCCGCCCGGCGGCCGGCAAGACGGGCACCGCCGAGGAGGACAAGGCGGCCTGGTTCGCGGGCTACACCCCGGACCTGGCGACCGTGGTCGCGGTGATGGGCGCGGACCCCGACACGGCCGTCCAGAAGCCGCTGTACGGGGCGCTGGGCCAGCAGCGCATCAACGGCGGCGGCGCCCCGGCCGAGACCTGGGCGCAGTACACCGCGGACGCGCTGAAGGGCAAGCCCGTCAAGGAATTCGACCTGGAGCTGGAGGAGGGCGCCGAACCGCCGGTGGCGCCGCCCGTGCAGCCGCCCGTGGCCCCGCCCACCGGGGACACCGCGGGCCGGGACCAGCCGGGCGACGACACCGGGGGCACCGCCACCGACGGCGGGCAGCAGAACGGCGGAACCCCCACCGGCGGCACCCCCACCACGGGCGGCGACGACGCCACGGGCGGCCGGACCGGGGGCGGCAACGCGACCGGGGGCCCCACCACCGGCGGCGGCGCCACCACCGACGGCGGCACCCCGACCACCGGCGGCGGGGGCGACACCGGCGGCGGTGACGACACCGGGGGCGGCGGCCAGGACCCGATCGGCGGCCTGCTCGGCGGCGGCGACGGCGGCGGGGACGACGGGGGCGGCGGGAACCCGCCCCAGCGCTTCGGCGAATAGCGGCGCCGGGCAGCGGAAACACGGCCGGCGCCGGGGAAGCACCCCGGCGCCGGCCGTGCCGCGTCAGTGACCCGAGGTGGCCTTCAGGCCGACCACGGCGACCAGCAGCAGACAGACGAAGAAGATCCGGGCCGCCGTGACGGGCTCGTTCAGCACGAGCATGCCGACCACCGCCGCACCGGCCGCGCCGATGCCGACCCAGACGCCGTAGGCCGTACCGATCGGCAGCGTCTTGGCGGCCTGCGACAGCAGCAGCATGCTGACCACGATCCCGGCACCGGTGAACACGCTCGGCCACAGCCGGGTGAACCCCTCGGTGAACTTCATCCCGATCGACCAGCCGACTTCGAGCAGACCGGCGACGACCAACAGGACCCATGCCATGACGGCACCTCCGACAAGAGACTTACGCGGACAACTCACGGGTGCGTCGTCTTGTCGTGAACCCGGTACGGCGCGTCTCGTCGGGGTCCCACCAAGGTAGCAAAGAGCACGGAAAAGGGCCTGGTGACGGTGGTCACCAGGCCCTTTCGGCCGCTCTCGCGCGGCGTCGGCCGCCGCTACAGGTACAGGCCGGTCGAGTCCTCGGAGACCCGCTCGGAGGCCACCGCGTGCAGGTCCCGCTCCCGCATCAGCACATAGGCGGTGCCGCGCACCTCGACCTCGGCGCGGTCCTCGGGGTCGTACAGCACCCGGTCGCCGGGCACCACGGTCCGTACGTTCTGCCCAACGGCGACGACCTCGGCCCAGGCCAGGCGCTTGCCCACCGCGGCGGTCGCCGGAATCAGGATGCCGCCGCCCGAACGGCGCTCGCCCTCCGGGCTGTCGGACTTCACCAGCACACGGTCGTGCAGCATCCGGATGGGCAGCTTGTCGTCGCTGTCGCTGTTGTCGCGGGGACGGGTCTTCTCGCTCACGCCACGCAACCTACCTGTCCCGGCCGTCCTCGTCGGCGCGCGGGTCAGCGCTTGCTGCGGCGCGAGGACACCAGGAGCAGGCCCACGACCGCCACCGCGACCACGGCCACCGGCACCAGCCGGTCCACCCGGGGAGCGCCCTGTGCGTCCACGAACTGTGCCCGCACGTCCGTGACCTTGCGGTTCACGGCCTCGAAGGCCCGGCCCGCGGTCTCGTCCACCGCCGACCGCGCCTTGGCCCTGGCGTCGCCCACGATGGTCCTGGGGTGCAGCCGTACACCGATCTCGTCGAGCGTCACCGCGAGCTGCTCGCGCCTGCGGACGATGTCCGCCTCGATCTGCGCAGGGGTCCTGGCTTCCGACACTGCGCCGCCTCCGTGGTCCGGTCCGGTAATCCGTCCTGAACAGTCTGTCAGCTCCCGCGCACTCGCACCCATCGGCACCCCCATTACGCTCAACCCGTATCCCTGCCCGCCACCCCACCCGGGAGTTCCCATGAGTGAGCGCCTCGCCCCCGGCGACACCGCCCCCGCCTTCACCCTGCCCGACGCCGACGGCAACGACGTCTCCCTGGCCTCCCACAAGGGCCGCAAGGTCATCGTCTACTTCTACCCGGCCGCGCTGACCCCCGGCTGCACCAAGCAGGCCTGCGACTTCACCGACAACCTCGACCTGCTGACGGCCGCCGGGTACGACGTCATCGGCGTCTCCCCCGACAAGCCGGAGAAGCTCGCGAAGTTCCGCGAGAAGGAGGACCTGAAGGTCACCCTGGTCGGCGACCCGTCCAAGGAGACCCTGGAGGCGTACGGCGCGTTCGGCGAGAAGAAGCTGTACGGCAAGACGGTGACCGGCGTCATCCGTTCGACCGTCGTGGTGGACGAGGACGGCAAGGTCGAGCACGCCTTCTACAACGTCAAGGCGACCGGCCACGTAGCGAAGATCATCAAGGACCTGAAGATCTGAGCGACCCCCTCCCACCTGCCCGTCCCCGGGTCCCGGCGGCCCCCGCCGGAGCGCCCCGCCGGGCCGCACGCCCCGCGCCGCGACGTGACGAAAGTCCTCTCGGCGCGGGGCTTCCGTTTGCGATCGTCGCGATTGTGCAGAAGTAATCCTTGGATAGGTGTCCAAGGAAAGGAACTCCACCATGGCGGCCAACGGACCGCAGACCGAGGCCGACCCCGAGGCGGTGAAGCGGCACCGCGCACTCTTCCGGACGATCAGAAGACGGAAGAATCCTCCCCTGCGCAGGTCGGACATCACCGTCACGGACGAGGCCGCGGTCAAGCGGGCCGTGAAGGCGGCCTCGCTGGGCAACGCCATGGAGTGGTTCGACTTCGGCATCTACTCCTACCTGGCCGTCACCCTCGGCCATGTCTTCTTCCCGTCCGGGAACGACACCGCGCAGCTGCTGTCCTCCTTCGCGACCTTCGCCGTGGCCTTCCTGGTGAGGCCGCTGGGCGGCATGTTCTTCGGACCGATGGGCGACCGGATCGGCCGCAAGAAGGTCCTGGCGCTGACGATGATCCTGATGTCGGTCGGCACCCTGGCCATCGGCCTCATCCCGTCCTGGGACTCGATCGGCGTATGGGCACCGATCCTGCTGATCTTCTTCCGGATGCTCCAGGGCTTCTCCACCGGCGGCGAGTACGGCGGCGCGTCCACGTTCATCGCCGAGTACGCCCCGGACAAGCGCCGCGGCTTCTTCGGCAGCTTCCTGGAGTTCGGCACGCTGGCGGGTTACGTCGGCGCGGCGGGCCTGGTCACCGCCCTCACCGCGATCCTCGGCAACGACACGATGCGCGAGTGGGGCTGGCGCGTACCGTTCCTGGTGGCCGCCCCGATGGGCCTCATCGGCCTCTACCTGCGGCTGAAGCTGGACGAGACCCCGGCCTTCCAGAAGCTGGAGAACGAGAACGCGCGGGCCTCCGAGGCCGCCGACGCCGTCGAGAAGTCCGCCAAGGGCGACCTGGGCAAGATCTTCCGCGACTACTGGCCGACCCTGATCCTGTGCATCTGCCTGGTCGGCGCGTACAACGTCACCGACTACATGCTGCTGTCCTACATGCCGACGTACCTCTCCAAGGAACTCGGCTACTCGGAGACCCACGGCCTGCTGATCCTGCTCGCCGTCATGGTCTTCCTGATGCTGATCATCAACCAGGTCGGCAAGCTCAGCGACCGGTTCGGCCGCAAGCCCCTGCTGATGACCGGCATGGTCGGCTTCTTCGTCCTCTCCCTCCCCGCCTTCCTCCTGCTCGGCCAGGGCAGCATCCCGGCGATCGTCGCGGGACTGCTGATGCTCGGCCTCTCCCTGGTCTGCCTGCTGGGCACCATGTCCGCCGCCCTCCCCGCCCTGTTCCCGACCTCGGTCCGCTACGGCTCCCTCTCGGTCGGCTACAACCTCTCCGCCTCGATCTTCGGCGGCACCACCCCGCTGGTCGTCACCGGCCTGATCGCCCTGACCGGCAACAACCTGATGCCGGCGTACTACTCGATGGCCGCGGCCCTGGTCGGCATCATCGCGGTCGCCTGCATGAAGGAAACCGCCCAGAAGCCGCTGGACGGCTCCCCGCCGTCGGTGGAGACCAAGGAAGAAGCCGCCGAACTGGTCGAATCCCAGGCCCGCGAGCCGAAGTTCTGATCCTGGCTCTGCTGCACGGCATCGCTCTCGCCTCTCAGCACCTTCGGCCGACCCAGTACAGTGATGCCCGATGGGCCCGTACCCCAGCTGGCCAGAGGGAGCCGTTTTAGGGGCGGCGTGTCGTGGGTTCGAGTCCCACCGGGCCCACTGCACGAGCGCGGCACCCACGTGGTGCCGCGCTCATGCGTTTCCGCGACGCGGCACTCAGCCCAGCAGCTCCCGCAGCACCGGCACCAGTGCCCGGAACGCCTTGCCGCGGTGGGAGATGGCGTTCTTCTCGGCCGGGGTCAGTTCCGCGCAGGTGACGTCGTGGCCCTCCGGCTGGAGGATCGGGTCGTAGCCGAAGCCGTGGGTGCCCGCGGGGGCGGTGCGCAGGGTGCCGGGCATCAGGCCCTCGACCACGCGCTCGGTGCCGTCGGGCAGGGCGAGGGCCGCCGCGCAGGCGAAGTGGGCGGCGCGGTGTTCGGGGGCGATGTCGGCGAGCTGGGCCAGGAGGAGGTCCAGGTTGGCCCGGTCGTCGCCGTGGGTGCCGGACCAGCGGGCGGAGAAGATGCCGGGGGCGCCGCCCAGGACGTCGACGGCGAGCCCGGAGTCGTCGGCGATGGCGGGCAGGCCGGTCGCCCTGGCCATGGCGTGGGCCTTGAGGAGGGCGTTCTCGGCGAAGGTGACGCCGGTCTCCTTGACGTCGGGGACCTCCGGGTAGGCGTCGGTGCCGACGAGTTCGTACGGGAGGTGCGCGTCGGTCAGGATCGTACGCAGCTCGGTGATCTTGCCTGCGTTGCGGGTGGCGAGGATGAGGCGGGTGGTCATGGGTCCACGCTACGGGGCGCGGGCGTGCCCGCGCCCCGTAGCCTCCCGGCCGGCATCAGCCGGGGGTGCAGACCTTCCCGATCTCGGAGGCCGCGTCGGTGACCGGCTTGAGGTTCGGGGTGTCGCCGGAGTCGATGGACTTGCGGACGCTGGTGACGCCGGCGCCGAGGTCCTTGACCGCCTTGGAGAGGTCGGCGTTGTCGGTCTTGTCGCCGAGGGTCTTCAGTTCGCGGTCGATGTCGTCGAGTGCCTGCTTCGACTGGCTCGGGTCGTTGGCCGCGGAGGATATCGCCTGCTGGAGCTTGTCGACGCTGGTGGCGATGGTCGCGGCGGTGTTGGCGCAGTCCATGGCCTTGTCGAGGGCGGCACAGCCGACGGTGAGCGGAAGCGCGAGTGCCGCGGCGGCGAGGGCCAGGGCGGCGCGGCGGCGGGTGCTGCGTACGGCGGACGGCATGGGCAGGGGTCCTCCTGGGACGGGCCGCGGGCGGCCGGAGCGTTCCGGCCTCCCGCGGTCAACGGATGGCCGGGCGTACGGAGTTGAAGCCGTACACCCGTATCCGTTACGACGCCGCCGGGGCCCGCAGGGTTGCGCACGGCGCGCACGGGGCGGCCGTTGACCTGCGCTACGGCGCGGTGGGCGCCTCGGCGTCCGCGCTCGCCGCGGTCAGGGCGCGGTTCTGCAGGGCGGTGAGGTCCGCGCAGCCGCCCGCCGCGAGGTCGAGCAGGGCGTTGAGTTCCTTGCGGTCGAAGGGCTCGGCCTCGGCGGTGCCCTGGACCTCGACGAAGCGGCCGTCGCCGGTGCAGACGACGTTCATGTCGGTGTCGGCGCGGACGTCCTCCTCGTAGCAGAGGTCGAGGAGGGGGACGCCGCCGACGATGCCGACGGAGACGGCGGAGACGGTGCCGGTGAGGGGTTCGCGGCCCGCCTTGACGAGCTTCTTGGTGCGGCCCCAGGCGATGGCGTCGGCGAGGGCGACGTACGCGCCGGTGATGGCGGCGGTGCGGGTGCCGCCGTCGGCCTGGAGGACGTCGCAGTCCAGGACGATGGTGTTCTCGCCCAGTGCCTTGTAGTCGACGACGGCCCGGAGGGAGCGGCCGATCAGGCGGCTGATCTCGTGCGTACGGCCGCCGATCTTGCCGCGTACGGACTCGCGGTCGCCGCGGGTGTTGGTGGCGCGCGGGAGCATCGAGTACTCCCCGGTGACCCAGCCCTGGCCGCTGCCCTTGCGCCAGCGCGGGACGCCCTCGGTGAAGGAGGCGGTGCACAGGACCTTCGTGTCGCCGAAGGAGACGAGGACGGAGCCCTCGGCGTGCTTGCTCCATCCGCGTTCGATGGTGACGGGGCGGAGCTGTTCGGGGGTTCGGCCGTCGATACGAGACATGGGTCGAGCCTAGTCGGTATGGGTGAGGGCCGGGTTCCGCACGCCGTCGGGGGTGGCCGGTTCCGGGGGGGGCGGTGCGCCGGCGAGGGGGCGGGGTTCGGGGGCGGCAATGCCGCGGGCCCGGATCCAGGGGGTTGGATCCGGGCCCGCGGGCGGAGCTCAGCGGCTCACATCATGTCTTCGATCTCGCCGGCGATCGGGTCGGCGTCGGTGCCGATGACGACCTGGATCGCGGTGCCCATGCGCACGACGCCGTGCGCGCCGGCCGCCTTGAGGGCGGTCTCGTTGACGAGGTCCGGGTTGACGACCTCGGTCCGCAGGCGCGTGATGCAGCCCTCGACCTCTTCGATGTTGTCGAGCCCGCCGAGCCCGGCGACGATCTTCTCAGCCTTGGTGGCCATGTGTTTCTCCCTGAATGATCAAAGGTCGCTGCGTCACGACGCGTCGGCCCAGCGTTGGCCGCTTTGTCACGTTAACCCACGGTTGGCCCATCTTCACGGGCGCACCAGCCGGACGTGGCAAAGGATGACGATCACCGGAGGACCGCGTGTCGCAGCACTCCGGGACCGTATCGCAACTGGTCTACACCAGTGTGCAACACCCGCGAGGAATGGCTTGTTCCGGGAGGACGTCCATGAGTGTGCAGAGCACGGCGGCGCCGCCGCCCAAGTGGTGGAACGGCCTGTTCCAAGGCCTGCAGAAGATGGGCCGCAGCCTTCAGCTGCCCATCGCGGTGCTCCCCGCGGCAGGCATCCTGAACCGGTTGGGCCAGCCCGACGTGTTCGGCACCGACGGACTCGGCTGGGAGAACGTCGCCAAGGTCATGGTGGGCGCGGGCGGCGCCCTGCTGGACGCCAACATCGGTCTGCCGCTGCTGTTCTGCGTCGGTGTGGCGATCGGCATGGCCAAGAAGGCGGACGGCTCCACCGCGCTGGCCGCGGTGGCCGGCTTCCTCGTCTACTACAACGTGCTGCACCAGTTCCCCAAGGACTGCGAGGGCGGCGCCAAGGCGGTGACCACCGGCTGCCAGGCGGCGGACGGCACGGTCGCGGCGTACGCGTACCAGAACCCTGGTGTGTTCGGCGGCATCGTGATGGGTCTGCTGGCGGCGTACTTCTGGCAGAAGTACCACCGCACCAAGCTGGTCGACTGGCTCGGCTTCTTCAACGGCCGGCGGCTGGTCCCGATCATCATGTCCTTCGTGGCGATCGTCTTCGCCGCGCTCTGCCTGTGGGTGTGGCCGCCGGTCGGCAACGCCCTGGAGAGCTTCAGCGACTGGCTGATCGGGCTCGGCGCCCTCGGCGCGGGCATCTTCGGCATCGCGAACCGCGGTCTGCTGGTGATCGGTCTGCACCAGTTCCTGAACGTGCCCATCTGGTTCCAGTTCGGCACCTACACCAAGCCGGACGGCAGCGAGGTGCACGGTGACATCAACCGGTTCCTGGCGGGCGACCCGACGGCGGGCCAGTTCACCACCGGCTTCTTCCCGATCATGATGTTCGCGCTGCCTGCGGCGGCGCTGGCCATCACGCACTGCGCCAAGCCGCACCGGCGCAAGGCGGTCGGCGGACTGATGCTGTCGGTGGGTCTGACCTCGTTCGTCACCGGCATCACGGAGCCGCTGGAGTACTCCTTCCTGTTCATCGCGCCGCTGCTGTACGCGATGCACGCGGTGCTCACCGGTGTCTCGATGGCCGTCACCTGGGGCCTGGGCGTCAAGGACGGCTTCAGCTTCTCGGCGGGCCTGATCGACTACGTCATCAACTGGAGCCTCGCCACGAAGCCCTGGATGATCATCCCGATCGGACTGTGCTTCGCGGTCGTCTACTACGTGCTGTTCCGGTTCGTGATCACCAAGTTCAACCTCCCCACCCCCGGCCGCGAGCCGGAGGAGCTGGAGGAGGAGCTGGAACGGGACAACGTGAAGTAGCGGGACGAATCCGGCGCACGAAGCACCGGGAAGCGGGGCATTGGCCCCAGCTCGCAAGGCCCTCGGACCCTAGTGGTCCGGGGGCCTTCGTCTGTTCTGTGGCGGTGTGTCCGCGAGCACCGGAATCACAGGTTCCTTATCTCCCCCTCACCGTGCTACAACTGGTCTAAACCACTGAGTGGTGTAGACCACGCGACCGGATCTTTCCGGTCCGCGCGCACCCGGAGACGCCGCCGTCCCCCCGACTTCCATGTCCTGGCGGCGCCTTGCCCCCATGGAGGATCAGATGTCCAAGGCCACCGCCGCTCCCGCGGCAGACAAGAAGAAGGGCGCGGGCGTGATGGCCGTCATGCAGCGCATCGGCCGCAGCCTGATGCTGCCGGTCGCCGTGCTGCCCGCGGGAGCCCTTCTCGTTCGCTTCGGCCAGCCCGACATGCTGGGCCGGGAGAGCCTCCCCGACTTCCTGAACAAGATCGCCAGCTACATGGCCGCCGGCGGCAGCGCGATCATGGACAACATGGCGATCCTGTTCGCCGTCGGCATCGCGATCGGCTTCGCCAAGAAGTCCGACGGCTCGACCGCCCTGGCCGCCGTCACCGGTTACCTGGTCTTCCAGAAGGTGCTCGCCACCTTCACCGACGGCAACCTCCCCAAGGTCGCCGCGGTCGTCGACGGCAAGATCGTCATGAACGACGCACCGGTCAACGCCGGTGTGCTCGGCGGTGTCGTCATGGGCATCATCGTGGCGCTGCTGTACCAGAAGTTCTACCGGACCAAGCTCCCCGACTGGGCGGGCTTCTTCGGCGGCCGTCGTCTGGTCCCGATCCTCTCCGCCCTCGCGGGCCTGGTCACCGGTATCGTCTTCGGTCTCATCTGGCCGGTCCTCGGCACGGGTCTGCACAACTTCGGTGAGTGGCTGGTCGGCTCCGGCGCGGTCGGCGCGGGCATCTTCGGTGTCGCCAACCGTGCGCTCATCCCGGTCGGCATGCACCACCTGCTGAACTCCTTCCCGTGGTTCCAGGCCGGTGACTTCGAGGGCAAGCACGGCGACATCGCCCGCTTCCTGGCCGGTGACCCGACCGCCGGACAGTTCATGACCGGCTTCTTCCCGATCATGATGTTCGCCCTCCCGGCGGCCTGCCTCGCGATCGTCCACTGCGCCCGCCCCGAGCGCCGCAAGGTCGTCGGCGGCATGATGTTCTCGCTGGCGCTGACCGCCTTCGTGACCGGTGTGACCGAGCCCATCGAGTTCACCTTCATGTTCCTGGCCCCGGTGCTCTACGCGGTCCACGCGGTCCTGACCGGTGTCTCGATGGCCCTGACCTGGGCGCTCGGCATGAAGGGCGGCTTCGGCTTCTCGGCCGGCGCGATCGACTTCCTGCTGAACCTGGGCATCGCGACCAAGCCGTGGATGCTCGCCCTGGTCGGCCTGTGCTTCGCGGTCCTCTACTACTTCGTCTTCCGCTTCGCGATCACGAAGTTCAACATCCCGACGCCGGGCCGCGAGTCCGACGAGGAGCTCGCCGAGCTCCAGAAGGCCGAGGCCAAGTAGCCTCCGCCGCGCTCACGGCGCCGCACCCGCATACGCCGAGGGGCCCCGGAACCAGCTGGTTCCGGGGCCCCTCGGCGTATGCGGTGCCGCCGCGCCTCAGACGTGCAGGACCGCTCCCCTGGCCGCCAGCTCCGTCGGCCCCGAGTACACCTCGCGGGCGTCGCGCAGATTGCGCTCGGCGTCGGTCCACGGCGGGATGTGGGTGAGGACGAGCCGGCCCACGGAGGCCCGGTGCGCGTACTCGCCGGCCTGCCGGCCGTTGATGTGCAGCTCCGGGATGTCCTCCTTGCCGTGCAGGAACGACGCCTCGCAGAGGAAGAGGTCGCTGCCCTCCGCCAGCTCGTGCAGGGCCTCGCAGGGCCCGGTGTCCCCGGAGTACGTGAGGGTGCGCCCGCCGTGCTCCAGGCGGATGCCGTACGTCTCGACGGGGTGGCGCATCTTCTCCGTGCGCACCGAGAACGGGCCGATCTCGAAGGAGCCGGGCTTCAGGGTGTGGAAGTCGAAGACCTTGCTCATGGCGTCCGGGGTGGGCAGGTCCGCGTGCGCCGCGGACAGCCGCTCCTCGGTGCCGTCGGGACCGTACACCGGGAGGCTGGGGGCACGGCCGCCGTCGTGCCGGTAGTAACGGGTGACGAAGTACCCCGTCATGTCGATGCAGTGGTCGGCGTGGAGATGGCTGAGGAAGATCGCGTCCAGGTCGTAGAGACCGATGTGGCGCTGCAGCTCGCCGAGGGCGCCGTTGCCCATGTCGAGAAGCAGCCGGAAGCCGTCGGCCTCGACGAGGTAGCTCGAACAGGCCGATTCCACGGACGGGAACGACCCCGAGCAGCCGACGACGGTGAGCTTCATTGAGCTGGGACCTCCGTGGTGCGGGGGCGGGTGCGGGGAGGGGGGCGGGGTGGATCGAGCGTAAGGCGCGCCAAGGGGTCCCGCTCCTCGACGGCCGGTCGTTGTGGGGCAACTCACCTGGGGTGTCACCGGTTCGGGGGGAGTGCGTGGGGGCGCGTGCGCGGCGCGAACTGGGGGGTGGGGGTACGGGGTTGAGGGGCGGGTGCGTCGGCGGGGGCGGGACGGCGGGGCGGGCCGGGGACGGCGGCCCGCGCGGGACCGGGAGCGGCCGGGGGCGCGGCCGGGGCACGCCCTGGTACGGCCGGGGTACGGCCCCACCAGGGCGTGCCGTCGGCGCCGGGCGCCGGTACCGTCGGGCGCATGGATACCTCGTGGTGGCTGGCGTTGCTCGCGGTGGTCGCGATCGCTCTCGTCGCGGCGCTCGCGGACGGCTGGGGCCGGGGGCAGCGCCGGCGCGGGCCGCGCGGCCGGACGGGAACCGGGGAGCGGACCCGGCCGCCGGGCCGCCCGTCCCCGCCGCGCCGCAGGCCCGGCAAGCTGCCCAAGCGGCTGCCGCAGGCCGGGGAGATCTGGTGGGCGGACGTGCCGTTCGAGGACGGGCCGGGGTCGAAGGACCGGCCCTGTCTGGTGCTGTCGGTGCGGGGCGAGAACGCGGTCGTCGCGAAGATCACGAGCAAGTGGCAGCACGACCGGGCGGGCGTGATCGCCCTGCCCCCGGGCTCGGTGGGCGACGCGCAGGGCCGCCCGAGCTTCCTGGAGACGGACGAGCTGCGGGACGTACCGGTGTGGGACTTCCGGCGCAGGGTGGGGACGGCGGATCCGACGGTGTGGGACCAGGTCAGGCATCTGACCGGGTGAGGCGGGGCGGCGACGGGAAAATCCCGAAGCACATCACACACAATTCGCACATACTTTGCGCACTTGAGCCACACGGGTCCGTTGATCACATAGTGTTCGTGCAATCGTTCCCGTAAGCACTCCCCCGGGTAGAGACCCCCCTGTTCGGCGAACCCGTTCTCCTCGGCTGCGTTGTGCGGCTTGAGTCACACCTGGTGCCGCCCGCGCCGTGCCAGGCACTAGCCTGACGCTTCGTCCGTCCTGCCCAGCACTCGAAGCTCTCCTGCCGCTCTGTCCCCTACGTACTGAGAAGCCCGTGACTGCGACGCTCACTGCTCCACGCCCAGGCCTCATTCCCGCCCAGCTCCGCTCGGCCTCGCCCGCCACGTCGCTGCCCAACCGGCTGGACTCCTTGACGAGTCTGCGCTTCTTCGCCGCGTTCGCGGTGTTCGCCCACCACTTCACCGGGCACGGCAGCAAGACCGGCTACGGCACGGCACCCGCGATCTTCCCGTACTCGATGATCGGCGGGCACGGTGTCACCTTCTTCTTCGTGCTGTCCGGCTTCCTGCTGACCTGGGTCTTCAAGCCCCAGGAGCACCCGGTCGCCTTCTACTGGCGGCGCATCGGCCGCATCTGGCCCGCGTCCCTGGTCGCCGCGGTCCTCGGCGTGTACGCGTACTACATCGCCGCCCACCACGACATCGACTGGCCGAGCCTGATCTCCTCGCTGTTCCTGGTGCAGACCTGGTTCCCGGGCGTCACGCCGACCCTGCCGGGCAACGAGGTCACCTGGACGCTCAGCGTCGAGCTGCTCTTCTACGCCCTCTTCCCGCTGGCCGCGCGCATCGCGGTGCGGCTGCGCACCCGCACCCTCGCGATCCTCACCGGTCTCGGCCTGATGGGGATGTGGGCGGTGAACTGGTGGGCCGCCGCCACCTTCTCCAGCCCCGCCGAGGGCTGGATCATGCGCAACCCGCTGGTCTACCTCCCGCAGTTCCTGCTCGGCATGACCGTGGCCCTCGCGATCCGGCGCGGCTGGCGGCTGCCGCTGCGCCCGGCGGTTCCGGTGGTGCTGCTGGGTCTGTACGTCTACGGGTACTACCAGGGCCGCGCCCGGCTCGCGCCCGAGACCGTCGCGCAGCTCGACTACCTGGTGCGCCCCGTGATCGCGGTGCTGTCCATGCTGATCATCGTGGCCTTCGTGCAGCGCGAGATCAACGGGCACCGGGGCATCCTGAACAACCGGGCGCTGATCCTGCTCGGTGCCTGGTCGTACGGCTTCTACCTGCTGCACCACTCGGTCTCACGCCTCGCCACGTACGCGTGGGGGCGCGCCGGGGACGACAACAGCGTCCTCTTCGACCTGCTGGGCTGCGGCCTGGTGGTGGTGGGCATGTCCTGGGCCCTGTTCCACTTCGTGGAAGAGCCGGCCGCGAAGTGGCTGAACCGGCACATGCCGCAACGGCTGCGCCGCAAGGTCGGCAGTGCGGCGGCCCGGTCGTACTAGGGATCACGCAGAGAGGGGGCCCGCACCGTCGCACGGTGCGGGCCCCCTTCTCTTGCGGGTCGGGCTGCCGCTAGGCCCAGAGCTGGCCCTGGAGGGTCTCGATGGCGGCCTCCGTGGTGGGGGCCGTGTAGACGCCGGTGGAGAGGTACTTCCAGCCGCCGTCGGCGACGACGAAGACGATGTCGGCGCTCTCCCCCGCCTTGACGGCCTTCTTCCCGACGCCGATCGCCGCGTGCAGGGCGGCGCCGGTGGAGACGCCCGCGAAGATGCCCTCCTGCTGGAGGAGCTCGCGGGTGCGGGTGACGGCGTCGGCGGAGCCGACGGAGAAGCGGGTGGTGAGGACGGAGGCGTCGTACAGCTCGGGGACGAAGCCCTCGTCGAGGTTGCGCAGGCCGTAGACGAGGTCGTCGTAGCGCGGCTCGGCGGCGACGACCTTGACGTCGGGCTTGTGCTCGCGGAGGTAGCGGCCGACGCCCATGAGGGTGCCGGTGGTGCCGAGGCCCGCGACGAAGTGGGTGATCGAGGGGAGGTCGGTGAGGATCTCCGGTCCGGTCGTCGCGTAGTGGGCGCCCGCGTTGTCGGGGTTGCCGTACTGGTAGAGCATCACCCAGTCCGGGTGCTCGGCGGCCAGTTCCTTGGCGACCCGGACGGCCGTGTTGGAGCCGCCCGCCGCCGGGGAGGGGATGATCTCCGCGCCCCACATGGCGAGCAGGTCGCGGCGCTCCTGGGAGGTGTTCTCGGGCATCACGCAGACGATGCGGTAGCCCTTGAGCTTGGCGGCCATGGCCAGCGAGATGCCGGTGTTGCCGCTGGTGGGCTCCAGGATGGTGCAGCCGGGGGTGAGCCGGCCGTCCTTCTCGGCCTGCTCGACCATGTGGAGCGCGGGGCGGTCCTTGATCGAGCCGGTCGGGTTGCGGTCCTCCAGCTTCGCCCAGATCCGCACGTCGGCGGAGGGCGAGAGCCGGGGCAGCCGGACCAGGGGCGTGTTGCCCACGGCCGCGAGCGGGGAGTCGTACCGCATGTCAGCGGGCGCCGCCCGCGACGGCGGGCAGGATCGTCACGCTGTCGCCGTCGGCGAGCTTGGTGGAGATGCCGTCGAGGAAGCGGACGTCCTCGTCGTTGAGGTAGACGTTGACGAAGCGGCGCAGCTCGCCCTTGTCGACGATGCGCTCCTGGATGCCGGTGTGGCGGGTCTCCAGGTCGGCGAAGAGGTCGGCGAGGGTGGCTCCGTTGCCCTGGACGGCCTTGGCGCCGTCGGTGTGGGTGCGGAGGATGGTGGGGATGCGGACCTCGATGGCCATGGTGTGCGGCTCCTTCTCGGGAGTACGTGCGCGAAAGTCGGGGGTCTTTGCGGCAACGGGCGCGCGGCAGGTCGTCCTCCCCCGCGCGGGGGCGTTGCGGATCGTTCGCAGAGGTGCGGGTCGGTCAGGCGGTCGTACAGAGCGTGCTGTCGAGCCGGCACAGGTCGACGTGCAGGCGCGCCACAAGCAGCGCGCTGCCCGGCGTCGTCTTCGCTGTCACGTCATGGGGAACCATGCGGTCATCGTATAGATTCCCGGCCCGGATCCCGGCATGTGATCTCACATGGCGAGCGGGAGATGTCCGTCAGGCGGACGGCGGGAGGTAGACCACGGTCGGGGCGCCGGTCGTCGGGTGCACGCGGACCTCGGCCTTGACCCCGTACACCCGCTCCAGGAGGTCGGGGGTGAGGACCTCCTCGGGGGTGCCGGAGGCGACGATCCGGCCTGCGTCGAGGACGTAGAGCCGGTCGCAGTAGTACGCGGCGAGGTTGAGGTCGTGCAGGGCCAGCAGGTTGGTGGTGCCCAGGGCGCGGACCAGGGAGAGGACTTCGAGCTGGTAGCGGATGTCGAGGTGGTTGGTCGGTTCGTCGAGCACGACGAGGGCGGGCTGCTGCACCAGCGCCCGCGCCACCAGGGCGCGTTGGCGTTCGCCGCCGGAGAGGGAGGGGAAGGCCCGGTCGGCGAGGCCGGCGATCCGGACCCGTTCCAGGGCCTCGCGGACGAGGTCCGCGTCGGCTGCGGTGTCCGCCTCCCAGAACCTCTTGTGCGGCGAGCGTCCCATCGCGACGACCTCGCGCACGGTCAGCTCGAACACCGCCTGCCCGTCCTGCGGGACGGTGGCCAGCCGGCGGGCGCGGGCCTTGGCGCCCATGGCGTGCAGGTCCTCGCCGTCCAGCAGGGCGCGGCCGTGGGTGGGGGCGAGGGTGCCGTAGACGCAGCGCAGCAGGGTGGTCTTGCCGCTGCCGTTGGGGCCGACGAGGCCGACGGTCTCGCCCGCCCCCGCCTCGATGTCCACGGAGTCGACGAGGTGGCGGCCGTCGATGCCGTACGAGAGGGCCTCGGTGCGCAGGACGGTCATGCCGGGGCTCCTTCGGGGCGGCGGCGCAGCAGCCACAGGAAGAACGGGCCGCCGATCAGGGCGGTGAGGATGCCGACGGGGACGTCCTGGGGTTCGGCCACGACGCGGGCGCCGAGGTCGGCGAGGACGAGGAAGGCGGCTCCGGCGAGCGCGACGACGGGCAGCAGGGTGCGGTGCGAGGCGCCGACGAGCATCCGGGCGGCGTGCGGCACGAGCAGTCCGATGAAGCCGATGGCGCCGGAGACGGAGACCAGCACTCCGGTGACCAGCGAGGTCAGCACGAAGACCGCGGCGCGGAAGCGCGAGGTGTCCAGGCCGAGCACCGTCGCTCCCTCCTCCCCCACCAGCATCAGGTCGAGCGGGCGGGCGAGCGCGATCAGCAGGCAGGTTCCGGCGGCGAGGACGACGGCGGGCAGCAGCAGCATGTCCCAGCGGGCGCCGCCGAGGCCGCCGAGCGTCCAGTACGCGGCCTCCTGGAAGTGCTCGCGCTTGGCGGAGGTGACCATGACGAGGCTGGTGAGGGCGGAGAGGATGTACGCGACGGCGACCCCGGCGAGGACGAGCCGGGTGCCGGTCATCTGCCCGCCGCGGCGGGCGAGCGTGTAGACGAGGACGAGCGCCAGCAGGGACCCGGCGAAGGCTCCGGCGGGCATGGTGACGGTGGTGGCGAGGCCCAGGCCGCTGCCGATGCCGAAGACGATGACGAGCACGACGCCCGCGGACGCCCCGGAGGAGATGCCGAGGAGGTACGGGTCGGCGAGCGGGTTGCGCACCAGGGCCTGGAGGACGGTGCCGACCACGGCGAGTCCCGCGCCGACGATCGCCCCGAGCAGGACGCGCGGCATCCGCACGTCCAGGACGATCGTGCGGAACGGGCTCGGTTCGGCGCCCCCGGTGACGATGTCGAGCACCTGGGCCGCGGGGATGCGGACCTGCCCGAGGGCCAGCCCGGCGACCATCGCCGCCACGAGGACGGCGGCGAGGACGCCGAGGACGAGGGTGTAGCGCAGCGGGCCCTTGGCGGGCGGGGTCTTGCAGCTCACGGCCGGCTCGCCCGCGCTACTTCTTCAGCTCGGGGTGCAGCTGGAGGGCCAGCCTCTCGATCGCGGCGGGGGCCCGGACGCCGACCACCAGCTCGGAGAGCGGCATGACGGCGAACCTCTTGTTCCTGACGGCCGGGACGTCCTTCAGCGCCGGGTCCTCCAGCAGCCGCTTCTTCTTCTGCTCGACGGTCGTCGACCCGTAGTCGATGATCATGATGACCTCGGGCTTGCGGGTGACGACCTGCTCCCAGGAGGCGTCGGTGAAGGACTTGGGCACGTCGGCCATGACGTTCCGGCCGCCCGCCCGGGTGATCATCTCGTTGGCTATGCCCTTGCCGCCGGTGGTGGAGGCGGTCTTGTCGCCGCTGTCGTACGCGAAGACGTCGACCGGTGCGACGCCCTTGAGCCGCTTCTCGGTGTCGCCGATGATCCGCCTGGCCTCCGAGACCCATGCCTCGGCGCGGGCCCCGACCCCGAACGTCCGCCCGGTCTCGGTGACTTCCCGGTAGATGTCGTCGACGGCGCTGCTGCCCTTGGTGCAGTACTCGATGTTGAGCCGGGACTCGATGCCGGACTTCTTGAGGTCCTCGCGGGAGCGGCCCTGCTTGGGGTCGAAGGCGGAGGCGTACCCCCCGTACACGAAGTCGGGGTTGGCGGCCAGGAGCTTCTCCTTGGAGGGGTACTCCTTGGCGACGACGGGCAGGGCCGCGTAGTCCTTCGCGTACTTCGGCAGCACCTTGTCGTCGAGGTAGGCGGTGCCGGTGACGGACTTGGCGAGGCCGAGTTCCAGCAGGACCTCGGTGGCGTGCTGGTTCATCGGCAGGGCGCGGGCAGGCGGCTTGGTGAAGGTGGTTCTCACGCCGCAGTTCTCGACCATGTACGGGAAGCCGGGGGCGGCCGGGGCCGCCTTGTCCGCGGTGGGGGCGGTGCTCGTGCCGCAGGCGGTGAGCGGGAGCAGGGCAGCGGCCACGAGGGCCGCCCGGGTGCGCCAGGACATGCGGATGTGCCTCCTTGGGGGATTTCCTCGTCCCCTGTACGGATGGAAGGCGGCAGTTCAGTTCCTGGCTTCCGGGCCCGGAAGGGCCTGGTCACAGTGGCGGGACCGTGCCGGATTCGCACCGGCTTCCTGGGGCTGCCGCCCGGGTCGCGACAGTGTCTCACCCGGGGGTGGCGGCCGTGCGAGGGGCCCGGCGGGCGGGCCGGGCCGCGCGCCCGCCGGTAGCGGGTGCGCACCCGCTACCGGCGCGCCGCGGGTCCGCGGTCAGGCGGTGACCCGGACCTCCTCCTCGGTGATCACGCCGTCCACGATCCGGTACGAGCGGAACTGGAACTCGCCCAGGCCGTCCGTGTCCGCCGTGGAGACCAGCACGTAGTGCGCGCCGGGCTCGTTCGCGTAGGTGACGTCCGTGCGGGACGGGTAGGCCTCGGTCGCCGTGTGGGAGTGGTAGACGATCACCGGCTCCTCGTCGCGGTCGTCCAGCTCCCGGTAGAGCTTCAGCAGGTCGCCCGAGTCGAACTCGTAGAAGGTGGGCGAGCGGGCGGCGTTCAGCATGGGGACGAAGCGCTCCGGGCGGCCGGTGCCCTCCGGGCCCGCGACGATGCCGCAGGCTTCGTCCGGGTGGTCGGCGCGCGCGTGGGCGACGATCTGGTCGTACAGGGCCTGGGAGAGGGTCAGCATGCGGGCCAGGATATGCAAACGGTCCCGCCCGTACCGAGGGTTGGTACGGGCGGGACCGGATGGTGAGACGTGCGCCTGGGTCAGGCGGAGTTGCCGGGGCTGTCCGAGGCCGGGTTGTGGTCGTGCGGGGTGTCGTGACCGCCGCGGTGGTGGGTGCCGGCCGGCTCGTGCGCCGGACCGCCCTGACCGGGCTTGTTCTTCATCACCAGGTAGGAGACGCCCAGCAGCAGGGCCCAGAAGGGCGCGCAGTACAGGGAGATCCTGGCGTCCTCGTCGATGCCCATCAGGACGATGACCATGAAGATGAAGGCCAGCGCGAACCAGCTGGTCCACGGGGCGCCGGGGGCGCGGAAGGACGACTTGGGCAGGACGCCCCGGTCGGAGAGCCTGCGGTAGCGGATCTGGCTGATCAGGATCATGATCCAGGCCCACATGCCGGAGATGGTCGCGAAGGAGACGACGTAGTTGAACGCCTCTCCCGGCCACTGGTAGTTGATCCACACGCCGACCAGCATCAGCGCGGCCGAGAAGGACGTGCCGGCCAGCGGCAGGCCGCGGGCGGTCAGCTTGGTGAAGAACTTCGGGGCCTGGCCGTTGAGCGCGAGGTCGCGCAGCATGCGGCCGGTGGAGTACATGCCGGAGTTGCAGGAGGACAGGGCCGCGGTCAGGACGACGAAGTTGACGATCGCGGCGCCGACGCCCAGGCCCATCTTCTCGAAGGCGGCGACGAACGGGGAGATGCCGGGCTTGAAGTGGGTCCAGGGCACGACCGACAGGATCATGATCAGCGCGCCGACGTAGAAGACGGCGATGCGCCACGGGACGGTGTTGATGGCCTTGGGCAGGACCGTCTTCGGGTCCTTGGACTCGCCCGCGGTGACACCGACCAGCTCGACGGCGAGGAAGGCGAACATGACCATCTGGAGGGTCATCAGCGTGGAGCCGATGCCCTTGGGGAAGAAGCCGCCCTCGGACCACAGCAGCGAGACGGAGGCGGTGTCGCCGGCGTCGGAGAAGCCGATCGTGAGGATGCCGGCGCAGATCAGGATCATGCCGATGATGGCGGTGACCTTGACCATCGAGAACCAGAACTCCAGCTCGCCGAAGAGCTTGACCGAGATCAGGTTGGCGCCGAAGAGGACGACCGTGAAGATCAGCGCGAAGACCCACTGCGGCTGGTTGATCCAGCCGGAGGCGTCCTTCGTCCAGTACTGCATGTACTCGGAGGCCGCGGTGACCTCGGTGATGCCGGTGACCACCCAGAAGAGCCAGTACGTCCAGCCGGTCACGAAGCCCATGAAGGGGCCGATGAACTCGCGGGCGTACTCCGAGAAGGAGCCGGACACCGGGCGGTACATCAGCAGCTCGCCGAGCGCCCGCATGATGAAGAAGATGACCAGACCCGCGATGGCGTAGGCCAGGATCAGGCTGGGGCCCGCCTTGGAGATGCCCTTGCCCGCACCGAGGAAGAGTCCGGTGCCGATGGCGCCGCCGATGGCGATCATCTGGATCTGGCGGGCTCCGAGGCCACGCTGGTAGCCCTCGCTGTGGCCGCTCTCGCCGGACGGTGTGCCTTCGGCCCCATTCGCCCCGCTGCCGCCGTCGTGCCGCTGGTCGACCTGCGCTGAGGTCATGGTGGTGCGCCTTTCTCCATGCCGACCCGGCCGGGCTCCCGCTCGCGGCTCGGATCGACTGTGACGATCCTTTGAGGGGCTTCACTGCCCCCGGATGTGGAGTGCATGCCGGCGTTCGGCCGGCTTCAGCGCCCCCACGGACAGGGGTGGCGTCCGTGGCGGTCGTGCAGATCTATCACGACCAAAGTCATGATCAGCAAGGGACTTTGTGCCCTATTGCACAGGAAAAAGCAGACAAAACTCCCCTGTGGCGGCAAAGCGCACAGGGGAGGTGACCCGATCGTTATTCGGATTTGAGCGTCCGCTGAGCGAACGCTTGCCTACCACTGCTTGAAATTGCGGGATCTGTCGGGTTACGGCAGCAGGGTCTCGACCAGGGTCTCCTGGAGCCCGCCGAGCCACAGGTACGCCATCACCATCGGCTTGCGCGGGTCGTCGTCGGGGAGCGAGTACAGCTCCTCGCTCTCCTCCTCGTCCACGATCTCCAGCCGCGAGGCGATGGTCAGCCGCAGGTCGTTGAGCGTGCCGAGCCAGCGCCGCGACTCGTCGGGCGAGAGCTTCAGCACGAGGCCGCCGCCGCCCTCCTCGTCGGCGGCCGACGCCAGCGCGTCCAGGTTGCGCACGACGGACAGGGCGTCCTCGCGCTTGCGGGTGCGCAGGTCGTTCTCGGTGAAGCGGCGGAACTCGGCGGAGGCGGCCCGCTGCTCCTCGTCCGGCTCGGCCCTCGGGTCGACGTACGCCTCGGGGAACAGCCGGGCGAGCGCCGGGTCGGCGGGCGCCTCGCTCGGGCCCTCCGCGAAGAGCGCGGCGAGCGGGTCCTCCCCGACGGCGGGCTCCTCGCCGGGGCCGATCAGCTCCAGCAGCTGCACGGCCAGCGAGCGCAGGATCGACGTCTCGACGGCGTCGATGGCGACGGCCGCGCCGCCGCCCGGGACGGCCTCGAAGTATCCGGGCATCAGCCGCGGTCCTGGGAGAGGGTCGCCCACAGTCCGTACCCGTGCATGGCCTGCACGTCACGCTCCATTTCCTCGCGGGTGCCCGCGGAGACGACCGCCCGGCCCTTGTGGTGGACGTCGAGCATCAGCTTCTTTGCCTTTTCCTTGGAGTAGCCGAAGTACGTCTGGAAGACGTACGAGACGTAACTCATGAGGTTGACCGGGTCGTTGTGGACCAGGGTCACCCAGGGGGTGTCCGGCTCGGGGACGACGGACGTCTCCTCGGCCGATTCGGGGCGTTCGATCTCTACGGGGGCGACACTCACCCTTCCCATGCTGCCACCGCGGGCGGGCGGTCGCACAAACGGGCTCCTAGATTTCGTCACTTTGACGAAATCAGGGGTAGCATCCGGTCCTATGAACACAGCAGACCTTGGGCTGCCGGAAGAAGACCACCACCGCGACGCTCCCTGGAAGAACGGGCGGGGCCGACGGGTGGACGTCCCTTCCACCGCGCTCTTCACCGACCAGTACGAGCTGACGATGCTCCAGGCGGCGCTGCGCGGCGGCACCGCCGACCGGCGCTCCGTCTTCGAGGTCTTCACCCGCAGGCTCCCCTCCGGACGGCGCTACGGCGTCGTGGCGGGCACCGGCCGGGTGCTGGACGCCGTCGAGAACTTCCGCTTCGACGCGGACATGCTGACCTTCCTGCACGAGCAGGAGATCGTCGACGAGCCGACCCTGGAGTGGCTCTCCACCTACCGCTTCCGCGGCGACATCTGGGGCTACCCGGAGGGCGAGGTCTACTTCCCGGGCTCGCCGCTGCTGCGCGTCGAGGGCAGCTTCGCGGAGTGCGTGCTGCTGGAGACGGTGATCCTCTCGATCCTCAACCACGACTCGGCCATCGCCGCCGCGGCCTCCCGGATGGCGGCCTCGGCGGGCGACCGGCCGCTGATCGAGATGGGCGCCCGCCGCACCCACGAGCTGTCGGCGGTGGCCTCCGCGCGCGCCGCGTACGTCGGCGGCTTCGCCTCCACCTCCGACCTGGCGGCGGGCTTCCGCTACGGCATCCCCACCGTCGGCACCTCCGCGCACGCCTTCACACTGCTGCACGACAGCGAGCGCGACGCGTTCCAGGCGCAGGTGGCGTCGCTGGGCGGCGGCACGACGCTACTGGTGGACACCTACGACGTCGCGACGGCGGTACGGACCGCCGTCGAGGTCGCGGGGCCCGAGCTGGGCGCGGTGCGCATCGACTCCGGCGACCTGCTGCTGGTCGCGCACCGGGTGCGCCAGCAGCTGGACGAGCTGGGGGCCACGGGGACGCGCATCGTCGTCACCTCCGACCTGGACGAGTACGCCATCGCCTCGCTGGCGGCGGCCCCGGTGGACGCGTACGGCGTCGGCACCCAGCTGGTCACCGGCAGCGGGCACCCGACCTGCTCGATGGTCTACAAGCTGGTGGCCCGCGCGGCCTCCGCCGATCCGCGGGCGCCGCTGGTGCCGGTGGCCAAGAAGTCGATGGGCGCGAAGTCCTCGCGCGGCGGCCGCAAGTGGGCGGCCCGCAGGCCCGACGAGTACGGGGTGGCCGAGGCCGAGGTCGTCGGCACCGGTCCGGTCCCCGCCGGGCTGGCCGACCACCAGCTCCAGGTCGAGCTGGTCAAGGGCGGCGAGGTGGTCGCCCACGAGCCGCTGGACGAGGCGCGGGCCCGGCACATCCGGGCGCGCGGCGGGCTGCCGATGTCGGCCGTGCAGCTCTCGCGCGGCGAGCCGGTCATTCCGACCGAGTTCGTGTGAACCGGCCCGCGCACCGTCCGGCCCGGCGGCCCGTACGGACCAGCTGTACGGGCCACCCGTTCCGGATACCGCGGACGCCCACTCCCCCGCGGGCGTCGAAGTCTCTACCCTCGGGAGAACGGGACTTCGCGCCGGCCCCCGCTCGCGCCGCCGCTCCCGCTTCCGCTCCCGCCAGATAGGAACGAGCCATGCACCGCGCCTTGATCGTCGTCGACGTGCAGAACGACTTCTGCGAGGGCGGCAGCCTCGCGGTCGCGGGCGGGGCGGACGTGGCCGCCGCGATCACCGATCTGATCGGTGAGTCGCAGGCCTGCTACCGCCATGTCGTCGCCACCCGGGACCACCACATCGACCCCGGCGACCACTTCTCCGACCACCCCGACTACGTGCGCTCCTGGCCGGTGCACTGCGTGGCGGGCACCGAGGGCGTCGGCTTCCACCCGAACTTCGCCCCCGCGGTGGCGTCCGGGGCCATCGCGGCGGTCTTCGACAAGGGGGCCCACTCGGCCGCGTACAGCGGTTTCGAGGGCACCGACGAGAACGGTGTCCCGCTGGCGGACTGGCTGCGCGCCCGCGGCGTCACCGAGGTCGACGTGGTCGGCATCGCCACCGACCACTGCGTCCGGGCCACGGCCGTCGACGCGGCGCGGGAAGGTTTCACCACGCACGTCCTGCTCGACCTGACGGCGGGCGTGGCGGCCTCCACCACGGAGGCCGCGCTGGAGGAGCTGCGCGCGGCGGGCGTCCGGCTCACCGGCAAGCCGGTGGTCTGATCCCGCCGCCCGGTGCCCGGTGCGGGCCCGCCGCCCGGTGGTCCGGGACCGCCGCCCGGGGTCCCGGGCGCGTCGCGGGGGCCGCTCGCGCCGGTCCGTGGACCGGCGCGCTCCCGCGGCGGGGCCCCCGCGGGCGGCACCGCGGCGCTAGCCGACCGCGGGGCGCAGCAGGGCCCGTATCGGGTGCCACAGCTCCTCCCGGGAGCCCGGGGCCGCGCGCCACAGCAGGCCGTCCGGGTGGTGCAGGACCGCGGTGATCTCGTCCGGGGTCGGCGGCTCCGTGTTGCCGCGCAGGTAGACCGCGCGCAGACCGAGGTTCCGCAGCCTGGTCAGGGCTCGGGCACGGTTCACCGCGTGGACGAGGACACGGACCTTGGAGCAGCCTCCGGGGCCGTCCTGGCCGGGTCTGGGCAGGGTCAGTGCCACCACGACACTCCCGTTCGGAAGTCTGTTGAAACCTCCTGCGGACATACTGATCACTCCCCCGCACGACGGCCCGTAAGACGTCGCGTCAATAACGAGTACGTAAGAGGCATCTAAACGCGATCGGCCGCCGCCCGCTAGAGGGGCGACGGCCGATCATGCTCTGACCTGCGTTAATGGCTGAAAATGTGGGTCCTAGCGACCGGACTTGCTCACCAGGATCGACATGGTCTGACCGTTCGGGGGCTGGCCGACGATGGAGATGCGGGTGTTGGTGTCAGTTGTCTTGACGCTGCCCGTGGGGTTCTCGGCCGACCAGTAGCTGTGCTTGCGGTCGTCGAAGTACGGGACCCCGAGCTGGGCCGGGATCCTGGTCGCGACACCCTCCTTGTGCAGGGTGAAGCCCGGGTTCGGGTACCAGCTGAAGGCGGCGTCGTACGGCTGGATCTTGTTGGAGATCAGCTTGCCGGTGTTCTGCCACTTCAGCGGCTTGGAGTGCGCGTCGACCGGCAGCAGCAGGCCCTCGCCGGGGTGCTCGCTGACGTTGTTGTTGCGCTGCGAGGTGTCCCACTGCCAGATCATCAGGCCGGGACGGTACGCGTAGTGCTCGACCCAGTCGGGGCGCGCGGTCTTCTGGAAGCCGAAGTTGTACGGGCCGACCTTGAGGGTCCGGTCGTACGAGACGTACTGGCGGTTCTCCGCCAGGTAGTACTGCGGGAAGTCGCCGTTGACCGACTCGCCGACCCGCTGGAAGCCGCGGACGGTCCAGCCGTTGTCGTCGCCCTCGGCGTCGTCGGTGAAGAGCGCCGCGCCGTCCGCCTGGACGCTGATGCCGTCGGCCGCGAAGCCCTTGCCGCCCGCGCCGCCGTCGGTCTTGTAGCGGAAGCGGATGCCGATCTTCTTGCCCGCGTAGGCGTCGAGCGAGTAGACGAGCTTCTTGTACTTGCCGGAGACACCGGTCAGCGCGGGCTTGTCGCCGCCGTCCCGGGTGATCGTCTCGCCGTCGGCGGTGCCGTCGATGGACTTCCAGCTGGCGCCGCCGTCCGTGGACACCTGGGTGTACAGGTAGTCGTAGTCGGCCTCGATGTCCCACCAGCCCTGGAGCTCCAGGGACGCCTTGGACTTGCCGGTGAGGTCGACGTCGCGGCTGAGCGTGTTGGACAGGTCGTCGCCCCAGTCCGACCACCACTGCTTGCCGCCCTGGGCCGGCTTCACGATGGTGGTCGTGGCGTTCTTCTTCGGCAGCTCGACGACGACCGCCTGCGGGTTCTTGGTGTTGTACTCCGAGACGCCCAGCTTGTGCAGCGAGGTCTTCCCGGCCTTCGCCTTCTCGTAGTTCAGCCAGCCGAGCTGGAGCTTGTCCCAGGCGGTCATGTCGCCGGGGAGGTCGCCGATCTCGTCCTTGCCGTTGCCGAGCCAGGAGCCGGCCGACATCAGGGACCAGAAACCGACCGAGTTCTCGGCGGAGTTGGTGGTGTCGTAGAGGTCCGGCAGACCGAGGTCGTGGGCGTACTCGTGGGCGAACACGCCCAGGCCGCCGTTCTCGGGCTGCGCGGTGTAGTCGCCGACCCAGATGCCGGTGTCGCCGATCGGGGTGCCGCCCGCCTTGAAGCCCGCGGGGCCGGTCTCGCCGTCGTCCCGGCCGTACGCGTAGCCGCGGTGCGCCCACACGGCGTCGGTGCCCTGCGCGCCGCCGCCTGCCGAGCCGTCCTCGCCGGCGTGCACGACCTGGAAGTGGTCGATGTAGCCGTCGGGCTCGTTGAAGTTGCCGTCGTTGTCGTGGTCGGTGCGGTCCCACTGGTCGTACTTCTGCAGGTCGGTCTTGATCTGGGCGTCGGTCTTCCCGGCCGCCTTCTCCTTGGCGACCCAGGCGTTGACGCCGTCGCGGACCAGGTCCTCGACGTTGGGGCAGTTGTTGCTGCCGCAGTAGTCGGACCCGTAACGGGCCTCGTTCCAGTCGACCTTCACCCAGTCGGAGACCTTGCCCTCGACCGAGTAGCGGCCGGAGGAGGTCTTCTCGTAGTACGTCTTGAGGGAGTCGACGCCCTTGCCCTCGCCGAAGTACAGCTCCTGGAAGTGCGCCTGGTTGTAGTCCTTCTTCCAGGCGGTGGAGTTGTCCTTCGTGCGGTCGGGCTCGGCTATCTGGTTGTGCAGCGGGCCGGGCGTGCCGCCGTACTTCTTGACCGGCGGCTTGGGGCCGCTGCCGTCCGGGTCGTACATCGTGGTGTCGTCGACCTTGTCGCCGAACTCGACCAGGATGGTGAAGATCTGGTCGGTGCGCTCCCGGCCGAGCTCGACGTACTTCTTGTCGGCCAGCTTGACGACGCTGGAGCTGCCGCGCTTCTCCGCCTTCTTGGTCCCCTTGAGGACCTCCTCCAGCGCGGTCTGCCGCTGCTGCGCCTGCTGCCGGCTGTACGGGCCCTCGATGACGTGGCCCTTGTCGCCCTTGCCCTGGGGCCGTGCGCCGTCCACTCCCGAGGGGTCCTGGTGGCCGACCGAGGCCGGGGCCGCCGGCCCGGCGGAACCGGCCGCCTGCGCGGTGGCGAAGGTCGAGGCGGTGGCGGCGGTCGCCGCGAGCGCCACGAGTACGGCGGCGCCTCTGAAGGCCCGTCTGTTTCTGGTCACTTGGTGGTGTCCTCCCCGGCGGGCGCCGACCCGAAGGGTGAGGGGGTCCGGCCACTCCGCGCGTCACAAGTGACGACATTCGACCGGAGATGCTAGAGAAAAGACAGACCTTGACTTGAACTCGTCATGCACGCTAGGAAGTTGGTTCGCTCCGGATTCCGGACGCCGGGCGGGTCCTTCCTGTACGGGCGCTTGCGTCTCAGTGGGTGGAACGCGCCATGACACCGTGCGCCCCCCATGCATCGGCACCGTGGGTTAGGTCACGCTTACCGGCTGCTGCGCGCGGGCACCAAGGGTCATAGGGTCAGCCAGGACCCCGCGACCCCCTTCCCGTGCTCCGAGGACGGACACCATGCTGCGGACACGCCAGACCCCAGGGAAC
The DNA here is from genome assembly GCF_042874215.1 of Streptomyces sp. NPDC004111. Taxonomy (NCBI): domain Bacteria; kingdom Bacillati; phylum Actinomycetota; class Actinomycetes; order Kitasatosporales; family Streptomycetaceae; genus Streptomyces; species Streptomyces sp. NPDC004111. The sequence continues at coordinate 217,080 of NZ_JBIAMU010000011.1, forward strand.
CACCGGCCCCCCGAGCGGCTCCCCCTTCCGACCGTCGCCCAGTGCGCCTACGGCGCGCTCACCGTCGTCTTCTCCACGCTCGCCATGCTGCTGCTGTCACAGACCACTTCGGGTGCCTGGATCGCGGTGATCGCCTGTGCGGCGCTGGGACTCGGTCTGCTGGTGGCGATGACGGTCCCGATGCCGAGGACGGCGAGGGCGGCCGACGGTTCCGACACCGGTGCGGTGCCGCATCCGCCGACCGCCCCCAGCGAGCCCCGCCAGGCGCTCCCCGTCCCCGGTCCGCGCGAACGGTCCTCGGTGGGCGGGCACTCGCTGCGCGGCTAACCGGTCCTCAGACCGTCACGACCACGGTCTTCGCGGCCTTGTCGTGGATGCCCTGCTTGTACGGCTTGTCGACGCCGATCATCACCATGTTGATCAGCCACCAGAGGCAGGGGCAGCACAGCAGCGCCGGCAGCATCAGCACCGCCGCGCGCGTCCAGGCGGCGCTCGACGCGGGGACGCTGCCGTCGTTGAGCATCGCCACCCGCAGGCCCAGCCACCGCTTCCCGAGCGTCTGACCGTTCTTCTTGGTCATCAGGGCGTCGTAGCCGAGGTACACGGCGAGCGAGATCAGCTGGAAGATCAGCCCGTTGCCGGTGCTGACCTGCGTGATGGTGTCGCCGAAGTCGTCGGTCGTCTCGGTGATCCGCTTGTACGTCCCGAACGGGATGCCCAGGATCGCCAGCGGGACGGCCACGATGAGCAGGTCGATGAACCGGGCCAGGAACCGCTTCCCCACCGAGGCCAGCGGCGGCATCCCGGCGAGCGGGTCGCTCCCGCCGTAGCCGCCCGGATAGCCACCGCCCCCGTATCCGCCGGAGTTGCCGTCGTACGGCCCTCCGCCGTACGGGGGCAGCGGGCCGCCCGCACCCCCCGGCGGCGGGTTGTCGTAGGGGTTGCCCCCACCGCCCTGCGGAGGCGGCGGCGGGTACTTCTGGAACGGGTCGTTCTCAGGCGGCACGCCGGGCGGCGGCTGGTCGGTGCTCATACGGGGAAGTCGACCGCGCCGCCCGGGGGCCCGCAAGGTCTCGCACGCCGTTAGGGGGAAGCACCCGCACGAGTCGGGCCAACCGGGTGACGGAGGGCGGCCGGAGCGCGCGGCGGGGCTTCGGGGACCAAGCCGCCCGGCCCCGGCCGATCAGCCCCTGGCGACGAAGGTGCGGCCCGCCTTGTCGTGCCAGCACTGCCGCCACGGCCGGTCGATCAGGCACCACAGCACGCCCAGCACCCCGACGCCGAGCACGCCCAGCACCCCGTACACCAGCCAGCGGCGCAGTGCCCCGCCGAACCGGGGCGGCTCGTGCTCCTCGATGTCGCGGACCTGGAGCCCGCAGAGCTTCTTGCCGAGCGTGCGCCCCCACTTGGCGGTCGGCAGCGCCTCGTAGAGGACGCCGAACACCAGGAACGCGCCGACCACGGCCGCGAGCATGCCGACCGTGGTGCCGTCGAGCAGATAGACCGTCACCGTGGTGCCCGACAGCCGGGCCGCCCGGATCTTCTCGTCGATGTGGTCGACGGCCTGGAGCGCCAGCGGTACGGCGACGGCCGCGACCGCCGCGCCCATGACGACGGTGTCGATCAGCCGGGCCGCAAGCCGCCGCCCGAGCCCGGCGGGCCTGGCCGACGCCTGCTCGCGGGCCGCCTTGGTGAAGGGGTCCTCGACGGGCGGCTTCCACGGCACGACGGGCTGGTCCTCGTCCCGGCCGGGGGCCTGGCCCGCCGCCCGGCCGCCGGGCCCCTGCGCGGATGCCGGTCCCTGCCCGGATGCCGGTCCCTGGCCGGGGGCCTGGGCCTTGCCGGGAGCCTGGGCCTGCCCCGGGGCCGCCGGGCCGGCGAGCTGCTGGACCTGCTGCGCCCAGGAGGTCGAGCCGCCCGGGGACGGCTGCCCGCCCCGGGGCGGGGACTGGCGCTGCGCGGCGGGGGCCTGGGCGTGGGACTGCTGCGGGGCCTGGGCGCGGTGCGCCGGGGACTGCTGCGCGGGGGTCCGCTGCTGGGGGGCCGCCTGCTGCGGCGGGTTCTGCCGACGGCTCTGCTGCTGCGGGCCCTGCTGCTGCGGTGCCTGCCGCTGGGCGGTCCCGGTCTGCGGCGACCTGGTCTGCTGCTGCGGGGCGTTGACCGCGCGGATGGCCATGGTGCCCTCGGCCACGGGGCCCTTGGAGCGCTGGGTCCGGATCGACACCGTGTTCTCGCGCGGCGCTTGGCCCTGCGGGGCACCGGCCGGCTGCGATGCCTGCGCGGCCTGCGGTTCGGGGCGCTGCTGCGGCTGCTGCCGCTCCTGCCTGGCTTCGAGCGCGGGCCGTTCGGCACGCGGGGGCAGAGCGGCGGACCCGCCCGAGGGCCGGGCGTTGCGGGGGTCCTGTGCCGGGTTCCGGCCCTGGGCCGGGGCCGGGCTGAGACCGGACGGCCCGGCCCCGGCCGACGCACCGTCAGCGGGCCCCGCAGCGGACGGGTCCGGGGAGCCCCAGGAGACGCGGCGGTCGCGCTCGCCGCCGAATCCGTTCTGCCGGGAGGTGTCGGCCTGCCAGGCGGGGGCGGGTTCGGCCGGCCGGCGCACCTCCAGTTCGCCGCCGGACCCGCCGCCGGAGCGCCGGTCCCACTCCGCCGCCTGCTCCTCCTCGTCGAAGAAGAACGGTCCGGTCTCCTCCACGGGGGCGGGCGTGGCGGCGGGGAAGCGGGCGGGTCCGGGGGCTGGCGCGGGTACGGAAGCCAGGTTCGGCAGGCCCGGGTTGGCGGCGGGCGGGGGGACGGGGACGGCACCCGGCGGCGGGGTCGGCATCGGTTCGCCGGGTGCGGGGGCGGGGCGGCTGGTGCCGGGCACCCAGGCGCTGCCGTTCCAGTACCGGACATAACCGGGAATGGACGGGTCGGGATAGAAGCCGTGGGTGGGGCTGCTGTCGCCGTTCGCCGGGGAGGGGGCGCTCATCACCGTGTCCCGTATCTGTTGGGGGCCGTGTGGCTGTCTGAAATTCCGGGGTCCACATCTACCAGACGCCCGCCCACCACCGGGCCCGTCCGCCCGGATGCACCACTTTTCGGTCATTGCCGCACTCCGAAAAAAAGTTTCCCGGAAGTCGCGTAATGAACGGCGGTCACCGCGCTCTCTCCAGGTACGGCCCGCCCGTGGGCCCCGTACCGGAAGGAAGTACGACCGTGCAGAACACCGTCGTGGAACGCGAGTTGGAGCTCAACCTCGTCCTGTCCCCCGAGCGGGCCATTCCCGTCCCGGCGCGGCTGGTGTACCGGGCGGACGACCCGTATGCCGTACACATCACCTTCCACATCGGCTCCGACTACCCGGTCAGCTGGACGTTCGCGCGGGAACTTCTGATCGACGGGGTGTTCCGTCCCTGTGGGCACGGAGATGTCCGGATCTGGCCGACCAAGCTGGAGGGGCGTTCGGTCGTGTGTGTGGCGCTGACCTCCCCGGAGGGTGACGCGCTGCTGGAGGCCTCGTCGCCGATCGTCTCGGCGTGGCTGGAGCGGACGCTGGTGATGGTGCCGCCGGGCACCGAGAGCGAGCGGCTCGGCCTGGACGACGCCCTGGCCGAGCTGCTCGCCACGTCGCAGGACGGGGAGAGCTAATCGATCACGTAGGTGTGGGTGATGAATTCGAGGAAGTGGTTGTCCGGGTCGCGGAAGTAGAACCCCCGGCCCTGGTGATCGTGGTTGATCTGCTGGGGCCGGGTGCTGAAGGGGTCGGCCCAGTACGGAATTCCGCGTTCCTGGATGCGGGCGAGGATGGTGTCGAACTCCTCGTCGGTGACCAGGAACGCCAGGTGCTGCGACACGATGGGCGCGTCGCCCTCCTCGCCGTAGTGCGCCCCGGCGGCGTCGGCGTAGTCGAGGGAGACCCCGTTCTCCAGCGGGACGGTGGCGAACGGGCCGAAGGCCTTGGGCTCGGGCGCGCCCATCAGTTCGGTCAGGAAGCGGGCGGAAGCCCAGCGGTCGCGGCTGTGGACGATGGTGTGGTCGAGTCGTGCGGGCACGATTCCTCCTCGTCTGGCGCTGCGTGCGGACCGGCCGGTCCGCTTTCGCAGGCTGCGTACGCAGGCTAGGAAGAGGGCCCCGGCCGCCGCATCGGGCGTGCGGTCCCCGGCGACGCCGTCGCTGGACCTAGGTCCCGTCCGGCTGCCGTGCGCGGTGCGCGCGGGTCGGACGATCAGAAGAGCTTTCCGGGGTTGAGGATGCCCAGCGGGTCGAAGGCCGCCTTGACGGAGCGCTGCATCTCCAGGCCGACCGGGCCCAGTTCGCGGGCGAGCCATTCCTTCTTGAGGATGCCGACGCCGTGTTCGCCGGTGATGGTGCCGCCGAGTTCCAGGCCGAGCGCCATGATCTCGTCGAAGGACTCGCGGGCGCGCCGCGACTCGTCCTCGTCGGCGGAGTCGAAGCAGACCACCGGATGGGTGTTGCCGTCGCCCGCGTGGGCGCAGACGCCGATGGTCAGGTCGTACTTCTCCGCGATGGCGGCGGTGCCGTCGAGCATCGCGCCGAGCCGCGAGCGGGGCACGCACACGTCGTCGATCATCGTGGCCGACTTGACGGTCTCCAGCGCGGTGAGCGCGAGCCGACGGGCCTGGAGCAGCATCTCGGACTCGGCGAAGCCCTCGGCGGGCACGACCTGGGTGGCGCCGTGGGCGGTGCACAGCTCCCCCACCGCGGCGAGGTCCGCCGCCGGGTCCGGGGTGTCGAAGGCCGCCAGGAGGAGGGCCTCGGTGGATTCCGGGAGGCCCATCTGCGCCATGGCGTTGACGGCGCGCAGGGTGGTGCGGTCCATGAGTTCGAGCAGCGAGGGGGCGTGCCCGCGCTCCATGATCGCGCAGATCGCCTCGCAGGCGGCAGCGGCGGACGGGAACTCGGCGGCCAGCGACAGCTGCTCGGGCGGTGCCGGCTTCAGGGCGAGCACGGCGCGCACGACGACGCCGAGGCTGCCCTCGGAGCCGACGAACAGCCGGGTGAGGTCGTAGCCGGCGACGCCCTTGGCGGTGCGCCGCCCGGTGCTCAGCAGCCGCCCGTCGGCGAGTACGACGTCCAGGCCGAGCACGTACTCCGCGGTGACCCCGTACTTGACGCAGCACAGCCCGCCGGACGCGGTGCCGATGTTGCCGCCGATGGTGCAGGTCTCCCAGCTGGAGGGGTCCGGCGGATAGAAGAGGCCCTGTTCGGCGACGGCGCGGGAGAGGACGGCGTTGACCACGCCGGGCTCGACGACGGCGATCCGGTCGACCGGGTTGATCTCCAGGATCCGGTCCATCTTCACCAGGGACAGCACCACACAGCCGTCGCTGGCGTTGGCGGCGCCGGACAGGCCGGTGCGGGCGCCCTGCGGGACGACGGGCACGCGCAGTTCGGTGGCGGTGCGCATGACGTGCTGGACCTGTTCGACGGTGCGCGGCAGGACGACCGCGGCGGGCGCGCCCGCCGCGCAGAAGCCGGCCATGTCGCGGGCGTAGGAGGCCATCACGTCGGGATCGGTGATCAGTGCCTGAGCGGGCAGACCGGCGCGGAGGAGGTCGTGCAGGGAGGCACGCTGAGTCTCAAGATCGTCCATGCTGCAAGCCTGGCACTCGGGGCCATCGGTGTGAACCCGTCTGCGTTCCGGATCGCGGCACGCGGGTGTGCTCGTCGTACCGGTGCCTCCTGACGCACAGTGAGCGCCATGGACGCCATGGAGCCAGGATCCGCCCCCCGGCCGGCCGAACGGGCCGTGCCTGCCACTCCCGTCACACCCGACACATCAGCTACGCCCGACACATGGGCAGCTTCCGACACATCCGCCTCATCGGCCGCATCTGCTGGGGCTGTCACTGGTGACTCCTCCGGCACTTCCGGTACTTCCGGCAACCCTGGCGCCGGGGCTGGGGCTGGGGCCGGGACCGCGGCCGGGACCGCGGCGGAGTCCGAGGCCGAGCACGACCTCTGGGTCGACTTCGAACCGTGGGCGGGGCCCGGTTCCGGGGCGGGGTCCGAATCCGCGAGCGGGGTGCCCGGGATGCCCGGCGCCTCGGGGCCGGACGGCTCGGGGGCGCGGGGCGCCGGGCCGTCCGTACGCGCGGTACCGGCGGGGCCCGCACGCAGGCCCGCGCCTCTGGTACGCCGTGCCGCCGTCGCCTCCGTGGCCGTGGCGGCGCTCGCCGCCGGGGCGCTGGTCCTGCTGACGCAGTACGGGGACGGGAACGGGGACCGCGACGGCGGCCGGCCCGCGGCCCGGCCGGTGGGCGGTGCCCCGGGCGCGGCCGGTTCGCTGGCCGCGCTCACCGCCCGGACGCGGACCAGCCCGCGGGACGCCGGCGCGTGGACGGCGCTGGGCACGGCACTGACCGAACGGGGTGCGCGGGCGGCGGACACCACGTACTACCCGAAGGCGCAGGCGGCGCTCGCCCGGTCGCTGGCGCTGCGGCCGGCCGAACGGGGCAATCTGGCGGCGATGGTGGGCATGGCCAAGCTGAGCCACGCCCGCGGGGACTTCGCCGCGGCGCGCCGGTGGGGCGAGACCGTACGGCTGCGGGCTCCCGAGGAGTGGGCGACGTACCCGCTGCTGATCGACTCCTACGGGCGGCTCGGCGACGTGAAGGCGGCGGCGCGGGCGGCGGAGGAGCTGACGGAGAAGCGCGGCGGGGCGGCGGCGCTGGGCTGGACCGCGCAGACGTACCGGGACAAGGGGTGGCGGGAGGACGCGGCCGTACTGGCCGCCCAGGCGGCGGTGGCGGCCGAGGAGGCCCCGGAGAAGGCCGAGCAGCTGCGGCGCTCGGCCGAACTCGCCTGGGAGCGGGGCGACTTCACCGAGTCGCTGGGTTACTTCGACGCCTCGCTCGCCCTGGACCGCAGGTCCGGCGCCGCGACGGCGGGCCGGGCCGGGGTGCTGGCCGCGGTGGGGCGTACGGCGGAGGCGGTGAAGGCGTACCGGGTGGCCCTGACGCTCGCTCCGCGGCCCGAGTACTCGCTGGAGCTGGGCGAGTTGGCGGAGGCGACCCGTGGGGAGGGTGCGGGGGCGGCGCAGTTCGGGGTGGTGCGGGCGCAGGTCGCCCACGACCGGGAGCAGGGGGTGCGCGACGACCTCGTACTGGGGCGGCTGGAGGCGGACCACGGCGACGCCGAGGAGGCCGTGGAGCTGCTGCGCGGGGAGTGGTCGCGGCGGCCGGGCGCGGAGGTGGCGGACGCGCTGGGCTGGGCGCTGCACCGCACCGGGGACAACGAGGCGGCGCAGGAGTACGCGCGGCGGGCGATGAAGGAGGGGGTGCGCAGCGCGCTGTTCCTGTTCCACCGGGGCGAGATCGAGCGCGGGCTCGGCGACTACGGGGCGGCGCGCCGCTACCTGTCGGAGGCGCTGCGGGTCAATCCGGCGTTCTCGCCGCTGTGGGCGCCGCGTGCGCGGGAGGTGCTGGACCGGCTGGGCGAGCCGCCGGAGGGCGGCCCGCGCAACGTGTGGGGCTACCGGCCGAAGGTGCGCGCGAACGCGGACTCCGGCGGGGGTTCGCGGTCGGGGAGCACCCGTGCGAGCGGCTCGCGCGGCGAGTCCCGCAGCGCGTCGTCGGCGCCGTCGGCGAGCAAGCGGGAGCCGGTCAGGAAGCAGGAGCCGACGGGCCGGAGGGGCCGCTGAACGGGGGCGGAGCGGGGGCCCCTTCCGGTGCGGGGGCGGTGGTCGCTGCCGGTGCGGGTGCGGTGGCCGCTGCCGGTTCGGGGGCGGTGGCCGCGTGCGGTGCGAGGGCAGTCGTCTCCTCGTGTACGGGGGTCGTGGTCGCTTCCGGTGCGGGAGCCGGCACGGGTGGCGTGGCCCCTTCCCGTACGGGGATCGTGGTCGCTACCCGTGCGGGAGCCGGTACGGGGGCTGGCTTCGCTTCCGGTGCCGCATTGGGCTTCCGGGGCAGCAGCAGGTGCAGGGCCAGGCCCGCGAGCAGGCCCCACAGGGCGGCGCCGATGCCGAACGGGGCGATGCCGGACGCGGTCACCACGAGGGTGAGGACCGCGGGCTCCCGGGCCGTGGCGTCCGCGACGGCGCCCTGGAGCGCGGCGGCCAGGGTGGACAGCAGGGCGAGACCTGCGACCGTTTCGATGAGCAGCGGCGGGGCCCCCGCGATGAGCGAGAGGGTCAGCCCGGTGGTGAGGCCCAGGACGAGATAGCCGACGCCCCCGGTGACGGAGGCGATCCAGCGGCGCCCGGGGTCGGGGTGCGCGTCGGGGCTCGCGGCCAGTGCGGTGGTGAGGGCGGCCAGGTTCACGGCGTGCGCGCCGAACGGGGCGCCCGCCATCGTCGCCAGCCCGGTGGAGGCGAGCGCGGGCCGCAGCGGCGCCCGGTAGCCGTAGGTGGCGAGCATGCTCATGCCCGCGACGTTCTGGGAGACCATCGTGACGATGTACAGCGGGACCGCGATGCCGACGATCGCGCCCGCGGTGAAGGTCGGCGCGGTCAGGGTGAGCGTCGGCAGCAGCGGGGCGCCCGACCCGCCGCCCGGGTGGGCGAACAGGATGACGGCCACGGTCACGGCGAGCGCCCCGGGCACCGCCCAGCGCCTGGCCAGCCGGAAGAGCACCGCCCAGCAGACGACCACGGGTGTCGCCTCGGCCGGGAACCGCACCACCGCGTGGACGGGGGCCAGGCACAGCGGCAGCAGGACGCCCGCGAGCATGGCACTGGCCAGCGGGGCGGGGATCGCCCGGAGCAGCCGTACGAGGTGCGGGGAGAGGCCGGTCAGCAGGATCAGCGCACCGGCGACCAGGAAGGCCCCCAGGGCGGCCCGGTAGTCGGGGTGCTGCGCGCCGACGGCCGCGAGGAGCGCCGCACCGGGGGTGGACCAGGCGACGCTCATGGGTATCCGGTGGCGCAGCCCGAGGCCGATGCCGACGAGTCCCATCGCCACGCACAGCACGAACAGCCCGGAGGCGGCCTGCGCCTCGCTCGCGCCGACCGCGCGCAGTCCGGCGAGGACGACGGCGAAGGAACTGGAGAAGCCGACGATCGCGAGGACGACTCCGGCGAGGACGGGCTGCAGGAGGCCGCCACGGGCACGGGCGCCGTCGGACGTCCGCCCGGCGTCGTGCCTCGGGACCACGTCGGGTCCCTGGGCCCCGTCGGGCGCCTGGGCTTGGTCGCGCGCCTGGGTGTCGTCGGGCCGTCGGCCGTCGTCGGGTGCCCGGCCGGGTGCGGCGACGTGCGGGTGGTCGGCGGCCGGCTGTCGGCCGGGCCGTGAGCTGCGGGTGTTCATGGAGCGCCCCCGTGCGTCGTTCCGTTTACGGAACGAGGATAGGCGGGCCCGTTCCGTAAAGGGAACAGCATTTCGGATACTGGACCCATGAGAGACGACCCGGCCCCGCGCCCCGCAGCGACCATCCCCGCCCGTGGTGAGGCGTCCGCCGCCCACGGCGGAGCCCATTCGGCGGCCTTCGTCACGGGCATCGGCGGGCGCATCCGCGAGCTGCGCGCCGAGCGCGGCCTGACCCTCTCGGAGCTGGCACTGCGCGCGGGCATCGGCAAGGCCACCCTCTCCGGCCTGGAGGCGGGCACCCGCAACCCGACGCTGGAGACGCTGTACGCGGTGGCCGGGCGGCTCGGCGTACCGCTGGCCGCGCTGCTGACCGGCGGGCCGCGCGAGCCGATGCACGGCGACTCGGTCACCGGCGAGCTTCTGGAGGTGTTCGCCGACCCGGCCGCCACCACCGAGCTCTACCGGCTGCGCATCCGCCCCGGCCGCCGCCAGACCTCCCCCGCGCACCCGCCGGGCACCACCGAGTACCTGACGGTGTACGAGGGGGTGGCCCGGGTCGGCCCGAAGGACGCGGCCTTCCTGGTGGCGGCCGGCGAGCACGTGAGCTGGGTGGCGGACGTTCCCCATGTGTACGAGGCGACCGGGGACGTCGAGGTGCTCGCTTCGCTGGTGATCAGGTACTGACGGCGGGCCGCCCTTCGCCTGGGAGCGGGCCGCCCTTCCGCCGGGAGCGGGTCGCCTTTCCGCCGGGAGCGGGCCGCCTCCCCGACAGGGTGCGGCCCCGCTGCCGATGCCGCTCGCCCCGCCCGCGCCCCGCCCGGCCCGCCCCGCCCGTGCCCCGTCAGGCGTCGCCCACCTGTCCCAGCCGGTCGTCGCCCAGCCGCTGCTGGACGTCCTGGAGCAGCACGCGCAGCAGCTCGGCGAGCCGGCTCTGCTGCTCGGGCGTGAGGCTGTCGATCAGTTCGGCCTCCCTGCCGAGTACCTGGTCGACCGCTTCCTCCACCAGTGCGTGGCCCGCCGCGGTGAGCGTGACCTCGACGGTGCGCGGGCGGCCCCCGCCGGGGCTGCGGGTGACCAGTCCCTCGCGCTCCGCCCTGGCCACCCGCTGGGAGACCGCGCCCGCGGTGACCAGGGAACGGACACCGAGTTCCCGGGTGCTGAGGGTGTACGGGTCCCCGCTGCGGCGCAGCACGCTCAGCAGGTCGAGGGTGGCGACGTCGATCCCGGCGCGGGCCAGCACCCGGCGGCGGTCGTCCCCCAGCAGCTTGGCCAGCCGCCAGATGGGGGTGACGATGCCGATCGACCCGACGGGGGTGCCGGGACGCTCCCGTTCCCAGGCGTCGGCGATCTCCTGCACCGGGTAACTCGGCACGCCCGAAACGGGGGTTGACTGCTCGTCACGCGCGGGGCGGTGCTCGCCTGTCGTTCTGTCGTCGCTTGCCACGGAGGGCCTCCCGAGTGCTACGTTTAGATCTAAATATAGACCTTGACGACGAGCGCAGGGAGTCACCACATGGAACGCGACATCCTCGTCACCGGCGGTGCGACCGGCATCGGCCGCGCGGTCGCCCGGCACTTCGCGGCACTCGGCGACCGCGTCGTGATCACCGGCAGGCGGCCGGGGCCGCTCAAGGAGACGGCCGAGGCCCTCGGCGTACGGGCCGAGACGTGCGACCACACGGATCCGGCGGCACTGCTGCGCCTGGTGGCCGCGCTGCCCGGCAGCATCGACGTACTGGTCAACAACGCGGGCGGGAACACGGACTTCGACGCGGTACCCCTCAAGGGCACCGAGGACGCCGGGGACGCCCCGGACTCCGATGGCACCGCCCACGCCCGTGAACTCGCCGCCTACGCCCGGGACTTCCGCGCCAATCTGGACGCCAACCTGGTGAGCGCGGCGCTGACGACCAAGGCGTTGGCGGACCGCCTCGCCGACGGCGGGGCAGTCGTGCAGATCGGCTCCATCGCCGCCGACCAGGGCGCGGGCTCCTACGGCGCGGCCAAGGCGGGCCTCGCCTCCTGGAACGTCGACCTGGCCGGCATCCTCGGCGCGCGCGGCATCACGGCGAACGTGGTCTCCCCCGGCTACATCGCCGACACGGAGTTCTTCCGCGACCGCCTGGCCGACTCCCGCCGGGAGTTCCTGATCGCCTCGACGGCCGTGGGACGGCCGGGCGTGCCGGACGACATCGCGGAGGCGGTGGCCTTCCTGGCGTCCCCGGCGGCCCGGCACATCACCGGCCAGGTGCTGAACGTCAACGGCGGTGCGTACCGCACCCGTTGACGTACGGGACGCGGGTGCGCCGCCGGACGCACCGCGACCCCACGGCCGGTCAGGTTCCGTGGGGTCGCGGTGCGTGCGGTGCCGGCGGCGACTGGGGAGGAAGGCCGCCGGCAGGCTCAGGCGGTGCGGGGGCTCACAGGTTGCCGCGCTTCTCCTGCTCGCGCTCGATGGCCTCGAAGAGGGCCTTGAAGTTGCCCTTGCCGAAGCCCATCGAGCCGTGCCGCTCGATCATCTCGAAGAAGACGGTCGGACGGTCCTGGACCGGCTTGGTGAAGATCTGCAGCAGGTAGCCGTCCTCGTCGCGGTCGACCAGGATCTTCTCCTCGCGGAGGATCTCCACGGGCACGCGGGTCTCGCCCGCCCACTCGCCGAGGGTGTCGTAGTACGAGTCGGGGGTGTCGAGGAACTGGACACCAGCAGCCCGCATCGCGCGCACCGAGGCGACGATGTCGTTCGTGGCGAGCGCGATGTGCTGGACACCGGCGCTGCCGTAGAACTCCAGGTACTCGTCGATCTGCGACTTCTTCTTCGCGATGGCGGGCTCGTTGATCGGGAACTTCACCTTGAGGGTGCCGTCCGCGACGACCTTCGACATGAGCGCGGAGTACTCGGTGGCGATGTCGTCGCCCACGAACTCCTTCATGTTGGTGAAGCCCATGACCTTGTTGTAGAAGGCCACCCACTCGTTCATCCGGCCGAGCTCGACGTTGCCCACGCAGTGGTCGATGGCCTGGAAGATGCGCTTGGCCGGCGGCTCGACGATCGGGGCGGCGGCGACGTAACCGGGCAGGTAGGGGCCCTCGTAGCCCTTGCGCTCGACGAGGGTGTGGCGGGTCTTGCCGTACGTGGCGATGGCGGCCAGCACCACGGTGCCGTGGTCGTCCTTGACCTCGTGCGGCTCGACGAGGCCGGTGGCGCCCTGCGAGGTGGCGTACTCGTACGCGGCGCGGGCGTCCGGGACCTCGATGGCGAGGTCGACGACACCGTCGCCGTGCTCGGCCACATGGGCCTCCAGGAAGCGGCCGTGGTCGGTGGTGGCCCTGATGACGGAGGTGAAGACGAAGCGGGCGGCGCCGGTCTCCAGGACGTAACTGGCGGTCTCGCGGCTGCCGTTCTCCGGTCCGGAGTAGGCGACCAGCTTCATGCCGAACGCGGTCGAGTAGAAGTGCGCGGCCTGCTTGGCGTTGCCGACGGCGAAGACGACCGCGTCCATCCCCTTCACCGGGAAGGGATCGGCCTCACGCGCGGTGGTGGGAGTGGTGTGCTCAGTGGTCTCAGTCATGGGGCGAGCGTCTCCCCGCATCGCAAGGTGCGCAATAGTTCGCGCAAAAGCTGGTCAATGTGCCCAGTGGAAGGTGAGGATGGCCGGACTATCTGTACAGGATGACCAGCCTTCGGGGAGTGCGTATGGCAGTGGACGAACTGGACGGGCGGCTGATCGTGCTGCTGGCCCGGGAGCCCCGGATCGGGGTGCTGGAGGCCTCGCGGCGGCTGGGCGTGGCGCGCGGGACGGTCCAGGCGCGGATGGACCGGCTTCAGTCGCATGGCGTCATCCGGGGGTTCGGTCCCGACGTGGATCCGGCGGCGCTCGGCTACCCGGTGACGGCGTTCGCGACGCTGGAGATCAAACAAGGTCAGGGCGCGGACGTACGGGCGCATCTGAGCGGGGTTCCCGAGGTGCTGGAGCTGCACACGACGACCGGTCACGGCGACATGCTGTGCCGGCTGGTCGCCCGGTCGAACGCCGACCTCCAACGCGTGATCGACCGGGTTGTGGGCTTTGACGGCATCGTCCGGGCCTCCACCGCGATCGTCATGGAGAACCCCGTCCCGCTGCGGATCATCCCGCTGGTGGAACAGGCGTCCGGGCTGACCTGACGGAGAAGGCGTACGGGACGGGGATTCCGGCGGCCAACCTCATCACGATGGACACCGGGGCCATCTCCACCAAGGACGTGGGCGGCGAGGATCCGCACGCGGTGGCGAAGGAGTGGCTGATGAGGGAGGGTCTCATCAAGGAGGCCCAGGGCGGGCGGGGTTGGCGCCACCGGACACGCAAAGAAGTAGTTGCAAAGAAACCCTTGCAACGTAGCCTTTGCAACTCTACGGTGAGGTCATGCCCGCACGCGACGCCTCGAACGACCCGACCCCGCCGACGGCTCCCGCGGCTCCGGCACCGCCCGTTCCGCCCACCCCGCCGACGGCACCTGTTCCACCCACCGCGCCCACTCCGCCGACCGCCCCACGGCCGGCGGACCAGGACGGGGCCGACGAGCGGACCGTGCAGCAGCTCGACGCCCGGACCATGCGCGGGCTCGCGCACCCGCTGCGGATGAACCTGCTGCGCACCCTGCGGGACTTCGGCCCCGCAACCGCCTCCCAACTGGCGGCACGGCTGGGCGAGTCGAGCGGCGCGACCAGCTACCACCTGCGCCAGCTGGCGTCGTACGGCTTCGTGGAGGACGCCCCCGAGCACGGCAAGGGCCGTGAGCGGTGGTGGCGGTCCGCCCACGACGGCACCACGTACGACGGCTCGCTCGCCGACAGCCCCGACCCGTCGGTACGCGGCGCGGCGGACCTGTTCATCCACGAGGTCGCCAACCAGCACACCCGCGACCTCGCCACCTGGATCGGCACCTTCCGCGACTGGCCCCAGGAGTGGCGCGAGACCTCCACCCTGAGCGACTTCACCATGTCCCTCACCCCGGAACTCGCCGTCGAACTCGGTTCCCGCATCGCCGAATTGATCGAGAGCTACCGCCCCCTGGGCAAGGACGCCGAGGACACCGCGAAGTACCGCTTCCACCTGCACGGCTTCCCCATGTCCAAGGACTGACCCCCTCCCGCCACCCACCACCGGAGCCCCCTCCCGGGCCCGACTCCCACCCTCGGCGCAGCACCCAGCGCCCAGCACCCAGCACCGGCGCAGCACCCAGCACCGCGCGCCGTACCTCCGGCACGTCCCCGCCTCCCGGGCACGGCCCTCCCCGGCACGTCCCCGTCTCCCGGGCACGGCCCTCCCCGCCATGCCCTCGGGCAGGCACGCCCCAGCGCGATTCCCAGGTACGACCACGACCGAGAGGAAGCACCGCCATGCACCCCGAGACCTTCCGGCACCTGCACGCCGCCCGCTCCACCGACCTCCGGCGCGAGGCCGCCGCCCACAACCGGGCCCGCGCCTGCGGCCCCGACTCCGCCCGCCGCACCCTGCGCACCCAACTGGGCTGGACCCTGGTCGAGTTGGGGCTGCGCCTCGTCCGCACCACCGGTTCCGGCACGGCCGAGACCCGGCTCCGTACGGCCGGCGCACGGTGAGCGACCGCAGGGGCCCGCACACGGGCGGACCGACGGAGCGGCCGTACGACCGGCGCCCGCTCGCCGCCGCACTGTCCGCCCAGACCATCTCCACCATCGGCAACTCGCTCACCCTGATCGGTGTCCCCTGGTTCGTGCTGGAGACGACCGGCAGTGCGAGCCGGGCGGGGGTCGTGGCGTTCTGCGCGACGCTTCCGGTGGCGGTGTCGGCGCTGGTGGGCGGGCCGCTTATCGACCGGTTCGGCCGCCGCAGGACCAGCGTCCTCACCGACCTGGTCTGCGGCGCCTCGGTCGCCGCGATCCCGCTGCTGCACTACACCGGGCTGCTGGAGTTCTGGATGCTGTGCGCCCTGATGGCGCTCGGCGGCCTGGTCGCCACTCCCGGCATGACCGCCCGGTCTGTGCTGGTCCCCGACCTCGCCGAACGGGCCGGCACCACCCTGACCCGGGCGGCGAGCCTCGCCGAGGCCGCGTCCAGCGGCGCCAGGATGGCCGGCGCTTCCCTGGCCGGCGTACTGATCGCACTGCTCGGCGCCGAGGCGGTGCTACTGCTCGACGCGGTGTCGTTCGCGCTCGCGGCGGCCCTGGTCGCGGCGGGGGTGCGCGGGGTGCGGGCCGCGGAGCCCATGAAGTCCGCGGCCCCGGTCTCCTTCGCCACGTACCGCCGCGACCTGCGCGAGGGCTACTCGTACGTGGCGGGCGGCGGACTCATCCTCGCCGTCATCCTCATGGTGATGTTCACCAACGGCCTGAACCAGTCCTGGAGCGCGGTCCTGCTGCCCGTGCACGCCCGGGAGAACCTGGGCGGCGCCACCCAACTCGGCCTCCTCAGCGCCCTGTTCGGCGGCGCGGCACTGCTCGGTGCACTGCTGTACGGAGTGGTCGGCCACCACTTCCCGCGCCGGGCGGTCTTCACCGCCGCGTTCATGATCGGCGGGATGCCGCGCTTCCTGGTCGCGGCCCTCACGGACGACACGCTGCCACTGGCGGTCACCATGGTGCTCGGCGGTCTGGCGTCCGGCACCCTGAACCCGATCCTGACCACGGTCACCTTCGAGCGCGTACCGCTGGAGCTGCGCAGCCGGGTCACCGGCATCCTCTCCGCGGGCTGCCAGCTGACCATCCCCCTCGGCGGCCTCGCCGCGGGGTTCCTGGTGGACGGAACGGGCCTGCACACCGCCCTCCTCACCGTCGGCGGCCTCTACCTCCTGGCCACCCTGAGCCCCCTGGTCTTCCCGGCCTGGCGCACCATGAACGACCCCCCGGAAGCGACACCCGAACCGGAAGCATCGACCGAGCCGACCCCGGACAGGGGCGCGGTCAGCAGCTCGGGACCTTCCCGCCCCCGCCCTTCTTCCCCAGCTCCGTAAGGGCGGACACGGCGTCGGTGAGGTTGCTGACGGGCACCAGCCGCATCCCGTCCGGCAGTCCGGACTTCGCCTGCGCGCACTCGCTCTTCGGGACGAGGAACACCGTCGCCCCGTCCGCCCGCGCCCCCTTGATCTTCAACGGCACCCCGCCGACCTGGCCCACGGTCCCGTCCTCGTCGATCGTCCCCGTACCCGCGATGTCGAGGCCGCCGGTCAGATCGCCGCCCGCGCCGTTGCCGTCGATCTTGTCGATGATGCCGAGGGTGAAGAGCAGCCCTGCGCTGGGGCCGCCGATGTCGGCGAGGTGGAGATCGACCTTGGCGCCCTTGCCCTTGTCACCGAGGTAACCGAGGGCGGCCGAGACGGCCGCGTTCTGCGACTTGACCATCTCTCCCTGGTTGTACTCGGAGACCTCCTTGTCGCCACCGCCCGTCGGGTAGACCACGTCGTGCCGCATGACGGCCCGGTCGTCCCGGAACCAGGCGTCGGCCAGCTCACCGATCCGGTGGTCGATGGTGGGACCGGTGGCGACGATCGTGGTCATCCGCAGCTTCCCCGTGGTCGGCCGGGTCGGCACCCCGGAGACGCTGATGACCGGCCGGCCCTCCTTGTCCTTGCCCAGGACGTCGGTCGCCGAGCCGGGCTGGGCCACCGCGAAGGGGAGCGGCGCGAAGGCCGCCACCCCGAGCAGCGCGACGACGGGCAGGGCCAGGACGGTGAGACGGCTGTTGCGGGAGAGCCGAGAGTAAAGAGGGAGCACGCAACCAATCTAACGGCCCACCCGCGAGCCCCTCCTCAGCGCAGCGCGTCGGCGACCTCCTTGGCCGCGTCGACCACCCGTGCCCCCACCCGGTCCGGCACCGAGTCGGACAGCATGACGACACCGACGCTGCCCTCCACCCCGGTGACCCCGATCAGCGGTGCGGCGGCCCCGCTCGCCCCTGCCTCCAGCTCCCCGTGGGTGAGGGTGTACCCGGGCTCGCTCAGTACGCTCTGCCGCGCGGCCAGTAT
Organism: Streptomyces sp. NPDC004111; assembly: GCF_042874215.1. Lineage (NCBI taxonomy): Bacteria > Bacillati > Actinomycetota > Actinomycetes > Kitasatosporales > Streptomycetaceae > Streptomyces > Streptomyces sp. NPDC004111. Next base: position 234,308 of record NZ_JBIAMU010000011.1, read on the forward strand.
CGCCCGCCCCGCGGCCCCGCGGTCGAGCGGATGCCGGAAGCCCGCCCGGTAGGCGACGTGGTAGTCCGTCCAGGTCGGCTCGACCACCGCGACGGCGAGGGCCTCGGCACCGTCGACCAGGGTGAGGTGGGCCGTCGCCCCGATGTCCTCGGCGAGCGACCTGAGCGCGGGCAGCGCCGCCTCCCGCACCAGGGGGTGGACCTGTCGCCCCAGCCGCAGCACCCCGAGCCCGACCCGGGCGCGGCCACCCAGGTCCCGGCGTACGAGCGCGTGCTGTTCCAGCGTGGCGAGCAGCCGGTAGACCACTGTCCTGTTCACGCCGAGCTTGTTGGACAGCTCGGTGACGGTGAGGCCGTGGTCGGTATCGGCGAGCAGCTTGAGGACGCGCAGTCCTCTGTCGAGCGTCTGGGAAGTCTCCGCGGTCACGACGCCCACTCCTCCGTGGTGAGTGCGGGCGGTCCTCCTGCGCATCGTGCACATCACCGGTCCCGTCGGCGACGCGCGCAGAGGCCGCCGGCATGTCCTAACACCGGCTGCGCTCCGAGGCGACGCTGCCACGGCGCGTATGCGTTGCCGGAAAGGTAGCGATCCACTCCGCTCAGCGGAAGACCTCGTCCAGAATCCGGGCGCAGGAAGGAAGTTGATCTCCGCGTCCGCCCCGCGCACCCTTCGGGGACCAAAGCCTCGAAGGGGCGGGACTTTTGGGCATATACCCGCGCTGACCAGCGCAATAATCTGGCAGACACGCCGAGGGCCGACCGTGGGGGCCGTCCTTCGGACGTGATCCGTCCTCGCGGGACGGCGGGGCGGGACCCGGGCCGCACGGTCCCGGATCCCGCCCTGATGCGTTCCCGGCCCCACCCTGCGCATCAACTCCGCACGCGGGAAGGGGAATTGCCGCTCCCAACCCCTGACATCACGCGCGGACAGCGGTCAGGACTCCTGCCCCCGGACATCACGCTCGATCAGCCGGGCATCGTGCGCGATCACCCGGTCACCGCATCCGGGTCGCCCACTCCTGCACCTTCTTGATCCGCTCCTTGAGCTGCCCGGCGGTCGCCTCCGCGCTCGGCGGGCCGCCGCAGACCCGGCGCAGTTCGGTGTGGATGACGCCGTGCGGCTTGCCGCTCTGGTGGACGTACGCCCCGACCATCGTGTTCAGCGACTTCCGCAGCTCCAGGAGCTGCTTGTGGGTGACGACCGGCCGGGCCTCGGCGGCCTTCTCCAGCAGGTCGGCCTCGGCGGCCGGCTTCTGGCGGCTGTGCGCGATCTGCCGGGTCTGCCGCTTCTGGAGGAGCAGCTGCACCTGGTCGGGCTCCAGCAGCCCGGGAATGCCCAGGTAGTCCTGCTCCTCCTCGCTGCCCGGGTGGGCCTGCATCCCGAACTCGGCACCGTCGTAGAGCACCCGGTCGAAGACCGCGTCGGACTCCAGCGCCTCGAACGGCAACTGCTCCTCGGTCTCCTCGTCCTCCAGCCGCTCGGCGTCGGCGAGCAGCTTGTCCTCCTCCGAGAAGGGGTTCTCCTCGTCACTCCCCTTCTTGGGCTTGTCGAGGACGTGGTCCCGCTCGACCTCCATCTCGTTCGCGAAGTCCAGCAGCATCGGGATCGTCGGCACGAACACCGAGGCCGTCTCGCCCCGCCTGCGGGACCGCACGAAGCGCCCGACCGCCTGCGCGAAGAACAGCGGCGTGGAGATCGTCGTCGCGTACACGCCGACCGCGAGACGCGGCACGTCGACGCCCTCCGACACCATGCGGACGGCAACCATCCACCGCGAACCGTCCGCGCTGAACTGGTCGATCTTCTTCGACGCCGCCTTCTCGTCGGAGAGGACCACGGTGGCCTTCTCCCCCGTCACCCGCTTGAGGATCTTTGCGTACTCGCGGGCCGAGTCCTGGTCGGTGGCGATGACCAGCGCACCCGCGTCGGGGATGCCCTTGCGGACCTCGGTCAACCGCTTGTCGGCGGCGGCCAGCACATTGGGGATCCACTCCCCCGTCGGCGCCAGCGCGGTACGCCAGGCCTGGCCGATGGCGTCCTTGGTCATCGGTTCGCCGAGCCGTGCCGCGATCTCGTCGCCGGCCTTCGTACGCCACCGCATGTTGCCGCTGTAGCTGAGGAAGATCACGGGCCGGACGACTCCGTCGGCGAGCGCGTTGCCGTAGCCGTAGGTGTAGTCGGCGGACGATCGGCGGATCCCGTCGTTGCCCTCCTCGTACGTCACGAAGGGGATCGGGTTGGTGTCCGACCGGAAGGGCGTACCGGTCAGGGCGAGCCGCCGGGTCGCCGGGTCGAACGCCTCCTGGCACGCCTCGCCCCAGGACTTGGAGTCACCGGCGTGGTGGATCTCGTCGAGGATGACCAGGGTCTTGCGCTGCTCGCACCGGTTGCGGTGCAGCATCGGCCGCACGCCCACACCGGCGTACGTCACCGCGACGCCCTGGTACTCCTTGCTGAGCGGCCCCGCACTGTACTCGGGGTCGAGCTTGATCCCTATCCGGGCGGCGGCCTCCGCCCACTGCTTCTTCAGGTGCTCGGTCGGTGCGACCACGGTGACCTGCTGCACCACGTGGTGGTGCAGCAGCCACGAGGCGAGCGTCAGCGCGAAGGTGGTCTTGCCGGCGCCGGGCGTGGCGACGGCCATGAAGTCGCGGGGCTGGTCCTGGATGTACTTGTCCAGTGCCCCCTGCTGCCAGGCTCGCAGCTTGCTGGCGGTGCCCCACGGGGCACGGCCGGGAAAGGCGGGTGAGAGGTGGTGCGAAGCGGTGGTAGTCACGGTCTCCGGTCGCAGCGTCGGGTACGTGGCGGGGTGCCTACGGAGCGCGATCGCGCCCCGTACGACAACCGGGCCACCTTACCGGCGCCCCACCCGCAACGCGTGTCCGACGACGCCCCGCAGCGACGAGGCGCCCCTCACACCACCGGTTCCCGCAGGTCGGGCAGGGTGTGACCACGCCCTCGCCACGGCAGCCCACCGCGCATCGACCGCCCGTTCGACCACGGAGCGGTCCACCGCACCGCGCCGCTACGCGTCGCGCTCCCGCAGGCGCGTGGCCACCCACGCCCCCACCAGTGCCACGCCCGCCATCGGCAGGAACACCGCGGCGAACGCCGTCGGGTGGGACCCTCCGGCCGCGCCCGCGACGGCCGAGTGCGCGGCGACCGAGCCGCCGCCCAGGGCCGCGAAGACCGCTCCGCCGACGGCCAGCAGCATGACGTTGGAGAGGCCGTCGGAGATCTGCAGGGCGGCCGAGTTGGTTCCCGCCTCCTCGGGGGCCGACAGCTTCAGCAGCAGGACGCTGGTCGAGGCGATGACCATGCCCATGCCGAAGCAGCCGAAGGCCCACGCGACGCCGACGATCCACACCGGCACCGAGGGCAGCAGTACGGTCGGCACGACCGCGATGGCCGCCGCGACCAGCACCATGCCGAGCGAGACCAGGCGCTCGCGGTACGGCTCCATCCGGGGCCGCGACTGCACGAACGAGCCGAACGCCCAGGTCCCGCCGCCGACCGCCAGCGAGAGCCCCGCCATCGTCGGCGACAGCCCGCGCTCGGTGACGAGCATCAGCGGCACGAACGACTCGGCCGCGATGAACGACCCGGCGGCCACGCCCCGCAGCAGCACCACCGAGGGCAGCCCGCGCGCCGCCCGGTAGGTCCCCCGGGGCAGCAGCCCGAGCACCGCGGGCACCAGCAGTGCCGCACCCGCCACCGCCGGCAGCAGCGACAGCCAGCGCAGGTCCTGGCCCGCGTACTGGAGGAGCCCGGCACCCAGCGAGATCCCGAGCGCCAGCCGGATCTGCTTGCGGTCGAAGGGCGGCACCGGTGCTTGCGGGTCGGCGGGTCCGGCGGCCATCCGCCGGGTCGCGGGCAGGGCGAGCGCCAGCGGGAAGACGACCAGTGCGGGGATGCCGATGAACACCCAGCGCCACCCGAGGTTCTCGGTGATCGCCCCGGAGGCGAGCGGTCCCACCACCGAGGGAACCACCCAGCTCGCCGCGAACGCCGCCAGGATCGCCGGCCGCAACCGCTCCGGGTACGCCCGGCTGATCACCACGTACAGCGCGACGATCACCAGCCCGCCGCCCAGCCCCTGGACGGCCCTGCCGAGGATGAACAGCAGCATGGTGCCCGCCGTGCCCGACAGCAGCAGTCCCGCCGCAAAGGCCACGATCCCCGTGGTGAGCGGTGCGAGAGGGCCCCGCCGGTCGGCCCACTGACCGGACAGCACCATCGCGAAGAGGCTGGTGGTGAAGTACGCGGAGAACGCGAAGGCGTACAGGGGGATGCCGTGCAGTTCACGGGCGGCCACCGGCATCGCCGTGCCGACCGCGGTCGCCTCGAAGGCGATCAGCAGCACCACGGAGACGATGCCGATGCTCAGCGCCCGGTGCGTCCTCCCGAGCACCCCTTCCGGAGCCGCGCCGGGGCCCGGGGCGGCGCCACCGCCAGGGACGGGACCGGAGCCCGGGGAGCCCGGCGAGTCCGGGGATTCGTGGGCGCCGCCGGTGTCCGAGGAGCCCTTCATGGCCCAGGAGTCCGCAGGCGTGGGCGGAGGCACGGATATGCCGGTCGGTACGACATCCAGGTCGGGGGGTGCGACATCGGCGTCGCGGGGCTCCAGGGTGGTCATAGGCTCAGAGTAAGGGCCAAAACCGGGGTGGGCCCCTGTCTCTCGGCGGGACATTTCTCCGCCCTTGGTCGTACGACCGATGCCCGCGCGAACCGGGGCCGCGGACCGGATGCATGGTGAAACCGGTGGCCGGACCAGGACGGGGCAGGCGTACCCCCATGCCCTTCTACCGCTCGTACGACGACACGGCCCTCGCCTACCGGGTGCTGGGTCCCTCCAGCACGCCCCTCGTCTGTCTGGCCGGCGGCCCCGGCCGGGACGCCGCCTACCTGGGGGACCTCGGCGGTCTGGACCGTTCGTACCGTCTCCTGGTCCCGGACGCCCGGGGCACGGGCCAGTCTCCGCCCGCCGACGACCCCGACCGTTACTCCTTCCCCGCGCTCGCCCAGGACCTCGAATCGCTGCGCAGGGAGCTGGGGCTGGAACGCTTCGTGCTGCTCGCCCACGGCGCGGCGGCGGCCACCGCGCAGTGCTACGCCGCCGCGCACCCCGGACGCCTGAGCCGGCTGGTCCTCGTCTGCCCGGAGGGCCGTGTCCAGGCGGCCCGGAGCGAACTCCCCTCCGACACCTTGGAGATCTTCGAGTCCCGCAGCGCCGAACCCTGGTGGCCCGAGGCCTCGGCGGCCGTACAGCAACTCGCCACGACGTCCGACCCCGAGCGGATCCGGACGCTGCTGGCGCAGGCGGCACCGATGGCCTACGCCCGGTGGGACGCCCCGCAGCGCGCCCATGCGGCGGCGGCCCCCTCCCAGGACAATCCGGTCCCCCGGGCCGGCTTTCCCCAGGGCGTGGACGACCTGGCCCGGCTGGCCGTCCTCAAGAACCTGCGAGAGGTGCCCTGCCCGGTGCTCGTGGTGACGGGCGAGCTGGACACGATCACAGGTGTACGTGTGGGGGAACTGGTCGCCGATTCCTTCCCCCGTGGCGAATGGCGGCGGCTTTCCGGTGTGGGGCACTACCCGTGGGTGGACGACCCCGAACTCTTCCGGGCAGCGGTGACCTCGTTCCTCGGAGCGCTGTGAGGGTGCACGGTGCCAACTCCTCGCGATCCGCGCGGTGGTCCGCGAACCGCGCGGTGATCCCTGAATCGGACGGCGATCCCTGAACCGGGCGGTGATTCGTCGCGGATTCGTCGCGCGGCTGGTGGTCCGTAAACCGGAATGGCGCTCTGTGAACGGGGTGTGGCAGTCGCATTGCGGCGCTGCGGAATCCCTTGAGTGGGATCTCTGTTCCGTTCTACCGTTCTGGAGTTGCCAAGGAACAATCAAGCACACGGCCGTGTGCCCGAGTGGCTCAGGGGCTCGCCTGCAAAGCGAGTTACGTCGGTTCGATTCCGATCACGGCCTCTTCTCCTACCCTTTCTTCCTCGCTCTTCCGGTCCCCCTTTCCCTCCGGACCCATTCGCTCTGGATCTCCCTCCGGGCCCGCCCCGTTGGGTATTTCCCGTCGGACCGTCACCCGGTCCCGCGCGCTGATCCGACGTGAGAACGAGAGTAGACCCCGCCACTGACAATCGGCCTTGAGCAGGCCAATTCGCCTGATCAGAGGGGTAGTACGCACACCGGGACCGGCACCGCGAGAGGTGCTCCCGCCGAAGTGAGTCGGCCCGTTCGACGGTCGATCCGGAACGTGGTGACCGCTCCGGATTTCTGGTTGGCCGCGAACAGCAGCGTGCCGGCCGGGTCGAGCACGATGTGCCGGGGATACGCACCGCCCGACTGCGTCACCCAAAGCAGCCGCAGCTCGGCACCGCCGCGTTGGACGGCGAAGTGCGCGATGCTGTTGTGCCCGCGATTCGACACGTAAACGAAGCGCCCGTCGGCCGAAACGATCACGCCCGCCGGGTAGTTGCGCTCACTCAATTCCGTCCCGGAAGGCAGTGTGGCCTGCGGAGTTCCTGGTTCCAGAGCGCCGGTGCGTGCGTCGTATCCGCACACCACGAGCGTGTTGTCGAGCTCGTTGACCAGGTACGCGTACTTCCCCGACGGGTGGAAGGCCAGATGCCGAGGACCCGCGCCGGGGCGCGTCGCCGCCCTCCCGCACTCCCGGAGCTTCCCCTTCCGTTCGTCCAGCCGGTAGGTGTACACGGAGTCGGTGCCGAGGTCGACGGCCAGGACGTACCGCCCGGCCGGATCGGGGAGGACCATGTGCGCGTGCGGCCCCTGCTGCCGCTCCGGATCCGGGCCCGAACCGGTGTGCCGTACGACGTCGGCGACCTCGCCCGGTGCACCGTCCCGCCCGATGGGGTGCACGGCGACGCTGCCACCCGTGTAGTTGGCGCTCAGCAGGAACCTTCCGCCGGGGTGCACCGACACATGACACGGGTCGGCCCCGCCGGTGCCACGGCTGCCCAGGCCCCTCGGAGGCTCGCCCGCGTCACCGATCCGGACCGCGGTGACGGCCCCTTCGGCCTGCTCGTTGACCGCGTAGAGGGTCCTTCGGTCCGGCGACAGCGCGAGGTACGACGGGTTCGCGACCCCGCCGAGCACACCGGAGGACGTCAGTCCGCCCTCTCCGGCCCGGTAGGAGGCGAGGCCGATGCCCTTACCGCCGCCGGGATTCGTGGTGTACGTACCGAGATAGGCGGAGCGCAGGGCGGGACCGGCGGCCCGGGAGGCGGGAGCGGATCCGGCCTCCCGGGAGACAGGGGCGGCGGGGGCGGATCCGGTACGGGAGGACCTTGCGGCGGGATCGGCTCCGGTTGCCGGGGCGGAGGCCCCCGGGGCTTGTGCGGGCGCGGCGCAGGCGGTGCTTCCGGGCAGGATCAGGGCTGCGGCGCCCGCACCGGCAAGCGCCCCGAACCCTCTGCGGCTCAAGCCTCGTTCGGGAAGAGTGCGCTGTATCCCGTCGACCTCGTGTGCCTCTTCTGCCTCACGCGCATCGCCCATGAATTCCCTCACGCCTCCTGAGTCACGTCCGTCAGTCGTGTTGCGCCCCGCATGGTGGCCTGGACCACCGTGCGGAGGCAAGAGGGCATCGGCCGGTCGGGCCAGGGGCCAGGACGGCACGGGCCCGTCGAGGGGTGTCCGCGACGCGGGAACCCGATTGTCAGACCCGGGTGCCACACTCGATTCCACTCGCGGATTCCCTGTTCGCGGGGGTAAGTCGCGCTGACGGCCTGTTCCTTGTGAACTGCATAGGGATTGCGATACGGAGAGTGGTACGGGACGGTCGCGGACCGGCCCTTCCTACTGCCTGGCCTCGTCCAGCCCGGCGAGGATCTCCTCGACCGTCTGCTGCGGAGTCTGCCCCGCGGAGTCCAGCCACAGCCCCGTCCTGGGCGTCCCCTCCCGCATCTCCCGGTCCAGGTCGTGCGGGGTCCACCCCTCGCTGTATCCGGTCTTCTCCCGTGCGGCGTCGCGGGCGGCGAGGGTGTCGGGGTCGGGGGCGAGGACCACGACGTACATCGGTCTGGTGCGCACCAGACCGATGTAGTCGTCCAGTTCCTTGCCGATGACGATGTCCTGTACGACGGCGGTGAATCCCTCGGCGGCGTAGGCGTCCGCGGTGGCGGCGGAGAGCCGGTAGCGGAGCCTCAGTTGGGCCAGCGCGTCCTCGTCCGCGCCCGGCGCCATCTCGGAGCGGCCGGAGACGACCATCCGGCGGAAGACGTCCCCGCGCACGTGCGCCGCACGGGGCAGCCGTTCGGCCAGCGCCTGGGCGACGGTGGACTTCCCGGCGGCCATCGCCCCGGTGACAAGCACGACGGCGGAGTTCAGTTCTGCGACCTTGTTGTCGACCATGGAAGGAGCGTAGGCAGAACTTCCTTTTACGTCCTGCGAGTTACCCCGGAGGGGTGGCCGGTCATCACCCCCGGGGAGCGCCACAGTCACACCCCGGGGAGTGTGTTCGCGCGGGGCCCGAAGGCGGCGGGCGCAACCATGCGGGGGTACGTCCGTGCAGGCCCGAGCCCCCACGCACCGAGAGACCACGCGGGACTCCCCGGCACCCCTTCGCGGCACGGGGCAGCCTCCGTGCGGGGCAGCCGGCCCGCGCAGTTCCGGACTCGGCCGGAGCGGTGCGGGCCCGGCCCGCACGGGGTCGGACCCGGCCCGCACGGATCCGTTCAGGACGTGCTGACCGCCGCCTGCGGCCGGATGGGCAGCCGGTTGACCGGCCGCCCGGTCGCCGCCCGCACCGCCGAGGCGACGGCCGCGGGCGAGGTGACGACCGGTACCGCGCTCGCCGCCTTGGCACCGAAGGGGGCGACCACGTCGCGCTCCTCGACCAGCTTGACGATGTGGATGTCCGGGGCGTCCAGGGCCGTCGGCAGGGCGTAGTGCGTCAGGTTGGGGTGGCGGACCAGGCCGCCCGGGGCGCGGAGGTTCTCCGTGAGGGCCGCCCCGACGCCCTGGGTGACTCCGGCCTCGATACGGGCGGCCAGCTGGGCCGGGTTGAGGACCCGGCCGACGTCCTGGGCGACCGCCATCTCCACGACCCGGATCGATCCCAGCTCGATGTCGACGTCCACGATCGCGCGCACGGCGCAGAAGGCGAGTCCGACGAAGGCATCGCCCTGCCCGGTCTCGTCCAGGGGCTCGGTGGGGTGCGGGCGGCACTGGGCGGTGGCCCACAGTTCCTTGCCGTCCATGGCCTCGGTGACGGTGGTGCTCAGAACGCCGTCGTACGAGGTGATCTTGCCGTCGGCGATCGACAGCAGTTCGGTCGACATGCCGAACTTGTGCGCCAGCGGCTGGAGGAGCTGGGTGCGGACCATCTTCGCGGCGCGCTCGACGGCGCCGCCGGAAACCCAGGTGTGGCGGCCGTGGGTGGCGGGTCCGGCCGGGGGCTGGTCGGTGTCGACGGAGGCGACGTGCACCTCGTCGATGCCCAGGGTCTCCTGGACGATCTGGCGGGCGAGGGTCGTGAAGCCCTGGCCGGTCTCGACGGCCGCGCAGATGACGGTGGCGACCCCGTCGTGGACCTTGACCGTGGCGGTGGAGACCTCGTCGGTGCCCTCCGCGCCGAGCATGTGGACCATGCCGAGGGCGTAGCCGACACCGCGGCGCACGGCGCTGGGCTCGCCGGCACCCTCCGGGCCGCCGGGCAGCAGCCAGCCCTCCTCCGGGGAGTCCTTGGGGAGGGTCGGAAGCGGGAAGTCTCTTACGGCGCGCAGGAGTTCCGCGACCGGGGCGGGGCAGGTGACGGTCTGGCCGGTGGGCAGCAGGTCGCCGGTCGCCAGCACATTGCGCATGCGCAACTCGGCGGGCTCCAGGCCGAGTTTGTCGGCCAGCTTGTCCATCTGCCCCTCGTACGCGGCGCACACCTGAAGGGCGCCCTCGCCGCGGACGTGGCCGGACGGGGGGTTGTTGGTACGGACGGCCCAGCCCTCGACGAAAGCGTGCGGGACGACGTAGGGGCCGCACGCGAAGGAGACCGCGGCGGCGAGGGACTCGGAGGAGGCGTCGGCGTACGCGCCCGCGTCGAGCAGGATCTGCGCCTCGACCTTGACCAGGCGGCCCTCGGCGTCCGCGTGGTGGCGGTAGCGCAGCAGGGTCGGGTGACGGTGGGCGTGCCCGAGGAAGGACTCCTCGCGGGTGGCGGCCAGCTTGACCGGGCAGCCGGTGCGCAACGCGAGCAGGCCGAGCGGGAGTTGGAAACCCGCGTCCTCGCGGTCGCCGGTGGCGCCGGGCACACCGGTGACGACGATCTTCACGCGTTCGCGTTCCAGGCCGAAGCTGGCCGCGGCCAGGTCGCGGTCGGTGTGCGGGTCGGTGGAGGCGGTGTAGATCTCCACGCCGCCGTCCGGGCGCGGCACGGCGAGGCCGGCTTCGGCGCCGATGGGGGCGGGGTCCTGGCGGCCGATCCGGTACAGGCCCTCGACCACGACCTCCCCGGTGATCTCGGGGTCGCCGAAGCTGAGCGGGATGTGCCGGATCAGGTTGCCGTCGGGGTGCAGCGGCTCGGCCTCGAAGGCCCGCTCCGGGTCGGTGACCGGTTCGAGCAGCTCGTACTCGACGGCGATGGCAGCGGCGGCCAGCCGGGCGGTGTCGGGGTGATCGGCGGCGACGGCGGCGATCGGCTCGCCGTGATGCCGTACGACGGTGGAGGCGAAGACGGGCCGGTCGACGACCTTGCGCCCGTAGTTCGGGTCGCCGGGGACGTCGGCGTGGGTGACGACGGCACGGACCCCGGGCATCGCGGCCGCGGCGGAGGTGTCGATGGAGACGATGCGGGCGTGCGCGTGCGGGGAGCGCAGGATCGAGGCCCACAGCAGGCCCTCGGCCCACAGGTCGGCCGCGTAGGGGAAGGTGCCCTCGGTCTTGGCGCGCGCGTCGGCAGCGGGGAGCGAGGCGCCGATGCCGTGGGCGGGGGGCTCCTGCTGCGTGCCGCCGACCGCTGCGGTCGAGGTGGCCGCGTCGTTGCTCACGCCATGCCTCCGTCATGCGGGTGGTGAAGGGTGTGCTGGGCGCTGCCCGCGCCCGGGGGTGCCTGGTGCGGGATGCGGGCCTCGTCGGCGGTATGGCCGGTGGCCGCCGCCTCCGCGCTCGCCTCGCGCTCGGTGACGACCTCGCGGACGGCTTCCAGGACGCCGCGGTAGCCGGAGCAGCGGCAGAGGTTGCCGCACAGGGCCTGCCGGGTCTCCAGATCGGTCGGCGCGTGGTTGCCTTCGAGCAGGTCGTGGACGGTCATCGCCATGCCGGGGATGCAGAAGCCGCACTGCACGGCCCCGCAGTTGGCCAGGGCGCGCTGCACGTCGGAGGGTTCGCCGTCGGTGGCCAGGCCCTCGACCGTACGGACCTCGGAGCCCGCGGTGGTCGCGGCGGGCACCAGGCAGGAGGCGACGAGGCGGCCGTCGACCTGGACCGCGCAGGCTCCGCACTCGCCCTGGGAGCAACCGTCCTTGGCTCCGGCGAGGCCGAGGCGCTCTCGGAGCACGTACAGGAGCGACTCGCCGATCCAGGCGTCGGTGACGGGGCGGTCGGCACCGTTGACCCGCAACACGTAGGAGGCGTGCGGGTGTTCGCTGGGCTCGTTGCGGTAGGGGGCGGCCTGGTGCGGGGCGGCGTAGGACGGTTCGACTCCGGCGGCGGTGCCGAAGTCGAGCGGGTACCCGGGGTCCGCGCCGGGGGTGCCGTCCGCGCCGACGATGCCGTCCGTTCCGGGGGCGGCACTCGCGCCGGGGGCGGAGTCCGGTCCAGGGGCGGAGTCCGGGCCGTCCTCGGTGTTCGCGGCGTCCGGGGTGCCGTCGGAGGAGGACGTGAGGTCGTCGGACGTGGCGTCGGTGGCCGGGCCCTGTGGGACGACCGTGCCTTCCGCGGGGGTGTGGTTCGGCGCCGGGGCCGACACCTGGGCGGGGTCCGGGTCCGTTGCCGGACCCGGGGTCGTGTCGCTGCGCGAGTCCGTGGGGGCGTCCAGGTGCGTGTCCGGTTCGCCGCTCCGGGCCGCAGGGATCGCCGAGCCGAGCGCCTGGTCACCGCCGTGGGACAGCTCGGCGGCTCCGGCCGCTCCGGGTCCTGCGGGCACGTCGGAGCCGTCAGCCACGTCGGTGTCGTCAGCCGCGTCGGTGTCATCAGGCGCGTCGCTGCCCGAGACCGCGTCGGGGCCTGGGGTCACGTCGGTGTCCGTGGCCGCGTCCGTGCCGTCGGCGGTCCCGGAGTCCTCGGGCGTTCCGGGGCCCGCTGCCGGGGCGGAGGCGCCGGGAGTTCCGGTCGTCGCGCCCTCCGCCGGGGCTCCGGGTGCTCCTTCGTGGGCCAGGGATCCGAGGTACGTGCCGTCCGCGGGAGTGCCGGTCGGCGGGACCTGGGGTGCGTCGGCGGTCGCGGCGGGTTCCGTGGTGCCGGCGGGCTCGGCGGGGTGCGTGGGGTGGAGTGCCCAGGGGGCGGGGGCGCCGCCCGGAAGGGTCGCCGGAGCGCCCGGCGAGTGCCAGGGGGCGGCTTGGGCGACGGGGTACTCGCCGGAGTCGTCCGGTGCGTCGTCCTCGGCGACCGGGATGGTCCACTGCCCGGTGGGCGGGCCGGAGGAGGGGGCCGGAGCCGGTTCCGGGGCGGGGGACGGGGCGGGTGCCGCGTCGAGGGCCTCGGAAAAGTTCCACTGGCTGGTGGCCCCCGCGTCGTGGCCCGCCGTCGGCCAGCCCGTCGCGGGCTGGTGCGCCTGCGGATGGTGGGGCCGCGCGTCGTGCGTTTGGCGGTCGTGGGGCTGCGTCTCGTGCGGCTGCGGCGCGTGGGGCTGGGCGTCGTGCCGTACGTCCTGCTGTGCGTCGTGCGTGCCGTACGGCGACGGCTCGTGCGGCGCGGGGCCGGGCTGGGACGGCTGGTGGGTGTCGTGGGGCTGGTAGGGCTGCGGCGGGTAGGCCTGCGGGTCCTGGTGGAGGTGGACGTTCCAGGTCCCGGTCTCCAGGGGGGTCGTGATGTGCGGGGGCACGTAGTCGTGGCCGGGCGCGGCGAGCGGGTCGCCGGTGCCGGAGAAGTCGAAGCCCGCCGGCAGCTGGACGAAGGCCGTGGCGTCGGCGTCGTACTCGCCGCCCTGCGGGGTCGGCTGCCAGCCGGTCGGCCCGAGACCGGGCGCCGGGAAGTGCGCGGGTCCGGTACCGGGACCGCCCTGGCCCGCAACGGTCCCGTGGCCCTCGCGCCCGCCGCCCTCGCCGTGCCCGCTGTTCACGCCGTGCCCGGTGTTCACGTCATGCCCGGCGCTCGTGGAGTCCCCCGTGTTCGCGGCGGCGGTGTTCGTGGAGCCGCCCGTGTGTGCGGCGTTCTCCGTGCCCGGGGTGTTGCCGTTCTCGTCGGCGTTGTCGGCGGTGGTGCCGTGCGTGTGGTCGGTCATGACAGCGCCCTCCCCAGTGCTCGTCGGGCCAGCGCGGCTACCGTGCGCCGCAGGTGCAGTACGGCCGGGGAGAGCGGCGGAGCCTCTCCCCCGTCGGCGGGCTGGGGCGGGTCCGGGATGCAGGCGGCGGCGACGTACTCGCCGAACGCCTCGCAGGCCTCCGGGGCGAGCCGGCGCTCGCCGTCCCAGTCGATCAGCGACGCGATCCAGGCCTCGGCCTCCAACGGGCGCAACGGCATCTGCGCGATGGCGCCCACGGCACAGCGCACTCCGCGCCGGGCCGGGTCCAGCACCAGGGCGACGGACGCGGTGGCGCGGCCGGGGCCGGTGCGGCCGGTGGCCTTGAGGAAGACCTGCGGGGCGTGCAGCAGCGGTGCGCGGACGAAGGCGACGAGTTCGCCGGCCTCCAGCATCGCGCGGCCCGCCAGGAGGTGGGAGACCGGAATGTCGCGCTGTCCGGCGGGGCCCGCGACCACCAGAGTGGCCTCCAGGGCGGCCAGGACGGGCAGCGAGTCGCCGGTGGGGGCGGCGGTGACGATGTTGCCGCCGAGGGTGCCCGCGTTGCGGATCTGTGGCGGTCCGGCGGCGCGGGAGGCTGCCGCCAGGGCGGGGATGAGCGCCGCGAAGTCGGGGCGGCCCATCCGCGCGTGCGTGAGCCCGGCGCCGAGGAGGGCGTGGCCGTCCTGGTACTGCCAGCCGCGGATCTCGCTGATCCGGCCGAGGCCGACCAGCCCCGAGGGCCTGAGATGGCCGGAGTTCACGGCGGCCATCAGGTCGGTGCCGCCCGCGACGGGCACGGCGGCGGGCATGGCGGTGAGCGCCGCCACTGCTTCGTCGAGCGAGGCAGGCAGCGTCACGGACTGCGCCGCCTGCGGTGCGTGCGTGGTCAACCCAGCTGCCCCTTCCCGGTGTCCCGCCTTGTTGCGCCGTACGGTACGTGCTCCCGGCCCGGACGTGGCAACTCTGGCACATCTTCGGATCCGCCCGACGCGAGGGTCCGCCCTGGGGACTTCCCGCCCGGACCCGGCCCGGGTTCCGCTTTCGCCCCTCACCCCCGATAGAGCCTGAATGACCTTATTCGACACTTTTGAGGGTTCGGTGAGATCCGGCGAGATCCGATGCGGTCCGGTGCGGTACGGGAAGTCCCGCGGGGCGGACGGCGCTCGTCGTTCAACTCTGCACGATCAACTCTGCACGATTCCCGGCGACCTTGTGCGTCGGTCGCCCACAGCCGGTCGCCGCGCCGGGCACCACGGCGTACCGGCCCCCGTTGCCGGACACCCACTCCGGCCCCCCGGCGGCGCCAACGCGAGAGCCCCGGCCCGGGGAACGGTCCCAGGGCCGGGGCGGCGGCACACGCATCTCCTCGCGCGGCTCACACGTTCGGGGGCGCCCCCTCGATCGGGCGTCCGAGCACGCCCGGCCGCTGCTGCCGGGGCAGCGGGCCGGTGGGCCGCCGGTAGTCCACGCCGAGGGCGTCCAGCCGCTGGAAGTGGGCTCCCAGCCGGGACTCGAAGCCGGCGAAGTCCCGTTCGGCCGGGGCGGGCAGGGTGGTGGACCAGGCGACCTCCGCGAACGCCACGAGGCGGGGGAAGACCTGGTAGTCGACGCGGCTCCGGTTCTCCATGACCTCGGTCCAGACGTTGGCCTGGGTGCCCAGGACGTGCCGGGCCTCCTCCTCGGTCAGCTCCGGGGGAACGGGTTCGAAGCGGTAGACGTCCTCCAGGGTGCGGACGTACCCGATGGGCACCGGCTCGTCGGGGCCGCCGTGCTGACGGTGGTCCAGGTACACCTGCTGCTCGGGGCACATGACGACGTCGTGGCCGGCCTTGGCGGCGGCGATGCCTCCCGCGTAGCCCCGCCAGGACGAGACGGCGGCACCGGGGGCGAGGCCGCCCTCCAGGATCTCGTCCCAGCCGATCAGGCGGCGGCCCCGTTCGGTGAGCCAGGTGTCGAAGTGGCGGATGAACCAGGACTGGAGCTCGTCCTCGCCGGACAGGCCGAGTTCGGCGATGCGGGCCTGCGCGGTCGCGGACTCCTTCCACTGGTCCTTGGGTGCCTCGTCGCCGCCGATGTGCACGAAGCGGGACGGGAAGAGGTCGAGGAGTTCCTCGAAGACGCCCTCGTAGAAGCGCAGGACGTTCTCGGTGGGGGCGAGGATGTTGGGGTTGACGCCCCAGGTCTCCCACACGCCGAGCGAGGCCGTGTCGACGACGTCGGTGTTGCCGAGTTCGGGGTAGGCGGCGATGGCGGCCTGGGAGTGGCCGGGGATGTCGATCTCGGGGACGACGGTGATGTGCCGGGCAGCGGCGTACGCGACGATCTCCCGGATGTCGTCCTGGGTGTAGTGGCCGCCGTGCGGGGTCTCGTTCCACAGGTCCGAGGCCCGGTGGCCCCACTTGCTGCGGGGCCGCCAGGAGCCGACCTCGGTGAGCCGGGGGTAGCGCTTGATCTCGATGCGCCAGCCCTGGTCGTCGGTGAGGTGGAAGTGGAAGACGTTCAGCTTGTGCGCGGCCAGCAGGTCGAGGTAGCGCAGCACGTCGTGCTTGGGCATGAAGTGGCGGGCTACGTCCAGCATCAGACCGCGCCAGCCGAACCGGGGCGCGTCCTCGATCACCTGGGCCGGTACGTTCCACCCGCCCCCGTCCTCGCCGTGTCCCACCGGGGCGCTGCGGAACGCCTCGGCGCCGAGCAGCTGACGCAGGGTCTGGGCGGCCCAGAAGACGCCCGCGCCGCTGCCGCCGCGCAGTTCGATGCCCCGCGTCCCGTCGACGCTCAGCCGGTACGCCTCGGCCGCGAGCGTGTCGTCGAGCACCAGCCGCAGCGCGCTGCCGTCGTCCGCGCCGCCGGGTGCCAGCGGCAGTCCGAGAGCCGGTCCGACGGTGGTGCGGAGCCAGTTCGCGGTGGTCTCGGTGCCCGGAGCGGCGTACAGCGTGGTCTCCGCGTCCAGCCGGACCGCGCCGCCGCCTCGCGGTGCGTCGACGGCGGCGGGGGCCGGTATCAGATCGGTCATGTCGATCGATTCCCTTCGGTTCTTCGGTCGTGCGGTCCAGCGGGTCGTGCGGTCGAGCTGCCCTGCGGTCGTGCGGGTCGTGCGAGTCGTGCGGTCCAGCGGTCGTACGGTCGGGTCGGGCTGCCGTGCACCCCAACGGCCCCGGCAGCTGCCCAGAGCCCCGTACGAGACCCCGCCGTCCCTCAGTCCTTCACCGCCCCTCCGAGCCCGGAGACCAGGCGCCGCTGGACGATGACGAAGAAGACCAGCACCGGGATGGTCATCACCGTCGACGCTGCCATGATCCCTCCCCAGTCGTTCTCGTCCGGCTTGAAGAAGACCAGCAGCGCCATCGGCAGCGTCGACTGCGAGGTGTCGCTGATCAGGAAGGTCTTCGCGAACAGGAAGTCGTTCCAGGTCGAGATGAAGGAGAAGACGCTCGTCGCCACGAGCCCCGGGAAGACCAGCGGGAAGAGGATCTGCCACAGGAACCGGGTGCGGCTCGCGCCGTCGATGTACGCCGCCTCCTCCAGCGCCTCCGGCACCGCCTTGACGAAGCCGCGCAGCATCCAGATCGCGAACGGCAGCGAGAAGGCGATGTGCGGCAGGATCAGCGAGCCCAGCGTGTTGAGCTGTCCGAAGTCGCGCATCAGGAAGAACAGCGGAATGGTCAGCGCCTCGACCGGCACCATCTGCGCCACCAGGAACATGATCAGCAGCGTGGTGCGGAACTTGAACCGGAAGCGGGTCACCGCGGTCGCCGCGAGGAAGGCGATCAGCGCGGAGGCGAGGACCACCGTCCCGGCGACCAGCAGGCTGTTGACGAAGTACCGGCCGAAGTCCTGCTGTTCGAAGACCCGCCGGAAGGAGTCCAGCGAGGGCGCCAGCGTCCACGGCTTGGCGTCCGTCGACTGGATCTCCCCGGCCGGCTTCAGCGCCGAGAGCACCATCCAGTACAGCGGGAAGGCCACCACCACCGCGATGAGCAGCGCGGACGCCTCCGCGAGCAGCCGTCCGGGACGGCGCACCCGCAGTGCGGAGGCAACGGAACCAAGTGCGCTCACAGCTCTTCTCCCTGACGTCGCATCAGCCGCAGGTACACGAGCGTGACCGCCAGCAGGATCAGCAGCATCACGATGCCGATCGCGGAGCCGAGGCTGTACTGCGAGGACGCGAACGCCTTCTGGTACGCGTACACGTTGAGGACGAGGTTCTGGCCGGCGATACCGCCGCCGTTGGTCATCACGAAGATCTGGGTGAACACCTTGAAGTCCCAGATGATCGACTGGATGGTCACGACCACCAGGATCGGCCGCAGCATCGGGGCCATGACCGAGCGCCAGATCTTCCACTGCGACGCCCCGTCCAGCGACGCCGCCTCCAGCACCTCGGCCGGGATGGCGCGGATCCCGGCGTACACCGTGACCATCACGAACGGGAAGGAGCACCAGACCACTTCGAACAGCACCAGCGCGAAGGCGCTGTACTTCTCGTACGTCCAGGAGAAGTCGCCGAGCCCCAGGATCCGGTTGACCGGTCCGTAGTCGGCGTCGAACAGGAACACCCAGACCGTGGACCCGGTGATCGCGGGCGTCGCCCACGCCCCGAGCGAGGCCATCATCAGCACGAGGCGGGGCAGTGCCCGCACCCGGGTGAGCAGCACGGCCAGCGCGCAGCCCACCCCGAGGGTGGCCACCACGCAGGCGGCGGCGAAGCCGACGGTGGTCAGCAGCACCTGCCAGAACTGCGGGTCGGAGAAGAGTGCCTGGTAGTTCCCCAGCCCCTGGAAGCTGGTCGCCTCGCCGCCGCTGACCTGGGCCTGCGTGTATTCGAGGAAGGAGATCAGGCCGAGCTGGTAGATCGGGTAGACGAGCAGTCCGGCGAGCACGACGAGTGCCGGAGCGAGGTAGAGCCACGGCGTCCAGCCGCGCCCGCGCGTCGCCGGGCTGCCGCCCCGGGTGGCGGAGGGGCGGCGCGGATCCCGCTTCGGGGCCCCGGCCCCGGGTTTCCGCGCCGTCATCAGGGAGCTCACTTGTTGTACGTCCCGAATGCCGCGTCCATCTTCGCCGCCGCGTCGTCGGACGCCTTGGCGACGTCCTTACGGCCGCTGACGATCTCCTGGAACATCGTCGGCAGCACCAGCGAGGCGTCGATCTGCGCCCAGCCCGGCGACGCCGGGACGAACTTGGGGCCGGATTCGAGCGTCTTCACGAAGGGCGCCACGAACGGCTGCTTCTTGGCCGCCTCGGCCCGCACGTCGGTGTAGGTGGGCATCAGGCCCATCGCGTCGAAGAGTTCGCCCTGCGTCTGCTTGCCGGTCAGGGACTTCATCAGCTCGACGGCGAGCGTCTTGCGCGGGGTGCTCTTGAGGACGCCGATGTTGTTGCCGCCCGCGAACGCGGGGGCCACCGAGCCCTTTTCGAGGCCGGGCAGCGGGACGACGGCGTACTTGCCCTTGGCCGCGCCCGCCTCGACGGCGGCGTGGCTGAAGTCGCCGCCGATGGCCATGGCGGCCTTTCCGGAGGCGAAGGCGGTGATGGTGGCGTTGCCGCCCATCTCGGCGCACTTGGCGGCCGGGCAGTTGTCGTCGCCGAAGAGCGAGGTGTACGCGGTGATGCCCTTGCGGGCGGCCGGGCTGTTGATGGCCGCCTTGTACGAGGTGCCGCCGCCGGTGGCCAGCTCACCGCCGTTCGACCAGACGAACGGCATCGCGCCGTAGGTGTACGCGCCGCCGACCGCGAGCCCGTACATCTCCGGCTTCGCCTTGTGCAGCTTCTTGGCGGCGGCGATCAGTTCGTCCTGGCTGGTGGGCACCGCGACACCGGCCGCCTTGAGGACGTCGGTGCGGTAGTAGAGGGCGCGTACGCCGACGAAGAGCGGCGAGCCGTACACCTTGCCGTCGACCGTGACGGACTGCTTGGCGGTGGCGTCCGCGTCCTTGGCGTCCGCCCAGGCACCGAACTCGGCGGTGACGTCGGCGAGTCCGCCGTCCTTGACGTACCCGGCGGTGTCGGTGTTGCCGTACTCGATGAGGTCGGGGGCGCTCTTCGGGTCGTTGAAGGCGGCCTTGATCTTCTGGGCGCGGGTGTCGATCGGTATGTAGTCGACCTGCACCTTCGTCCCGGCGTGGGCCTTCTCGAAGGCGGCGACCGCCTTGTCGACGACCTGCTCCTTGGGCTTGTTGCCGACCTCCTGGAACAGCCACACCCGCAGCGTGCCGCTCTTCTCGTCCTTCTTGGAGCTGGCGCCGTCGGAGGTCTGGGGGGCACAGGCGGTGGCGGTCAGCCCGGCGAGGACAAGTGCCGCCAGGGGGAGGGAAGTTCGGGCTTTGAGCCTCATGGAAGGGGACCCCTGTCGTAGGAGCGTTGCAACATGCGCAACGAGCGTTTCGTACTGCACAACACAACAGGCAGGAGACTAGAGGGCGCCCTCGCCCCGGACAAGAGCTGAAGAGCAACCGAAACCTCGCCGGGACCTGGGAGCGCCCGACTTCCGGAAACGCGAAACGGCCCCCGCGGCACGCCGAAGCGCACCGCGGGGGCCGTCCCCACTACCGCTGTCACGGGGGTCTCCGGAGCACCGGAGCCGCCCGGACCGCCGGTGGCGCCGGGCTACCGGCACCACCGGAGAAAACCGCCAACGGGCGGCGAGGGACTACTTCTTGTCGCCCTTGCCGTCCTTGCCACCCTTGCCGCCCTTGTCGCCGAGAGACTCGAAGATCTCCTTGCACATCGGGCAGACCGGGTACTTCTTGGGATCGCGCCCCGGCACCCACACCTTGCCGCAGAGCGCCACGACGGGAGTGCCCTCCAGGGCACTCGCCATGATCTTGTCCTTCTGGACGTAGTGGGCGTACCGCTCGTGGTCCCCGTCGCCACGCGACGTCTGCGGAACCGGCTCTACAAGTGTCCCCGTACCTGCCCCGCGCTCGGGCTCGGGCTCAAGAGTGCTCATACGAGCCAAGGGTACAAGGCCCCGTTGCGATCAGTTCAGCGACGGATCGTCCGGATACGTCGCGATCATCGCCAGCCCGCTGCGCTGCCGCCGCAGCACCGCCCGCCACAGCCCCTCCGGGCGCGGCGAGGAGACGTCCCCCGGCTCGGACTCGACGACGTACCAGGCCCCTTCGGACAACTCGTCCTCCAGTTGCCCCGGCCCCCACCCCGCGTACCCGGCGAAGATCCGCAGCGAGCCGAGGGCCGCGCCCAGCAGCTCCGGCGGCGCGTCCAGGTCCACCAGTCCGATCGCCCCGTGCACCCGGCGCCACCCCACCGGGCAGTCCGCGCCGGCCGCCGGACGCGGGCCCCGGACCGCCGGGGAGACCGACGACGACGCGCCGGCCCCCGGCACCACCGCCACGCCCAGCGCCGAGTCCTGCCCGACCGGACCGCCCCGGAAGACCACCCCGGGCGCTCCGGCCAGCTCCGCCCAGGGGGCCAGGATCTGGTCCACCCCCACGGCGGTCGGCCGGTTGAGGACCACGCCGAGCGTGCCCGCCCCGTCGTGGTCGATGACCAGCACCACGGCCCGGTCGAAGTTCGGGTCCGCGAGCGCCGGGGTCGCCACCAGCAGTCGGCCTGTGAGCGAGGACACCTCCGTCATGGGCCACATGATCCCGCAGATTCGCTCTCCGGGGGGAGTCCGTGACAGCCGGAAATGGTCCGCAGCTCAGGGCGCACAGCAGCAACGGGAGCGCGCACCGGCGGACACAACCGGACCGTAACCCTCCGCCGATGACCGCCGGACAGAGCGTGTTGTGTCGAATTCATGACGTACGTCCACCCGCCTCGCCCTTACGGAACGGGGGTACCGGCCCATTACCCTTTCCTCTTGGCCCCCTGTCCGACGATTCCGGAACGCGAGATACATGACCGGCACTGACGATGTACTGCTTGTCCACGGCGGCACTCCGCTGGAGGGCGAGATCCGCGTCCGCGGCGCCAAGAACCTCGTCCCCAAGGCGATGGTGGCGGCCCTCCTCGGCAGCGGCCCGAGCAGACTGCGCAATGTGCCCGACATCCGCGACGTACGCGTCGTACGCGGGCTCCTGCAACTGCACGGTGTGACCGTCCGCCCCGGCGACGAGCCCGGCGAGCTGGTCCTCGACCCCTCCCACGTCGAGTCCGCGAACGTCGCCGACATCGACGCGCACGCGGGCTCCTCCCGCATCCCGATCCTGTTCTGCGGCCCGCTGCTGCACCGCCTCGGCCACGCGTTCATCCCGGGCCTGGGCGGCTGCGACATCGGCGGCCGGCCGATCGACTTCCACTTCGAGGTGCTCCGCCAGTTCGGCGCGACCATCGAGAAGCGGGCCGACGGCCAGTACCTGGAGGCCCCGCAGCGGCTGCGCGGCTGCAAGATCCGCCTCCCGTACCCCTCGGTCGGCTCGACCGAGCAGGTGCTGCTCACCGCCGTCCTCGCCGAGGGCGTCACCGAACTGTCCAACGCGGCCGTCGAGCCGGAGATCGAAGACCTCATCTGCGTCCTGCAGAAGATGGGCGCGATCATCTCGATGGACACCGACCGCACCATCCGCGTCACCGGTGTGGACAAGCTGGACGGCTACACCCACCGCGCCCTCCCGGACCGCCTGGAGGCGGCCTCCTGGGCGTCGGCGGCCCTGGCCACCGAGGGCAACATCTACGTGCGCGGCGCCCAGCAGCGCTCGATGATGACCTTCCTCAACACCTACCGCAAGGTCGGCGGCGCCTTCGAGATCGACGACGAGGGCATCCGCTTCTGGCACCCGGGCGGCGCGCTGAAGTCCATCGCGCTGGAGACCGACGTCCACCCCGGCTTCCAGACCGACTGGCAGCAGCCGCTGGTCGTGGCGCTGACCCAGGCCACCGGCCTGTCCATCGTCCACGAGACGGTCTACGAGTCGCGGCTCGGCTTCACCTCCGCGCTCAACCAGATGGGCGCGCAGATCCAGCTCTACCGCGAGTGCCTGGGCGGCTCCGACTGCCGCTTCGGCCAGCGCAACTTCCTGCACTCGGCGGTCGTCTCCGGCCCCACCAAGCTCCAGGGCGCCGACCTGGTCATCCCCGACCTGCGCGGCGGCTTCTCGTACCTGATCGCGGCCCTCGCCGCCCAGGGCACCAGCCGGGTGCACGGCATCGACCTGATCAACCGCGGCTACGAGAACTTCATGGAGAAGCTCGAAAAGCTCGGCGCGAAGGTCGAGCTGCCGGGCGGCGCGCTCGTCTAGCCCCGCCCGTACGCCACGAAGGGGCGGTCCTCCGGTCAGCTGCCGGACGGCCGCCCCTTCGGCGTCGCGCCCCGGCTACGGGGTGTGGCTCGTCCGGGTCCCCGGCGGCTGCGGCAGATCGATCCCGAACGGGTTCACGCTGTACGTGCACTGGGTGTACGTGTAGCCCGGCCTGACCGTCCCCTCGATGTTGCCCTGGTTGGGCCGCGCGCCGACACCCGAGGGCTTGGACAGGAAGTAGTACTTCCCCGCGGGCAGCGAGAGCCGGTGCTCGGGGTACTTCTTCCCGCTGTCCTTGCAGGCCGTGCCGCGCGCGGCGGCCTCGCTGCGGTAGGACCGGCAGCCCGCGCAGCCCGGCATGCTGAAGCTCCCGGTGATCGGCCCGGTGTACAGGATCACGGTGGGGCTCGGCGAGTCGTTGCTGATCACGTAGCTCATCCGGTCCCCGCCGGGCGCGGAGGCGGCCGGCAGCCCCGCCCCGGCCTCCGGCCGGGTCACCGCGATCTCCGCCGCGATGGCGATGGTGCGGGCCCGGCCCGCGTTGGCGTTGCCGCGGTACTTGTCGGCGAAACCGGCCAGCGTGCCGCGGGCCTCGGCGAACTTCTTGTCCCGGTACTGGTCGAGGCCGCAGGACCAGACGCCGCTCTCGACCGCCCCGTCGGCGTCCGTGCGCAGGGTGGCCGCCGCGGGGCCGGGCAGCCCGGAGGCGGTCGTTCCGATGCGGCGCAGCTCCTCGGTGACCGGGCAGGGGTCGCTGCCGTCGAGCGCCTTCGTGCGCGCGACGATCCTGGCGCGCACCGCGGGCTCGACCTTGCCGGCCTGTTCGGTGCCGGGGAAGGTGCGCATCAGTTCGCCCAGTTCACCGCCGCCGCCGGTGGCGGCCCCGAGTCCCTGCATCCCGCACTCGTACAGCGAGGTCGCCAGCCGCGCGTCCGGCCAGCCCGCCAGCTTCCCCGCGGTCTTTGCGCCGATCGTGCCGGGCACGCCGCGCAGATACGTGAGCGGGCCGACGGCCGCGCAGTACTCGCCCCGCTCGTAGGGCGCGCCGACCGCCCGGTAGTACGCCTCCAGCCGCTCCGGCACCTGCCGGGCGGCCCGCGAGTCCCCGTGCTCGCGCACCAGGCCCGCGTACTGGGCGAGGGCTGCCCGGTAGTCCGGCTCCGCGGCGTTGAAGGGGGCCGCCTTGGCCCGCGCCACCACCGCGTCGGTCTCCGCGAGCCGCCCGAGCAGCATCTTCTCGACCGCCTCGTCCTGCGCGCCCCGGTACAGCACCGTCCCGCCCGCCGGAACCGCGAGCAGGACGACGCCCAGCACCACCGCCACGGACGACCGCACCGCCATCGCGTTTCGCGTACGCA
Organism: Streptomyces sp. NPDC004111; assembly: GCF_042874215.1. Classification (NCBI taxonomy): domain Bacteria; kingdom Bacillati; phylum Actinomycetota; class Actinomycetes; order Kitasatosporales; family Streptomycetaceae; genus Streptomyces; species Streptomyces sp. NPDC004111. The sequence continues at coordinate 258,265 of NZ_JBIAMU010000011.1, forward strand.
ATCCACGCCGCGCCCCGTCGAGTGCCGCCAGCACCAGCAGGGCGAGGTACCCGAGCACCACCCAGCCGGACACCCCGTCGACGTCGGCGGGCAGCGCGTACACCAGCAGCGCGGCGGTCGCGGTCAGGCACACGGCCGCCCCGATCCACTGCCGCAGCAGCACGTAGCCGAGCCCGAGCCCGGAGAGGTTGAGCAGCCCGGCCCCGACCGCCCGCGCGGCGTCGGCCTCGGGCGGCGGCCCCACGGTGGGCGGCCGGGCCGGCGGCGGAGGCATCACCCCGGCCACCCCACCCGGGGGCATCCCGGGCGGCGGGCCCTGGGGCAGCGGTCCCTGGGCCGACCCCGGCGGAGGCGCCTGGGGCGCTCCCGGCGGCTGTCCCTGGGGCGCTCCCGGCGGCTGTCCCTGGGGCGTCCCTGGCAGCGGGCCCTGGGCCGGCCCCGGCGGCGGTGCCTGGGACGCTCCCGGCGGCGCTCCCGGCGGAGGCCCCTGGAACGCTCCCGACGGCTGTCCCTGGGGCGTCCCAGGCGGCGGGCCCTGGGAAGTCCCCGGCGGCGGGCCGAAGCCACCACCCGCGCCGGGCACCCCGTAGGGACCGGCGGACGGTGGCGGACCGTACTGCCCACCGGAGTGCGCCGAAGCCCCGCTGCCGCCGGACGGGCCCCCGCCCTCACGGCCGGACGCAATCCCACTCCGACTGCCGGTCGCGACCCCGCCGCCACCACCAGGCGCCACCCCGCCACCACCGCCGGGCGCGAGCCCACCGTCATAGCCGGACGGGACCCCACCACCACCGCCGGACGGGACCCCACCATGACCGCCGGGCGCCACCCCGCCACCACCGGGCACGACCCCACCACCGCCAGTCAGGGCCACGCCCTCACCGCCGGGCGCCACACCGCCACCACCGGGCGCCCCCGCGGACTGCTGTGCCCCGTACTCCCCCGCCCCGGCCCCCGAGGCCCCGGCGTGCGACTCCACGGACTGCGCGGCCCCCGAAGGCCGCTCCCGCCCCGACGCCGGCCCGGAAGCCCCGGACCGCGGCTCCCGCACCCTGTCCTCCGGCGCCGACGGCGGCCTGTCCTGCGGCTCACGGGGGTCCCGGGCCCTTCGCGCGTCCGAAGCCGCAAGCCCGCCCGGCAACTCCCGCTCGCCGGAATCCCATGGCTCCCGCGCACCGGAGTCCCCCGGCCCGTCCTGCGGCTCCCTCGCCCGCCGGTCGGCCGACCCGTCCCGCGGCTCCCGTTCTCCCGCAGGCCCCCGCGCGTCCCGCGTGTCCTCGCTGTCCCGCGGTTCCTCGCGTCGGTCCCTGTCCCCCATGCCGACCCCCGTCGCTCGGCGGGCACCGCGTGGCCCGCCCCGGTTCGGCGGCGCCCGGACGAAGGGCGCGAGAACCGCACGACCAGCCACGACGCACCCGCGGGTGAAGTAGCGGACTCCGGCCGGGTCCCGGTGCGCGGGGAATCCCGCGATCCCGGCGACCGGCCCGGCGCAGCCCGGTCCCGCCCACGATCCGGCACCCCGCGAAGGGCGTCAACGGCCGTGACGTGCGTACCCCGTGGCGTTGTTTCCGCAGGTCACCCCAGTACTCACTCCGCCCCCGCCCGCCCCACGGACCCCACCGTGCGGGCCACCCCCCTTGGCTCGCACACCCGTCCAGTGATCAACTAATCGGCAGCAGCTCCACCGGCCCGCCCCGAAAGGCCCCCATGCCCGTCACGCTCCCCGCACCCGCCGCCCTCCTCTGCGACATGGACGGCACCCTCGTCGACACCGAGCACCAGTGGCTGGAGGTCGTCGCAGCCCTGCTGCGGGAGCACGGCGTCACCGCGACACCCGAGGTCCTGGCGCCCTTCGCCGGGGCCGCCATCGACACCGCGGCGGACCTCCTCGCGGACCGGCACGGTCTCACCGGTACGGCGCAACGTCTGGACGCGGAGTTCACCGCCCTGGTGGCGGCGGGGGTCACCGTCCAGCCCGGCGCGCTGCGGCTGCTGGACTCGGCCCGCGCGCTCGGCATACCCGTGGCGCTGGTCACCGCGTCCGAGCGCAAGGTCGCCGACCTGGTACTGAAGGGGCTCGGCACGGAGCGCTTCGCCGCCTCCGTCGCCCAGGGCGACACCGTACGGGGCAAGCCCCACCCGGACCCGTACCTGGCGGCGGCCCAGGCGCTGGGCGTGGACCCCGCCGACTGTCTGGCGGTGGAGGACACCCCGACCGGGGCCGCCGCGGCGCTGGCCGCCGGCTGCCGCCTCCTGGCGGTGCCCTCGGTGCCGGGCATCGAGGCGGGCGCCCGCACGGTCGTGGTGGCGTCCCTCACGGACGTCGGGCTGGCCGGGGCGTAGGGCGGACGTCGGGCCGGCCGGGGCGCAGGGCGTGCTCCGGGCCCCTCGGCCCCCGTATGCAGCCGGGGCGCAGGGCGTGCCCCGGGTCCCGCGGCCCCCGCATGCCGAAAGGGGCGCCCGCCCGGCGTGTTCCGGACGGCCGCCCCTTTCGGTCAAGCCTGGTACTGCTGGTGCCTCGGGGTGTTACTTGCCCTTGGCGGCTTCCTTGAGCTTGGAGCCCGCGGAGACCTTCACGCTGTAACCGGCCGGGATCTGGATCGGGTCGCCGGTCTGCGGGTTACGAGCGGTACGAGCGGCACGGTGGGTGCGCTCGAAGGTCAGGAAGCCGGGGATGGTGACCTTCTCGTCGCCCTTGGCGACGATCTCGCCGACGGTCTCGGCGAGCGCGGCCAGCACGGCGTCGGCGTCCTTGCGGGTCACCTCGGCGCGGTCGGCCAGGGCGGCCACCAGCTCACTGCGGTTCATGTTGTTACTCCCGTGTTCTTCTTGCCTGTGAGGCGTGTGCCACGCGGCGGGGCCGCGTGTGGGGCACAGCGAAGCCGATGCTGCCAGGGCCCTAGGACGGTCCCCGGACCCGGGTCTGACTTGCAGACCCTCGCGCCCGAATACGCATCCTGCCCCCACCAGCGGCGGGAAAGCCAATCCGGCACCCGGCAGAGTCACCCGAAGGCCACTCAGGGCGCGTCACTGCCTCTTGTCGTGACGCTCCGTCGACCCCGCTGCTGCGGACTGTCTACGGGCCGCAGCGCTCCTTCACGGTGCGCTGCCCGGCTCATTGCCCGCCACCCTAGAGGGGTGCCCGAGGCCCGGGGACCCGCGACGCGCCGCGCGTCAGGCAGACGTGGGACCCGTCACAGTCGCCCCGGCGGCCTTGGCGGCCGTGCGGACGGCTCCCGCGACGGCGCCGGCGACCTTGTCGTTGAAGACCGAAGGAATGATGTAGTTCGGGTTCAGCTCGTCCTCGGAGACGACGTCGGCGAGCGCGGTGGCCGCCGCGAGCATCATCTCCGTGTTGACGGTGCGCGACTGGGCGTCGAGCAGGCCGCGGAAGACACCCGGGAAGACCAGCACGTTGTTGATCTGGTTGGGGAAGTCGGAGCGGCCGGTGGCCACGACCGCCGCCGTCCGGCGGGCGACCGCGGGGTCGACCTCGGGGTCCGGGTTCGCGAGCGCGAACACGATGGAGCCCTCCGCCATGGCCGCCACGTCGTCCCCGTTGAGGACGTTGGGGGCGGAGACGCCGATGAAGACGTCGGCGCCGACGACGGCCTGCTTGAGGGTGCCGGTCACCCCTTCGGGGTTGGTGTTGTCGGCGATCCAGCGCAGCGGCGACTCGGGGTCGGCGGAGACCAGGTCCTCGCGGCCCGCGTGCACCACGCCGTGGATGTCGGCGACGACGGCGTGCTTGACGCCGGCCGCGATCAGCAGCTTCAGGATCGCCGTACCGGCGGCTCCCGCACCGGACATGACGACCCGTACGTCGCCAATGGACTTGCCGACCACCCGCAGCGCGTTGGTCAGCGAGGCGAGCACCACGATCGCGGTGCCGTGCTGGTCGTCGTGGAAGACCGGGATGTCCAGGGCCTCGCGCAGCCGGGCCTCGATCTCGAAGCAGCGGGGCGCGGAGATGTCCTCCAGGTTGATGCCCGCGAAGCCGGGGGCGATGGCCTTGACGATCTCGACGATGGCGTCGGTGTCCTGGGTGTCCAGGCAGATCGGCCAGGCGTCGATGTCGGCGAAGCGCTTGAAGAGGGCCGCCTTGCCCTCCATCACGGGCATGGCCGCCATCGGGCCGATGTTGCCGAGGCCGAGCACGGCGGAGCCGTCGGTGACGACCGCGACGGTGTTGCGCTTGATGGTGAGGCGACGGGCGTCCTCGGGGTTCTCCGCGATGGCCATGCAGACGCGGGCGACGCCCGGCGTGTAGATCATCGAGAGGTCGTCACGGTTGCGGATGGGGTGCTTGGCCGCCATCTCGATCTTGCCGCCGAGGTGCATCAGGAACGTACGGTCGGAGACCTTCCCGAGCACGACGCCCTCGACGCCGCGGAGCTTTTCGACGATCTCGTCCGCGTGCGAGGTCGAGGAAGCGGCGATCGTGACGTCGATCCGCAGCTTCTCGTGACCGGATGCGGTGACGTCGAGGCCGGTCACGGAGCCGCCGGAGGCTTCGACGGCCGAGGTGAGCTGGCTGACCGAGGTCCCGCTGGCGGGTACCTCCAGTCGGACCGTCATCGAGTACGAGACGCTGGGCGCCGTTGCCATGGCCGACTTCCTCTGCTTTCCCTAGCTTCATTGCTACGCCGACGGGCCGGGAGGCCGTGCGGCGCAGTCCGATCGTCGCACCTACCCGCGGGTAGCGGGTAATGAGCACTTCGTTTTCGGAAACTGTTTTCCACCATACGAGAACCTTGGGTCTCAGCGGAAGCCCCAAAATTCCGCCGGGCCCCTTGGACCTCCGGCAGAACGGCACCCGGCAAAACGAAGAGGTCCGGAGCGCCGCGGCGGCGCTCCGGACCTCTTGCTCTTCAAGTTGGCGACACCGACCCGCCATGCTCGCCTCGCGGCAAGTGGTCGCTCGTAGCGACTAAGGTTGGGCCCGGGGGCTTGGATCGAGCCGGTGTCACATTCGAGACTAACAAACCCTCCCGGGAAGTGATTCCCCGTGGGCCAGTTGACTCGAAATCAGTCCCGCAACAGCGCCGGAACCCCGTCCGCGCCGGCGCCGTCCCGCTTCCCCGACACCACCGTGAGCTGCTGCGTCGCCCGGGTGAGCGCCACGTACAGCACCCGCAGCCCGGCCGGGGACTCCTCCGCGATCTCCGCGGGCGACACCACGACCGTCGCGTCGTACTCCAGCCCCTTCGCCTCCAGGCTGCCGAGCGCGACCACCCGCTCCCCCAGCTCCGCGAGCCAACGCCTGGCCTGCACCCGCCGGTTCATGGCCACGACGACGCCCACGGTGCCGTCCACCTGCTCCAGCAGCCGCCGCGCCTCGTCCCGTACGGCCGTCTCCAGATCGTCCGCCGCGACGGCGAAGCGCGGCACCACCCCCGTCGAGCGCACCGCGCGCGGCGCCTCCATGTCCGGGGCGGCCAGCGCGAGCACCTTCGCCGCCAGCTCGGCGATCTCCGCCGGGTTGCGGTAGTTGACGGTCAGCTCGAACGTGCGGCGCGGGCGCGTGCCCAGTGCCTCGTCGCGGGCCTCGGCGGCCTCCGCCGGGTCGGTCCAGGACGACTGGGCCGCGTCCCCGACCACCGTCCAGGTGGCGGTGCGCCCGCGCCGGCCGACCATCCGCCACTGCATGGGGGTGAGGTCCTGCGCCTCGTCGACGATGACGTGCGCGTACTCGGTGCGCTCGGCGGCGAGCCGCTCCGCGCGCTCCCACTGGGTCTCCTCGCGCTGCGGCATCAGCTCCTCCAGGCCGGTGAGCGCGTCCAGCGGGTCGTACTCGCGCTTGCGCTTCGGCTTCGCGGGGGTGCCGAGCAGCAGCTGGAGTTCGTCGAGGAGGGCCACGTCGTGGACGGACAGCTCCTCGCGCGCCAGCGAGCGGGCCAGCTGCCGCACCTCGCGCGGGTTCAGCACCCGCCGCGCCCACCGGCCGAGCCGCTTCTCGTCGGCCATCGAGGCGAGCACCCCGCGCGGGGTCAGCTCGGGCCACCAGGCGTCCAGGAACTCCAGGAAGGAGTCCTCCGAGGACACGTCGTCGTCGAAGGAGGAGCGCAGTTCGGCGGCCAGCTCCGGGTCGGTGTGCCGGCCGCGCCCGCCCGAGCGGGACCACAGGGCGTCCAGTAGCAGCCTGCGGGCGCGCGGGCGCAGCAGGTTGACCGGCGCGGTGCCGCCGAGGACGGTGTTGCGGATGCGCTGGAGGTCGGCGGCCTCCAGCTCGATGCGGGAGCCGAAGGCGACGACCCGCAGCAGGTCGGTGCGCACGGCGGGCCGCACCTCCTCGGTGTCGTCCGCGTCCCCGAAGTCCCCGAAGGACAGCTGGCCCGCTTCCTCGGCCCGCTCCGCCGCGGGCGCGACGGGCGTCTCCAGCGCCCCGCGGGCCGCCTTGCGCAGCACCTTCAGCATCCGCGAGGAGCCCTTGATGCGGGCGATGTTCGGTTCGTCGTACGTGGTCGCCTCGGCACCGTCGACCAGCGAGCCCAGCGCCCGGATCGCCACCTGGCCCTCCTCGCCGAGCGAGGGCAGCACGCCCTCGGTGTACGAGACCAGCAGCGGCGTCGGCGAGACGATCAGGATGCCGCCCGCGTAGCGGCGCCGGTCCTGGTAGAGGAGGTAGGCGGCGCGGTGCAGCGCGACCGCCGTCTTGCCGGTGCCGGGGCCGCCCGCGACCTCGGTGACGGAGGCGGCGGGGGCCCGGATGACGAGGTCCTGCTCGGCCTGGATGGAGGAGACGATGTCGCGCATGGTGTGGCTGCGGGCCTGGCCGAGCGCGGCCATCAGGGCGCCGTCGCCGAGCACCGCGAGCTGCTCGCCGTTCAGGAACGCGGTCAGCTCGGGCCGCATCAGGTCGTCCTCGACGCCCAGCACCCGGCGGCCCTTGGAACGGATCACCCGGCGGCGCACCACCCGGCCCGGGTCCTTGGGGGTGGAGCGGTAGAACGGGGCGGCGGCCGGTGCCCGCCAGTCGATGACCAGCGGGGCGTAGTCGGCGTCCAGGACGCCGATCCGCCCGATGTGCAGGGTCTCGCCGATGTCGGCGCTCACCGCGCCCGCGGCGTCCTGCCGCACGGCGTCGTCGGCGGGCTCGATCGACGTGAAGGCGCCGTCCGGTCCCTTCTTGCCGTCCTTGCCGTGCAGCAGGTCGATCCGGCCGAAGAGGAAGTCCTCGAACTCGTTGTTGAGGCGGTTGAGGTGCACCCCCGCCCGGAAGACCTGCGCGTCGCGCTCGGCGAGCGCGCCGGGCGTACCCACCTGGCCGCGCTGGGCGGCGTCGTTCATCAGGAACTCGGCCTCGTGGATCTTCTCCTCAAGACGGCGGTACACCCGATCCAGATGATCCTGTTCCGCGCCGATCTCCCGGTCGCGGACCGAATCGACAGCGGCATCCTGCGCGGCCACCGAGGCCCCCTTCTGACGTGCACTGGGCAGCCGTCAACCGTACGCGAAGGGGACCGTTATGTCAGGCCTCGACTTTCACCAGGGGTTTGCCGTCGAATGTCCGGACCTCGAAGCGGTCGATGTCGGAGGCCGCCATGGCCGCGCCGCCGTGGATGTACAGCGGGTTCCTGGCGCTCGGATGGGTGCTGGTGGGGATTCCGTACCCCCACGCGGGCACGGACCAGCTGGAGACAACCTCCTCCTCGCCGGTCCTGGAGACGGCGACCAGGCTGCACTTGAGGGGGCCGCGGACGTTCTTCAGCTCCAGGACGGCGTGAGTGCCCCAGCCCTTGGCCTCGGTGCCGACGGTGGCGGTGACCCCGGTGGTGGGGTCGGTGGCCCCGGTCTTCCTCGTCATGTGGTGGAAGAAGGCGTCCTCGGCGGGGCCGGTGGGGTGCGGGTCGGGCCGGGCGGTGACGCCGGGCCGCTCGCCGCCGGTCGACGCGACGACGACCGCGCCGGAGCCCCCGATGACCACCGCCGCCGCCGCGGCCACCAGGTAGAGCCCGCGCCGCTTGCGGCGGGCGCGCTGGGCGGCGACCTCGTCCACCAGCGCGGGCAGCAGGGCGGGGCCCGGCGGCACCGGCTCCTTGGGCGGGCCGGGCGGCTGGGCCAGGGCGGCCAGCATCGGCTCCAGGCCCGCGAAGCCGTCGAGCTGGGCGGCGCAGTGGTTGCAGCCGGCCAGGTGCTCCTCGAACGCGGCGCTCTCGTGCTCGTCCAGAATGCCGAGGGAGTACGCGGCGACGGCCTCGTGGACGGGTTCGAGGTCGGCGTGCTCCCGGTCCGGCGGCGGGAAGTCCGGTGGGGTCATGCCGTCACTCCTCGTTCCTCAAGTGCCAGCTTCATCGAGCGGAGCGCGTAGAAGACCCGGGAGCGCACCGTCCCGCTGGGTACGCCGAGGACTTCGGCCGCCTCGCCGACCGTACGCCCCTTGAAGTAGGTCTCGACGAGCGCCTCCCGGTGGGCCGGTGTCAGATCGTCGAGCGCGTCCGAGAGGGTCATCAGCCACAACGCCTTGTCGATCTCGTCCTCCGCGGGCATGACCTCCAGCGGTGACGGTTCGACTTCCTGCGGCCGGGCCTGCCGGCTGCGGTGGTTGTCGATGACGATGCGCCGGGCGACCGTCACCAGCCAGGGGCGGACGGAGCCGGTCGCCCGGTTGAGCGAGCCGGCGTTCTTCCAGGCACGGATGAGCGTCTCCTGCACGACGTCCTCGGCACGCTGGCGGTCACCGGCGACGAGACGCAACACGAAGGCGAGCAGCGGGCCGGCATGTTCGCGATAGAGAGCACGCATCAACTCCTCTTCTCCGCATGCGGAGTTGACGCTCTCTCTGCTGCTGCGATGCCGGGCCCGTCGCGGACGGTCATCGGCCACGGCGGCATCCTCGCGCACCTTGGACCTCCCGGTCGAGACCCTCTGGGTATTCATCGACCTTCCATACGCGCGGTGGATGCGCCACGCTCAACAGGAGCGCAAGATTCTTTTGTACGACGCCGGAGCGCGCCCCCGCGCGCCCGCCCCGCGGCCTCCTGCCGCCCGCCCAGCCGCCGCCGGGAGTTCGCCCCGTACCGGCTCTACGCCTGCGCGGCCACGGCCGCCCTGCGGCGGTGTCTGGCGACGCGCTCGCGGTTTCCGCAGACCTCGCTGGAGCACCAGCGGCGGCGGTGCCCGCGGGAGGTGTCGAGGTACAGCCGGGCGCAGTTGTCGCCCTCGCAGCGGCGCAGCGCGGCGCGGGCCGCGGGGTCGGTGAGGAGGCCGACGGCGTCCCGGGCGACGGCCGCGAGGAGCTGTTCGCAGCGCGGTTCGGCGGCCAGCACGCAGACCAGCGAGCCGTCGGCGGCGCGGACCGCCCGGGGTGCGGGCGGGGCGACCGCGGCGAGCGCGTTGATCTGCTCCAGCGCGGCGTCGGAGCCCCGCCCACCGCCGAACAACTCCCTTACGCATTCGCGCAGTTGGCGAAAGCGCAGCACCCACTCGTCGTCCACGCCGCGCAGCCGGGTACCGGCGGGCACCAGTCCGGAGCCGGCCAGCCACTCCCCCAACCGCACCGGCCGGCCCAGCAGTTCCTCGCCCCGGGCCCGGGTCGCGAGCAGGTCCAGACACACCCGTCCGGAGTCGAACCACCATGCGTGCGTGCCGCCCACACCGCCCGAGCCCATGCCGATGCCCTCCGGGGTCGCCGTACCCACCAGAGTGCCCGCCCCCGCCCCGCACCGGAACCCCCGGTACCGCGCCGTACCGTGATCACATGACGACCACCGAACCCACCGTGTCCGCGGACGGCCTGACCCTGCGCCCCTGGCGCGCCGCTGACGCCGCCGGGCTGACCGCGCTCTGCCGCGCCTCCGACATGAGCACGGTCAGCATCGAGGTGGCGACGGAGGCGGACGCGCGGAGGTGGCTGGCGGACCAGCGGCGGGCCTGGGCGACCGGCACCCGGCTGTCCTTCGCCGTCACGGCCGACGCCGTCACGGCGGACGCCGTCACGGCCGACGGCACGGGCGAGGTGGTGGGCCAGGTGGTCCTCAAGGGCCTGGCGCCGGGCGGAACGACGGCGGAGGTCGGCTACTGGACGGCGGGCCCGCAGCGCGGACGCGGGGTGGCCACCCGGGCGGTCTCCGCGCTGGCCCGCTGGGCGTTCGCGACGTACGGGGCGAACGGGCTGGTCCGGCTGGAGCTCTTCCACGCGGTCGCCAACACGGGCTCCTGCCGCGTCGCCGAGAAGGCCGGCTTCGCCTTCGTGCGCGAGCTGCCCCCGCACCCGCTCCACGACAACAAGGGCCACCTGCACGCCCTGACCCGCGGCTGAACCACCCCCGTCCCCCTACCCCCGGCCCGCTACTCCGGCGGGCCGTCGTGCAGCACCCGCTGGAACAGCCGGTGGTCCCGCCACTGCCCGTCGATGTGCACATACCGCCCGGCCACCCCGATGGCCTCGAACCCGCACTTCTCCAGCACCCGCTGCGAGCCCGCGTTCGTCAGCAGCGTCGCCGCCTCCACCCGGTGCAGCCCCACCTCGGTGCGGGCCAGTTCGCACACCCGCCGCACCGCGGCCGTGGCCAGCCCGCGACCGCCGTACGCGGCATCGATCCAGTAGCCCAGCTGCGCGCTGCGGAACGGGCCGAGCGCCACGTTGGTCAGCGTGAGGCCGCCGACCACCCGCTCGCCGTCCACCAGCAGCCAGGGCACCGCCCGCCCGGCCTCGCGCTCCGCGAGCAGGGCCGCCTGCCGGGTGCGCTGGCCCTCCTCGGTGAAGAAGCTCTCGGGGCGCCTGGGCTCCCAGGGCCGCATGTGGGCGCGGTTGCGCCGCAGCGCCGCAGCCAGCGCCGGGGCGTCGTCCAGGGTCGAGGGGCGGAGTTCGATGCCGTCGCGAATCATCCCCGTACCGTACGAAAGGCAGCGGCGCCGCACACGCGAACGCCCGCCCGCCCCGGCGGAGGGGCGGACGGGCGGGGCGCAGCGCACCGCGCTAGCGGGCGGCGGGCTGCTTCTTGGGGTTCTTCGCGCCGTTGGGCCAGAGTCTCGGTTTGCGCTTGGCCGCGAAGTCCTCCGTCCAGCCGAAGCTCGCGATGAACAGCGCGATCAGCGGCCAGGCGAGGACGAACATCAGCACCTGGTAGAGCTTGCCCAGGTACGGGCTGATCAGCTCGCCGATGCCCAGCGGCAGGCTCCACATCTGGTCGATGATCGGCACCGCCAGCATGATCGCCATCTCGTGCCAGAGATAGATCGTCACGGCCCGGTTGTTGGCCAGGGTGATCGGGGTGTCGAAGCCCTTGAGCTTGTCCGGGAACTCCTGCCAGGACGGCGAGTAGTGCAGCAGGATCGCGCAGAAGCCCAGCGACCACAGGGCGTTGGCGGTCGGGATCTCGTCGAAGTTCCAGCCCGCCTCGCCGATGTGCGTGGCCGCCCACCAGAGCCCCAGCGCCATCACGAACGCCGAGAACGTCGGGATCATGTACGCCTTGAGCTTCTTCAGCGTGCCCTCGTTGTGGGCGAAGCCGAGGATCCAGCAGGACGCGAAGGTGGTGAAGTCCTGGACCGCGTTGCCGGTCTCGCCGGGGATCTCGATCAGCTTGAGACCGAGGACGGCGGAGAGCGCGAGCGGCGCCAGCATCGTCACCCAGGGCAGCTTGCGGAACGCCTTGAGCATCAGCGGGGACAGCACCACGAACCACAGGTACGCGCGGATGTACCAGAGCGGACCGGAGGCCTGCGCGGCCCAGTCCAGCCCCAGCAGACCGCCCTCGGATCCCGCCTCCCAGGGCGCCTGGGGCGCCCCGATCGGCACGAACCACCAGATGAGCTTGATCCACCACCACATGATCGGCTCTTCGTCGGCGTTGGGCTTCCACCCGCCGTGGAAGAGCGACACCAGCATGAAGACCGAGAACAGCCAGAACGGGATCAGCAGTCGCCGGATACGGCTCTTGATGACGCTCATCGCGGGCCGGGCCAGCGAACGCGCCATCAGCGAGCCGGCCAGCGCGAACATCACACCCATGGACGGGAAGATGATCGTCAGCCAGGCCCAGCCGAAGACGTGGAAGAACACGACGCGGACGAGCGCGATGGCGCGCAGCAGGTCGAGGTAGCGGTCGCGCCCCGGCTTCTTGGGCGCCTCCTTCTTCTCCCCGTCCCCCTCCTCGCCCCGGCCGGAGTCGGCGCGGGGGCGGGGCGGGTCCTGGACCGCGGTGCGGGCGAAGGCAGGGGTCTGCTCCTGCTCCTCCTCCTGCTGCGGGAAGGCGGTGGTGGTGCCGAAACCGTCGTTGCCGGGCCGGCCGTCGTCGTAGGCGTCCGCGCCCTGGCGGCCGTTCCCGTAGTGGCCGTCGCCGTGGGCGTACGGGTCCGGGGCGTACCCGTCGTTCCCGTACGCCTCCCGGCCGTAGGCGTCCCTGCCGTACGCGTCGTTGCCGTAGGGCTCGGGGGCGTACGGCTCGGGGACGTAGGCGTCCGGGGCGTAGCCGCCCTGCTGCGGGTGGGCCTGCTGCTGGGGGTGCGCCTGCTGCTGGGGGTAGCCGCCGGCCTGCGGGTAGCCGTTGGAGGCCTGCCCGTACATCGAGGGTCCCGGGTTGTTGCGCACCCTGGGCCAGCCACCGCCCTGCGGGGGCGGCGGCGGGGGTATGGAGCCCTCCTCGTCGCCGTACGCGTCTCCGTTCGCCCCCGGATATCCGTGGCTCATCCGACCGGCCACCTCTCCTGGGACTGGTCGCGCCGCTGGCCCGGCAGGGCCCCCGGCGCCTCGACCGCGCCGGTCCGGCGCAGCTTCTGCCAGCGGAGCCGGCCACCGGTGAGGGCGGTGATCCAGGACTGCAGCAGCACGACGTACATGATCTGGCGGTACAGGATCTGCTGGAGCGGCAGCGTCACGAGATGGGTCATCTTCTCCTTGTCCAGGCGGAACGCGTAGGCCGCGCAGATGCCCTGGAGCGCCAGTACGCCGAACCAGGCGATGACCGTCTTGACGGTCGGGCCGAAGATCAGGCCGTACAGCAGGAAGATGTCGATCAGCGGGGCGAGCAGCGGGAAGAGCACCATGAACAGCGACACGATCGGCAGGCCGACCCGGCCGAAGCGGCCCGAGGGGCCCTTCTCGATGATCGAGCGGCGGTGCTTCCAGATGGCCTGCATGGTGCCGTACGACCAGCGGTAGCGCTGGGACCACAGCTGCTGCACGGACTCCGGCGCCTCGGTCCAGGCGCGCGCGTCCTCCGCGTAGACGACCTTCCAGCCGTCGCGGTGGAACGCCATGGTGATGTCGGTGTCCTCGGCGAGGGTGTCCTCGCTCATGCCGCCCACGCGGTGCAGTGCGTCCGCGCGGAAGGCGCCGACCGCGCCGGGGATGGTCGGCATGATGCCGAGCATGTCGTACAGACGGCGGTCCAGGTTGAAGCCCATCACGTACTCGATGTGCTGCCAGGCGCCGATCAGCGAGTCGCGGTTGCCGACCTTCGCGTTGCCCGCGACCGCGCCGACGCGCGGGTCGCCGAACGGCTGGACCAGTTCGCGGACGGTGGACGGCTCGAAGACCGTGTCGCCGTCCATCATCACGATGATGTCGTAACGGGCGTGCCGGATGCCGTTGTTGAGGGCGGCGGGCTTGCCCGAGTTCAGCTGGCGCACGACGCGGACGTTGGGCAGTCGCATCTGCTCGACGATGTCGGCGGTGCCGTCCGTCGAGCCGTCGTCGATGACGATGACCTCGATCGGGTGGTCGCTGGACATCAGCGAGCGGACGGTGTTGGCGATGCACTCGCGCTCGTTGTACGCGGGGACCAGCACGGTGACCGGGCGGGTGACCTGCGGCCCCCACCGGAAGCCGCGCTTCCTGACCTTTCTGGCGTGCGCGAAGGACAGCACCAGCATCATCACGAAGCGGGCGATGACCAGCGAGCCGACGATGGCCAGGCCGACGGTCAGCACGTCGGTGATGTGGTCGGAGACGTAGATCGCGGCGATGAACGCCTTGCTCTTCCACAGTTCCAGGCCGGTGATCTGGGTGTGCGCGGACGGCGCGCCGAGGGCCTGGGTGAGGTTGGTGAACTTGAAGCCGCGCTTCTGCATGTCCGGCAGGAACTGGTCCAGCGCGGCCACGGTCTGCGAGCGGTCGCCACCGGAGTCGTGCATCAGGACGATGGTGCCCTTGGTGGTCTTGGGCGTCGCGCGCTTGATGATCTCCTTGACGCCCGGCCGCTTCCAGTCCTCACTGTCGGTGTCGTTGACGACGGTGAGGTAGCCCAGCTCGCCGACGTACTTGGCGACCGGCCAGCTCGCGTCGTCCATCGCGCTGGACGTGGAGGAGTACGGCGGCCGGAACAGCGAGGTGTGCACCCCGGCGGCACCGGCGATGGCCAGCTGGTTCTGGGAGAACTGCCAGTCGATGCCGTTCTTGGTCTTGTACGAGAGGTCGGGGTGGTTGAACGTGTGCAGCCCCAGCTCGTGGCCCTCGTCGACGATTCGCTTGACCAGTTCCGGGTAACGGGTGGCCATGGTGCCGGTGACGAAGAAGACGCCCTTGGCGTCGTACTGCTTCAGCTTGTCCAGGACGCGCGGCGTCCAGGTGGGGTCCGGACCGTCGTCGAAGGTGATGACGACGTGCTTGTCCCGGACGTGCAGCGCCTCGGGCTTCTTGTTCTTGGGGTCCCGGGCGTCGATGACCGGTCCGCCCTCAAGGATGTTCTTGGGGACGGTGAACGAGTCGATCGACTGGCGCACGCGCTGGTCGGACTCGATCTCGCTGTGTACGTAGCCGCGCAGCATCAGCATCGCCATCAGCGCGCCGAGCACCAGCAGCGGCAGCAGGTACCGCATGGGGAACCAGCGCCGCCGGGAGCGTGTGCGCGCGGCTGAGCGGCGGGCGCCCTGGGAGGAACGCCTGCGAGGGTTGGACATCTACGTGCCGTGCCTTCTACTGAGCCGGGTTGGGGTCCACGGGAGGTTCGGGGTCTGTGGTGGGCTCACCGGCCGCACCGCCTGGGGTCGCGCCGCCGTCGGCCGCACCACCGGGGGCCGCGCCGCCGTCGGCGGCCCCGCCGTTGTTCGCTGCGCCGCCGTTGTTCGCCGCGCCGCCGTTGTTCGCCGCGCCGCCGGCCGCCGCGCCACCGCCCGCGGCAGCACCGCCACCGGCCGCCGCGCCGCCCGCGGCAGCACCGCCGGCGGCTGCTCCGCCACCGGCCGCGGCACCGCCGCCGGCCGCCGCGGCAGCGGCGCCGCCGGGCTTGTCGGGCGGGGTGACGGGGGGCTTGGTGCCCGCCGGGGTGTTCTTGGGGTCGGGTCCCTTGCTGCCGCCGGCGGGCACCTTGCCGTTGGTGCCGGGCGTCTGGGCGGCGTCGTTGCCGGGGAGCTGGTTGCCACCGACCGGGGGGAGGTCACCGGCCTTGGGAACCGAAGGGGTGGGGCTGGGTTCGGACTTGACCTTCTCGGCCTTCTCCTCGGACTTCTCGCCCGGGATCAGCCCCAGCGAGGGGGCGAAGGAGTTTCCTCCGATGAGGGAGGCGACGAGCATCGCCGCGTACACGGCGCATATCGCACCGAGCACCCAGCCGAGCCTGCGGAACTTCTTTCCGCGGCGACCGCTCTCGTCGACGAACACCGGGCCGTCGCCGTCGTCCGTGGACAGCTCGGGAAGCACGGGTGCGGGGCGGCCTCGGCGGGCGAACTCGGATCCCAGCGAATCGAGCTGCATCGTCCGGTCGTCCACGTCGCGTATCTGACGTATCTGTCGGGTCTGCCCGGTCTCGGCACCCTTTTGCATATTGTTCACAGCTGTCCGCACATCCCCCACTGACTGATTCATCGGTGGGCGCGCGCGACTCACTGGTCGACATCGTTGGACCGGCCCCCACCCGTCCAAGAGCCCCTATCACACTGCACCCGGACGATGAATGTAGCGCACGCGGGTGACAGCGCTTCTCCCGAGTGCGCTGTTGTCACACATCAATGACATATCGAGAGCCGGAACGTGGCCTTCCGCGTCCGTTTTGCCCGATTAAAGGGGGCTTTATGGTGTGCATAAGACATCACGTGACGCATACGACAACGACGCCGTACAACCATCGCCCCCTCTCGACCGTCGGGGAGTACAGCGGCGTACGACCGCCGGAGTGTACGACGAAGGCCCGACTGCCGGTGGCAGTCGGGCCTTCGCTCAACCATGGGAATTGTGGAGATGGCGGGAATCGAACCCGCGTCCAACGGTGCAGAACCAGGGCTTCTCCGTGTGCAGTCTGCTGCGATTTTCTCGGCCCCGGAGATCACGCAGACAAGTCTCCGACGGGCTCAGTCACTGTTTGATTTCCTCCCAGGCCCCGTGACCGGGTCTAGGAGTTTAGATCCCTTGATGATGCCAGGATCCGGGTCGGGATCACCCCCGGGCTGACACTTCGCAAGTCGCTACTTAGGCAGCGAGGGCGAAGGAATCGCGCTTGGTGTTGGCGATTATTGGTTGCGACATATGGTTAACGAGATCATTGCCGCTTCCTCGACACGCTTCCCCTGCTTCGACATCCGCTGTCGAAACCGATCATCCCCATGTTGATTTTTCAAAGTGGATCCGGCGGCCTGCGCCACCTTCTCCGTCGCCTGACCCATCACCATGTGGGGTGCGATGCGTCCATCGTACGTGACCAACGTCCGACGATGCCAGCCAATTCCCGCGTGGCCGGCCCGGTCCGCGTGACGGCGCCTACAGGTGGCCGCGCTCCTTGCGCTTGACCGCCGCGATGGCGCGGTTGGTCTCCCGCGTGTCCTGCTTCTCGCGCAGCGTCTGGCGCTTGTCGTACTCCTTCTTGCCCTTGGCGAGCGCGATCTCGCACTTGACCCGGCCGTCCTTGAAGTACAGCGCGAGCGGCACGATCGTGTGGCCCGTCTCGCCGGACTTCGACTCCAGCTTGTCGATCTCCGCCCGGTGCATCAGCAGCTTGCGCTTGCGCCTGGCCGCGTGGTTGGTCCAGGTGCCCTGCGAGTACAGCGGTACGTGGATGTTGTGCAGCCACGCCTCGCCGCCGTCGATCTGCACGAAGCCGTCCACCAGCGACGCCCTGCCGAGCCGCAGGGACTTCACCTCGGTGCCCATGAGCACGAGTCCGCACTCGTAGGTGTCGAGGACGGTGTAGTCGTGCCGGGCCTTCTTGTTCTGCGCGATGATCTTGCGCTTGGGGTCCTTTTCCTTAGCCATAGTGCGGTCATTTTCGCACTACGAGCCCCCCTGAAGGCCACTCAATACTGTCTGCGCCCGCTCCTTGGCCCCCTGGGTGACGGCGAGGTCGGGGGTGATGCCCCGGCCGTCGAGGAGATGGCCCGCGGGAGTGCGGTAGTGGCCGACGGTCAGCTCGGCGACCGAGCCGTCCGCCAGGGTGCTCGGCTTCTGCACCGAGCCCTTGCCGAAGGTGCGCGAGCCGACCGTCAGGGCCCGGCCCCGGTCCTGGAGCGCGCCCACCGCCAGCTCGGCGGCGCTCATCGTCCCGCCGTCGACGAGCGCGACCACCGGTCTCGCGGTGTCCCCGCCCGGCTCCGCGTGCAGGGCCCGCTGTCTGCCCCGGTCGTCGTACGTCGCCACCAGTCCGCCGTCGAGGAAGGCCGAGACGGCGGTGACCGCCTCGCCCACCAGTCCGCCCGGGTTGCCCCGCAGGTCGAGCAGGATGCCCTTGCCCCGGGGGGCGGCGCGCACCGCGTCACGGACCCGGCCGCCGGTGCCCTTGGTGAACGAGGCGACCTTGATCAGCCGGGCGCCGTCGGGGAGGTCCTCGACGGTGACGGCCTCGGTGGCGAGGGTGGCCCGGCGCAGCTTCTCGGTCCACTCCCGGTCGCCGCGCCCGAGGCCGAGGGCCACCTGGGTGCCCGCCCGGTCCGCGGGCCGGCCGGCCCGGTCGCCGCGCAGCAGCGAGACGACCTCGGTGACGGGGCGGCCCTCCACGCGGTGGCCGTCGACGCTGCGCAGCCGGTCGCCGCGGCGCACTCCCGCCCTGGCCGCGGGCGAGCCCGGCTGGACCCTGGCCACGTCGACCCGGCCGTCGGCGCCCTGCTTGGCCCACAGGCCGACGCCGGTGTACTCGCCGTCCAGGGACTGCTCGAACTCCCGGTACTCCGCCGGGTCGTAGACCGCGCCCCAGCGGTCGCCGCTGCGGCTGACGGCCTCCTCGGCCGCCTCCTTGCCGGACTTGCCGTCGGCGACCGCCTCGGCGGCTGCCCTGGCGACGGCGTCCTCGGTGGCCTTGGCGGCGACGGTGGCCCGCGCGGGGGCGGGACGGGCGGCCGCGGCGGGGTCGGCGCCGTCGTCGTACGACCAGGAACCGGTCGCCGAGACGGTCGCCAGCGCGCCCGCGAGGACCAATGACAGGGCCGCCCCGCGGCACAGTCCGCGGGGCCGGACACCGAATTCCGGTCCAGGCATGGCGTGCAGTCTAGGACAAACACCGTGCCCCGTACGGCTTGTTGCCGTACGGGGCACGTGGGACGCGCGAGGCGTCGATCACAACGGGGCTGCCGCCGTCACACCTTCAGGTACTTGCGCAGGGCGAAGAAGGCGGCGAGCGCGGGCATCAGCAGACTGATCGCGAGCACCAGCGGGAGCTTGGTGAGGACCGCGTCCCAGCCGATGAACTGCACCAGCTCCATCTTGTCGGCGAGCGCGAGGCCGTGGTCGATCAGGAAGTACCGGCCCAGCACCAGCAGCACACAGGCGAGGGCGCCGCCGATGAGGCCGGCGACCGCGGCCTCCATGATGAAGGGCGCCTGGATGTAGAAGCTGGACGCGCCGACCAGGCGCATGATGCCGGTCTCCCGCCGTCTGCTGAACGCGGACACCCGGACGGTGTTCACGATCAGCATCAGCGCGATGACGAGCATCAGTCCCATCAGGAAGAGGGCGGCGATGTTCATGCCGTTCATCAGCTCGAAGAGCTGGTCGAGGATGCTGCGCTGGTCCTCGACGGACTGCACCCCGTCCCGGCCGGCGAAGGCGGTGGCCACCACCTTGTACTTCTGCGGGTCCTTGAGCTTGACGCGGAAGGACTCCTGCATCTGGTCCGGCGTGATGACGTTGGCCATCGGGGTGTCGCCGAACTGCTCCTTGTAGTGCTTGAACGCCTGGTCCGCGTTCTCGTAGAAGACGCTCTCGACGACGTCCATCTTCTTCAGGTCGGCCTCGACCTGCTTCTTCTGGTCGGCGGTGACCGCGCCCTTGCCGCACTGCGGGACGCCGGTCTCCGCGTCGTTCTTGTTGCAGAAGTAGATCGAGATGTTGACCTTGTCGTACCAGAAGCTCTTCATCTCGCTGACCTGGTTGCGCATCAGCAGAGCGCCGCCGAAGAGGGCGAGGGAGAGAGCCACGGAGACGATGACGGCAAAGGTCATCGTGAGATTCCGGCGGAGACCGACACCGATCTCCGACAGGACGAACTGGGCGCGCATCGGCGTCCTTTCAGTGCTGGTAGCCGTAGACGCCGCGAGACTGGTCGCGTACGAGACGGCCCTTCTCGAGTTCGATGACGCGCTTGCGCATCTGGTCGACGATCTGCTGGTCGTGGGTCGCCATCACCACAGTGGTGCCGGTGCGGTTGATGCGGTCCAGCAGCTTCATGATGCCGACGGAGGTCTGCGGGTCGAGGTTGCCGGTCGGCTCGTCCGCGATCAGCAGCATGGGGCGGTTGACGAAGGCCCGCGCGATGGCCACGCGCTGCTGCTCACCACCGGAGAGCTCGCCGGGCATCCGGTCCTCCTTGCCGCCGAGGCCGACCAGGTCGAGCACCTGGGGGACGGCCTTGCGGATCTCGCCCTTCGGCTTGCCGATGACCTCCTGCGCGAAGGCGACGTTCTCGGCGACCGTCTTGTTGGGCAGCAGCCGGAAGTCCTGGAAGACGGTGCCGAGCTGGCGGCGCATCTGCGGCACCTTCCAGTTGGACAGGCGCGCGAGGTCCTTGCCCAGGACGTGCACCTGGCCCTGGCTGGCGCGCTCCTCGCGCAGCAGCAGCCTCAGGAAGGTGGACTTGCCGGAGCCGGAGGAACCGACCAGGAAGACGAACTCGCCCTTCTCGACCTCCAGGGAGACGTCCCGCAGCGCGGGCCGGTTCTGCTTCGGGTAGGACTTGGACACGTTGTCGAATCGGATCACAGGTGCACCACGGTCGCCGGGGGTAGGTGAGCGTGACCATACGCGACCCGGCCACGACCTCGCAGGCTGCTGCCCACGGGTGAGGGGTTTGCTCCGGTTTGCCGGGGGCCTTGGGACCCGGGCCGCGCGAATGCGGCGCGCGGCTGGCACAGTGGAGGGGAACGGATGTGTTTCTCCAGGCGTTGTACGGAGCGAACGCGGGGAAAACGCGGGAGAACGATGCGTACGGCCCCGGGGCCGGCGTACGGCCTGTAGCCGAGGAGGAGAGCGCATGACCTATGACAGGTTGGTGTGCGCGAACTGCGCGGGGCCGGTGGCCGAGGGCCGCTGCCCCACGTGCCGGGCGAGCAGGCAGCGTCTGGAGCAGCAGGAGAGCCCCTTCGCCCAGCTGAGCCCGGCGGCACTGCTGGCGCTGCTGGTGGTCCTGGTGGCGGCGATGGCGCTGGTGGCGCACCAGGCCGCGTAGCGGCTTCCACGGGTACGAGGAACGGCAGGGACACGGAAGAGGGGCCCGGAGCGCCGATGTGCGCTCCGGGCCCCTCTTCGCGTGCGTGCGGTGCCCGCTGCGGCGTGCGTCAGGCCGCGCTGCCGCCGTTGCCGGTGAGGCGGGGCAGGAAGCGGAAGCCGATGCCGCCCGCGATCATCGTCGCGGCGCCGACCAGCAGGAGCGTGGTGTCGCCCGCGCCGGTCGCGGCCAGCTCGTCCTTGGGCTTGGCCTGCTCGACGGGACGGTTGGCGACGGAGTCGACGTCCGTGTTGTCGCCGGCGCCACCGCTCTGCCCGGTGTTGTTGTTGCCGCCCGTGGCGTCACCGGGGGTCGACGGGGTGCCGGTGGGCGGCTTCGTCGGGTCGGTGGGCGGCGTGGTCGGCGGCTTCGGATCGCTCGGGTCCGAGGGGTCCGTCGGGTCCGTGGGCGGCTTCGGGTCCGACGGGTCCGAGGGGTCCGTCGGGTCGGTCGGCGGCTTCGGGTCGCTCGGGTCCGAGGGGTCCGTCGGGTCGGTCGGCGGCTTCGGGTCCGACGGGTCCGAGGGATCCGTCGGGTCCGTGGGCGGCTTCGGGTCGGCCGGGTCCGCCGGGTCGGCGGGGTCCGCGGGATCGGCCGGGTCGGCCGGATCGGCGGGGTCCGCCGGGTCGGTCGGCGGCTTCGGGTCGGCCGGGTCCGCCGGGTCGGCGGGGTCCTTGCCCGGGTCGCCCGGGTCGGCCGCGTCGATCCCGGCCTTGACCTGGAGGGCGCCGGCGTCGACCTGCACGCCCGCACCCGTGTCGGGGCCGACGGCCTGGGCGACGCCCGCGGCGGTCAGCGACGCACCGGCGGCGATCACCGCTCCGGCGGCGATCCGCGCGACGCGGACCCGCATCTTGTTGGTCATCTGGTTGCTACCCCCAGTAGCTGAGCCCGCCCGTGGGCGGGCTCTTCGGCTGGCTCTACGAATTCGTGCGTCGATGGAGCAGCTATGCAGGGGCAACGGCCTTGGCGGGGATGTCAGTTCACGGGACCACTTCTCAAGAGGCCGCCTGCTCGCCCCCGTTCACACCCGCCCCAGACATACGCATGCTGCCCGCCACATTCCCCCAGGGTGAAGATTTACGTCAAGGTCGTTCCGACCGCGATGCCGCTTTTCCGATCACTTGCCCGCCCGATGTGCACAGCCCTGTGACATATCCGGGCCCGGGTTCCGGAACGGAAGAGCGCCGGAACCCCTCCGGGGTCCGGCGCTCACCTCTGCTCTGCGCGACGTCGTGCGCGTTACTTCTCCTGCTGCTTGCGCCAGCGGATGCCGGCCTCGAGGAAGCCGTCGATCTCGCCGTCGAGCACCGACTGCGGGTTGCCGACCTCGAACTCGGTGCGCAGGTCCTTGACCATCTGGTACGGGTGCAGGACGTATGAACGCATCTGGTTGCCCCAGGAGTTGCCGCCGTCGCCCTTGAGGGCGTCCATCGCGGCCTGCTCCTCCTGGCGGCGGCGCTCGAGGAGCTTCGCCTGGAGGACGTTCATGGCGCTCGCCTTGTTCTGGATCTGGGAGCGCTCGTTCTGGCAGGAGACGACGATGCCGGTCGGGATGTGCGTCAGGCGGACCGCGGAGTCGGTCGTGTTGACGCCCTGGCCGCCGGGGCCCGACGCGCGGTACACGTCGACGCGCAGCTCGGACTCGTCGATCTCGACGTGGTCGGTCTTCTCGACGACCGGGAGGACCTCGACACCGGCGAAGGACGTCTGGCGGCGGCCCTGGTTGTCGAACGGCGAGATGCGCACGAGGCGGTGGGTGCCCTGCTCGACGGAGAGCGTGCCGTAGGCGTACGGCGCCTTGACGACGAAGGTGGTCGACTTGATGCCGGCCTCCTCCGCGTACGACGTCTCGTAGACCTCGGTGGAGTAGTTGTGCCGCTCGGCCCAGCGCAGGTACATGCGCTGGAGGCGCTCGGCGAAGTCGGAGGCGTCCACGCCGCCGGCCTCGGCGCGGATGTTGACCAGCGCCTCGCGCTCGTCGTACTCGCCGGAGAGGAGGGTGCGGACCTCCATCTCCTCCAGCGCCTTGCGCACGGAGACCAGCTCGGTCTCGGCCTCGGCGAGCGCGTCCTCGTCGTCCTCGTCGGCGGCCAGCTCGAACATCACCGCGACGTCGTCGATCCGGCCGCGGAGCGTCTCGGTCTTGCGGAGCTCGGCCTGGAGGTGCGACAGCTTGCTGGTGATCTTCTGCGCGGCGTCCGGGTCGTCCCACAGGGACGGGGCCGCGGCCTGCTCTTCGAGCACGGCGATGTCGGCCCTCATCTTTTCGAGGTCCAGGACGGCCTCGATCGACCCCATGGTCGAGGAGAGGGACTTCAGCTCTTCGGATACATCGACGACTGCCACGGGACCAGCGTAACCGGTACGGGGTGGGGGCCGGGCCGGGAGGCCTTTTCCACCCGCCGGACGGCCCGGCCGGGCCCGGGGCCCGCCCGGCGCCGGGCGCTCGGGGGCCGGGCGCTCCGGGCCCGGCCCCGCGGGGTGCGGCGGGTCAGGGCCTGACCGGGGACGACTGGCTGGTGTCCGGGGCGGGCGGCTTCTCGTCCTCCGAGGAGGTGGCGGCCAGCCAGCCGCCCACGCCCACCGCGGCCAGCAGGGCGACCCCGGCCGTCGTCATGATCAGCCGGCGCCGGCGCAGCTCGGAGCGGTGGCGGGCGGAGCCGGGCCGCCGGTCCCCGGCGGTGCGGGGCACCCGGGCGGTGCCCAGCGGGCCGCCCGCCAGCTCGTCCGGTGCGGGCACCCGCATCGAGGTGTGCGTGTCCCGGTTGGAGTCGGCGGTGGAGCCGGGCACCAGCGGGACCGCGCCCCGGCGGGGCCGCGCGGGCTCGGCGCCCTGCCCGGCCTCCGTCTCGTACCCCGCCTGCTCGCCTGCGGCCGGGCTCTCGGCCTCGGGCTCGTCGACGTCCAGCGGCGGCATCCCGGCCAGCAGCGGCAGCTGTTCGCGCAGTCCGGCCGCGAGCTCGGAGGCCCGCAGCCGGGAGGCGGGCGCCTTCGCCAGGCATTGCACTATCAGCTGCCAGAGCTCCTCGGGGATCCCGGGCAGCGGGACGACGGTCTCGGTCACGTGGCGCCGCAGCACCGCGCCCGGGTGTCCGCCGCCGAACGGGGTGAAGCCCGCCAGCAGCTCGTACAGGACGGTGGCCAGCGCGTAGATGTCGACGGCGGCGCGCGGCGGCAGGCCCTCGACGATCTCGGGGGCCAGGTAGTCCGGGGTGCCGATGATCTTCGTGGCCTTGGTGCGGCGCGGGGTGTCGATCAGCTTGGCGACGCCGAAGTCGGTGAGCAGGGCGGGGTGCGCGCCGCCGGGGCCGAGCGGGCCCTGCATGTCGAGCAGGACGTTCTCGGGCTTGACGTCGCGGTGCACGATCTGGGCGGCGTGCGCGGCGGCGAGGCCGTCGGCGATGTCGATGGCGATGGCGACGGCCGCCTCGGGGGCCAGGCGGCGCTCGCGGTCGAGGCGGGTGCGCAGGTCGGTGCCCCGGACGAGGTCCATGACGAGCGCGAGGTCGTTGCCGTCGACGACCAGGTCGCGGACGGCGACCACGTGCGGGTGGTCCAGCTTGAGCAGGGCCGCGCGCTCCTGCACGAAGCGGCCGACGAGTTCCTGGTCGGAGGCCAGGTCCTCGCGCAGCATCTTGATGGCGACGGGCCCCTCGGGTCCCTCGCCGAGCCACACCGTGCCCGCGCTGCCGCGCCCCAGGATCTGGTGGGCGGTGTACCGGCTGCCGATTTTCCGTGCCAAGACTGCTCCCTCAGCGGCTGGCGTCGGCCCTCAAAGTACGCCGCCGACGGGGCGTTGCATGCCCAGGATGGCCCGTGCACGGCGTCATTCCGTACTTCTGGGGGCGAAATCCGTGTGGATTTCGCCCCCAGAAGTCGACATGTCTATGTGATCGCCTACGGTTTCGAGCCGCCGAGGTCCGCGAAGAAGTCCTTGATGCTGGTGAACACGTCGCCGATCTGGTCGAAGAAGCCCTTCGTGGTGCCGATCCACTCCTGAAGCGGGGTCAGCTCCCAGATCAGCCACGCTCCGACGAACAGCAGGAGCAGGGTGAACAGGCAGCCCTTGAGGCAGCCGAGGCCGGGGATCCGCATCGGGTTGGCGCTGCGGCGGCGCGGCTCGCGGGGCGGCCTGGGCTCGCGCGGGGCGGGCGCCTGCGGCTGCTGGGGCTGCTGCGGCGGCGGGGGCGCGTACCGCTGCTGGGGCTGGTGCTGCTGGTGCTGCGGCGCGTACTGCTGCTGCGGCGGCTGCTGACGCTGCGGCTGGTACTGCTGGCGCTGCGGCTGCGGGGGCTGCTGCTGACGCTGGGGCTGCTGGCGCTGCGGACGGCGGCGCAGCGGGTCCTGGCTCGGGTCCAGGTACTGCACGGAGGTCTGTTCGTTGCGGTCGCGGGCGGCGCGCAGCTGGTTCTGCCAGGGGTGCGGGTCCTCGGGGCCGGGGCCGGAGGGCGAGCCCGCGGGGGCGCCCGCCGGGTGCGGGGGCACCGGCGGCATCACGGCGGTCGGGTCGGCGGCGCCGCGCGGGCCACCGCCCTGGCCGTGCCCGCCGGGGGCGCCGGTGGAGGGCAGCACGCTGGTCGCGGCGGCCGGGTCGTACGATCCCGCGTTGCTCGGCAGCACCTGGGTCGGGTCGGCCGCGCCGGGGGTGTCGGGCACCGGCGCGGGCGACGGGTCGGGGGCGAGCAGCGCGCCGACCCCGAGCGCGGCCTCGACCTGCGCGGACGAGGAGTGCACGCCGATGCCGGCGGCGACCGTGCGCAGGGCGCGGGCCAGGTTCTCGGCGCTGGGGCGCTCGTCGGGCTCCTTGCGCAGGCAGCGCTCTATGACCGTCCACAGCGGCTCGGGGACGGTGGAGGGGCGGCGCGGCTCCTCGCTGAGGTGGCGGTGCAGCACCTCCAGCGCCGTGCCGCCGGCGAACGGGGGCCGTCCGGTGACAAGTTCGTACAGCAGGATGCCCGCGCCGTAGATGTCGACGGCGGAGGTCTGCGGGCGGCCCTCGGCGGACTCCGGCGCCACGTAGGCGGGCGTGCCGACGAACTCGTGGGTGCGGGTGAGGCCCGGGGAGTCCGCGAGGCGGGCGATGCCGAAGTCGGTGAGCATCGGCTTCATCGCGCCGTCGCGCTCGTCGACGAGTACGTTCGCGGGCTTGAGGTCGCGGTGCACCACGCCGTCCGCGTGGCTGGCCGCGAGCGCGTCGGCGATCTGCGCGGTGAGCAGGGCGGCGGCGACCGGGGTGAAGGGGCCGTTGTCGCGCAGGTAGCGGTGCAGGTCGGGGCCGTCGATCAGGTCCATGACGAGGGCGAGGAGATCGCCCTCGACGACGAGGTCGCGGGTGCGCACGATGTTGGGGTGCGTGAGGCGCAGGAGGACGGAGCGCTCGCGCAGGAAGCGCATCACCACGTCCGCGTCGTTCGCCAGCTCCTCCTTGAGGACCTTGATCGCGACGGTCTCCCCGGGCTGGCCCGCGACGGCCGCCTCGGCCCCCGCCGTCTCCCGCTGGCGGGCACGCCAGACGGTGCCGGTGGCGCCGCGTCCGAGCGGCTGCTCAAGGAGGTACTTACTGCCTACCGGCCGCACGTCATGACTCCCTGCTGGTCGGTGACTGACCCTGATCGGTGGTTCGTGGTTCCGGGTGCCCAACTGTAGTGCCGCCGAACGGGGCACAGGCCGGACGCGCTTCCGGGGGAAGACGCCGTGTTCGGACGGATGGTTGCCGCACGCGCGTGCGTGGTGCGTCACCGTTGTCCGACCATGCCCCAAGCAGGCACTTTTACGCCCACAGCCGACCATTCAAGATCACTTGGCAATGGGTGGCGGGCGGGTTGTCAGTGGCAGGTGCGAGGATGCCATCAGCACAGACCTCTGGGGTGGGCGAGGGCGGGTCAGTCCCTCAACACCCCACGGTGGGTGCCGACCTGTACCGGACGACGCGTCCGCGCCGGGTGGGGGGACATCGCGGGGCGGCAGCAGGACGGCTCCTCCCGGCGGCCCCTCCGCCGGGTTGCCGCGCGCAGAAGGGACCGCTGACGCGATGCAGATCCGGCTGACCGTCCTCGCGCCGCGCGGCGGCCAGAGCCGAGCGACGACACCGGGCGCCCCGGCACCGGGGGCTCCCGGCGCCGCCGCTGCCTGTGACGTGCTCGTCACCGCCCCGGCCGGGACCGCGCTGGCCGCGGTCGCCTCCGGGCTGGCCGCCGCCGTCCAGGGCCCCGGCCCGGAGACCACCGGCGCGGTGGTGGTGTACGCCGGGCGCGAGCGCCTGGACGCGCAGCGGTGCGCCCTCGGCGAGCCGCCGCTGGTGGACGGGGCGGTGCTCTCGCTCCAGTACCCGGCCGACGAGGACGCCCCCGAGCTGTCCGACCTGGCCCAGCTCCAGGTGGTCGCGGGTCCGGACGCGGGCGGGGTGCACCTGTTGCACGGCGGGCAGATCCGGGTCGGCCGCTCCGCCGACGCGGACGTGCCGCTGGACGACCCCGACGTGTCCCGGCTGCACTGCACGGTGACGCTCACCGAGGACGGCCGGGTCACCGTCGCCGACCTCGGCTCGACCAACGGCACCACGCTGGACGGCCGGGAGGTGGGCCCCCGCGAGGTGCGGCTGGCGCCGGGCGCGCTGCTGCGGGTCGGCGAGTCCGCCCTGCGCCTCGCGCAGCCGGGCGCCCAGGAGAGCGCGCTCGCCACCGCCGCGGACGGCGAGGGGCATCTGCGGGTGGCCCGTGCGGCGGCCGTGCCCGCGCCGGGACGCTTCGGGGGCAGCGCACCGCACCACAAGGTGAGCGGCCGGGCGGCGGGCGGCGCCGCGGGCCCGCAGAGCGCGTACGGGACGGTGCCCGCGCAGGGCTCGCCGCCGGACCTCCGCGACGGGACGCCCGCCGCCGGACCCGCGGGGGCCGCCCCGTACACGGGCACGCGGGTCGAGTCCGGCGCGGCTCCCGGGTACGGCGCCACCGGCCACGCCCCGCCCGCGCCGCATCCGGCCGCGCCCGGACCCGGCGCGGACCGGAGCCCCTTCGCCGGGGCCGCGGACCGCACGCACGGGGCGGGCCGGGTCGTCGACACGGGCGGCCGGGGCGCCGGGCCGGACGGCCGGGACGCGGGCGGCGCGCCCGGGACGGCCGGTGGCCGGGACGCCGAGCGCCGGGAGGAGCCCCGGCGGCGCGGCGGCATAGGGGGCTGGGCCCGTCGGCTCACCGGAGGGCGCGGCGAGAGCACCCACGCGTACGCGGGCGAGGACACGACCGCGTCGCCGCACGGCGGACCGGACCACTCCGCTTCCCCGTCCGGGTCCGGGCCTTCCGGCGCGTGGCCCCCGGCGGGCGGGGCAGCCGGTGCCGCGTCCGGGGCAGGCCCGCTGGGCGACATCGCCCGCGGCGCTCCGGCCGGTCCCTCCGACCCCTGGCCCGACGCGGCGGCGCTGCTGCTCACCGCGCTCCAGCCGGGCCCCCGGCTGTGGGAGCGCGGTCCCTCGCACCCCGAGTCGCTGGTGCTGCGGCTGGGCACCGCGGACCGGACCGCGCCCGACGGCGTGGGGCTGCTGCCCGCGGTGCCGGTGACGGTGGGACTGCGCGAGGCGGGTTCGCTGGGGCTCGCCGGGCCGCGCGCCCGGCTGGCCGGACTGGCGCGTTCCGTGGTGGCGCAGCTCGCCGCCCTGCACTCCCCCACCGATCTCGAAATCGTGCTGATCAGCGCGGACCGCGCGCGCCCCGCCGAGGAGCGGACCCGGGAGTGGGGCTGGCTCGGCTGGCTGCCGCACCTGCGGCCCGCGCACGGCCAGGACTGCCGGCTGCTGCTCGCCTACGACCGCGACCAGGCGTCCGCGCGGGTGGCCGAGCTGCTGCGGCGCACCGAGGAGGGGCTGCTGGAGGCGGACGCCCCGCGCACCGTGGTGATCGTCGACGGCGATCCGGGTTCGGCGAGCCTGCGCGAGGCGACCGCCCGGCTCGCCGCGCACGGCTCGGCGCACGGCATCCATCTGCTCGTTCTGGCCGAGACGGCCGCCGCCTCCCCGCTCTCCCCGGTGGAGGCGACGTACGGCGCGGCCTGTTCGGTGGCGCCCGCCTTCCGGGAGTGCGGGGCGGCGGCGCTGCTGAGCGGCGATGTCGCCACGGCGGTGCGGGTGCTGCGCACGGCGGGCGGGCAGAGCGCCGGGCACGGCACGCTGGCCTCGGTGGACGCGGTGTCGGCGGCGTGGGCCGAGCGGTTCGCGCGGGCGCTGGCCCCGCTGCGCACGGACGCCGCCGAGAGCGGGGGCGGCTCGGGCCCCGGTGGTACGCCGCTGGCGGGCCGGCCGGGTCGGCTGTCCGCCGCCGCGCTGCCCACCGTGTCGCGGCTGCTGGACGAGCTGGGGCTGGCCAGGGCGACCCCGGCGTCCCTGATGGCCCGTTGGGCCGCCGCCGCGGACGACGACCAGGCACCCGGCGCCACGCGCGCCTGGGCGGTGCTCGGGGCGGGTCCGCGCGGCCCGGTCTGCGCGGACCTGGCGACCGACGGGCCGCATCTGCTGATCGAGGGCCCCGCGGGCAGCGGTCGTACGGAACTGCTGCGCTCGGCGGCGGCCTCGCTGTCGGCGGCGGCCCGCCCGGACCGGCTCGGCCTGATCCTGCTCGACGGGGCGGGCGGCGAGCGCGGCGAGGGGCTGCGCGCCTGTACCGAGCTGCCGCACGTGTCGACCCATCTGGTGGCCTCGGACCCGGTGCGGATGCGCGAGTTCGCGCAGGCGCTGGGCGCGGAGCTGAAGCGCCGCGACGAACTGCTGGGCACGCTGGACTTCGCGGACTGGCACGCGGGCCGGGCCGGAAGCACCGCAGTCGCGGTGTCCGACGGGCCCGGGTCCGCCGGCTCCGCCGACGAGGTCGCCGAGCGGCTGGTGGCCCAGCGCCGCGCCCCGGCGCCGGAGTCCCGCCGGGCGGACATCCCCGGCAGCCGGAGCGCGAGTGTCCCCACGGGCGGCGGCACCGGCTCGGCGGGTGCCGCGCCCGCCGTGCCCGGCAGCGAGCACGGCGGGTACGCCGGTACCCACGCCACCGTCCCCGGCGCCCGCGGCGAGACCCGCTCCGACGTCGAGGCCCCCGGCACCGGCACCCTGCGGCTGCGCCCCGCCGCGGCCCGGGAGCGGGAGCGGCAGGCGGCGGCCCAGTCGGCCGGCGGGCCCTCGCCGCTGCCCCGGCTGGTGGTCCTCGTGGACGACCTGGACGCCCTGGTCGCCCCCGCGCTCGGCAGCCCGGGGCGGCCCTCGGCGGGTTCCGTCGTACGGGCGCTGGAGGCGGTGGCCCGGCACGGCGAGCGGCTCGGGGTGCATCTGGTGGCGTCCACGGCCCGCCCCGACCGGACCGCCGACACCGAACTGGCGAGGGGGGAGCGGCTGCTGCGGGTGGTGCTGGACCCGCCGCCCGCCGCGCCCGCGCCGGAGGAGCCCGCTCCGGGGCGTGGCCGGCTGCTGCACCCGGACGGTTCGGTGACCCCGTTCCAGGGCGGCCGGGTCACCGGGCGCATCCCGCGCACGGCCACCCAGCGGCCCACCGTGGTGCCGCTGGAGTGGGAGCGGATGGGTGATCCGCCGACCCGCCGCCCGGTGCGCGAGCTGGGCAACGGGCCGACCGACCTCGCCCTGCTGGCGAGCGCCCTCGACCGGGCCGCCCGCACCGTCAACGCCGTACCGCTGACGCCGCTGAACACGCCGCAGGAGGCCCGCTGAGACGGGCCCCCGCCGTGTGCCGGACCGCCGCACACACCCGTACATGTCCTGACTCGACGTCACGAGGCCATCACAAAAGCCGAGTTGACAGCGAAGGCACTATTGCGAGCCTTCAGCGCCGGGCGTAGGACTGACCCCAGTGAGGTCAACGGGCAAGTAGGAAGCGGCGGTCGGGCCGGTCGGTGCGCGCACGGATGGCGGGTCCGTGTCCGTCCGCGCACGGGAGAGACGGGGCAGACATGCACACAACTCTTCGACGGCGGAGGAAGACCGGCCCGGACGGCAGGGGCAGCGGCCGGGCGGCCGCCGGGGGCGGCCGGGTTCTCCTCGCCGTCGCCGCGGCGGGGGCACTGGTCCTCACCGGCTGCGGCGGCAACGACAAGCCGGACGCCAAGACCTCGGGATCGGCCCCGGGCACCCAGTCGCCCGCCGAGTCCCTCCAACTGCCCAAGCTGGACGGTGAGAAGCTCCAGGTCATCGCGGTGTGGACGGGGGCCGAGGCGGAGAACTTCAAGAAGGCGCTCAAGGAGTTCGAGAGCCGTACCGGGGCGACGGTGACGTACGTGCCGACGCAGGACGCCATGCTCACCTACCTCGGCTCGAAGATATCCGGCGGCACTCCCCCGGACGTCGCGCTCCTCCAGCAGCCGGGGGCGCTCAAGCAGGCCGTGGCGAACAAGTGGCTCAAACCGGTCGACGCCGCCACCCAGGCCCAGCTGGACAAGAACTACACCAAGGGCTGGAAGGACATCGCGGCGGTCGGCGGAACCCAGTACGGCGTGTACTACAAGGCCGCCAACAAGTCGCTGGTCTGGTACAACACCAAGATCTTCGAGAACGCGGGCGCGAGCGAGGCGAAGACCTGGAAGGACTTCCTCGGCACCGCCGAACTGATCTCCCAGTCGGGCACCACCCCGGTCTCGGTGGGCGGCGCGGACGGCTGGACGCTCACCGACTGGTTCGAGAACGTCTATCTCTCGCAGGCGGGACCGGAGAAGTACGACAAGCTCGCCAAGCACGAGATCAAGTGGACGGACCCGTCGGTGACGGCCGCCCTGACCACCCTGGCCCAGCTGTTCGGCAAGGAGAACTACCTGGTCGGCGGCACGAAGGGCGCGGTCAGCACCCCGTTCACCAAGTCCGTCGAACAGACCTTCACCGGCGGTGAGTCGGCGAAGGGCGCGATGGTCTTCGAGGGCGACTTCGTGGCGGTCAACATCGAGCAGACGAAGGCGAAGCTGGGCACGGACGCCAAGGTGTTCCCGTTCCCGGTGGTCGGCGCGACGACCCCGGTGGTGACCGGCGGCGACGTCGCGGTGGCGCTGAAGGACACCAAGGCGGCGAAGGCGCTGATGACCTTCCTGGCCTCCACCGACGCCGCGAAGATCTCGGCGGGCGCGGGCGGCTTCATCTCGCCGAACAAGTCCGTGGACTTGTCGGCGTACCCCAACGACACGATGCGCGGCATCGCGAAGGCCCTGATCGGTGCAGGCGACAACTTCCGCTTCGACATGTCGGACCAGGCGCCGCAGTCGTTCGGCGGCACGCCGGGCAAGGGCGAGTGGAAGATCCTTCAGGACTTCGTCCGCAACCCGAAGGACATCGCGGGCACGCAGGCCAAGCTGGAGGCCGCGGCTGCCGCGGCGTACCAGAACTGACGCCGTGAGCCCTGCGACGACGGGGGGTGCGGCCGGCGTGGCGCCGCCCCCCGGCACCCCGGAAAAACACAAGAGCGTGACAGGCACACGCAAAGTCATCGCGATCGGCTTCCTGCTGCCCGCGCTGATCCTGCTGGGCGCGCTCGTGGTCTACCCGATCGGGTTCTCCGTCTACCGGAGTCTGTTCGACAAGGCCGGCACGGGATTCGCCGGCCTCGACAACTACGTCAGCCTCTTCACCAGCGACACCATCCTCACCGCGATCAAGAACAACCTGATCTGGGTGGTGGTCGCACCGACCGTGGCGACCGCGCTCGGCCTGATCTTCGCGGTGCTCACCGAACGCGTCCGCTGGGGCACCGCCTTCAAGCTGATCGTGTTCATGCCGATGGCGATCTCGATGCTCGCCTCGGGCATCATCTTCCGGCTGGTGTACGAGCAGGACCCGGACCGCGGGGTCGCCAACGCCGTGTGGGTCGGGGTGCACGACACCTTCGCCGAGTCCTCCGGCTTCCCGAAGGCCCGCCCGCTGCCGGTCCACCCGCTGAAGGCGGCGGGCGGCGGCGCGTACATCACCAAGCAGCCGGTACGGGCCGGGCAGCAGACGAATCTGCCGCTGATCGGGGTCGCCCCGGCCCAGATGCCCAAGGACGCACAGCCCGCGAAGGCCCCGGCGACCTCGCCGGACAAGGTCACCGGGACGGCGTGGCTGGACTTCACCAAGGGCGGCGGCGGAAAGCCGAACACCATCGACAGCAAGGAACTGGGTCTCAAGGGCCTCCGGATCGAAGCCGTCAAGGACGGCCGGGTCGTCGAATCCACCAACGCCGCGGCGGACGGCTCCTTCGCCCTGTCCTCGAAGGCCGACGGCGCCGAACTGCGGCTGCCCGCGAGCAACTTCCGCGAGCAGTACAACGGCGTCGACTGGCTCGGGCCGAACGTGGTGACCCCCGCCATCATCGGCTCCTACGTGTGGATGTGGGCGGGCTTCGCGATGGTGCTGATCGCGGCGGGCCTGGCCGGACTGCCGAGGGAACTGCTGGAGGCGGCCCGGGTGGACGGGGCCAACGAGTGGCAGGTGTTCCGGCGGATCACGGTGCCGCTGCTCGCACCGGTGCTCGCGGTGGTCGCGGTCACCCTGATGATCAACGTTCTGAAGATCTTCGACCTGGTGTTCATCATCGCGCCCGGCAACTCGCTGGACGACGCGAACGTCCTCGCCCTCCAGCTCTACCAGTCGTCCTTCGGCGACGACGCCAATCTGGGCATCGGCAGCGCCATCGCCGTGTTCCTGCTGCTGCTGGTGATTCCGGTGATGCTCGTCAATATCCGGCGGATGCGGAAGGAGCAGGGCCGATGACACTCTCCGGTGATGTCGTCAAGGCGAAGCGGTCCCTTCCCGCGCGGATCGCGGCCGGGGCGGGCGGCGGGCTGATGCGGGTCTTCCTGATCGTGGTCGCGCTGTTCTGGCTGATGCCGACGATCGGGCTGCTGCTCTCCTCGCTGCGCGACTCCGCGGACATCGCGGCCAGCGGGTGGTGGAAGGTCTTCACCGCCCCCGCCGAGCTGACCGTGAAGAACTACTCGGCGATCCTGGACAACGACACCGTCCTCAACTCCCTGCTCAGCACGGCGCTGATCACCGTGCCGGCGACGGTGCTGGTGGTGGTGATCGGCTCGCTGGCCGGGTACGCCTTCGCGTGGATGGAGTTCCCCGGCCGGGACTGGCTGTTCATCGTGGTCGTGGGGCTGCTGGTGGTGCCGGTGCAGGTGGCGCTGGTGCCGGTGGCGAAGCTGTTCGGCGTCGTCGGGATCTTCGAGACGACGCTGGGCGTGGTGCTCTTCCACGTGGCGTTCGGGCTGCCCTTCGCGATCTTCCTGCTGCGCAACTTCTTCGCGGAGATCCCGCGCGAGCTGCTGGAGGCGGCGCGGCTGGACGGGGCGGGCGAGATCAGGCTGTTCACCCGGGTGGTCATGCCGCTGGGCGGCCCGGCCATCGCCTCGCTGGCCATCTTCCAGTTCCTGTGGGTGTGGAACGACATGCTGATCGCACTGATCTTCGCGGACGCCACCAACCCGCCCATCACGGTGGCGCTCCAGCAGCAGGTCAGGCAGTTCGGCAACAACATCGACGTGCTGGCGCCCGGCGCCTTCGTGTCGATGGTGATCCCGCTGATCGTCTTCTTCGCGTTCCAGAAGCAGTTCGTCTCGGGCGTGATGGCGGGCGCGGTGAAGTAGCGCGCCGGACCGGGACTCCGGGGCCGCCGGGCAGCGGCTCCGGGGGCGCCGAGCAGGGGCTCCGGGGCCGTCGGGCAGGGGCTCCGGGGGTGCCGGGCGGGCTTCACGTCAACTCTGCTTTACGACAAGGGTGGTTCGGTCACTCGCGACCGAACCACCCTTCCGTGTGCGTCACTTGGCGAACTTCCCCCGTATGCCGCATCCCGCGTAACCCGCCCGGCCCGTGGCGCGTTCCCGGGCATACGGACCGCCCGGCTGCCGGGCGCAGGCCGTCACTGCCCGCGTCGACCCCATGGATGTGCCGTGCCCCGGTTCAGCGTGATCGTGCCCGCTTACCAGGTCCAGGAGTACCTGGAGGAGTGCCTTGACTCGGTGCTGACCCAGTCGTACGACGACTTCGAACTGATCGCGGTGGACGACTGCTCGCCGGACGCCTGCGGCGACCTGATCGACGAGTACGCGGCCCGGGACCCCCGGGTGCGCCCGGTGCACCTGACGGAGAACGGCGGTCTGGGCAACGCCCGCAACGTGGGCATCGAGCAGGCCCGCGGCGACTACCTCCTCTTCCTGGACAGCGACGACACCCTGGCCCCCGGCGCCCTCCGGTCGATCTCCGACCGGCTCAAGGAGTCCGACTCGCCGGACGTCCTGGTCTTCGACTACGCCCGTACGTTCTGGAACGGCGAGCTGGAGCGCAACCGGTTCAGCGGCGAGCTGCACGAGGAGGGTCCCGCCTCCTTCACCCTCGCCGACCGCCCCGGGCTGCTGCGGGTCCTGATGGTCGCCTGGAACAAGGCGTACAGCCGGGAGTTCATCGACCGCCAGGGCTTCACCTTCCCGCCCGGGTTCTACGAGGACACCCCCTGGACCTACCCGGTGCTGCTGTCGGCCGACTCGATCTCCACCCTCGACGAGGTCTGCGTCCACTACCGCCAGCGCCGCCAGGGCAACATCCTCTCCACCACCTCCACCCGGCACTTCGACCTGTTCGACCAGTACGACCGGGTCTTCTCCTTCCTGGACTCCCGCCCGGAGCTGTCCGGCTGGCGGCCGGTGCTCTACCGCCGGATGCTCGACCACTTCGGCACCGTCCTCACCCGGCCCGGCCGTCTCCCGCGCGGCAGCCGCGCCGAGTTCTTCCGCCGTGCCCGCGCCCACTGCCGCCGCCACCGCGTCGTGGACCCGACGGTGCGTGACGCTCCCCGCCCGCGCGGCATCGCCGCCCGCAGTGCCGCCGCCCGCAACGCCGCCGCCCACAAGAACGCCGCGGCCCGCGACGCCGCCTCCCGGAGCGGGGCCACCGGCCGGGACGGGGCGAACCCGTCGTCCGCCACCACCGCGGAAGCGGCAGCCGCCGACGCGGCGGCCCTGCGCGCCGGCACCGTCCACGCCCGGATCCTGGACACGCCGGACACCGCCGACGCCCCGGACGGCTCCGCCACCGACTCCCCCGGCCTCGCGGCCGTCCCGCTCGTCCCGCGGATCGGCGCCCCCTCGCTCCGCACCCGGCTGCGGCACGCCCTCGTCCTGCTCGGCAGCCACCGCACGTACCGCACGCTGGCGCTCGTGCAGGCCGTGCGCCGCGGCGTCGCCGGCAGGGTCCGCGCCGTGGCACGCACCGTGCGCGCCGCGGCCATGCAGGTCCACTACCGCGTCCAGCTGCGGCTGCCCGTCCGCAAGGACCAGGCCGTGTTCGCCGCGTACTGGAACCGCGGGTACGGCTGCAACCCGGCGGCCATCGAGGCGAAGGTCCGCGAACTCGCCCCGCACGTACGCACGGCGTGGATCGCCTCCCCCGCCCACCACCACACCGTCCCCGCCGGGACGCGCCGGCTGCGCCCCGGCTCGGCCGCGTACTGGAGCGCGCTGGCCCGTGCCAAGTACCTGGTGAACAACGTCAACTTCGACCACCGGCTGGCCAAGCGCCCCGGTCAGGTCCTCCTGCAGACCCAGCACGGCACTCCGCTCAAGTCGATGGGCCTCGACCTCCAAGACCGCCCCGCCGCGGACATGGACTTCGTGAAGCTGCTCGCGAACACCGACAAGTGGGACTACCTGCTCTCCGCCAACCGCCACTCCTCCCTCGTCTGGGGGCGGGCCTATCCCTCCCCGTACACCACTCTGGAAACCGGCTATCCGCGCAACGACGTCTTCCAGTCCGCCACCGCCGACGACGTCGCCCGCATCCGCGAGTCGCTGCGCATCCCCGAAGGCTCCACCGCCGTCCTCTACGCCCCGACGCACCGCGACTACCGGCGGACCCAGCGCCTGACGCTCGACCTCGAACGCATCGCCCGGTCCCTCGGGCCGCGGCACGTGATCCTCACCCGTGCCCACTACTTCGCCAACGGACCGCTGCACCGGGCCGGTTCCCACAGCAGCGCCCGAATCGTCGATGTGAGCGAACATCACTCGATCGAGTCACTCTGTCTGGCCTCGGACGCCCTGGTCACCGACTACTCGTCGCTGATGTTCGACTACGCCAACCTCGACCGCCCGATCGTCCTGCACATCGACGACTGGGAGGCATACGAGGCGGCCCGCGGCAGCTACTTCGACATCCGGGAGTTCCCGCCCGGCGCGATCGCCCGCAACGAGGACGAGCTGATCGACATCTTCCGCACCGGTCACTGGCGCGGCTCGCGCTCCGCACAGCTGCGCGCGGCCTTCCGGGCCCGGTTCTGCCCGTACGACGACGGGCGGGCCGCCGAGCGGGTGGTGCGCCGGGTCTTCCTCGGCCAGACCGAGGGCCTGCCCCGCTTCGTACCGCTGGAGGAGCGCACGCCCGCCCCGGCCGCGGGGCCCCACCGGGCCGAGACCGCGGACTCCCCCTCCGCAATGCCCACGCAGCAGGACGTGCGGGCGACGCCGCAGCCGGGGTCCGACCTGCTGCCGGCCGAGCTGCGCTGACCCGGCGCCCCGGACGGCAGCCCACGGGCACGCCGAAGGGGCCCGGCGGACAGCCGCCGGACCCCTTCGGACACACACCACCGGGACGCACGCGACCTGCTCAAGGGCGCGCGGTTCCCCGGGCGCCGCTCAAGAACTCACGCGTGCACGGCCCCTCAAGGCTTGATCGCCGTACGTCCTACGGCTTGATCGCCGTCAGTCCCTACGGCTTGATCGCGATACGTCCCTCGTCCATGCGCAGCAGCAGCAGCTGCTCACCGGTCTCCTCCAGGAACTCGTCCACGGCCTGGCGCGAACCCTGCCAGTACCCGTAGTCGTCGATGAGCAGCACGCCGCCGCTCACCAGGCGCGAGTACAGGTGCTCCAGCTCGTGCTTGGTCGACGCGTACCAGTCGGTGTCCAGGCGCAGGATCGAGATCTGCTCCGGGGCCTCGCCGGGGACGGTGTCCTCGACCTTGCCCTGCACGTAGTGGATGCGCTCGGCCGGGTAAGGGACCTTCTCGAAGCCGGACTTGACGTCGTCCAGGGTGGCGACGGCCCAGATCGGCCGGTCCTTGCCCTGGATGTCGAGGAGTTCCTGCGCGGACCTGCCGTCCAGGCGCTTGTCCTCGTCGGTGGGCGGCGTCATGCCCTCGAAGGTGTCGAACAGGTACAGCTCGCGGTCCTCGACCCCTTCGGCGAGCAGGGTCTTCGCACAGGCCTGCATGGAGCCGCCGCGCCAGACGCCGCACTCGACGATCGCGCCGGGAATGTTGTGCTTGACGATGTGCCGGGTGGCGAGGATGAAGGCGTTGAGCCGCTCCGGGGAAGTCATCGAGAACGGCTTGACGGCGCGGATGATGTCCTTGGCGCCGTCGTCGTAGTCGGCGGGGAACTTGATCCCGGGGTTGGGCTTGGGCTTGGGCGCGGGGACGTGCGCCGCAGGAGCGGGCCGGGGCGCCTGACGGGGGCGTTGGCCTGGAACAGGGACGCGTCGCAGCTGGTAACCGGTCAGTTGCTGAAGGACGCCATTCACGGCGTTACGCCATACCATGCGCACGGACAGTACGCGGTAATACGCCTTCCCGCCTATATCTCGTCAACATTCGATGACCCGGTTTAACGAATTCAGCAGCGGAGAGCCACCCGAACGAGGCGAATTTTGTCCCGTTCTGTTGCGATTACCTGGAATCCCGGCCCCCTGGGGGTGGGCTGGTCGGCGTCAAGAATCAGCCAATCCGTTCCCCACTGGCACACCAGTGCGTGCCGCTCCCGGGGCCCGGTCGCCGGACTGACCGCCCGTACCGTGTCACGCCATCTCCGTACCGCCTCCGACCTGGGGATTTCCGGCTGCGGCCAGGCCGGGAACACCGTGTAGACCCCGTACGCGGGAAGCACCCGCTGCCACTTGTAATGAGTGGTCATCACGACCTCCCCGTAGGCCAGATGGGAGGTGAAGGCGCCGAATCCTCCCCACGGTGGCGTGAATTGGACCAGACCCGTGACCGTGGGTCGCTTCCGCAGGTCGGGCAGCACGTACAGCAGTGCACCCGACTGGGCCCACAGGCCGACGCACAGGGCCGCCGCGATCCCCGCCCGCACGGGCCGGCGCAGCCGCGGAGCCAGTTGCGCCCAGGGGCGCGGCGCGGCGAGTTCCACGGCCAGCGCGCACTGCGCGGCGAGCGCCGTGAAGGCGAGCACCCGCCCCCAGGTGTAGTGCCCGGTGAACCAGCCTGCCGCGGCGACCGCCAGGGTGCCCGCGCACAGCAGCACCAGCGGGTCCCGCCGGTCGCGCCGCAGCCTGAGCAGCAGCGCGGGCGCCCCGGCGAGCAGCAGTCCGTAGCGCAACGGCTTGCGGCGGTAGGCGGCCTCGTGGAAGAAGTCCAGGGCGGAGGTGTCCCGGACCGACAGCACGTCGCCGTACGGCCAGCACAGGAGCAGCAGCAGTGCGGCGGCCGTCCCCGTCGCCCAGTGGACGAGGGTGCGGCGGGTGATCCGGGGCGTGGTCGCGGCGAGGACCGCGGCGCAGCCGATCAGCACCCCCAGCGACACGACCGGGTTGATCAGCACGACGCAGCCCAGCAGCAGCCCCGTCAGCACCCAGTGCGCCCCGCCCCGCTCGGCCCCGTGCAGGCGCGCCCAGACGCAGAGCCCGAGGCCGAAGGCGAAGGTGCTCGGGTACGACAGGGACAGGCACAGCCCGGACAGCGACAGGAAGCTGCTCCACAGGAACGGCTCCGGCCCCCACAGGAGTGCCAGGCAGCAGAACGCGAGGAAGGGCGCCCAGGGCCGGTGGGTCAGGGTCCGTACGAAGGCCCGCAGCCCGAGGAGCAGGACCACGGCGTTGACGGCCGCGCAGACGCGCATCACGGTCAGGGTCGCGGTTCCGGTCACGCGCGCGTGGAGCGCCGCGGCGACGGTGTACGGCGTGTAGTACGGGCTGTCGCTGCCGGGGCGGGCGACGAGGGGGCTGCCGGGGTCGGTCAGGTCGTGCCGGAGCCGTTCGACGGCGGCGGCGTGCTGGCCGAGGTCGCCGAGCCAGGGAAGCCGCAGCGCGACGAGCCACAGGAGGCCGAGCACGGCCCAGAGCGCCAGCGCGGGGAGCAGCTCGGAGCGCGGACGGGGGCGTGGACGCAGGCGTGGGCGGACGCGCAGCCGAGGGCGCGGACCGGAAGGCCCCCGTCCACCGCCGTGAGAGGTCCGTGGGGGCGCTTTTACGGGGTTGGTGGGGCTGGTGTGGTCAGTGGGAGTGGTGGGGCTTCTGAGACCGACGAGGCTACTGAGATGAGCGGAGCGGAGGGCACGGACGGCGTGAGGAGCGCGGACGGTGCGGGCGAGGCGGTGGACTGCCATGTCGGTCTGCCTCCGGGACGGGCTGCGATCCGCTGATCGGGTTGCGCTGATCAGATTGCAGTGCCGCTCCCCGCGGACCGCTGCTGCGACCTGCGGGCGTTCGGGTGGGAGGAGACCGGAGGTGCTGCGGGAGGGTACGGGGCCGCAGAGCAACGGCGGCGGCACGGGAGCCTTGGCCCCCGTACCGCCGCCCGGGTCCGACGCCGCGTCGCGGCTGCCGTCGCGTCGCGACGGTGCGTCGTGGTTACTTCGTCATGCCTACTTCTGTGCCGCCGCCGGGGTCGGCA
Organism: Streptomyces sp. NPDC004111; assembly: GCF_042874215.1. Taxonomy (NCBI): domain Bacteria; kingdom Bacillati; phylum Actinomycetota; class Actinomycetes; order Kitasatosporales; family Streptomycetaceae; genus Streptomyces; species Streptomyces sp. NPDC004111. The sequence goes on from NZ_JBIAMU010000011.1 coordinate 298,454, forward strand.
CCTGCTTGGGGCGGCCCGCCAGTTCGCGGCCCGCGATCGCGCCGGGCACCGGGATGCCCTCGACGCCGCCGATGTGGTTCGCCCAGCGGATCGTCACCTCGCGGACGACGGCGCGGCTGATGCGGTACGGCAGGTGCGGGGCGCGGCGCGGCTTGCGGAAGACTCCGACCGAGTCGCCCCAGTAGGCGTGCTTGGCGTCGATGGCCTGGTAGTCGTGCCGGATGCCCTTCATGGGCGGGAAGTCGGTGAACGCCTCGCGCAGTTCGAGCCCGCAGTAGGCGGCCATCGCCCGGAAGCCGTCCGGGTAGTAGCGCCAGCAGTCCTGGGCGTCGTGCGCGTTGCCGCGGGAGGGCGCGGTGATGAAGGCGTGCCCGCCGGGGCGCAGCACCCGGCCGATCTCCATGATCGAGGCCCAGAAGAACGGGATGTGCTCGAATGCCTGGCCGGAGAGGACGATGTCGGCGGAGCGCGACTTGAGCGGGATCCGGTACGGGTCGCTCATGACACGGTCCACGTTCGGACCGTCGAGTACGTCCACACCCACGTAGTCGATCTTGTGGTTGGCCAGCAGGGCGCGGTGCGTAAGGCTTTGACCAGGAGAGATGCGCGAACCGAGGTCGACAACGCGGTGTCGCTTCGATACGGGCATGTACTCCTTCACGCAGAGGGCCATCTGGTCGTAAGCGGACTGGTGCATGGTTCCTTCTCCCTGTGACGTCAGCTCAAGGAGGATCTCTCAACACCGCCGCTTTCTCACCCCCCTTGGCAACATTGAAACCCGAGTGGACGGGGTGAAACCGGATCCGCACCGTCCAGACATTTCACTCGGACGGTGCGCCGGCATCTCAAGAGCGCGCGGTGAGGGCGGCGACGGCCGAGGCCGCGAGATCGTCCAGGTAGGCGGCGTGCCCGGCGGGCGGCTCGGTACGGACGACCACCAGCCGCCAGTACAGCGGGCCGACGACCAGGTCCAGGGCACGCTCCGGGTCGGCCCCCGCGGGCAGTTCACCGCGTGCGACGGCATCCCGTACGACCTGGGCGGCGACCCCGTGCTGGGGGTCGAGCAGGGCCGCCCTGATGGCGCCGGCGATCTCCGGGTTGCGCACGGCCTCGACCAGCAGGTCCGGGATGACCTGCGAGGCGACGGGGTGCCGCAGCGCGTGCGAGACGACCTCCAGGAGGGCGCGTACGTCGCCGTGCAGCGAGCCCGTGTCGGGCGCGGGCAGCCCTTCCGCGGCGAAGGCGGAGACCAGGTCGAGCACGAGGTGCAGCTTGGAGCGCCAGCGCCGGTAGACGGCCGTCTTGCCGACGCCCGCGCGGCGGGCGATGCCCTCGATGGACATCCGGGCGTAGCCGACGGCCGCCAGCTCGGCGAAGACGGCGGCACGGATGGCGTCGGTGACGTCCTCCCGGAGCACCGCCGCCCCGGCGGGCGCCCGTCGGGGCGTGGGGGCGGCGGAATCGGCGGGTCCGGCCGATTCGGCGGGGGCGGCGGGGGCCCCGGGCGTCGGGTCGGAAGCGGCCGCGGGCGTCGGGTCGGTCGTCATGCCGGAAATCCTAACGTCACGACGGGACGGTTGCGTTTCGACATCGATGCGTCCTACTGTCGGCGTCACGACGATACGGTTCCGTTCCGACGTGTCGGCGTGAGGCCCGGCATGCCCGCGACCCCGTCCCGCTCCCGCACCCGGCGAAAGCAGCCCGCATGAGCAGCCCCACCGCTCTTCCTCCCGACCTCGGCGCGTACGCCGCCCGGCACGGACTCACCGTGAGCGGCGCCCGGCCGCGGCTCCCCGAGTACGCACGCCGGCTGTGGTCCCGCCGGCACTTCGTCACCGCCTTCGCCACCGCCCGGCTGACCTCGCAGTACAGCGAGGCGAAACTGGGCCAGCTCTGGCAGGTGCTGACGCCGCTGCTGAACGCGGCCGTCTACTACGTGATCTTCGGCGTGCTGATGAACACCAAGGACGGGGTCGCGGACTACCTCCCGTTCCTGGTCACCGGCGTCTTCGTCTGGTCGTTCACGCAGAGCACGCTGATGGCGGGCGCCCGGTCCGTCAGCGGCAACCTCGGCCTGGTGCGCGCGCTGCACTTCCCCCGGGCCGCGCTGCCCGTCTCCTACGCCCTGCTCCAGCTCCAGCAACTGCTGGTCTCGCTCGGCGTGCTGGCCGCGGTGCTGGTCTGCTGCGGGCAGTTCCCGCGGCCCTCCTGGCTGCTCGTCGTGCCCGCGTTCGGTCTCCAGGCGCTGTTCAGCACCGGGCTGGCACTGGTGCTCGCCAGGCTGACTGCCCGCACCCCGGACCTGGCCCAGCTGCTGCCGTTCCTGCTGCGCACCTGGATGTACGCGTCGGGGGTGATGTGGAGCACGGCCCACGTACTGAAGGACGGCAGCGTTCCCGACGCCGTACGCCTGCTCCTCGAATGCAATCCGGCGGCCGTCTACCTCGACCTGGCACGGTTCGCCCTCATCGACAGCTACGGCGCCGCGGGGCTCCCGCCGCACGTGTGGGCCCTGGCCGTCGGCTGGGCGCTCGTCGCGGGCATCGGCGGCTTCGTGTACTTCTGGCAGGCGGAGGAGCGGTACGGACGTGGCTGATCACCGAGAACCGGAGTCCGACTCCCCCACCGTCGTCGTCGATGACCTGCATCTCACCTACCGGGTGCACACCGCGGGCTCGGGGCGTGGCAGCGCCGTCGCCGCGCTCCGCCGGCTCGTCTCCCGCGCCCCGTCGGCCTCGGTGCGGGAGGTGCACGCCGTCAAGGGCGTCAGTTTCGTCGCGCACAAGGGCGAGGCGATCGGCCTGATCGGTTCCAACGGCTCCGGCAAGTCCACGCTGCTGAAGGCGGTGGCGGGGCTTCTTCCGGCGGACCGGGGACGGGTCTTCACGAGGGGGCAGCCCTCGTTGCTCGGGGTGAACGCCGCATTGTTGAACGATCTGACGGGTGAACGAAACGTCGTTCTGGGTGCTCTCGCGATGGGCATGTCCCGTGCGGAGATCAGGGAACGCTACGACTCCATCGTGGACTTCTCCGGAATCAACGAGAAGGACGACTTCGTCTCGCTGCCCATGCGGACGTACTCCTCCGGCATGGCCGCCCGCCTCAAGTTCGCCATCGCCGCGGCGAAGTCCCACGAGGTGCTCCTGATCGACGAGGCCCTCTCCACCGGGGACGCCCGTTTCCAGCGGCGCAGCCAGGAACGCATCGCCGAACTCCGCAAGGAGGCCGGCACCGTCTTCCTGGTCAGTCACCACCACAGGACGATCACCGAGACCTGCGACCGCGCCCTGTGGCTCGAATCGGGAACGCTGCGGATGGACGGTCCCGCCGCCGAAGTGGTGGCGGCGTACGAGGAGTCGACGAAATCGCGCCGCTGAGCACGGGCGGACGCAGGCAGTCGCGGGAGGGCCCGGACTCGGCGCCTTCGCCCCCCGCAGGCCCCGGTGCACGCGTCTGACGTGCCGGAACGCGGAACGCACCGCACGGCGCTCACCCGGAAAAGCGGGGGCGACACCTTAGTATCCGGGCGATGACGCCCCCGCAGCTCGCCCCCCGCTCCCCGGCCGCAGGTACCGCCCCCGTGGCCCCCCGCCGCCCGTTCCTCCGGCGTCCCCCGGTCCACCTCGCCGCCGCCTGGTGCGCCAGCCGGCTCCTCCAGGTCGCGCTGGTCGCCGGAGTTTTCGGAACGGTCGGGGAGGAGATCAACGGGGAGGTCCACCGGATTTACTTCACCTGGTACGAGCAGCTGGTCACCGGTGCCTTCCCGCTCGGCGACGTCATGTGGCAGTACCCGCCCGGCGCCGCCCTGGTGATCCTCTCCCCCGCGCTGCTGCCCGGCCTCAGCTACTTCCAGGCGTTCGTCGCCCTGACCCTCCTGGTCGACGCCGGTGTCACCTGGGCCCTGGCCCGCGCCGCCCGCGGCACCGAAGCGTGCGGCACGAACACCGACACCAGCACCAGCACCAGCACCAGCACCAGCACCACGCGTACGCGCGCGGGCGCGTGGGTGTGGATCGGTGGGCTGCCCCTGCTGCTGCACGTCCCGCTGGTGCGTTACGACGTCCAGGTCACGGCCCTCGCCGTGCTGTCGCTGCTGTCTCTGCTCGCCGCACGCCACCACCCGCGCGCGGCGGTACGGGGCGGCGCGCTCGCCGCGGCCGGTGCCCTGGTGAAGGTGTGGCCGGCGCTGGCCCTGCTCGGCACGCCCCGGGGACGTACCACCCGGGCCGCCTGGGGGTCCGCCGTCGCCACCGCTGCCGTCCTGCTGGGCGTGCTGGCGCTGGCCTTCTCGCACACCTTCGACTTCCTGCGCCAGCAGGGCAACCGGGGGGTGCAGATCGAGTCCCTGGGCGGGACGCTGCTGTCACTGGCGCGGCTCGCGGAACTCCCGAGCAGCGACGCCTACCGGGTCGAATACCGCTACGGAGCCATGGAGTTCGTGGGGCCCTACGTCTCCTCCGTCGCCCACGCCTCGCTGCTGCTGACGGCCGCCGCGTTCTGCTGGCTGCTGATCTGGCGGGTCAGGGCGCGCAGTTGGAACACGGCGACGGTGTGCGACGCGGCACTGTGCGCCGTGCTGCTCTTCGTCGTCACCAGCCGCGTCATCAGCCCGCAGTACATGATCTGGCTGATCGGCCTGGCCGCCGTGTGCGCCAGCGTACGCGCGACCTGCCAACGCCCGGTGATCGTCATGGTGTTGGCCGCGGCGGCCGTCAGCACCCTCGCCTATCCGCTCGCATACGGACAAGTGACCGCCGGTACTCCGTACGGCTGCCTGCTCATGCTGGTCCGCAACGGACTCCTGCTGGCCGCTGCGGTGTTGTCCTGCCGCCGACTTCGGGCCTCCTCGGTAACCCCGTCCGTCACGCGGTAGGCTCCCCACGCGCCGACCACGGGGGCAGCAGGGGGAATTGGGCATGAACGGGGAGAGCGGCAGCGCGGCACGGGCGGCCGACGGCACGGCACTGGCGCCACTGCGCGCGGACGACCCGCGCGAGATCGCCGGATACGCCCTGGAGGCACGCATCGGCGAGGGCGGCATGGGCACCGTCTATCTGACCCGCACCCGCGGCAACCAGCCGGTGGCCCTCAAGCTGATCCGCCGCGAGTACGCCGACAGCGTCCAGTTCCGCCGGCGCTTCGCGCGCGAGGTGGCGGTCTCCCGGCAGGTGCACGGCTACCACATCGTGCCGGTCGTCGACCACGACAGCGGCGACGTCGGTGCGGGCGAGGGCGGTACGCCGCCCTGGCTGGCCACCCGCTTCGTCCCCGGCGTCCCGCTGGACGACGCCCTCGAAGCCCACGGGCCGCTGCCGGTCACGACCGTCCTGCAACTGCTGTGCTGCGCCGCCCGCGCCCTGGACGCGATCCACACCGCGGGGGTCATCCACCGCGACGTGAAGCCGGGCAATCTGCTGCTGGCCTCGGACGGGCCCTGGATGCTCGACTTCGGCATCGCGCGGGCCGCGGGCGCGACCACCCTCACCACGGTGGGGCGCCTGGTCGGCACCCCGAAGTACATGTCGCCGGAACACGCCCTCGGCCGCCCGCTCACCCCCGCCGCCGACGTGTTCGCGCTCGGTCTGATCGGCGCGCTGGCCGCCACCGGGAAGCACCCCTACGGGCGCGGCAACGGCCTGGCCGTCGCGGCCCGGATCGCCGGCACCGACCGCGAGCCGCCGGACCTCACCGCCTGCCCGGAGCCGCTGCGCGACGTCGTGCGCCGGTGCCTGTCCGCCGCGGCCGAGGACCGCCCGTCCGCCGCGGAGCTGGCCGAGCGCTGCCGCTCCGCCGCCGGGCGCGACGTACGGGACTTCACGGGGTGGCTGCCCGCGCCCGTGGCCGCCGACGTACGGGCCCGGGAGGCGGCGGTGTCCCCGGACCGCCGGACCGCCCTCGCGAACGCCCCCACCGTGACCGCGCCCCGGACGGCGCCCCCGCTGCCCGCGCTGCCGCCGACGGCGCCGATGACCGTGCGGGACCCCAAGGCCGGCGAGTGGTCGCGCCGGGTCCGCCGTACGCCCTGAGCCGTCCTACGGCCGGGCCCCCGAACTCGCTCCACGCGCGCGTACCCCGAGCGCGGCACCACCGCTCACGTCCCCACCCTTTCGACCCGGGAGGCTCCCCATCAGCAACTCCGTCGGCGACATCCTCAGTCCGCTCGGGCCCGAGGACCCGCGCGAGACCGCCGGATACCACCTCCTCGCCCGCATCGGCGAGGGCGGCATGGGCACCGTCTACCTCTCGCACACCCGCGGCAACCAGCCCGTCGCCCTCAAGGTCATCCGCCGCGAGTACGGCCAGAACCCTGACTTCCGGCGCCGTTTCGAACAGGAGGTACAGGCCGCCCGCCGGGTGCAGGGCTACCACATCGTGCCCGTGGTCGACCACGACACGAGCGGTACGCAGCCCTGGCTGGCCAGCAGTTTCGTCCCCGGCCTCGCCCTGCACGAGGTACTCGGGCACTTCGGTCCGCTGCCCGAGACCGCGGTGTTCCAGCTGGTCGGCTGCACGGCGCTCGCGCTGTCCTCGATCCATGCCGCGGGCGTCGTGCACCGCGACCTCAAGCCGTCGAACATCCTTATCGGTTCGGGCGGCCCGTTCGTCATCGACTTCGGCATCGCGCGGGCCGCCGACGCCACCCAGTTGACCGCCAGCGGCGGCCTCATCGGCACCCCGCAGTACATGTCGCCGGAACACGCGCTGGGCGAGCAGGTCGGCCCGGCCAGCGACATCTTCTCGCTCGGGCTCATCGCCGCGGTCGCCGCCACCGGACGGCACCCCTTCGGCGACGGCGGGGCCATCACGGTCGCCGCGCAGATCGCCAACACCAGCCACCGGCCGCCGGACCTGAGCGGCTACCCGGACACGCTGCGTCCGCTGCTGGAGCGGTGTCTGACGGCGGACGCGGCGGACCGCGTCACGCCGGGCGAACTGATGGCGCTGTGCGAGCAGTCGGCGGGCCGTTCCCTGCGCGAGTTCACCGGCTGGCTGCCCGAGCCGGTCGCCGAGGAGATCGTCCGCAGGGAGCAGACGGCCCAGTACGCGGCGAAGCAGGCGCAGACGGCACAGGCCGCACAGGCGGCCCAGGCCGCGCAGGCGACCGCGCAGCCGCCGCTCCCGCAGCAGCCCCCGCAGGCCCACCAGGGACCGCCCACCCAGCCGCCGACGCAGCCGCCGTACGCCGCGCCGACGCACACCCAGGCGCCGGGAACGCAGGTGCCGGGGACCCAGGTGCCGGGGACGCAGCTGCCGCCGCAGACCGGCCAGACCGCCGGGTTCGGGGCGGTGGGGCACCCGCCGACGTACCAGAACACCCAGGGGCCGCAGGGCGCCCACCCTCCGCAGGGACCCGCGACCTTCGCGCCGGGCACGCACCAGCCGACGGCGCCCGGCGGCCTGCCCGGCACCCCGCACCCCGCCCCGCCGGCCGGGAAGAAGCCGGGGAAGGCGAAGAAGATCGTGCTCGCCGCCGCCTTGGTGGTCGCGGTCGGGGCGGGCGCGGGCGCCGCCGTGTACTTCCTCGGCGGGAAGGACAAGGACGACAGGTCGAACACGGCGAACGCCGCGAACGCCAAGCCGTCCGGCTCGCCCGGCACCAGCGCGCCGACCCCCGTGCAGGACCCCACCACGCCCGCCGCGCAAGAGCCCACCGCCGACCCCAACGGCACGCCCACCCCGGCGCCGCCGGAGACGGCCACGTACACCGAGATCTTCAAGAACAAGCCGCTGACGCTGCGCACGCCGAACTCGCTGTCCAGCACCTATGTGGACTTCGACCTGCCCAAGACCGTCGTGGAGGGCGACATGACGTCCGACGTGCGGGACCTGACGGTCAGCGACTCGGACTGGGACTTCGGGGCCACCATGGGCAAGAGCGCGGGGATCACCCCGCAGGAGTGCCGCACCGGGGCGGAGACGAACGCGCTGCCCGACTCGGTGGGCCCGCGCGCGTTCGGCGAGCGCGGCTCGATCCCCAAGGGCACCCGGCTGTGCATGGTCACCGGGGACGGCAACCTCGCCATGTACGAGATCACCCAGATCACCGCCGCCAGCAGCGCCTCCGACGTGCCGAGCGTGGTCGGCGACCTGACCCTCTGGAAGATCAGCCAGTAGCGCGGGGCCCCGGGGTCCCGGCAGCGCGAAGGGGCGCCCGCCGCACGTGCGGCGGGCGCCCCTTCGGGGTCCGGGTGTCAGACCCGGTTGCGCAGCAGGGTGCGCATCGTCCGCATCGCGACCGACAGGTTCGCCAGGTCGAAGTCGTCCGAGCCCTGGATCTCCTCCAGGGTGGTGCGGGCACGGCCGAGGAGAGCCGCGTTCTTCTCCTCCCACGCCTTGTAGCGCTGCTCCGGGGTGGAGCTGCCGTTCCCGGCGGACAGCACGTCCTGGGTCAGACCGGCGTGGGCGGCGTACAGGTCCTCGCGGATCGAGGCACGCGCCATGGACTGCCAGCGGTCGGCGCGCGGCAGGTCGATGATGCGGTCCATCAGCTGCGTGATGCCGAGCCGGTCACCGAGGTCGTAGTACACCTCGGCGACGTCCATCGGCTCCTTGTCGATGCGGTCCGCGATGGCGACCACGTCGAGGATCGGGAAGGCCGACGAGAAGCCCGCCACCCGCAGTGCCAGGTCCTCGGGGACGCCCGCCGCGCCCAGCTCGTCCAGGATGCCCTGGTACCACTCCAGGTCGGCGCCGCGCAGCAGCCTCGGCAGGTCCTGCCAGACCGTCGCCACGCCCGCGCTGAAGAACTCGACGGTCTCGCCGATCTCCAGCGGCTGCGGACGGTTGCCGAGCAGCCAGCGGGTGCCGCGCTCGACCAGCCGGCGCGAGTGCAGCCGGATGCGGGTCTGGACGTCCGCGGCGACCTTGTTGTCGAGAGCCTCGACCGCGTCCCAGACCTCGCTGAGGCCGAAGATCGCGCGGGCCGCGAACTGGGCCCGTACGACTTCCTCGATGGACGCCCCGGTCTCCTCGCGCAGCCGGTGCAGGAAGGTCGAGCCGCCGGTGTTCACGGTGTCGTTGACCAGCACGGTCGTGACGATCTCGCGGCGCAGCGCGTGTGCGTCGATCTGCTCGCCGAACTTCTCCCGCAGGGCCTGCGGGAAGTAGTCGTGCAGCAGCGTCCGCAGGTGCGGGTCGTCGGGGAGGCCGGTGGAGATCAGCTCGTCGGCGACGGTGATCTTCGTGTAGGCCAGGAGGACGGCCAGCTCGGGCTGCGAAAGTCCCTTGGAATTGTTCAACAATTCCCTGATCTGACGATCGTTGGGCAGGAACTCCAGCGCCCTGTCCAGGTGCCCGTCACGGCCGAGCCTGCGCATGAAGCGCTGGTGCGCGTGGAGCAGCGAGGACGACTGGGCGACCGCGTTGGCCAGGGCGGTGTTCTGCGCGTAGTTGTTGCGCAGCACCAGCGTGCCGACCTCGTCGGTCATCTCCGCCAGCAGCTTGTTGCGCTGCTTGACGGTCATGTCCCCGTCGGACACCAGGGCGTTGAGCAGGATCTTGATGTTCACCTCGTGGTCGGAGGTGTCCACACCGGCGCTGTTGTCGATGGCGTCGGTGTTGATCCGGCCGCCCGTGCGGGCGAACTCGATGCGGCCGAGCTGGGTGGCGCCCAGGTTGCCGCCCTCGCCGACGACCTTGACCCGCAGGTCCTCGCCGTTGACACGGATCGCGTCGTTGGCCTTGTCGCCGACGTCCGCGTTGGTCTCGGCGGTCGACTTCACGTAGGTGCCGATGCCGCCGTTCCACAGCAGGTCGACGGGCGACTTGAGGATGGCCTGCATCAGGTCGGCGGGCGTCATCTTGGAGACACCGGCCGCCAGCCCGAGCGCCTCGCGCATCGCGGCGTTCACCGGGATGGACTTGGCGCTGCGCGGGTGGATGCCGCCACCGCTGGACAGCAGGTCCTTGTTGTAGTCGGCCCACGAGCTGCGCGGCAGCTCGAAGAGGCGGCGGCGCTCGGCGTAGGAGAGGGCCGCGTCCGGGTTCGGGTCGATGAAGATGTGCCGGTGGTCGAAGGCGGCGACCAGCCGGATGTGCTCGGAGAGCAGCATGCCGTTGCCGAAGACGTCACCGGACATGTCGCCGACGCCGACGACCGTGAAGTCCTCGGTCTGGGTGTCGTGGCCGAGCTCCCGGAAGTGCCGCTTCACGGACTCCCAGGCGCCGCGGGCGGTGATGCCCATGCCCTTGTGGTCGTACCCGACGGAGCCGCCGGACGCGAAGGCGTCGCCGAGCCAGAAGCCGTAGGCGACGGCGATCTCGTTGGCGATGTCGGAGAAGGTCGCGGTGCCCTTGTCGGCGGCGACCACGAGGTACGTGTCGTCCTCGTCGTGCCGTACGACGTCCTTGGGCGGCACGACCTCGCCCGCCACCATGTTGTCGGTGATGTCGAGCAGCGCCGAGATGAAGGTGCGGTACGAGGCGATGCCCTCGGCCAGCCACGCGTCGCGGTCCACCGACGGGTCGGGGAGGTTCTTCGCGACGAAGCCGCCCTTGGCGCCCACCGGCACGATGACGGTGTTCTTCACCATCTGCGCCTTGACCAGGCCGAGCACCTCGGTGCGGAAGTCCTCGCGCCGGTCCGACCAGCGCAGACCGCCGCGCGCGACCTTGCCGAAGCGCAGGTGCACGCCCTCGACCCGGGGCGAGTACACCCAGATCTCGAACGCCGGGCGCGGTGCGGGCAGGTCCGGGATCGCCTGCGGGTCGAACTTCATCGACACGTAGGTGTGCGGCTCGCCGCTCCCGGCCTTCTGGAAGAAGTTGGTCCGCAGCGTGGCCTTGATGACGGTGAGGAAGGAACGCAGGATGCGGTCCTCGTCGAGCGAGGCGACCTGGTCGAGCGCCCCGTCGAGCTCTTCGAGCAGCCCGTCGATGAGTTCGGTGCCGGCCTTCTGCCGCTCGGGCGACATGCGCGCCTCGAACAGCGAGACCAGCAGCCGGGTGGTGTGGACGTTGGTGCGGAGGGTCTCCTCCATGTAGTCCTGGCTGAACATCGCGCCGGCCTGGCGCAGGTACTTGGCGTACGCGCGCAGGACGACGGCCTGCCGCCAGGTGAGTCCGGCGCCGAGCACCAGGGAGTTGAAGCCGTCGTTCTCGGCGGCGCCCGTCCAGACCGCGGCGAAGGCGTCCTGGAAGCGCTCGCGGGCGTCGTCACCGAGGTAGTCGGAGCCGTTGCCGCCGGCGCCCTGCGGCATGCGCAGGCCGAAGTCGTAGATCCAGGCGTGCGTGCGGTCGGCGCAGCGCAGCTCGTAGGGCCGCTCGTCGACGACCTCCACGCCGAGCCGCTGGAGGACCGGCAGCACCGCGGACAGCGAGACCTGCTCGCCGGTCCGGTAGATCTTGAAGCGGCGCTCGCCGGGGCCCGCGCCGACCGGCTCGTACAGGCTGAGCGCGAACTCCTTGCCGCCCTTGCCGAGCTGCTCCAGGTGGACCAGGTCGGCCACGGCGGAGCGCGGCGAGTGGTCGGCCTTGTAGCCCTCGGGGAAGGCGTGCGCGTAGCGGCGCTGGAGTTCGGCGGCGCGCTCCTCGCCGAGTTCGGCGTTGAGAGCCTCGCCGAAGCCGTCGGCCCAGGAGCGGGCGGCCTCGGCCAGGCGCGCCTCGATGCGCTCGACGTCGCCCTCGGTGAGGGCGGTCAGTACGGTGCCGGGCTCGACCCGGACCACGAAGTGCAGCCGGGAGAGGATCGACTCGGTGTTCCACGCGGTGAAGTCGACGCTGGTGCCGCCGAGCTCCTCCTTGAGGATGTCGATCAGGCGCAGCCGGACGGCCGTGGTGTAGCGGTCTCGGGGCAGGTAGACGATCGCCGAGTAGTAGCGGCCGTACTCGTCCTGGCGCAGGTACAGCCGCAGCCGGCGGCGCTCCTGGAGGTACAGGACGGAGGTGACGACCGAGCGCAGCTGGTCGACCGGCGTCTGGAACAGCTCGTCGCGCGGGTACGTCTCCAGGATCTGCAGGAGGTCGCGGCCGTCGTGGCTGTTGGGGGTGAAGCCGGCGCCCTGGAGGACCTCGGCGACCTTGCGGCGGATGACCGGGACGCGGCGCACGGACTCGGTGTACGCGGCGGAGGAGAACAGGCCGAGGAAGCGGCGCTCGCCCACCACGTTGCCGTCGGCGTCGAACTTCTTCACGCCGACGTAGTCGAGGTAGGAGGGGCGGTGCACGGTGGCGCGGCTGTTGGCCTTCGTCAGGACCAGGAGCTTGTGCTCGCGCGCCTTTGCGCGGGCGTCGGCGGGCAGCCTGCTGAACGAGGGCGAGACGGGGTGCGTCTCGTCGTCCTCGTGGTGCTGCGGGTCGGAGCGCAGGACACCGAGACCGGTGCCGGGGACGGCCGCCAGGGAGTCGTCGCCGGTCAGCTCGTACTCGCGGTAGCCGAGGAAGGTGAAGTGGTCGGCGGCCAGCCACTGGAGCAGCTCGCGGGCCTCGTCCACCTCCTGCTCGGCGAGGTCGGCGGCCCTGGGCTCGCCGGGCAGCTCGTCGGCGATGCGCAGCGCGCTGTCGCGCATCTTCTCCCAGTCCTCGACGGCCTCGCGGACGTCGGACAGGACGCGCAGCAGGTCGGCGGTGATCTGCTTGAGGTCGGCGCGGTCGGTCTCGCGGTCCATCTCGACGTGGATCCACGACTCCACGATCGCGTCGTGGGGCAGCTCACCGGTGATCTGCTTGGAGAGCACCTCGATGAGCTTGCCGGTCACATCACGGCGCACCAGCACCTGCGGGTGGATCACCACGTGGATGCCACGGCCCTGCCGGGACAGCTCGTTGGTGACCGAGTCCACGAGGAAGGGCATGTCGTCGGTGACGACCTCGACGACGGAGTGGCTGCACGTCCAGCCGTTCTCCTCGACCGTCGGGGTGTGCACCCGTACGTTCGCCGTTCCCTGCGGGCGGTTCGCCGCGAGCCGGTAGTGCGAAAGCGCCGCACCGTAGACGTCGACCGGGTCGCGGTCGCCGAGGTCTTCCGGGGCGGTGTGCAGGTAGTAGCGCTGGAGGTACGCGAGTAGGGCGTCCGGGTCCGGTGCCCCTCCGCTGTCGGACCCAGTCGGAAGTTGTCCCCCCGCCGGGCTGTTCTCAGCTACCCGGGCGGCCCGTGCGAGCAGCTCGGCCTTGGCTTCGTCCAGCTTGGTCTGCATGTCCTCTGGCTCCTGTCGCGCGCCGTTGCGTGACGTAGGTGGTGAAGAAAGTGACACAACGCCACGACGCGGTGTTTCCGGTCGAGGTCGACGTTATGCCGCGATGCGGGATGCCCGTGACTTTATTGGCCATGTTCGGCGGCAGGTCCGGGTTCGGAAAACCAGCGTGGGCCCGGGCACGGTAGTGCGCCGGGCGAAGGCCGGGGGCTGCACCGCCCCCGAGGCGTATCGCGCTGATCACGGCACCAGGCTATCCCCCCTGGCCCGGGAGGCGTTATTCGCGGGTCGTTGGACAAAGCGCGGAGAAGTTCGACGGTTTGTCCAGTGCGACCTGTGAGGCTGCTGCGACACCGGGCCCGCCACGGCCTCCGCCCAAGGGGCCCCGCCGGTTGCCGCACGCCCTCTTGGCAAATCACGTGCCCGGGGGCACGTTGACCGGACCACCGTCCACTCCCCCGGGGAGCAGCAATGTCAGCGAAGATCCTGATCGTGACGGGCGACGCTGCCGAGTCCCTCGAAGTGCTCTACCCGTACCAGCGACTGCGCGAAGAGGGGTACGACGTCCACATCGCGGCGCCGTCCCGCAAGCAGTTGCGCTTCGTCGTGCACGACTTCGAGACCGGTTACGACACCTACACCGAGAAGCCCGGATACACCTGGCCCGCCGACCTCGCCTTCTCGGAGGTGGACCCCGGCAACTACGTCGCGCTGGTGGTCCCCGGCGGGCGGGCCCCGGAGTACCTGCGCAACGACCCGGAGCTGCGCAAGATCCTCAAGGCGTTCTTCGACACGGACCGGCCGGTGGCGCAGATCTGCCACGGGCCGCTGCTCACGGCGGCGATCGGCGCGCTGAGCGGGCGCCGGGTCACCGCGTACCCGGCGCTGGAGCTGGACATGCAGCACGCGGGCGCCACCTTCCAGGACGCGGAGGCGGTCGTCGACGGCACCCTGGTGTCGGCCCGCGCCTGGCCGGACCACTCGCGATGGATGCGCGAGTTCCTGACCGTGCTGCGGGCGAAGGCACCGGTGACGTAACCGGACAGGGGCTGCCGGGGCGCCTGCCTGCGGACCTGGCCGTCCGTAGCCTGCCGGGTTGCCCGAGGTGACCGTCGTACGGGGCGGCCGTCGCCGGGCGCGGCAGTCGCGCCTCCCGCCGGGGCGCCCCTCACCCGAGCACGGCGGCCACCTCCGTCCGGGACGCGGCGCCGAGCTTCGCCAGGATGTGCTCGACGTGGGCGTCCGCGGTGCGCTTGGAGATCACCAGACGCTCGGCGATCTCCCGGTTGGACAGCCCCTCGACGACGAGCAGCGCGACCTCCCGCTCCCGGCGCGTGAGGGCGTGCTGCGCCTGCTGGTCGGCCCGGAACCCGCGGTACCGGGCCGCCGCGGGCCCCCGCGGGTACTCCGCGTCGCCGAGCGCGTACCGCACCGCCTCCTCGACACTGAGCCGGGCCCCGCGCGCGAACGCCTTCGCGTACTCCGCCGTGCCGAGCGCGCAGCCGATGCCGATCTCGGCGGCGGGCGTGCCCCGGCCGTCGCCGACCGACCTGGCCGTCGGCAGCGCCTCGCGGAAGTGCTCCAGGGCCCGGTCGTACGCGCCCTGCCAGCTGGCGAGCATGCCGGCCTGCTGGAGGCCGCGGACCCGCTCGGCGCTGGGTGCGGGGTTGCGGTCCAGGGCCCGCGCGGTCCAGTACCTGCCCTCCGCGAGAAGGCCGGAAGTCACCCAGAACTGTCCGAGCGCCCCGACCATGCGCAGCCCGCACAGGGCGTCGTGCGCCGCGGTCTCCGCGTCCGCGTCCGGATCCGGGCCGCTCCCGGGTCCGGTGGCGTCCCCCAGCGAGAACTCCAGGGCCCTGCGGAGGTTCGCGGCGTCCTCGCACAGGGCGAGGTAGGGCTGAAACCGAGTTCCATGACGCCCCCGCCTGGTCCGTGCCGCGTCCGCATCCGCCCCAGGGTAAGCGAACGCGCACGCACGGTGAGCCAAGTGGGCGGGGCCACCCGTCAGGGGCGCCGGGGAACATCCGCCCGGTCGCCACCCACCCTCGACGCGCTCGGGCAGGCCCCGTCCGCTCGGCGCACTCCGGCCGGCACCCACCCCGTCCGTCGGCCGCTCGGGCCCGCGCCCTCCGTCAGCCGTCAGCCGTCAGCCGTCAGCCGTCAGCCGTCAGCCGTCAGCCGTCAGCCGTCAGCCGTCAGCCGTCAGCCGTCAGCCGTCAGCCGGACATCTCCTCCGCGAGCCGCACCGCGTCCGCCAGCGAGTCGACCACCGGCACCCCGGCGGCCTCCAGGGCCGTCCTGCTGTGCGAGCCGCCGGTGTAGAGGATCGCGCCCGCCCCGACGTGCGCCGCCGCGAGCGCGTCGTCGACGGCGTCGCCGATGACCACGGTCCGGGCGGGATCGACACCGTCGAGGGCGGCGAGGTGGCGGACCATGTGCGCGGCCTTGGTACCGCCGGAGGGACCGGTCCGGCCGTCGACCCGCACGAAGTGGCGCTCGATGCCGTACTCCCGCACCACCGGAACCAGTTCGTCGTGTCCGTACATGCTGAGGAGGGACTGGCTGCGGCCGGCCGCACCCCAGCCGGTGAGCAGTTCCTCGACGCCGTCGGTCAGGCCGCAGGCGGCGCGCAGCTCGACGTAGTGCCGGTGGAAGGCGTTGTCCATGACGAGCCATTCCGCGTCCGTGGGAGCACGGCCCATCAGGCGCTCGTAGAAGCGCGGGATCGGTATGCAGTACAGCTCGCGGTACTTCTCCAGCGTGATCGGGGGCAGGCCGATCTCCGCGAAGGCGGCGTTGCTCGCCCCGATGACCGCGTTGATGTCGTCGAGCAGGGTGCCGTTCCAGTCCCAGACCAGGTGCGTCCTCATGCAAGAACGGTACCCACGGGGTCTGACAACGCCGCAGGCCGGGCGGTACCGGCCACCGGTGCCCCGGGCTCCGCCGGGAGGGGCCGACCGCCCCGGTCCGGGCCCGGGGCTCGGGGTACGAGGCGCGGGGTACGGGGCGCGGGTCAGCCGATCAGCCCGGGGATCTCCTGCACCCCGAACCACAGCAGCTCGTGGTCCTCCGCACCGTCCACCGTGAACTGCGCGTCGTCGTCCCCGAGGTCCGCCGCTCCCAGCGCCGCCGCCGCGGCCGTCACGTCCGCACGGGCGTCGTCCGCGTCCGCGTGCACCGCCGCCGCCCGCTTCAGCGGTACGGAGCCCTCGACGCGCACCTCGCCGATCGCCCCGGCGTCCATCCCCCGGCCGTCCGGGTCCGCGGTCACCGCGCCGTCGGCCACGTCTGCCGCGAGCACCACCCGGCGCCGCTCGGCGGAGGGATCGCCCGCGACCAGCCGCAGCGAGGCGGCCGCCGCCCGGCCCAGGGCCGCGTACTCCAGCTCCTCCAGGTCGTCCGAGACGTACCACTCGCGCAGGCCGGGCGTCACGGCGTACGCGACCAGGGGGCCGGGGGCCAGCTCGCCGGCCTTGTACGCCGCTGCGAGACCGGGAAGGGTCAGGGGTACGTAGACGCGCATGGCCGTCGCTTTCCTCGTCGGGTGTCGGGCACGGGGTGTGGAGTGGCGGCGCCGGGCCCTGGACATGGGCTTTCCGGGCCGAAAACGCTTCCCGACAGGGCCTCAAGGATACGTTCCGGGTCCCCCTTCGGGGTGGCGGTCCCCCCTTCGCCCCCGTCCACTTCGCGCCGCGCGCCCCCCGCGTCCGTACTCCCCGCCGGGCCCCGGGCCACTCTGATAGGTGATTCCGGGACCCTCGCCCGGCCGCCCCGCGCGCCCCTTGCGGCCGCTCGCCCCCGCCCCGTACAAGATCCCCAACAGAAAGTTACCGCCCGGTAAATCACGGGCCCGGCAGAGCGGGGCGATGAGCATGTACAGGACGCAGACCCGGCCCGGCACCACCCGTCGCGACCCCCGGACGCCCGGTGCGGGCCGCCCGGGAACCGTCGGCCCGCGCACCACGGGGACCGGCGCCGCGCCGGGCGCCCTCGGCACCGGCGCGGGCACCGCCGTCCGCCGCCCGCCGCGGGCCCCCGCGCCCCTGCACCACCAGTTCGCCGTGCGGCTGCTGGCCGTGCTCAGTGGCGAGCGGCCGGTGATCAGCATGCTCCACCAGGTCATCGGGGACGCGTACGACCAGCTGGTGGAGCTGGCTCCGCGGACCCCGTTCCGCACCCGGGGCGTGCGTCCCGTCGTGCGCAAGTGCGGCAGCTTCAGCCCGCGGCCCGACGTGATCGAGGCCTTCGCCATGATCGGCGCGGGCGCACAGCTGCGCGCCATGGCCTTCCGCCTGGAACAGCACGCCGACCGGCGCTGGCGCTGCACCGCCGTCGACCTCGGCGGCGAACGCATCGCCCCGGGCCGCACCGGAGCGGGCGTCTGAACGGCCCGGGGGCCGGGCTGAGCTGCACCGTAGCGGGCGTCAGAACGGCGCGAGGGCCGGGCTGCACCGTCGCAGAGCCCCGACGGGAAAGCAACCGGCGCCCGAACAGCACCGCAGCCAGGCCCTGAGCCGCATCGGGACCCACCGGGCCCCACCCGGCCCCACCCGGCCCACCGGGCCCGGGACAGAACACCCCCGCACCCCCGCCCACCCCCGAAAACGCCCCGGGCGCGCACCCCCGCAGGGATGCGCGCCCGGACCGTCTGACGGCCCCGGAGCCACCGGCCCCGGATACAGTCGCCGCCTACTTCTTGCGACGGCGCCCCGCCGTCTTCTGCGCCTTGCGCCGCTCGGCCCGGGTCAGCCCGTCCGACTCGGAGCGGGTCGGCCCGTCGGCCGAGGTCTCGAAGTCGCCCTCGACGACACCGCCCTCGCCGTCCACGGTGGGCGCCGAGAAGTGCAGCCGGTCCGGCCGCTGCGGCGCCTCCAGGCCCTTGGCGTGGATCTCCGGACGGGCGGCGCCCGCGGGCACCGCGTCCTCCTTGGTCATGGACAGGCCCGAGTCCTGCACCGGGACCTCCTCGACCTGCTGCTCGACCTGGACCTCCAGGTTGAACAGGTAGCCGACGGACTCCTCCTTGATGCCGTCCATCATGGCGTTGAACATGTCGAAGCCCTCGCGCTGGTACTCCACCAGCGGGTCCTTCTGCGCCATGGCGCGCAGGCCGATGCCCTCCTGGAGGTAGTCCATCTCGTAGAGGTGCTCGCGCCACTTGCGGTCCAGCACCGAGAGCACCACGCGCCGCTCCAGCTCACGCATGATCTCCGAGCCGAGCTGCTTCTCGCGGGCCTCGTACTGGGCGTAGATGTCGTCCTTGACGGACTCGGAGATGAACTCGGCGGTGATGCCGGCCCGGTCCCCGGCCGCGTCCTCCAGGTCCTCGATCGTGATCTTCACCGGGTAGAGCTGCTTGAACGCGCCCCACAGGCGGTCCAGGTCCCACTCCTCGGAGAAGCCCTCGACGGTCTCCGCCTGGATGTAGGCGTCGATCGTGTCGTCCATGAAGTGCTTGATCTGCTCGTGCAGGTCCTCGCCCTTCAGGACGCGGCGGCGCTCGCCGTAGATGACCTCGCGCTGCCGGTTGAGTACCTCGTCGTACTTCAGGACGTTCTTGCGGGTCTCGAAGTTCTGCTGCTCGACCTGCGACTGCGCGGAGGCGATGGCACGGGTCACCATCTTGTTCTCGATCGGTACGTCGTCGGGAACGTTGGCCATCGCCATGACGCGCTCGACCATGGCCGCCTTGAACAGGCGCATCAGGTCGTCGCCCAGCGACAGGTAGAAGCGGGACTCGCCCGGGTCGCCCTGACGGCCGGAACGGCCGCGCAGCTGGTTGTCGATGCGGCGCGACTCGTGCCGCTCGGTGCCCAGCACGTACAGCCCGCCGAGCGCCTTGACCTCGTCGTGCTCGGCCTTGACCGCGAGCTCGGCCTTCTCCAGGGCGGCCGGCAGCGCCGCCGCCCACTCCGCGATGTGCTCCTCCGGGTCCAGGCCCTGCTGGCGCAGGTCGGCCTCGGCGAGGTCGTCGGGGTTGCCGCCGAGCTTGATGTCGGTGCCTCGTCCGGCCATGTTGGTGGCGACGGTGACGGCGCCCTTGCGGCCGGCCTGGGCGATGATCGGCGCCTCACGGTCGTGCTGCTTGGCGTTGAGCACCTCGTGCTGCACACCGCGCTTGGCGAGCTGCTGCGAGAGGTACTCGGACTTCTCGACCGAGGTGGTGCCGACCAGGATCGGCTGGCCCTTCTCGTGCTTCTCGGCGATGTCGTCGACGACCGCGGCGAACTTGGCGACCTCGGTGCGGTAGATCAGGTCCGACTGGTCGATGCGGACCATGTCCCGGTTGGTCGGGATCGGCACGACGCCCAGCTTGTAGATCTGGTGGAACTCCGCGGCCTCGGTCATCGCCGTACCGGTCATGCCGGACAGGCCGTCGTACAGGCGGAAGAAGTTCTGCAGGGTGATCGTGGCGAGGGTCTGGTTCTCGTCCTTGATGTCCACCCCTTCCTTCGCCTCGATCGCCTGGTGCATGCCCTCGTTGTAGCGGCGCCCGGCCAGCACACGGCCGGTGTGCTCGTCGACGATCATGACTTCGCCGTCGATGACGACGTAGTCCTTGTCCTTCTTGAAGAGTTCCTTGGCCTTGATGGCGTTGTTCAGGTAACCCACGAGCGGCGTGTTCACCGACTCGTAGAGGTTGTCGATGCCCAGCCAGTCCTCGACCTTGGCGACACCGGGCTCGTGGATGCCGACGGTGCGCTTCTTCTCGTCGACCTCGTAGTCGCCGGTCTCCTCGATGCCCTTGAGCGGGTTGCCGGGCTCGCCCTTCTTCAGGCGGGTGACCAGCTTGGCGAAGTCGCCGTACCACTTGGTGGCCTGGTCGGCCGGACCCGAGATGATCAGCGGCGTACGGGCCTCGTCGACCAGGATCGAGTCGACCTCGTCGACGATCGCGAAGTTGTGCCCGCGCTGGACGAGCTCGTCCTGCGACCAGGCCATGTTGTCGCGCAGGTAGTCGAAGCCGAACTCGTTGTTCGTGCCGTACGTGATGTCGCAGGCGTACTGCGCGCGGCGCTCGGCGGGCGACATGTTGGCGATGATGCAGCCGACCTCCAGGCCGAGGAACTTGTGCACCCGGCCCATCAGCTCGGAGTCGCGCTCGGCGAGGTAGTCGTTGGTGGTGATCAGGTGCACGCCCTTGCCGGACAGCGCGTTGAGGTAGGCGGGGAGCGTGCCGACGAGGGTCTTGCCCTCACCGGTCTTCATCTCCGCGACGTACCCGAGGTGCAGGGCGGCGCCACCCATCAGCTGCACGTCGTAGTGACGCTGGCCCAGGACGCGCTTGGCCGCCTCGCGGACGGTCGCGAAGGCCTCGGGCATCAGGTCGTCGAGGCTCTCGCCGTCGGCGTGACGCTGCTTGTACTCGTCGGTCAGGGCGCGCAACTCGGCGTCGGAGAGGGGGACGAAGTCCTCTTCGATGGAGTTGACCTGGTCCGCGATGCGGTGCAGTTTGCGCAGGATCTTGCCTTCGCCTGCACGCATGAGCTTGTTGAAGACGGACACTGAGGCTGGTCTCCTTGCCGGTCGGGCCTGTGCACTGGGTCGGTGTGACTTCTGGTCGGTACTGACTTTGGCGCGGGCACGGCAGGCGGGCCCCACCGCAACGGCCATCGTAAGCGAGGACCCAGCCGCCACGGGAGGTCCGTCCTCACGAAGCCGCACCGTCCTGCACAAGGTGAACGCACGGCGCGCACCGAAGGTGCCGGGCGGCACTCGAAATGTGTTCGCCCGCCGTGTCCGGCCCGAGGACAATTCGGCCATGGAACCCTTTGTGCTGACCACCGACCGTCTGGAACTGCGCCCTTTCGCCCCGGCCGACACCGACGAGGTGTTCCGGACCGTCCAGGACCCCGACATTCTGCGCTGGACGACAATCCCCTCGCCCTATGCGCGCGAGGACGCCGTCCATTTCGTCGAACAGATCTCGGGTGCCGGTCTGCGCGACGGCACCGGTTTCCATTTCGCGGTACGCGCGCGTGGCGGCGGTCCGCTGCTCGCCGCGGTCGGCGTGGGCGTGCACGTCCCGCCGGGCGTCTGGGAGCTCGGTTACTGGACCGCCGCCGCGCACCGGCGGCGCGGTTACGTCACCGAGGCCGCGACGGAGGTGATCCGCTGGACGCTCACCACCCTGCCGGTGCACCGGCTGATCTGGCGGGCCGAGGTCGGCAACGGTCCCTCGCGCGCCGTCGCCCTGCGGCTCGGCTTCACCATGGAGGGCGTCGAGCGCGCGGGCACCGTCCACCAGGGCACCGCCCGCGACACCTGGACGGGCTCGCTGCTCCCCTCGGACGTGGGCCTGCCCGCCCCGTTCCCCTACCTCCCGGCCAGGGACGTCCGGGCCCCGAACCCCGCGGCCGACGGCCCCGGCGCGGGCGGCCACCCGGCGGCGCCCGGGGGCCGGGAGCCTCGGAGCGGGGATGTCAGTGCCGCCCTCTAGTCTTTCGTCATGACCCTCCAGCCGTCCCCCGCCGTCGCACTCTCCGCCGACGAAGCACGCCGCATCGCCCTGCGCGCCCAGGGATTCATGGGCGCGCCGGACCGCCGCGCCGGGGTGCGCGGGGTACTGCGGAGCCTGGGCGCCGTGCAGTTGGACACCATCTCCGTACTGGCCCGCTCGCACGAGCTGATTCCGTACGCACGCCTGGGCGCGGTGGACCGCAGGACGGTCGAGTCCGCCTACTGGGCCGCCGACGGCGAGGAGGCGCACGCCTTCGAGTACTGGTCGCACGCGGCGTGCATCCTCCCGGTCGAGGAGTGGCCGCACTTCGCCTTCCGCCGCCGTGCCTACCGCGCCCGCCCCCAGTGGCACCACGAGCTGACGGACGGCGCCTACGAGCGCGTCATCAAGCAGCTGCGCGCCGAAGGCCCCCTGACGGCAACGGAGTTGGGCGGCGCGAAGAACGGCGGGGAGTGGTGGGACTGGTCGGAGTCCAAGGTCGCCGTGGAGCGCGCCCTGATGTACGGCGACGTGGTCTGCACCGGCCGGCGCAGCTGGAAGCGGGTGTACGACCTGGCGGAGCGGGCCGTCCCGGCCGAACTCCAGCACGAGAGCCTCTCCGACACCGAGTGCGTACGCCGGCTGGTGGCGCTCGCGGGCCGCTCCCTGGGGGTGGGCACGCGTGAGGACATCGCCGACTATCACCGGCTGAAAAACGCCCAGGTGGACGAGGTGATCGCGGACTCCGGGCTGGTTCCGGCCGAGGTCGAGGGCTGGGGGAAGCCCGCCTGGGCCGATCCCGAGGCCCTTGCCACGACCCCGCGCGGACGCCACCGCACGACGCTGCTCTCGCCGTTCGACTCCCTGATCTGGGACCGGCCGCGCACCGAGCGCGTCTTCGGCTTCACCCACCGCCTGGAGGCCTACGTCCCCAAGCCGAAGCGCGTCCACGGGTACTTCGCGATGCCGCTGCTGTCGGGCGGCCGGCTGCTCGGCCGGGCGGACCCGGCCCGCGAGGGCAGCACGCTGGTGGCCCGCCAGGTGTCGCTGGAGTCGCCGAAGGCGGTGCCCGCGATGGCGAAGGCGCTGTGGGAGGCGGCGTCCTGGGTCGGCTGCACGGAGGTGCGGGTGGACCGCAGCACCCCCGCCGACCTGCACAAACCGCTGGTGAAGGCGCTCGCCGGATAGTCCGGCGCCACCGGCTCAGCGGATTTCGAGGATCTTCTCCCGCATCGCGTAGACCACGGCTTCCATCCGGGAGTGCAGTTGGAGCTTCTCCAGGATGTTGCGCACGTGGTTCTTCACGGTGTTCTCCGAGATGAACAACTCCTTGGCGATGTCCCGGTTGTTCATGCCGGTGGCGACCAGCTTGAGCACTTCCAGCTCCCGGTCGGTGAGCCGGGGCGCGGGCACCAGCCTGCGCTCGTCGGACCGCTGGATCATCGACTTGAACTCGGTGAGCAGCTTGGACGCCATGGAGGGGCTGATCTGCGACTGTCCGTCGGCCACCGCCCGGATCGCCGTGGACACCTCGTCCGTCGAGATCTCCTTCAGCAGGTATCCGGTCGCGCCCGCCTTGATCGCGTCGTAGAGGTCGGCCTCCTCGTCGCTGATCGTCAGCATGATGATCTTCGCGCTGGGGGCGACCTCCTTGATGGCGGTGCACGCCTCGATCCCGCCCCGCTTCGGCATCCGTACGTCCATCAGCACGATGTCCGGCAGCAGGTCGGCCGCCTTGTCCACGGCCTCCGCCCCGTCCCCGGCCTCGCCGACGACCTGGATGTCCTCCTCCTGGGCCAGGACGATCTCCAGGCCGCGGCGGAAGAGCGCGTGGTCGTCGACCACGAGAACCCTGATGGGCTCGTCGCGGGACCCGCCCGTGTCGGTGTCCACGTCCGTGCCGGCCACCCGGCCGGCGCTACGGGCGTAGTTTCCGCCGTGCACCGGACCGAAGCTGTCCGCCATCGTTCCTCCCCCTGAGGCCATGGCCCGAAGTTCATGTGCTGCGCCAACCACAGTCCGCAGAGCACCTCTTGACTTGCGGTGACATGATTCCATGCCCCGACGTCGGAGCGTTCGCTTCAGGACGCATGTGGTGGTGCCCCCGGAGGCGCGAAACCTCCGGGGGCACCACCCTCAGGTGGTGCGGCGCGCCGGGCGCCGCCCTTCGGCGGCTACCCGCCGAGTGCTCCGCCCGCCCCGCCGGCCTCCGACTCGGCCAGTGGGTCGGTGTTCAGGTGGATGACTCCGTAGTCGTACGCGTGCCGCCGGTAGACGACACTGGGCTCCTTCGTCTCGGCGTCGACGAAGAGATAGAAGTCGTGCCCGACCAACTCCATCTCGTAGAGCGCCTGATCGAGGGACATGGGTGCGGCGACGTGGGTCTTCTCGCGGACCACCAGCGGACCGTCGCCCTGCACCTCGAGCGAGCCGATCTTCTTGGTGGGGACCGACGTGTCCGACTCGGCGCGGTCCACGACGAGTTGACCGTCGCCGTCGATGACCGCCGCGTCGTGGACCCTCGATCCGACCTCGGCCGCGGACAGCCTGCCGTTGCCGCGACGCGTGTGGCGCTTGTCGTGCTGCTTGCGCAGCCGCGCCTCCAGCTTTCCGGTTGCCAGGTCGAGCGCCGCATACGGGTCGCCCGCCGATGCCTCTGCCCGAATGACGGGGCCCCGTCCGTGGACCGTGATCTCCACCCGGTCCGAACGGTCGGCCTGCCGCGGGTTGGGCTCCTTGGACACCTCCACGTCGAGGCTGATCACCTTGCCGTCGAGCTTCTGGATCCTCTCCAGCTTGAGCTTCTCCGCCACGTGCTTGCGGAACCGCTCGGGTACCTCTGTCTTGCGGCCCTTGACGACGATGTCCACGCAGAACTCCGTTCCCGGATTGCTCCGCTCATTGGCGGAGCGACTCCCTCTTGCACCAGACTCCGGCTCGTCCCGAAGTCTCGGACTTGGTGACTTCACCTCCTCCTCCCCCGTCGGGAAGATCCACACCCCCTTTTTCAGGGGTGCGAGGGAAAACCTGAAGCACGGCAGTGCAATAAGTGAGGCACAGCAACCGCTTTTCCTCACTTCCGAACATAGCTCGCTCGGACGGGTGTCGGCACCCGCTACCGCCGCGTACCTCCGTTCAGGTCTATTTTCCCTCTCACTACCTGCAACGATGCAAGTTCCCGTTCAGTTCCAGTTTATTTCGAAAGATTTCGGTGGTGCCGCGACAACGGCTGCGACGGTGCCGGGGAATCCGGTATTTCCGGTGCCGGCCCGTCCGGCCGCCCCGGCCTCCTCGGCCTCCGTGATTTCCCCGATCGCCCGCGCCGCCTCCTTCAGCGAGGCCCCGGTGGTCATGAGGTCGTCCACCAGCACCACCCGGCGGCCCGCCAGCAGCTTCCGGCCACCGGCCACCACTCCCAGGGCGCCGGACAGGTTCGCAAGCCGCTCACGGGCGCCCAGGCCCGCCTGGTCGCCGACCGGACGCCGCTGTCTCAGCACCGGCGCGACCCGCGCCCGGGTCCCGCCCCGGCGCAGCTCGCCGGCCGCCGCGAGGGCGATCCGCCGTGCCGGGTCGTGCCCCCGGGCGCCGACCGAACGGCGCGCGGACGGCACAGGCACCAGCACGAGCTCCCGCATGTCCTCCACTGCGGGATCACTTACCCGCCCGCCCCGCGGATACGCCCCTCGCGCCCCAGTGGTCACCGCGCCGCGCACCGCCCTGGCCAGTGCCACCCCCAGCGGACGGGCGAGCCCCAGCGCACCCCGCTCCTTGTGCGCGAGCAGCACCGCGCGCGGGGCGTCCTCGTACCGTGCCGCCGCGTGCACGGCGGGCAGCCCCAGCGGCTCCGGATCGGGCCGGACCCGGCCCGCCGCACCGCCGTACAGCGCCACGGCGCACTCCTCGCACACCCCCGAAGGCACCCGCCCCCTGCCGCACCCGCCGCAGGCAACCGGCAGCACCAGACCGGCGAATTCCCGCCACCATCCGCGTAGTTCGCGCATGTCCCCACTGTGCGCGCGGCAAAGACGACCGCGCCACCCCTGTGGAAAGCGTGCGGCGGCGCCCGGAATCCTGTGGAAAACCCACGGTCGGCCCAGCTCGGACACCCTGCATCCACCCGGCCAGATCCCTCACCCGCGGCGCGGCCGTGAGCCAACCACTTCCGAAACTTCACCCGGGAGCCGCACCCGGAATGCCTCACACCGGATAGCCGGAACCACTCACCCCGGATAGAACGGCAGCGATCCCTCGCCCTCCTTGACGACCGTCTTCCAATTGGATCCCGGAGGAAGCCGCACGATCCCGTCGTCCTTCGACTGCGCCAGCAGCGGCAGTTGCTCCGAGTCGGAGGCGGCGACCGCCGTCACCTGGTTGGCGCCCGGCAGCAGCCCCTCGGCCGAAGTGGAGCCGTCCGTCTGGACGTACCGCATCTGCTGCACCCCGCCGGCCTCCCGGCCGACCACGACCAGCTTGCTGTGCCCGGCCCAGGAGATGGCCGTCACTTCCTCCATCTGCGGTGCTGCGGCCCGCAGTCCGGCGACCACGATCTCCGGGTTCTCCTTGGTGCCGCGGCGCTCCACCCGGCCGATCCTGAGGGTGCGGTGCCCCTTCTCGTCCACCACGATCAGCGCGATCCGCACACCGTCGGCCGCCACCCGCAGCGAGTCCACATAGCCGTCGCCAAGTCCCTCGACGGCGACCTCCTGCGGTTTGCCCTTGCCGTCCACCATCCGCAACAGCCTCGGCCTGCTCGGGTCGCGGTCCGCGACCCACAGGTCGCCCCGGCCGTCCCAGCTCGGCGTGGACAGCGCGTCCTTGCCCTTGGACGTGCTGGTGTACAGCGTCTCGTACCTGCTGCCGGTCGCGATCTGTGCGACGTACAGGTGGTGGCCGTCGACGGAGACGCCCGCCGCGTAGTCCTCGCTGTGCGACACGGCCGCCGACCTCAGCCGCTGCTGGCTGACGCCGAGCGCGCCGGGCACCGGCTGCGCGTCGTCGCGCTCGGTGTTGCTGAGCATCTGCACGAGCCGCTGCTGGCCGTTCAGGAAGTACTGGTGGTCGGGGGGCCGCACGGTGCTCCTGGGCAGATAGCCGCCTGCCTGGTCACCGTTGAGCACGCACAGCGAGGAGAGGTCGTCGCTCTGGATCTCCACCTGGTCGATCCGCGAAGCGGCCGTCAGGTCCCGCAGCGTGTAGAAGAGCTGGATGGCCATGTCCTGGCAGCGCTTCTGGGTGACGTTCGCCCCGTTGGCGTTGAGCGGCACCTTGAGCGAGTTGTGGTCGCCGAAGGTCAGCGTCCTGATGCCGTCCTTGAGCGTGGCCTTGGTCGGGAAGCTCGAATCGACCACGTGGCTCAGCCACTTGGAGGGCCCGTCCATCAGCGCCTTCACCGCCTGCGCCACCGGGTCGAGCCTGGTCTGCGGGTCCGTCCGCTTGCGCACGTACACCGGGTCGGCGACCAGCCAGCGCTCCCCGGGCTGGTCGGTCGCCGCCTCGGGCCCGAAGTAGTACTTGTTGACGGGGCGGAAGATGCGCTGGAAGTCCGACTCTCCCAGCACCAGCCCCTTGGGCGGCGAGTCGATCCGCCACTCGCCGGGGTCCTGCTTGTTGTCCGGGTTCTTCTCCCTGACCAGGCGCAGCGGCTGGTTGTAGTCCTTCACCTCGGCGCGGAAGGCGCTCTGCGCGTCGAGGTAGGCGATCTGCCGTCCCTCCAGCGAGTAGGCGGGGGTGCCGCCGTTGTTCTTGGAGGAGGTGGCCTCGCGGGTCGGCGCGACGGCGAGGACCGTGGCGACCGACCCCGGATTCCACTTCTTCGAGGCGTTCCTGGTCAGGTACTTGCGCGCGGTGTCGAACCCGGGGTCGTCACTGGTCATCGCCTCCAGGAACCCGTCGACGATCTCCTCGGGCCGGGCCGAGGGACGCGGCGGCACGCTGTAGACCCGTACCTGCGAGTCGACCCGCTGCGACGCCTTCACCGCGCGTACGTCGCCGTGGTCGGGCATCGCGCCGCAGCCGGCCACGGCCAGCAGCAGCCCGCTCGCGGCGAGCGCGGCGGCCCGGCGTCCGCGTCGGAACAGGCTCAGGCCCGCCCTGCCGACCGGACGCCCCGGCGCCCCGCTGTTTCCGCTGTTTCCGCTGTCACGACCCTCAACGCCCACGGGGGGTGTCCTCCCGGTCCCTGTCCTGCGGCGTTCGACCGCTGCCACTGCCGCCGCGGGCGGCCCCGTCACCGTTGCCCTCGCCCTTGCCGGCCGTCCGGCCGCCGGTTCCGTCCTCGCTGTCGAAATCCCTGCCGTCACCGTCGCCGCCCGGAGGCTCGTCCCCGGTCCGGCGGGACACCACTCGGGACCCGTTGCCCGGAAGCGCCGTCGGGTCCGCGGGCACGGCCGTGGCCGCCCGTAGCTGCGGTATCGGCCCGGTCCCCCGCTCCCCCGCCTGCTGCACGGGAACGGTGGCCAGCCGCGTACTGCCGCCGCCCGTGCCACCGGCCGCCGCCTCGGCCACGCGCGCGCGTGCCCGTCGCGAGTCCTCCGGCTCCAGCGGTATCGGCGAACCGCGCAAAGGCTCGTCGACCGTACGCGGCAGGGTCAGCCGGAACTGCGATCCGCCGCCCGGCTCGCCCCACGCCTGGAGCCAGCCGCCGTGCAGCCGTGCGTCCTCGACGGCGATCGACAGGCCGAGGCCGGTACCGCCGGTCGTCCTGGCGCGGGCCGGATCGGCCCGCCAGAACCGGCTGAAGACGCGGGTCGCCTCGCCCGGCTTGAGCCCGACGCCGTAGTCCCGCACGGCCACCGCGACCGCGCCCTTGGCGGCCCCGAGCCGCACCACCACGTCGCGCCCCTCGCCGTGCTCCACGGCGTTGACCACGAGGTTGCGCAGCACCCGCTCGACCCGCCGGGCGTCCGCCTCGACGACCACGGACTGTTCGTCGCCGACGACCCGGATCACGGTGCCCTTGCGCTCGGCCAGCGGCTCCGCCGCGTCGATCACCCGTCGTACGACCTCGCGCAGATCTATCGGCTCGGCCTCCAGGGCCGCCGCTCCCGCGTCGAACCTGCTGATCTCCAGCAGGTCGGCGAGCAGCGACTCGAAGCGGTCGATCTGTCCGACCAGCAGCTCCGCGGAGCGCTCGGTGACCGGGTCGAAGTCGCCCTTGGCGTCGTGGATGACGTCGGCGGCCATCCGCACGGTCGTCAGCGGTGTCCGCAGCTCGTGCGACACGTCGGAGACGAACCGGCGCTGCATCCGCGACAGGTCCTCCAGCTGCTGGATCTTGAGCTGGAGGTTCTGCGCCATCTTGTTGAAGGCCTCGCCGAGGCGCGCGATGTCGTCCTCGCCGGTGACCTTCATCCGCTCCTGGAGGCGCCCCGCGGACAGCCGCTCGGCGACCCCCGCCGCCATCCGTACCGGCGTGACGACCTGCCGCACCACCAGCCACGCGATCGCGCCGAGCAGCACCACCACGAACAGTCCGGCGGTCGTCAGCGTGTTGGTGACGACCTTGAGCGAGGCCTCCTCCTGCGCGAGCGGGAAGAGGTAGTAGAGCTGGTACGGCTGCCCGCTCACGTCGTTGAGCCGCTTGCCCACGATCAGGCCGGGCTCGGACGGCTGGGCGTCGTTGCTGTACGTGATGCGTACGTACGTCTGGTGTGCCTCGGCCCCCTTGTCCACCGCGTCCCGCAGCTCCTGGGGAACGCTGGTGAGGGGGTCGACGCCGCCGGAGGCACGGGGTCCGGGCTGGCTGGTCTCCTCGTCCGACGAGGAACTGAGCGCGACCACGTTGAAGGCCTTCTGGCCACCGCTGGCGAGCAGCTCCACCAGGTCGGAGCGCCAGTTCGCGGCGTTGCGGGCGGCCCTCGTGTCGGCGGTGTCGCCGTCCTGGCCGCCCGAGGGGACGGGGGTACTGGCCCGCTCCTGGGCCACCGAGAAACCGCCGCGGGCCTGGTTCTGGGCGGCCTCCATCTTGGAGTTCAGCAGCCCGTTGCGCACGGCGCTGATGACGACGAAGCCGAGCAGCAGCACCACGCCGAGGGACATCAGCAGGGTGGCCGCGACCACCCGCAGCTGGATGTTGCGCCGCCACAGCCGCACGGCGGGCAGCAGCGGACGCCGCACCAGCCGTACGACCAGGCGGAGCACCGGGCCGCCGGGCGCTCCGTCCTGGAGCAGCCGGCCGAGCCGGGACGTACCGCGCTCCGCTCCGGCAGGGCGCTCCGTACGGCTTCCCGGCTCCCCGGGCCTCGGAGCAGCACTGCCTCGCATGTCAGCTCGGTCCGGCCTTGTAGCCGACACCGCGCACGGTCACGACGATCTCCGGACGCTCCGGGTCCTTCTCGACCTTGGAACGCAGCCGCTGGACGTGCACATTGACCAGCCGGGTGTCCGCGGCATGGCGGTAGCCCCAGACCTGCTCCAGCAGTACCTCGCGGGTGAACACCTGCCAGGGCTTGCGGGCGAGCGCGACCAGCAGGTCGAACTCCAGCGGGGTCAGCGCGATCGACTGCCCCTCCCGCTTCACCGAGTGACCGGCCACGTCGATGACCAGGTCACCGATGGCCAGCTGCTCGGGCGCGGGCTCCTCCGACCTCCTCAGCCTCGCCCGGATCCGGGCGACGAGCTCCTTGGGCTTGAACGGCTTGACGATGTAGTCGTCGGCGCCGGACTCCAGCCCGACCACCACATCGACGGTGTCGCTCTTCGCCGTGAGCATGACGATCGGCACTCCGGACTCGGCCCGGATCAGCCGGCACACTTCGATGCCGTCCCGTCCGGGCAGCATGAGGTCCAGCAGCACCAGGTCCGGCTTGGCCTCCCTGAATGCCGCAAGTGCCTTGTCGCCGTCCGCTACGAACGACGGCTCAAAACCTTCTCCACGCAACACAATGCCGAGCATCTCGGCCAGTGCGGTGTCGTCGTCGACGACAAGGACGCGTCCTTTCATTGGGCCATCATCCCATTAGCTCATCGTTGCCCGTCGTGACCTGGCACACAGCTCCGCGAGCGCGGGCCCCGTCACCGGCGAAACGACGCCCTCCTCGGTGACGATCGCCGTCACCAGTTCGGGCGGCGTCACATCGAAGGCGGGGTTGTACGCCTGCGTCCCCAGCGGTGCGACCGGCAGCCCGCCGCACCCGTCGGCGCCCCGCACCGCGAGCCCTCCGGTGAATTCCGTCACTTCGAGCCCGGAGCGCTGCTCGACCTCGATGGACGCCCCGTCCGCGGTGTCGAGATCCACCGTCGTCAGCGGCGCCACCACGACGAACGGGACGTGGTGGTACTTGGCCAGCACCGCCAGCGGATAGCTGCCCACCTTGTTCGCCACCGAGCCGTCGGCCGCGATCCGGTCCGCCCCGATGAGCACGGCGTCCACTTCGCCCGCCGCGAACAGGGAACCCGCCGCGTTGTCGGTGAGCAGCGTGTACGCCATCCCGTTGCGCGCCGCCTCGTACGCGGTGAGCCGCGCCCCCTGCATCAGCGGACGCGTCTCGTCCACCCACAGCCGCCGCAGCCGCCCCGTGCGGTGTGCCGACAGGGCCACGGCGAACGCGGTGCCCTCGCCGCCGGACACCAGCGCCCCCGTGTTGCAGTGGGTCAGGATGCGGTGGCCGCCGCCGGGCAGCAGCTCGTCGAGCAGGGCCAGCCCGTGCCGGGCCATCGCCGCGCTGGCCGCGGCGTCCGCCCGGTGCAGCTCCCTGGCGGCGTCCAGCGCGGCGCCCGCCGCCCCCTGGTGACCGGCGCCCTTCTCCAGCGCGGCCCGGTACGCCTCGGTGGCCCACCGCACTCCGTACCCGAGGTTGACCGCGGTGGGGCGCGCCCCCGCCAGCTGGGCCGCCGCCCCCTCGACGTCGAAACCGCGTCTGGCGGCGAGCGCCACCCCGTACGCCCCGGCGATGCCGAGCAGCGGGGCTCCGCGCACCGCGAGCGTCTGGATCGCCTGCACCAGGGCGGGCACGTCCGTACAGACCAGCTCGATCTCTTCCGTGGGCAGCCGGGTCTGGTCGAGGAGCACCAGCACCGGTCCTTCGGGCGGCTCCTCCCATCGCAGCGAGGGCCGCGCGGGCGGTTCTGCGCCCACCGTGCTGTGTGCGTCCTGATCAGCCATCCGCCCAGTCTGCCCCGTACCGCCCCGACAATTGAAGGTGCCAAGAGCGACGAGGAGCCACGGGGGCAGGTCCGCTTGCGGGCGCCCCATGACACGATGGCTGGCAACCTGCCGCCGTACCCGCGGCAGGGCACCGTGAAGGAGCGACGATGAACGACTCTCCGGGCTGGGCCTCGCCCGGATCCGCCCCCTCCGACGGCCGTCCCCCGGAGAACTCCGGGTCCGCCGAGCCCTCCGACCAGGCTCCCGCCTCGAAGTGGTCGAAGGAACAGCCACCCGCGGGCCAGTGGTCCGCGCCGGGCAGCACTCCCCCGCGCAGTCACGCCCAGACCCCGCCCAGGCCGCCCGGCCAGGTCCCGCAGCAGGGCGGCTGGGGCGCCCCGGGCCCCGGCGGCTGGGGCGGCGCGCCCCAGGCGGCCAAGCCCGGTGTGATCCCGCTGCGCCCGCTGGGCGTCGGCGACATCCTGGACGGCGCCGTCTCCACCATGCGCGCCCACTGGCGCACGGTGCTGGGCATCACGGTCACCGTCGCCGTGCTCATGCAGATCGCCGACATCGTGGTCCAGCGCTACGTGCTGCCCGAGCCGGTCACCGTCGACCCGAACGCGGACCCCTCCGAGCTCATGCGGCAGACCGCCGAGTCGATGCAGAGCAGCCTGCTCAGCATGGGCCCGACCACGCTGATCACCCTGATCGGCACCCTCTTCACCACCGCGCTGCTCACCATGGTGGTCAGCCGCTCGGTGCTCGGCCGCCCGGTGACCCTGGGCGACGCCTGGCGCGAGGCCAAGCCCCAGCTGGCGCGGCTGCTCGGGCTCACCCTGCTGCTGGCCCTCGGCGCCGCCGCGATCATGGTCGTCGGCCTGCTGCCCGGTCTGCTGCTGGGCTCCGCCGGGGGCGCGGCCCTCGCGGCACTCGGCGCGCTCGCCGCGTTCGTCGTCATCGCCTGGCTGCTGGTCCGGTTCTCGCTCGCCTCCCCGGCCCTGATGCTGGAGCGGCAGTCCATCGGCCAGGCCCTGCGCCGCTCGGCGAAGCTGGTGCAGGGCGCCTGGTGGCGGGTCTTCGGCATCACGCTGCTGACCATGGTGCTGACCACCGTCGTGTCGCTGGTCATCGGCATGCTCTTCTCCTTCATCGCCCTCCTCGTGGACGGCGACGGCGTCAGCAGCCTCCTCAACGGCTCCACCCCGGAGTTCGGCTGGGGCTTCCTGATCGTGGGCGGCATCGGCGCGGTGATCGCGGCGTCCATCACCTACCCGATCTCCGCCGGCGTGACGGTCCTCCTCTACATCGACCAGCGCATCCGCCGCGAGGCACTCGACCTGGACCTCGCCCGCGCCGCCGGTCTCCCCGGCTACGGCACAGACGGGCCCACCGAACACACTCCAGGGAGCTGACGCGTCAGTGACAGTGACGGGGGACACTGCCACCACCTGGCTACGGGCGCGCGGCGACGGCGACGTACCCGTGGACACGTCGCGCGTCCCGGCCCGCGAGGCCGCCGAACGCGAGCTGTCCGACCCGAGGTACCACGAGAACGACCCCAACCTCCTCCAGCGCGCCTTCGACCGCTTCTGGGACTGGCTCGGCGGCCTCTTCGACTCCGCCGCCGGTGCCACCCCCGGCGGCACACTCGGCCTGGTCGTCATCGGGGTCGTCGTCGTCCTGCTCGTACTCGGCCTGTGGTGGCGCCTCGGCACCCCGCGCCGCTCCCCCGTTTCCGCACCCGCCCTGTTCGACGACCGTCCCCAAAGCGCCGCCGAACACCGCACCACCGCCGAGGCCCACGCCGCCGCCCGCCGCTGGAACCCAGCAGTGCAGGAACGCATGCGCGCCATCGTCCGCGCCCTCGAAGAGCGCGCCCTTCTGGACCCGCGCCCCGGCCGCACCGCCGACGAGGCAGCCGCCGAGGCCGGCCGCTCCCTCCCCGGCCACGCCGACCGCCTGCGCGCCGCCGCCCGCTCCTTCGACGACGTCACGTACGGCGACCGCACCGCCGACGAGGCCGCGTACCTGACGCTGCGCACCCTCGATCTCGACCTCGACGCCACGAAGCCGTCCCTGGCCAACGCCCCCTCGCCCGGCGGAGCCGCTTCATGACCACCACGGCCGACAGCCCGACCACGGTCTCCCCCTCCCCCCGCCAGCTGTGGCACCGCGCCCGCGGCATCCTGCTGGTCCTCGGCATCCTCCTCGTCGCGGGCCTGGTCATCGGCGCTCTCCGGTCCGGCGACCAGCACGGTCATCTCGACCCCCGCTCCTACGACCGCAACGGCAGCCGCGCCACCGCCGAACTCCTCAAGGACCGCGGTGTCGACACCCGCGTCGTCAGCACTCTCGCCGAGGCCACCACCGCCACCGGCCCGGACACCACCCTCCTCGTCGCCTCCCCGAACCTCCTCACCCCTGCGCAGCAGCGCCAACTCCGCGCCGCCACTGCCGAGTCCGGCGGCCGCACGGTCCTGGTCGCCCCAGGCCCTCCTTCCGTCCCCACCCTCGCCCCCGGCGTACGGACCGAGGCCCCCAGCGCCCCTGTCGCCACCCGGGAGCCCCGCTGCGCCCTGCCCGCAGCGACAACCGCCGGCACCGCCGAACTCGGCGGCATCCGCTACTCCACCGACGCCGCCCACGACGCCTGTTACCCCGTGGACGGCCGCCCCTCCCTGCTCCGCCTCACCGCCCCCGGGAACGGTGACACCGTCCTCCTCGGCGCCCCCGACCTCCTTCACAACGAGCGCCTCGCCCAGCAGGGCAACGCCTCGCTCGCCCTCCAACTCCTCGGCTCCCGGCCTCATCTCGTCTGGTACCTCCCCTCCCTCTCCGACGCGTCCGCAGCCGACGGCAGCGGCTCCGACGGCGACTCGTCCGACGCCGCAGGCGGCTTCCTCTCCCACATCCCGCAGGGCTGGCTCTGGGGAGCCCTCCAACTCGCCCTCGCCGCGGTGCTCGCCGCCCTGTGGCGCGCCCGCCGCCTGGGCCCGCTGGTGACCGAACGCCTCCCGGTCGCCATCCGCGCCTCCGAGACCACCGAGGGCCGCGCCCGCCTGTACCTGAAGTCCAACGCCCGCGACCGCGCCGCCGCCACTCTCCGCTCCGCGTCCCGAGCCCGCCTGTCCTCCCTGCTCAGCCTCCCCACCGCCCAGTCCGACTCCTCCGACGCCCTTCTCCCCGCCGTGGCCGCCCGTCTCCCCGGCACCAGCAGGGACCTCGTGTCCCTCCTCTTCGGTCCCACTCCGTCCGACGACGCCGGCCTCATCCGCCTGGCAGACGAACTCGACGCCCTCGAAAGAGAGGTCCGCGCCTCATGAGCGCCCAGCCCGCAGAGACTCCCTCCGAGCCCTCGGCCGAGACCCCCGACAGCGCCCGCGCCTCGCTCGAAGCCCTGCGCTCCGAGATCGCCAAGGCCGTGGTCGGCCAGGACCCGGCGGTCACCGGCCTCGTCGTCGCTCTCCTCTGCCGCGGCCACGTCCTCCTCGAAGGAGTCCCCGGCGTCGCCAAGACCCTTCTGGTCCGCGCTCTGGCCGCCTCACTCGAACTCGACACCAAGCGCGTCCAGTTCACTCCTGACCTCATGCCGAGCGATGTCACGGGCTCCCTGGTCTACGACTCCCGTACCTCGGAGTTCTCTTTCCAGCCCGGCCCCGTCTTCACCAACCTCCTTCTCGCCGACGAGATCAACCGCACCCCTCCCAAGACCCAGTCCTCCCTCCTCGAAGCGATGGAGGAACGCCAGGTCACCGTGGACGGGGTCCCGCGCCTCCTTCCCGACCCCTTCCTGGTCGCGGCCACCCAGAACCCGGTCGAGTACGAGGGCACCTATCCCCTCCCGGAAGCCCAGCTGGACCGCTTCCTCCTCAAGCTGACCGTCCCCCTCCCCGGCCGCCAGGACGAGATCGACGTCCTGACCCGCCACGCGGAAGGCTTCAACCCACGGGACCTGAAGGCGGCGGGCGTGCGCCCCGTCGCCGGCCCCGCAGACCTGGAAGCCGCCCGGTCCGCCGTCGCCAAGACCTCGGTGTCTCCCGAGATCACCGGCTATGTCGTCGATATCTGTCGTGCCACCCGCGAATCCCCCTCACTGACTCTCGGCGTCTCCCCACGAGGCGCCACCGCCCTGCTGTCCACCGCCCGCGCCTGGGCCTGGCTCACCGGCAGGGACTACGTCATCCCCGACGATGTGAAGGCCCTCGCGCTGCCCACGCTCCGTCACCGCATCCAGCTCCGGCCAGAGGCCGAGATGGAAGGAGTCACTGCCGACTCCGTCATCACCGCGGTCCTCGCCCACGTCCCCGTCCCCCGCTGAGACGGCGGCCATGGCCCTCACCGGACGAGCCGCGCTGCTCGCCGCCCTCGGTTCCCTCCCCGTCGGCATCCTCGCGCCGAGCTGGTCGGGAATCCTCGCGATCAACGCGCCCCTCACACTCGCAATCATGTGCGACTACGCACTGGCAGCACCAGTGCGAAAGCTCCAATTCACTCGAAGCGGTGACACATCCGTTCGACTCGGTGAAACCGCCTCTGTCTCCCTGACCGTCACCAACCCCACTCCGCGCCCTCTGCGTGCCGACCTGCGCGACGCATGGCCTCCGAGCAGCTGGCTGCCCGGCAGCGACTTCGTCGCCTCGCGCCACAAGGTGACGGTCCCCTCGGGCGAACGGCGCCGCCTCACCACCCTGTTGCAGCCGACCCGCCGCGGCGACCGCCACGCGCACCGCGTCACCGTCCGCTCGTACGGGCCCCTGGGCCTGGCCGCGCGTCAGGCCGGCCACGAGGTTCCTTGGCGGGTCCGCGTGCTGCCGCCCTTCAGCAGCCGCAAGCACCTGCCGTCGAAGCTGGCCCGGCTGCGCGAACTCGACGGCCGCACCAGCGTGTTGACGCGGGGCGAGGGCACCGAGTTCGACAGTCTCCGCGACTACGTGCCCGGCGACGACACTCGTTCCATCGACTGGCGTGCCACCGCCCGCCAGAACTCGGTCGCGGTACGCACCTGGCGGCCCGAGCGCGACCGCCACATCCTGCTGGTCCTGGACACAGGCCGCACGTCCGCGGGCCGCGTGGGCGACGTACCCAGACTCGACGCGTCCATGGACGCGGCCCTGCTCCTCGCCGCACTCGCCTCGCGCGCCGGCGACCGGGTCGATCTCCTGGCGTACGACCGTCGCGCCCGAGCCCAGGTCCAGGGCCGTTCCGCGGGCGAACTCCTGCCGGCCATGGTCAACGCGATGGCTCCGCTCGAACCCGAGCTCATCGAAACCGACGCCCGAGGCATGGCGTCCACCGCGTTGAAGAACGCTCCGCGCCGCTCTCTCGTCGTTCTGCTCACAAGCCTGGAAACAGCACCCGTGGAAGAGGGCCTCATCCCGGTTCTTCCGCAGCTCACCCAACGCCACACGGTTCTTGTCGCCTCGGTGGCCGACCCGCACGTAGCGGAAATGGCGAACGCACGAGGCTCGGTCCAGTCCGTGCACGAGGCCGCGGCAGGCACTCAGGCCCAGATCCAGCGCCGCCGCACGGCCGAGAAACTGCAGCGCCACGGAGTCACAGTCGTGGACGCGACCCCGGACAGTCTCGCCCCCGCCCTGGCCGACGCCTACCTCGCGCTGAAGGCCTCCGGCCGTCTCTGACCAAAGCTTCCGTGACCTCACGGAAAAGCCGACACGAAAAGGGCCGCCCCACTCGGGGTCAATCGGCCCGTAAACGCAGAAAAGCCCCGTACCGGTATCCCCGGCACGGGGCTCTTCGCAATGATTGTTCGGCGGCGTCCTACTCTCCCACAGGGTCCCCCCTGCAGTACCATCGGC